>CAJFPJ010000014.1 GCA_904399395.1 uncultured Clostridia bacterium | reverse complement strand
TGCTCCGGTCTGTGTGACAGAAGGACGGTATAACCGTCTTCTATATTCACCTGGGAGAGCTTGGTTTCCAAAATGCTCTTCGCCAAAAAAGCTTCTCGTTCCGCAAAAGCAGGATCGTTTAATCCGATCAGCTGAATGGATGCGCCGCCGTATTCCAATTTGACAGCCTCATCTTCCAGCACAACGACACCCATCTTTTCTAGTGCTGCTTTCATTTCATCATACTGGGAACCGATCCAGGCCTCGTGATTCCCTGTAACATAATAGCAGGGGGCGATTTCCACCGCCTGCCGGACAAAGGACAAGGCAATCTCTATATTCGTATGGTTCGAATCGATCAAATCTCCCGTAAGGGCGATGATATTCGGATTTTCTTCCCGCAGGATTGAAATCAGCTTTTCATTGTCTTTTCCAAATTCCGCATTATGCAGATCGGAAATATGCGCAATGGAAAAACCGTCAAATTCAGCGGGCAAGTCATCAGACTCTATGATAAACCGGCTTGTTTGTATGGAAACATTGCTCCATACTATCCAGCCCGTTATTATCGCAATTAGGAGCAGTATGGCTATGAGAATAAGCCTCTTATGTTTTTTCCCTTTCTGTAACACGATGCACCTCGACAGTATGAGGATTTTTCAAACCTCTGCTTGTTTATTGATAGTTTTCTACTTTATCATAAGTCCGTTTTGCTGAGAGGAGAGAATATAAGCAAAAGGGCCATCTCACCGATGGAGATGGCCCCTCTTAAATAATCTTTATGTATTGCCGCTTATTCATGAGCCTGTTCTGTATTAAATTCTTGAAGAATAGAATCAGATGTACGTACCAGACAATTTTTTATTAAGCGGACAAATTCCTCTGAAGGCATATAGTCTTTTTCAAGCAGCCAGCGTTTGATGGCGCAAAGGAGAGCATCGGTATAAAAGTCTACGTAAAATGGAAGATCGTCATCACGTCCGAAGATTTCTTCCATATCTGCTGTGACGATGGTTACTACAATATCTCTAAAATATTCGGTAAATGAGTTTTGACCTTCCACCGTCAAGGTTTTACGGTAGAAGCTGCGGTTATCATAAAAATAAGCGCACAAATCGTCCAGCAACTCCCAGCCGGTATGATAGCCCTTTTCTTTCAGAGCCGTCACACATTCTGTATAATAAATCCAATTTACCAGGTCATACTTATCCTGAAAGTGATAATAAAAACTTTTGCGGTTCATGTCGCAGGCTTCGCATATATCGCTCACACTGATTTTGGAGAAAGGCTTTGCCTCCATCAGCTCTTTTAACGCAGCAGCCAACGCTCGTTTTGTGATGTTGGAATCCGCCAGAAAGCCCACCTCCTACAAATAGTTATTTGATTAATATATATCATAAAAACTAGAATAAATCAACAAAATATCTTGTGTTTCTTCCGATTGCTTTTGGGACAAATCTGCCTGAGTGTCCAAAAAAGTAACACTTTTCGATAAGCGGGCAAAATTGTAACATCTCTCTTTTTTGTCCAATGAAATTTTTTATAAACTCTGCTATAATCTTCTCATAGTCAATTTGATGCTATTTGAATAACAGGAGGAATTATCGTTGTCAGCACACAGTCAATCGAAACAGGAACTATTGAAAAGTTTTTCCACTTCAGCGGAAAAGGGATTGTCATCGGGGCAGGTGGCAGAGCTGCAAAGCAGATATGGCCCCAACAAACTAAAGGAAAAGAAGAAAAAGACCAATCTACAGAGGTTTTTGGAGCAATTCAAGGATGTCATGATTATCATCCTGCTGATTGCTGCCGTAGTTTCCTTTGTCATAGCCTGCGTGGAAGGCGACCCCATGGAATTCTTTGAGCCAGTCCTGATTCTGCTCATTGTGGTGCTCAATGCAATTATGGGAATGGTGCAGGAAAGTAAGGCGGAAAAGGCGCTGGACGCTCTGAAAAATATGTCGGCGCCGCACGCCAGAGTCCTGCGGGATGGGGAAGAAAAGGTTATCGATGCATCCCAGCTGGTGCCCGGTGACATTATCCATCTGGAAGCAGGGGACTTTATCCCGGCAGATGCCCGGCTACTCAAAAGCGTCAGCCTGAAAAGTGAGGAATCAGCTTTGACCGGTGAATCCGTGCCTTCTGAAAAGGATGCGGATGCGGTCGTAGAAGAAAAGGCTGGAATCGGAGACCGGAGCAATATGGTGTTCTCTGGGTGCAGCGTTACCTATGGCACCGCCACCGCAGTTGTCACCGGCACTGGTATGAACACAGAAATGGGAAAGATTGCCGGGCTTTTGGAAGGTGAAAGCGAAACCCAGACGCCTTTGCAGAAAAAATTAGCTCAGCTGGGTAAATATTTGGGTATCGTAGCTTTGATCGCCTGTGCAATTATTTTTGTTGTGGGGCTTATAAACGGCATCGACGTGCTGGAAATCTTTATGACCGCCGTTTCCCTGGCGGTGTCCGCTATCCCGGAGGGCCTTCCTGCTATCGTCACTATCGTTCTTGCCATAGGCGTGCAACGGATGGTAAAGAAAAATGCTTTAATTCGCCGCCTTCCTGCGGTGGAAACTCTGGGCAGTGCATCGGTTATCTGTTCGGATAAAACCGGCACTTTGACACAGAACCGCATGACTCTCACCAAGGTGTGGCTGGATGGTTCCGATAAGCTGGAGGATGTGAGCAATCAGAATTCTGAAGCAGCTAAGCAACTGCTTTGTTACGGCACCCTATGCTGCGACGGTTCGGTGGTGTTCGGGGAGGACGGCAAAGAACAGCACATCGGAGATCCCACTGAAACCTCGATTATTGTTGCCGCCCACAAAAATGGCATGGAGCAGGAACAGCTGAAAACTTCTTACCCCCGGCTGGCGGAAATTCCCTTCGACTCTGATCGCAAGCTGATGACCTCAGTCAACAATATAGATGGTAAAAATGTTGTGATCGTCAAAGGCGCCTTCGATATGATGGCTTCCCGCTGTGTGAAAGGCAATATTGAAGCTGCTAAGCAAATCAATGATCAGATGAGTAAAGATGCCTTGCGGGTACTTGCTGTGGGATATAAAGAAATTGAGAAAGTACCAGCAAATCCTACTTCGGAGGAATTGGAAAACGGGCTGACCTTGATGGGATTGGTCGGCATGATCGATCCGCCTCGTCCAGAGGCAAAAGTCGCTGTAGCCACCTGCCGCAAGGCGGACATTAAGCCGGTGATGATTACTGGCGACCATGTGGTGACCGCTTCAGCCATTGCTAAGGAGCTTGGTATCCTGCAGCCAAACGACCGTGCCATTACCGGGGCAGAGCTGGACGCTATGACCGACGATCAGCTGGATCAAGAAGTGGAAAACATCTCGGTTTACGCCCGCGTATCGCCGGAAAATAAGATTCGCATTGTCAAAGCCTGGCAACGAAAAGGCCAGGTGGTTTCCATGACCGGCGACGGTGTGAATGATGCTCCCGCGCTAAAGGCTGCCGACATCGGCTGCGCTATGGGTATCACCGGCACGGATGTGGCCAAGGGCGCAGCAGATATGACTCTGACCGATGACAATTTCGCCACCATTGTAGACGCTGTCCGGGAAGGCCGGGGCATCTACGCCAACATTCGCAAGGTAGTAGGATTCCTGCTGGGGACTAACATTGGTGAAGTTATCACGGTATTCGCCGCTATGCTGCTGTGGCATAAGACGCCGCTGCTTTCCATGCAGCTTCTCTGGATCAACCTGGTGACCGACTCTCTGCCCGCTATCGCGCTGGGAATGGAGGCCGTGGAAGCCGACGTTATGGATCGCAAACCGAAACCGAAAGACGAGGGTATTTTTACCCACGGCTTGGGACTGCGAGTAGTGCTTCAGGGATTGATGTTCGCTATTCTCACTCTGATTGGCTTTGTCGTCGGTGAAAACGTTACCGGAACGCCGGCCGGCGGGCAGACTATGGCCTTTATGGTCCTGTCCCTGTCCCAAGTGATGCAGGCGTTCAATATGCGTTCGGATCACTCCCTTTTCAAAATCGGACCGTTCTCCAATCACAAGCTGAACTGGGCCTGCTTGGCTTCCTTATTACTGGTGTGTCTGGTTCTCTTCACCCCGGTGGGGATCGCTTTTGGGCTTGTCATTCTTCCTTGGGAACTGTATCTGTTGGGCCTGGGCCTTATCCTGGTTCCCCTGCTGGCGATGGAAATTTCCAAGGCTTTTGGCTTGATTAAACATCAGCATTAAAGGTAGCTTTTGTCTGTTGATGGAAGGGAGATCGGCATGGATAAGAAAGAACGAAGAACCTATTTCTTGCCGGTCTCCTTTACCATTGAATTGACGGAGAATAGCTGCTTACTAAAATCATCATCGATGGGATTGCATTTTTTGGCCGCCATGGTGTTATTGGCTGTATAAAAAGCGTTGTAGGCCGAAGTTTAAAGCGTCGCGAGTTCTGCCACCGTCGCTGTGTACATATGTGTGTTTGGATGATTATTCTGCCCAATAACGGTGACGAAACTCAAGAACTTACAACTCTTTACAGAAAGTGCGAATCCGTATAGGATGTGGACTTGACGGATAGTGAAGTTGTGTGTGCCAAAACGCGCATGCTTCTAGAGCGGGTTGCGGCGTAAGTTTCGGCGACTATGTGGTCGTGCAGTGCGAGAGAATAAGCAGCCTAGATTCTGTGCGTTTTATGCACATGAAGATTATACGGCTGGACTACATATTTCGCATCTGTGTAATGATTGCGGTTACTGCTGCTATCCCTATATGGGAAGGTAAATACCGGCCACACTGATCGGAGCCAGTACTGCCGCTCTCTCTTCTATTGTTGCTGATTTTCTAGATTTCTGTTTTGTTTTACTAACAATCTTAGCTGTCTTTTTTGGCTTAGTTTCTTTTAGAAGCGAAAAAGAATCAGGAGGAAAGGTGGGGTGCAGATGTATAGAACATTATTATTTGTGGGAGCGGGCTACTTTTCTGGAAGCCTGCTGTTTGCCCGATATTTTGGCCGGCTCTGCTGCAAACGGGATGTGACGGCGGAGAGCTACGATAAAAATCCCGGTACCTTCAACGCTTTCCAATACGGTGGCTTTTTATGTGGAACGCTAACGTTGTGCGGCGATCTGCTGAAGGGGTTTCTTCCAGTATTTCTTTACCGCTGTGGAAATATGCGAGCTGCTGATATGGGGCTGGCATTCGTTCTGGCGGCTCCGGTGTTCGGTCATATTCTTCCGGCCTTTCATAAGTTTCGCGGGGGCAAGGGTATCGCCGTTTCTTTTGGATGTCTCCTTGGGTTGCTGCCGGAAGTCCGGCCCTTGTTGATTCTAGCCTTTGTCTTCCTGTTTTTCTCTCTGATTGTGCGGATTACTCCAAATTATCATAGAACCTTTTTTACTTATTTGGTTTCTGTTATCGGCATGGTACTGCTTGTTCCGGATTCGGCGGTATCTCTGGGGTTTACATTGGTGGCTGCTTTGGTGATATGCAGATTTTTATATAGCCCTGAAAGAAAAGAAGCGTATAAAGTGGGGATAGCATGGAAGCATTGATTTTATCTTGTGGAACAGGCGGCGGCCACAACATGGCAGGAAAAGCCGTAGCTGACGAATTGAAAAACCGGGGCCATACCGTTACGTTTATGGATCCTTACCAACTTGTGGGGAAGAACACAGCAGATCATGTCGGCAATCTGTATATCAAGCTGGTTCAGCGTTCTCCAAAAGTGTTCGGATGGTTCTACTCTATGGGGGAATCCTATCGGAAGTTTTCGATACACTCCCCCGTATACTGGGCAAACGGGAAGGTTGCCGCTGCCATGCAGCAGTATCTCGATGAACATCACTACGATTGCATTATCATGACCCACATGTTTCCGGCCCATATTCTGGCTCACCTGAAAAACAGCATGGCGCTCCCCAAAACGGTTCTGGTTGCCACAGACTATACCTGTATCCCTTTCATGGAGGAAACCGATTGTGACTATTACGTTGTACCTGCTCCTGATTTGTCAGGAGAATTCTCTTCAAAGGGGATACCAATAGAAAAGATCCTGCCATATGGTATTCCTGTGGGAAGGGATTTTACGGCGAAGTATGGAAAAGATGAAGCTCGCGCACGGCTTGGCCTCCTGAGTGGCGAAAAGTACATTCTGCTTTCCGGCGGTAGCATCGGCGCCGGTCAAATGGCAGAGACCGTAATGGTTTTAGAACGGTTTCTGCGGGAAAATAAAGATTGCCATCTGCTGATTCTGTGTGGAAAAAATCGAAATCTTTACAGAAGACTCAATAGAAAATATGCGTGTCATGCACAAATCCAAGTGATGGAGAGTACTCCCCAGATGGCTGACTATATGAAAGCCTGTGATTTATTTATCACCAAGCCCGGCGGCCTATCCTCCACTGAAGCAGCGGCTTGCGGTATCCCTTTAATTCACATTTCGCCCATTCCCGGCTGTGAACAGCAAAATGCGGATTATTTTGTGGAACATGGTATGAGCGTCTTTGTTGGCAATCCAGAGAAGGAGTTGCTCTCAGCGGTGCACACATTGCGGCAAGGAAGTTCTTTTTATAGTATGGCATCAGCTCAAAGATGCTGTGTAAATCCCTATGCCACTGAAAAACTGTGCGATTTTATGGAACAGACGATTGATTTGCAATAGAAGGGATAAATAAATTCTTACAATTATAGCAAAAGGGATTTTTATTTTCTCCTTTTTTCTATAACTCTTTTAAACCACACGTTTAACGTGTGGTTTTTAGTTTGTGTAAAAACTTTTTATTCCGATTGTTATGCCAGAGGGAAAATTCAGTTGCCCGGAAATGCTTGCGTGCATGGAGAAAACTGTATACGATCTGATATTGTGAGAATCCTCCGGCGGGAAGGAAGAAGAAAGGAACAGAGGTGAAAGGGTAGTTTTTCAGCAGGAATCTTTAGGGAAACCGTTTCCTGCCATGGAAATATCTGCCTTGCTATTGGCTATACTAAAGGAGTGATATAGCGGAGTTTTTGAGAAGATCTGCTCCAGATAGAACACAGAGTGTTTCGTGTGGCAAATTGCCGGGGAAACGGCAATACCTCTTTACATTATTTGCCTCCTATTGTAAAATAGAATACGAAAATATGTTTTCCGGGAGAGATAAGACCGGGAAGAGAAAACAGGGGTGTTCATATTGCAGCCAAAATATAAAAGGGTTCTCCTGAAGCTGAGCGGGGAATCGCTTGCAGGCCATCTGGGCCATGGAATTGATTTTGACACGGTTTTGAAAATCTGTGAGCCTATAAAAGAATGTGTGGATATGGGGGCGCAGGTAGCCATTGTAGTTGGTGGCGGCAATTTCTGGAGAGGCCGCAGCAGCGGAAAGATGGATCGCACAAGGGCGGATCACATGGGAATGCTGGCAACCACTATCAATGCTTTGGGTGTGGCAGATGCGCTTGAGCAGCTGGGTGTGTCTGTGAGAGTGCAGACGGCCATCGCTATGCAGGAAATCGCCGAGCCTTATATTCGTAATCGAGCCGTGCGGCATCTGGAAAAGGGCCGTGTGGTGGTCTTTGGCTGTGGCACGGGCAATCCTTTCTTCTCTACGGATACAGCTGCAGCGTTGCGGGCAGCGGAGATTGACGCCGATATTATGATGAAAGCCACAATGGTGGATGGCGTATATGACTGCGACCCCAAAAAGAACCCGGAAGCTAAAAAATATGAAACCCTTACCTTCACGGAGGTTCTCAGCCAGAATCTGCAGGTAATGGACGGAACGGCCGCATCCCTTTGCAGGGATAATAAACTGCCTATTTTGGTCTTCAGCCTGGAAGATCCGAATAATATTGTAAAAGCAGTTTCCGGTGAGCCCATCGGTACTGTAGTTAAGGAGGAAGAGTAAAATGAAAGAGATTCTCACAAATGCGGAACAGCATATGAAAAAGACCATCGGAGTGTTGCAGAACGACTATGCAGCAATCCGTGCCGGCCGTGCTAATCCCGCTGTTCTTGATAAGGTTATGGTGGATTATTACGGCGCCCCCACGGCAATCAATCAGCTTGCGGCTGTTTCTGTGGCAGAGGCTCGCATTCTGACTATTCAGCCATGGGATACATCTGTCTGCCGTGCTATTGAGAAAGCTATCCAGACCTCTGATATCGGCATCAACCCCCAGAGTGACGGAAAGATCATCCGCATGACGTTCCCTCCCCTTACGGAAGACCGCAGAAAAGAGCTTGCTAAGGATATCAGCAAGATGGCAGAAGAAAGCAAGGTTGCTATCCGCAATATCCGCCGGGAGGCTATGGATAAGCTGAAGGCCAAAAAGAAGAGCGGGGATCTGACAGAGGATGACCTGAAACAGGCTGAGAAAAAGACGCAGGATCTGACAGACAAGTATTGCAAGGAGATCGACTCCATGCAGGAGAAAAAACAGAAAGAAATTATGGAGATCTAAAAAATGGAGATAAATCTTCCAGCTGTCCTGCCGGAGCATATCGGTATTATTATGGATGGAAACGGGCGATGGGCCAAGAAGAAGGGACTTCCGCGGACAGCGGGCCACACGGAGGGGGCAAAAAATTTTCGCAGGATTGCCCGTTACTGCAGTGATATCGGCATCCGATATCTGACAGTGTATGCCTTTTCCACAGAAAATTGGGCTCGGCCTGCTGTAGAGGTAAATGCTCTTATACGGTTGTTTCAGGAATATTTGGAGGAAGCCATCCGGGATTTTGCAGACGACGACATCCAGGTGCGTTTTATAGGGGATACATCTGCATTCCCCAAAAAACTGCAGGAATTGATAGCCACTACCTGGGAGGTGTGCAAACACAGGACGGGGATGGTTCTCAATATTGCCATGAATTACGGGGGGAGGCCAGAGATTCTCATGGCCGCCCGGAAGTTGGCACAAAAGGTGCAGGCAGGAGAGCTGCGGCCGGAAGATATCGATGAAGACAGCTTTTCCAATGAGCTGTATACGGCGGGCCAGCCGGATCCAGATCTGATTATTCGCCCCAGCGGAGAAAACCGGATCAGCAATTTCCTGCTTTGGCAATCCGCTTATTCCGAATATGTGATTATGGATATTCTCTGGCCGGATTTTACGCCGGAAGATTTGAATTTCGCCCTGCGGGAATACGCCAAACGAAGCAGGCGGTTTGGGGGAATCTGATTGAAATCGAGAATGATCTCAGCCTGTGTGCTGGTGCTGCTGATGATCGCCGTTGTCGTGTTCAACACCATCTTTCCTTTGGCGTTGGTGATCGTGGTGGCGGTTATATCGGCGCTTTCCGTATATGAAATCGTCCATGCGCTGGGGCTTTCTCAGAAGCTGGTGCTTCTGTTGCCCACACTGCTTTTTGCGGCTGTGTTTCCCTTCCTTCCGATAGGGATTGCTCAGCAGATCGCGTATTATATTTATACGTTCCTGATTTTTACATCCTTGATCTGTTATCATGACTCGGTTACCTTTCGGGAAGCCGGCGTGATCTACAGCATGGGCTTAATGATCCCCACGGCGCTTACAGCTCTGATCCAGGTTCGCAGCCAGGGTGGGGACCACGGCATGTTTTATGTAATTATAGCGATCTGTTCTGCTTGGGCCGCCGATGTAGGTGCCTTCGCGGTGGGAAGCCTTTTGGGAAAACATAAGCTGTGCCCCAATATCAGCCCTAAAAAGACGATAGAAGGTCTTGTTGGCGGCTTTGTGGTGGATATCCTTGCTATGCTGCTGTTCGGTTTCCTGTTCGAGGCGTCCTATCATTTTACGGTTTCCGTGGATTACGGCGTCTTGGCTCTTCTCGGTTTTGTGAGTGCCGGGCTTTCCGTAATCGGGGATCTGAGCTTTTCACTTATTAAAAGAAGTTGCCACATCAAGGATTTCAGCGAGCTTATCCCGGGCCATGGAGGTATGCTCGATCGTTTCGACAGCGTGATCTTTGTGGCGCCCTTTGTGGCTTTTCTCACAGCATTTCTTCCCATTGTTCTATAAGCAACGGCACAGGTCATATACTGCAGTGAAGAAAGCTTCGTACATCTGCATAAAAGGAAATTTTGAGAAACTGCCGGATTCTTCCGGCGGTTTCTTCTCAAAAATGGGGAATCTATAATGAAACACAATCTTTCTGTTTTAGGCTCCACTGGTTCTATTGGGACACAGACCTTGGATGTGGCCCGTAGGTTGGGGCTTTCTGTTTGCGCATTGGCGGCAAACCGGAATATCGTGCTTTTGGAAAAGCAGATCCGTGCATTCAAACCAAAGCTGGCAGCTGTTTTTGACCACGAAGCTGCCCGGCAGCTTCGTGTTGCTGTTTCGGATATGGATATACGAATAACGGAGGGAATGGAAGGCCTCTGCGAGGCGGCCTCTTTGGCGGAAGCCGATCTTGTCTGCAATTCTGTGGTAGGGATGGTGGGGCTTGAACCTACTTTAGCAGCTATTGAGGCGGGGAAGGATATCGCCCTTTCTAATAAGGAAACGCTTGTGGCGGGAGGAGCCCTTGTAATGGAGCGCGCTAAGACTGCAGGCGTTTCTATCCTCCCGGTGGATAGTGAGCACTCTGCGGTGTTTCAATGCCTGCAAGGTGCACCCTCCGATAAGGCGGTGAGCCGGATTATTCTGACAGCTTCCGGCGGACCTTTTTTCGGTAAATCCCGAAAAGAGCTGGAGCATGTAACCGTTCAGGATGCGTTGAACCATCCCAACTGGGATATGGGAGCTAAAATCACGGTGGATTCTGCCTCTATGATGAATAAAGGGCTGGAGATAATAGAAGCTTCGTGGCTATTCCGTATGCCTCAGGAAAGAATTGATGTAGTCATCCATAGGGAAAGCATTATCCATTCTATGATTGAATTTGAGGATTATTCGGTGATTGCCCAGCTTGGGGTGCCGGATAT
This sequence comes from uncultured Clostridia bacterium, assembly GCA_904399395.1. GTDB lineage: Bacteria > Bacillota > Clostridia > Oscillospirales > Acutalibacteraceae > UMGS1264. The sequence continues at coordinate 70,830 of CAJFPJ010000014.1, read as the reverse complement.
GCGTATTCCCATCCAATATGCTATTACCTATCCGGAAAGAATGCCTTCTCCTGTAAAGCGTTTGCGTTTGCAGGAAATAGGAAAACTGACCTTTTTTGAGCCGGATTGGGAAAGTTTCCCCTGCCTTCTGGCGGCAAAGGAAGCTCTTTCCCGGGGTGGGCTTAGCACAGCTGTTATAAACGGGGCAAACGAGGCTGCGGTAGCTCTGTTCCTACAGGAGAAGATTCCTTTCCTGAGAATCGGGGAACTTGTGTGGGAAGCTATGGAAAGCCTTTCCTGCAGCGGGCCGGAGGTTTCTCTGGAATCTATATTGGAGGCTGACTGTGCCGCACGCAGGTTTGTGGAATCCAGAGTGTAAAATTACGTTTTTTTGCGCGGCTTGGGGGATATAGTGTAAAAGAATTCACAGGGAATTTACAACTTCTCTCACCGTGGACGTTCCGGTTGTGCTATACTATAACCGATGTGCGGCTAAGGCTTTCGGTATAATCCGCATATACATATTCGGCGGTATTCCTCTCGGAGCCTCCGGTAAAGATTCTGATGTGGGGTGATCCTAATTACACAGGTTCTTTTGATCATAATCGCGGTTCTTTTATTTGGGTTTATTATTTTTATCCATGAGTTCGGTCATTTCTTCACGGCAAAGCTTTCAGGGATCCGAGTTAATGAATTTTCTATCGGCATGGGGCCCAAGCTTCTGCAATTCGGCAAGAAGGAAACGAAATACTCTCTGCGTCTTTTACCTATCGGGGGCTATTGCGCCATGGAGGGAGAGGACGAAGAAAGTGAGGATGAGCGAGCCTTCAACAATCGGCCTGTATGGAAGCGTATTCTGGTAGTGGCCATGGGCGCTATTATGAATATTCTTCTGGGGTTTATCCTGATGGTGATCCTCACGGCTCAGACAGAGACTCTGGCTTCCACCACCATTGCCTGGTTTGACGAACAGTCGCCGCTGCAATCTGCCGGTGCGGAGCTGGGCGACCGTTTCACAAAGATCGATGGCTATACGGTGAACACAGATCGGGATTTGTTGTTTGCTCTTTCGACGGCGGATCCTACTTCTGTGGATATTGAGTTGGATCGCCAAGGTCAGAAGATCCTGCTCAACGATGTGGCTATGAATACCCAAGATGTGGACGGACAGAAGATTGTCCGCCTTGATTTCAAGGTGGCTGCGCTGGATAAGAATCTGGGGACGATTCTCACGAAATCTGCGGAGGATACGGTTTCCACTGTCCGCTTGGTGTGGTATAGCCTAGCTGGCCTGGTGACGGGGAAATTTGGACTTAACGACGTGGCCGGCCCCGTGGGGATTGCCAGTGCTATCGGGCAGGCGGCAAGTACCGGTCTGGAAAGCGGTTTCGGGGATGCCATCAATTACATCCTCTATATGATGATGATCATCACTGTGAATCTGGGTATAGTAAACTTACTCCCTCTTCCGGCGCTGGACGGTGGCCGTCTGGTGTTCCTTGTGATTGAAGGGATCCGCAGGAAACCCGTTAACCCCAAATATGAAGGCTGGGTGCATGCGGCGGGTTTTGCCCTCCTTATGGTCTTTATGGTGGTTATCACCTTCAGCGATATTCTGCGTCTGTTTACGGGAAAGGGGATAGGAGGATGAGCCGGCAGGTGGTAGCAGGCGGCCTTCCCATTGGGGGAGGCGCGCCAATCTCGGTTCAGTCCATGCTGAATGTGCCCTCCACCGATGTGGAGGGCAGCGTCCGGCAGGCGAGAGCATTGGAGGCGGCAGGATGCGATATTATCCGGGCCGCCATTCCTGATATGGAAGCTGTGCGTCTGATTCCCGCCATTAAGGAAGCAGTGGGCATTCCGTTGGTGGCGGATATTCATTTTGATTACCGCCTGGCTCTGGAGGCCGTTGCCGCCGGTGTGGACAAGATCCGTATCAATCCCGGCAATATTGGCTCTGAGGATAGAGTCAAAGCCGTTGCAGATTGTTGCCGGACGAGGGGAATTCCCATCCGCATTGGAGTGAATTCCGGCTCTGTGGAGCGGGAGATTTTGGCAAAATACGGCTCTCCCACGCCGGAAGCTCTTGTGGAAAGCGCCCTTTACCATGTGTCGCTTTTAGAAAAGTTTGATTTTGAGGATATTGTAATTTCTATCAAATCCTCTTCTGTGGCAAGTATGATCCGCGCTTATGAGCTCTGCTCCACCCGTTGTGAATATCCCCTTCATCTGGGCGTTACAGAGGCTGGAACGGAGCGGATGGGGCTGATCAAATCCTCTATCGGTATCGGATCCTTGCTTCAGAGAGGCATCGGGGATACGATTCGGGTATCCCTTACGGCGGATCCCGTGCAGGAAGTCAGAGCCGGCATCGATATTCTGCGGGCGTTGGGCCTGCGGGAAGGGCCCGAGCTTGTTTCCTGCCCAACCTGCGGGCGGACGAGGATCGACCTGATCCGCATAGCTGGAGAAGTGGAGGAAAGGCTTCGTTCCTGCCGGAAACCCATCAAGGTTGCTGTGATGGGATGCGTGGTAAACGGCCCTGGGGAAGCCCGGGAGGCGGATATAGGCTTGGCAGGAGGCCGGGGCGAAGGGCTTTTGTTCCGCAAGGGGGAAATTCTTCGGAAAGTTCCGGAGGAAAAGCTTGTGGACGAGCTTATGAAGGAAATTGAAAAGCTCTGATAGGTCTGATAAAAGAGAGTACTGTATGCGTCTTGTATGTGCCGGCTCTGTGCTCAGAAAGAGTACAGGCCGTTTTTGAGATAAAAGGAATGAGATATGAAAAGCTTTCGTGAATTCTTTGGTCCCTATCTGGGCGATACCCTGCCGGAGAAGGTTGGGGAGGGGACGCTTCGTTCATTGGAGATCGACAACGAAAACAGGCAGATCACTGTGAAAGTTGCTTTTCTCTCTCCGGTAGAGAGAGAAAAGATCACCCAGGCGGAAAAGGCTCTTGAGGCCTGCAAAGCCTTGCGACTGAGCCGTGCGCAGATTCTGGCGGATTTCCCTCCGGAGTGCTTTTCCGCGGAATGCTTTCCGGAACTGATTGCGGAACTCAAAGCGAGAGGCGCCGGTATCAACGGTACCTTTAACGGATCTTCCGCGCGTATGGAAGATGGAAAGCTGATCGTCACCCTTAGCCATGGCGGTGTGGAACTGATCCGTGCCAGAAAGATTGATGTGTTGATCACCAAGCTTATACGGGAGCAATTCGGGCTGCAGGTTTCTCTGGATTTTGACGGAGTCCTCACTGTGGAGGCCGACAGCCCCGCTTACATAGAAAAGCAGAAAAACACCCAGGAAAAGCTCCGGAGAGCGGCTGTGGAAGAGGATCTAAGCCAGTATGAAAGCACCATGGCCCGGGCGGAGGAACGGCGGGCGCCGAAAAAAGTGGCCTCTGTAATCAATATCCGCCGGGGGGATACACTTATGCCTTCCATCCTGCCGGAAACAGCTTCGGAGATCATGGGCAGAATGGGGAAGATCCGCCTGACGCCCATCTCTAGGATCACACCCGATATCGGCAGCACCATGATATGGGGTGAGATTTTTTCTGCTGAACAGAAGGTTACAAGGGATGGCAGCCGGAAGATTTACTCTATCAATATAACAGATTATACGGGATCTATCACGTTGAAGATCTTGCAGAATATCAACGAGTGCCGTGCATTGGACAGCCTTTCTAAGGGAACCTCCGTTATCGTGCGTGGGGATGTGGAATACGATAAATACGACCATGAAATTGTTCTGCGCCCCAGGGCCATTTCCACGGTAAAGCAGACAGAGGTGATGGATACAGCCCAGGAAAAGCGGGTAGAGCTCCATCTGCATACGGCCATGTCCGCCATGGACGGCGTCACTTCCGCGGGGGATCTGATCGCCCGGGCGGCCAAGTGGGGCCATAAGGCTGTGGCAATCACAGACCATGGCGTTGCCCAGGCTTATCCGGACGCTATGAACGCTGCGGAAAAAGCCAAGAGCAAAGGGAACCCCATCAAGGTGATTTACGGTGTGGAGTCCTATTTTATCAACGATATGGTGCCCGCCCTCAAGGGAGAGACAAAGAAAAGGTTGGATGATGAATTCATCGCTTTCGATATCGAAACCACAGGTCTGAGCCACGAGACCGACCGAATCACGGAAATTGGTGCTGTGCGTCTGCGGGGCGGCGAAGTGGTGGAAAGCTTCGATACCTTTGTAAACCCGCAAAGGCCCATCCCGCCTAAAATCACCCAACTGACCGGCATTACGGACGAAATGGTAAAGGACGCTCCCTCTGAAGAAGAAGCTCTGGAGGAATTCTTCCGCTTCTGCGGGGAAGACGCTGTGCTCATCGCCCATAACGCGGATTTTGATACCTCCTTTATCCGGACGGCCTGCAGCCGCTGCGGGAGAGAATTCCGTATGCCGTATATCGATTCTATCCCCATGTGCCGATCCCTTCTGAAGGATATTAAAAACTTCAAGTTGGATACAGTGGCAAAATATTTGAAGCTGGATCCCTTTAACCATCACAGGGCCTGCGATGACGCCGCTGTTCTGGGCAAGATTTTCCTGGCATTGGTGCAGCGCCTGAAAGAAGATGCAGGCGCCGTTATGGCAGAGGATATCAATCGTTGCCTTGCAGGCGGGGATCCGAAAAAAATGAAGCCCTATCATCAGATCATACTGGTGAAAAACCTGACGGGGCTCAAAAATTTGTATAAGCTGATCTCAAAGGCCCATCTGCAGTATTTCTTCAAAAAGCCCAGAATCCCTAAAAGCGAGCTGATTCAATATCGGGAGGGCCTCATTCTGGGAAGCGCCTGTGAAGCAGGTGAGCTTTTCCGGGCAATTGTCAACGGCCAGCCCTGGGAAGAGCTCTGCGAGATCGCCAAATTCTATGATTATCTGGAAATTCAACCTCTGGGAAACAACCAGTTCATGGTGCGGGACGGCACCGTTCCCGATGAGGAGAAGCTTCGTGACTTCAATCGCACCGTGGTCAAGCTGGGAGAAACTCTCCATAAGCCTGTGGTGGCCACCTGCGATGTGCATTTTATGGACCCCAAGGACGCCGATTACCGGAAGATCCTTATGGCAGGGCAGGGCTTTTCCGATGCGGACCAGCAAGCGCCTCTCTATTTCAGAACAACGGACGAAATGCTGGAGGAATTTGCCTATCTGGGCAAGGAGAAAGCTTATGAGGTGGTTGTTACAAATTCCAACCTGATTGCAGATATGACGGAGGAGATACGCCCCATTCCTGAGGGGACCTTCCCACCCTTTATCGACGGCGCGGAGGAGCAGCTCAACAGCATTTGCTGGAAGCGGGCTAAAGAGGTCTATGGCGAGCCTCTGCCCGAGATCGTGAAAAGCCGCCTGGAAAGAGAGCTGGGCTCCATCAATAAATACGGTTTTTCCGTTTTGTATATGACGGCCCAGAAGCTGGTGGCCAATTCAGAGGATCACGGCTATCTGGTGGGGTCCCGCGGTTCCGTTGGTTCTTCCTTTGTGGCCAGCATGTCGGGCATTTCGGAAGTAAATCCCTTGATGCCTCATTATGTGTGCCCCGAATGTAAACACAGCGAATTCATTACAGACGGCAGCTATGGATCCGGTTTTGATCTGCCGCCTAAAATTTGCCCTAAATGCGGCACTCCCTACACCAGGGACGGCCATAACATCCCCTTTGAAACCTTCCTTGGGTTTGAGGGAGATAAAACGCCGGATATTGACTTGAACTTTTCCGGTGAATACCAGAGCGAGTCCCATCGGTATACGGAGACGCTTTTCGGTAAGGATCACGTGTTCAAGGCCGGCACCATCGCCACTGTGGCCGATAAAACGGCTATCGGCTTCGTGAAGAAATACCAGGAAGAGAAAGGCATGACCTACCACAGGGCGGAAGAACTCCGCCTGGCGATGGGCTGCACCGGTATCAAGCGCACAACGGGCCAGCATCCTGGAGGCATGGTGGTCGTTCCCAAGGGGCATGAAATCTATGAATTCTGCCCGGTGCAGCATCCGGCAGATGACCAGAGCAGCGATAATATCACCACGCATTTCGACTTCCATTCTATCCACGACACCATCTGCAAGCTGGATGAACTGGGCCACGATGTTCCCACCATTTACCATTATTTAGAGGAATACACCGGTATCCCCGTGATGAAGGTTTCCATGAGCGATCCGGAGGTTATGTCCCTGTTCCATTCCACAGAAGCGTTGGGGGTTACTTCTGAGGAAATTGATTCTCAGACAGGAACCTTTACTCTGCCGGAGCTGGGCACGCCTTTTGTGCGGCAGATGCTTCTGGATTCTCAGCCCAAGACCTTTTCCGACCTTCTGCAGATTTCCGGCCTCTCTCACGGCACGGACGTGTGGCTGGGGAATGCTCAGGATCTGATCAAGAGTAAAACCTGTACCATTTCAGAAGTGATCGGAACGCGAGACAGCATCATGACCTATCTGCTGCTAAAGGGCCTGGAGCCCAAAATGGCCTTTAAGATCATGGAGATCACCCGTAAAGGAAAAGCTCCCGTCCTTCTGACGGATGAACATAAGGCCGCCATGCGGGAGCACGGCGTGCCGGAGTGGTATATCAATTCCTGCCTAAAGATTAAATACATGTTCCCCAAAGCTCACGCGGCGGCGTATATGATCTCCGCCCTGCGGCTGGGATGGTATAAGGTCCACAGGCCGGTGGAGTATTATGCCGCGTATTTTTCTGTTCGCGGCGAGGATTTTGACGGCGCAGTGGTCATGAAGGGCCGGGATGCCGTTAAGCGCAAGATGAGCGAAATCGCCATGAAGGGCAAGGAAGCCAGCAAAAAGGAGGAAGATGCTTATACCACCTTCCAGATTGTGAACGAAATGCTGGCCAGAGGGATTCAGATTCTGCCGGTGGATATTTACAAATCCCATGCCAAAAAGTATCTGGTAGAGGATGGAAAGATCCGGTTGCCTTTTATGTCCCTTTCCGGTGTGGGAGAGGCGGCTGCCAACAGTTTGTATGAAGCGAAATTTGCCGGGCCATATATTTCGGTGGACGACCTGCAGGGCCGTTCTAAAGTATCCAAAGCGGTTATTGAAACACTGGAGGCTGCGGGCTCTTTGAAGGATTTGCCTGCCAGTTCTCAGATGACGCTGTTCGGCTGACAGAGAAAAGGATTGACACAATCTATTTTGTGTGATATCTTATTAGCATGCTAAAGCAAAACTGCACCGGTTTTACGGCGCGGTTTTGTGATGATTGGGAGTATTGCCATGAAAAAATATAATAAAATCACTCCGGAAGGAACGGGAGATCTGCTCTTTGAGGACTGCATGGCTCACAGAAAGGTAGAGGCCATTCTTTCCAAATCTTTTTCCTCAAGAGGATTTCAGGAGGTTGTTACCCCTGGAATTGAATTTTACGATGTGATGGATCCGGAGGTTTCGGGCATCAGCCCGGAGATTATGTATAAGACCACGGACCGCCACGGCAGGCTGGTGGTCCTGCGCCCTGATTCCACCATGCCCATTGCCCGGCTTACGGCTACAAGGCTTCAGAACCTTCCCAAGCCCATCCGGCTTTACTATACCCAGGCGGTATACAGGAGTCACCCGGGGCTGACGGGCCATCGGGATGAATCCATGGAGACGGGTGTGGAGCTCCTTGGGGCCTCGGGCCGCCGGGCGGATCTGGAAGCGATTCTTACGGCGGTAGAGTCCCTTTCCAAATGTGTGCCGGATTTCCGGCTGGAATTGGGGCATGCAGGGTTCTTTCGGGCTATCGCCTCTCAATTGCCTATTTCCCCTGAAGAAAGAGAGACTATCCGGGAAGTAATCGAAGCCAAGAATTATGCCGCTTTAAACTCCATTTTGGACGATCTGGAGCCCTCCTTGCCTGTGACGGCTATGCGACGTCTTCCCCGGCTTTTCGGAGGAGAAGAGGTCTTTGCCGCTGCGGAATCCCTCTGCGTTACGGAAGAAGCGAGAGAGATGCTGGAGTATCTTCGCTCTCTGTATCAGGATTTGGCAGCTCTCGGCCTTGGAAGCCGCTTGATGGTGGATCTGAGCCTTGTGCAGAGGAACGATTATTATACGGGTATCGTTTTCAGTGCCTATGCGGAAAACTGGGGCGACGCCATTCTGATGGGTGGGCGGTATGACAATCTTCTGGCTAATTTTGACGCCCCCATGCCGGCAGTGGGCTTTTCCATATCGGTAAGCGCCCTGGCAAAGCTGATGCTCAAGCAAGGCCGTGTGATGCCTCTGGAGGCGCCGGAGGTGCTGGTGTTCGGCCGGGAAGGCTATGAAATGAAGGCGTTACTCTTTGCTTCTGAGCTGGCGGAAAAGGGAAGAACCTGCGAAAATTCCGTGTTTTCCTCTTTGAGAGAGAGCGAAGAGTATGCGGTGAAGAGGGGAATCCGTAAAATAGCTCTTGTAGGGGAAAACATTTCCTATGAGGATGTACCCTCCAATAGCCCAAATGAGGCGGAGAAAGGGAGGAAGGACATATGAAGCCTTTGCGGATAGCCCTGACTAAGGGGCGTTTGGAAAAGGATACCGTGGAGCTTTTTGAAAAAATCGGGTATGATTGCTCGGCGGTTCGCAACAAAGGGAGAAAGCTCATCCTCCCGGTAGGGGATCGCATCGAAGTGGTGCTGGCCAAAGCTGCGGATGTAATCACCTATGTGGAGCACGGGGTCTGCGATCTGGGCGTGGTGGGCAAAGATACCATCATGGAAAACGGAAGCCGTTTTTACGAGGTTTTGGATCTGGGCTTCGGCAGATGCCGGTTTGCCTTGGCGGGGCCTAAGGGGAAGGATTTTTACGAGGGATTTTCCGAAAAGACGGTGGCCTCCAAATATCCCAATGTGACAAGGGCTTTCTTTGAGAGCAAGGCTATGGATGTGCGGGTTATCAAGATCGAGGGTTCTGTGGAGCTGGCGCCGCTGCTTGGTCTTTCTGATGGGATCGTGGATATTGTGGAGACCGGTTCCACCCTGCGGGAAAACGGGCTGGAAGTCAAGGAATTCGTAGCGGATATTTCCGCCCGCCTTATTGTGAATACGGCCAGCATGAAGCTGCGCAAGCGGGAAATTGAAGAGCTGACTGCTCAGATGGAAAAAGCCGCACGGCCTGAAGGGGGCGCAAAGCCATGAGTGAGAACGATTTTTCTTCGCAGAAAAGTTCAGATGCGGTTCAGCCCGCGGAAGAGCCCATTGCAATCTATGACAAGAAGCTAAATAAGGATGAGTATACCGGCGGAATGTATTTTCTCATGCGGAAAATGTCTTTTTTCCGCGTAGCACCGGTGCTTCTGTATATCTGCCTGTTTTCTCTCTTTCTTAGTAATCTTCTGAAGATCGTTCGCAAAGAAGTGTTCCCGGATGGAAGAATTTTGTATCATATAAACGTCACATACATTATTTTGGCCTGTATACTGCTTTTGCTGGGAGTTCTGTTTGCGTTCCTATGGCGGTTTGTCCTCCGCAGAACATGCAGGATAAAGTATGAGCAGATGCGGATGACGGAAGATGGTACTGCCCCGCGGCAGATATATTTTTACCCCACCAGGCTGGAAATCCGCAAGGACGGTGTATGCATGGTATCGATGGAGTATAAAAATGTCCGGAAAATATACTACCGGAAGCCTCTGTATTTAGTGCGTTTTTCTCACATGGTTATGGGGATTTACCGCGAAGACGGTTTTGCAAAAGGAAGCTTTGAAACCGTGCGGGAGGCTGTCCGCAGCTGTACAAAGCCGGACAGGTAAGCGTAGATGTGTAGAGATCAAGGAAGGGTGGGCTATATATGCTGATAGAAACAGTGAAAGGCGGCGCGGAGGTATGCCGTGCATGTATCCGGAAACTGAAGGAACGAGTGGGTGAAAACGACCGGAAAGTGGATGGAGCCGTTGCGGAAATTCTCCGGAATGTGAAGCAGAATGGAGACGCTGCTCTGAAGGAATATGCAGAAAAATTTGACGGAGGCTTTCCCGAACCCTTCGAACTCACAAAAAAGGACATGGAGAAGCTTTCCGCTTCCTGTGATCCGGAATTTATGGGGGCATTGGAGCGGGCGGCCAAAAATATAAGGAATTTCCACGAGCGCCAAAAGCAGCAAAGTTGGCTTACCACCCGGGAGGACGGCGTGATCTTGGGCCAGCGGGTGCGGGGCCTGGCAAAGGTAGGCCTCTATGTGCCCGGCGGTACGGCGGCCTATCCTTCTTCTGTGCTGATGAATGCCATCCCCGCTAAGATCGCCGGCGTTGGGGAGCTTATTATGGTTACGCCGGCCAAAAACGGTGTGCCAAACCCCGATATCATGGCTGCGGCCCTCATAGCCGGTGTGGACAGAGTTTTCCTAGTAGGGGGCGCCCATGGTGTGGCTGCTCTTGCCTACGGGACGCAGTCCGTCCCCAAAGTGGATAAAATCGTGGGTCCCGGCAATATTTATGTGGCAACGGCAAAAAAACAGCTTTATGGAACAGTGGATATCGATATGATCGCAGGCCCCAGTGAAATTCTGGTTCTGGCGGATGGATCCGCCGATCCCAAATATCTGGCAGCGGATCTTATGAGCCAGGCGGAGCATGATCCCATGGCTTCGGCCATCTTGGTGACGACCTCTGAAAATCTGGCCCGGGAAACGGAAAAAGAATTAGAACGGCAGATAGAAACCCTTTCCAGAAAGGATATTATCCGCCAGTCCCTGAGCCAGTTCGGCGCTATGATCGTCTGCGATACCATGGAAGAAGCGGTTGAGTTTGCCAACGAGCTGGCGCCGGAGCATTTGGAGGCCTGTGTGAAAAATCCGATGGAATATATCGGGAAGCTGGATAATGTGGGCTCTCTGTTTCTGGGGAATTACGCGCCGGAGCCTTTGGGTGATTATTACGCCGGCCCCAACCATGTGCTGCCCACCAGCGGCACTGCCCGTTTCTTCTCGCCCCTCTCCGTAGATACCTTTGTGAAGAAGTCCAGTTTCCTGTATTACACGAAGGAAGCTCTTATTCCAGCGGAAGAGGATATCATCCGTCTGGCGGAGGCAGAAGGTCTTACGGCTCACGCCAATTCCATCCGGGTGCGCAGGGAAGACCACGAGTAAGGGTGGGGATTTTTCTGAAGTGCCGGCTCTAGTTCCGCTTTGCCGGCAGAAAGGGGATTGCTTATGTATCAGCTCAATGAAAAAATCCGGGATCTAGTGCCCTATGATCCCATAGACGGGGAATATTCCATCCGGCTGGACGCCAACGAATCCTGCCTGCAGCCTCCGGCAGAAATGCAGAAACGGCTTTTAGAGGCGGCTTCCCGAGTGGCGTGGAACCGATATCCGGATGCCTCTTGCCGGGAGCTCTGCGAGAGTTTTGGAGCCTTTTACGGCGTGGATCCTTCTCTGGTGACCCCGGGCGACGGTTCGGACGAGCTGATCTCCATTCTTTGTAATGCCTTTCTTATGCCGGGGGAGACTTTGGTGACGGCAGAACCGGATTTTTCCATGTATCGTTTCTATGCATCCGTTTCCGGGGCCAGAACAGCCTCCTTTCAGAAGGGGGCGGATCTTACAGTGGATCCGGAAGCTTTTATTGAATTCATCAACCGGGAAAAAGCCCGCATGGTGATTTTCTCCAATCCCTGCAATCCAACGGGGCAGGGCCTTTCTCGGGAGGATGTCCGGAAGATTCTTCGTTCCACAGAGGCCCTTGTGGTCCTGGATGAGGCCTATATGGATTTCTGGGATCAGAGCCTCCTTTCTGAGGTGTGCGAATACGATAATCTGCTGATTCTGCGCACATGCTCCAAGGCTCTGGGAATGGCATCCCTCCGGCTGGGGTTTGCGGTGGGGAATCCAACTCTTACTAGGGCGCTGTGGGCAGTGAAATCCCCCTATAATATCAATTCTTTCACCCAGGCCATGGGGGCGGTTGTCCTTCGGGAAAAAGAGTGGGCGCAGAGGGCGCTTTCCTCCATTCTCGAATCCCGGGAAAATCTGTATTCTTCCCTGAAAAAGCTGGAAGAGCGAAATCCCGGGAAGTTCAGTTGCTACTCCACTTGCACAAATTTCGTGTTTCTGAAGGTGCCTGAGGGAAGGAGAATCTTTGAAGCCCTTCTGCAGAGGGGGATCGCCATCCGCTATATGGGGGAGTATCTTCGTGTAACGGCAGGAACCCCGGAAGAAAACAAACAGTTCTTGCAAGCTTTTCAAGACGTGTTATAATAGAAGCAGGAAAGACTCTTTTCCGCCGGCCTGTGCGAAAGGAACAGGATCGCCGGAGATTGGGAAGAAAGGCAGGCGGCAGTATGAGAACATCCACCCAGACCCGCAAAACAAAGGAAACGGATATTTCCCTTTCCCTTTCTCTGGAGGGAGGCCCGGTGGAGATTTCCACTGGTATAGGTTTTTTTGATCATATGCTCACGGCCTTTGCGGTCCACGGCGGCTTTGGGCTGCAGGTGAAGGCAGAGGGCGATCTTATTGTGGACGGCCACCATACAGTGGAAGATACAGGAATCGTTCTGGGCAAAGCTTTCTCCCAGGCGCTGGGAGATAAAAGCGGTATTGCCCGCTTCGGGAGCTTCTATGTGCCCATGGATGAAACACTTGCCTTTGCCTCTGTGGATGTAAGCGGCAGGCCCTTCCTTGTGTTTAAGGGGGAATTTTCCCAGGCAGCATGCGGCGGCTATGATCTTTGCCTGACGGAAGAATTTTTCCGTGCGTTGGCAATGAATGCGGGAATTACCCTGCATATGAAGCTGGAATATGGCGGAAACGGCCACCATGAGGCGGAAGCTCTCTATAAGGCGGCAGGGCATGCTCTTCGGCTGGCTGTGGCGGAAAAAGAAGGAATTCTTTCCACAAAAGGGGTATTTTAGAAAAAACCGGCATAGAATGTGACGTTGGTTTTTTCACCGAGGGAAAGGACAGGTGCTTCTATGATTGTTATACCTGCGATTGATATTATGAACGGCTGCTGCGTCCGCCTTGTGCGGGGAGATTACGGCACAGCGTATAAGGTGGCAAAGGATGCGGTGAAGACTGCTCAGGCGTTTCAGGGCGTGGGCGCTCAGTGGCTGCATATGGTGGATTTAAACGGTGCCATTGCTACAGAACCTGTGAATACAGAGTTGATTCTGAACGTTTTGAAAAATTGTGATCTGAAAGTTGAGATTGGCGGGGGAATCCGCCGAATGGAAACCATTGATTTTTACTTGGAAAAAGGTGTTTCTCGTGTGATTCTTGGCTCTGCCGCTATCAACAACCCCAAGCTGGTGGAAGAGGCCGTGAAAAAATACGGGGAGAAAATTGCAGTGGGTATCGACGCCAACGAGGGCATGGTGGCGGCTGAAGGGTGGACTACAACCTCTTCCGTCAATTATCTAGAGTTGGGCAAGAGAATGGATGCCATTGGCGTGCAGTATATCATCTTTACCGACATTTCCCGGGATGGCACGCTCGCTGGGCCTAATTTCACCATGCTGGATAAGCTGAACCATGCGGTTTCCTGCAATGTGATCGCCAGCGGCGGCGTCAGCAGCCTGAAGGATATTATCAACCTTGCAGATCTGCAGCTTTACGGTGCTATCTGCGGAAAAGCCATCTATTCGGGCGACCTGAATCTGCGGCAGGCTATCGCCCTTTGTGCAGGAGGGAAAGTCTGATGATGCCAGCGGAGCAGAATTTTTCCTTTTTAGATGTATATTTTGAAAAGGCGTCTCTTCTGCCGGCCATCGTGCAGGAGGAAAGCACAGGGGAAGTGTTGATGCTGGCCTATATGAACCGGGAATCCTTTCAAAAGACGCTGGAAACAGGTTACACCTGGTTCTGGAGTCGTTCCCGCCAGGAGCTTTGGAACAAGGGAGCTACTTCCGGCCATCTGCAGAAGGTGGTTTCGATATATGGAGACTGCGACCGGGATACAATTCTCATTAAGGTGGAGCAGACGGGATCGGCCTGTCATACGGGCAGCCACAGTTGCTTTTTCAGAGAAATTAAAAAAGAAGGGGAAGAGAACCTATGAACGATGTGTTAAAAGATTTGTATGAAACCGTCTTATCCCGCCGGGATGAGAGGCGAGAAGGTTCTTATACCTGTTATCTATTTGAAAAAGGTCTGGATAAGATCCTGAAAAAGTGCGGCGAGGAATGCAGCGAGGTTATTATCGCTGCTAAAAATGGAGAAAACAGCGAAACAGTGCTGGAAATTTCCGATCTGCTCTATCATCTGATGGTGTTGATGGTGGAAGAAGGGATTTCTCTGGAAGAAGTAGAAGCAGAGCTGCAGAAACGGAGCATGAAAACAGGAAATCTGAAAACCTTCCATCAGGTGGATAAGAATTCGTGATGAAAAGCGCCGGAACGGCGCTTTTTCTGTAACCGGGAGGAAGGCTGAACTATGAAAAGACCGGAAATGCTGCTATTTGATTACGGTGAGACTCTATTGCACTCCACGGGCTTTGACACGCTGCGGGGAACCCGGGCCGTCTTACAATATGCGGAGAAGAATCCCGAGAATGTTTCGGCGGAAGAGGTGCAGGTGGAAGCGGACCGCATCAATAGGGAATTGGGAAGAGGAGACCCTGCAAAAAGGCATCTGGCGCAGATCGAGGTGCATACTCATCTTTTTCAGCAGCATTTGTATACTTCTTTTGGAATCCGGCTGCGGCTCTCCAATGAAGAGACTGAGCGGGTGTTCTGGGATGCCGCGGAACCGGTGGAACCCACGGCAGGGATACAGGAATTTCTTCGTTTTCTGCAGGATACAGGTATCCGTGCTGGGGTGGTGAGCAATCTTTCCTGTAGTGGGAATGCCCTTCGGGAGAGGCTTCACCGTTTTTTCCCGGAAACAGAGTTTGCGTTTGTCATAGCCAGCAGCGAATATGTGTTTCGCAAGCCGAATCCCAGGATATTCCGCCTGGCCTTCCGCCGGAAAAGGTCTGGTACTGCGGCGACGATTGGAACTGCGATATAGCCGGGGCAGCTCAGGTGGGAATTCAACCTGTGTGGTATACAAAATACCTTGAAAGCTCCGAGGTCGGAAGACTGGATTGCCCCGTGATACAAATTGAAAATTGGATAGAACTTCAGAGAATTTTGGAAAACACAATGAAATAAATGGATACCAGATGTATAGAGGAGGAAGATACATGATCGGTTGGGCAGAGGTATACATATCTCCCCAGAGGGAAAAGGCAGAGGAAAAACGCCGCTATTTGGAGGATAAAGGGATATCCTGCATGATGCAGACAGAACGGGAGGGGCAGCCCTCTTCTGGAGAAAGCGTTGTATCCCGTGGAAGGTATGCACAATCCAATATGCTTTATAAAGTTTTGGTGAAAGAGGCCCGTGCCAAAGAAGCAGAGGAATTGCTGTGCAACCGCTAAGGATATTTTTCGTTTAAATTTATAGATTCCGGTATGCAAGATGAGTGTATAGTATAGAGGAGAAAAGCCGGAGCTTTTACAGCAGGCTATAAAAGGAAGTGAGAAGACTATGTTTGGGTGGATTGAAATCTATTCATCCTTGCACTATGAAAAAGCGGAAGAGAGGCGGCTCCTGCTGGAAGGAAAGGGCTTTCGCTGCAAGATGAAAATCAAGACAGGCGCCCGTTTTTCGCCCGGAGGGGAGACCAGGCCTGCGGCTATGTCCCGGGACAGATTCACTACTCCCAGCACAGTTTATAAGTTGTTTGTAAAAAAGGAGTTTGCCGGGGACGCATTGGCTCTGCTTCGAAAATAACGCTTCTGCGTGTGAGGTGGTCATGACAGCTTTTGCAGAATCTGAGAAATAACATTTTGTTTCGATAGCAGAAAAGCGCCCTGAACGGATTTATCCGCTCAGGGCGCTTTGTTTTTCTTCTATGTTATTTCTATTGAATAATTAAGCGAAAACACAGTACTGCTCCATATAGGCGTCCATGGCCTTGAGCATCTCCGGATCGGTATTCTGTTCCTTCAGATATTCGCGGATATCCTCCACAGTGACGATGGCATGAACCTGAATGCCGAATTCCTCCTGTACCTCCATAATAGCGGTTTTGCCCGGAGTCTGCCCCACCTCGCAGCGGTTTACGGAAATAAACATATGGGGAACGTTTACCGCCGCGCAGCCCTTCAGAATGGGCATGGTCTCCCGGACAGCGGTGCCTGCGGTAATCACATCTTCAATGATAACGATGCTGTCGCCATCCTTGGGCTTATAGCCTACGATGCTGCCGCCTTCTCCGTGATCCTTCACTTCTTTGCGATTAAAGAAATAGGGCCTGTCTATGCCAAAATCACGGGAAAGAGAAGCTGCACAGGCGGTGGCCAGGGGAATGCCCTTATAGGCGGGCCCAAACATGGCATCGAATTGGCCGCCGCAGGTTTCTTTGACCAAGGAGGCGTAAAAGCGCCCAAGAGCGGCGATTTGGCTGCCGGTTCTATAATTACCGGTGTTGACAAAATAGGGGGTGTTCCTGCCGCTTTTGGTCACAAAGCTGCCGAAGCGGAGCACATCTGCGCTCATCATAAACTCAATAAATTCTTTTTTGGCTGGTGTCAGCATATTTGAATTCCTCGCTTTCAAGAAATTTTTAACTCTTATAGATTGCGTTTTAATAGCAGATTCTAATCTGTCTGACAAATTCCTCAAAATTATTTCCACTGTTCAAATTCTGAAAGGAACCAAACCTCTTTAGCCTCAAACTCCTTGCCGTTCAGATATTCTAATATTCCGGCCGGCGTAGAGAAAGTAAATTTCAACTTATAGGAATAAAGAGCCTGATATGTAAGCCCTATGGAACGGTTCACAGAGTTAAGTCCATATTTTCCGTCTCCGGCCAGAGGATGCCCGATAGAAGCCAGATGAGCCCGGATCTGATGGGTGCGGCCGGTAAGAAGTTCCACTTCCAGTAGGCTGAAACGTTTGCCTTCTTCTAAAACCCTGTATTTCGTTCGGATAGTCTTGGCGCCACGGGTAGGCGTGTGGGAGATATACACCCGGTTCTGGTTTTCGTTTTTCACAAGATATCCTTCCAGGGTGGCGGCGCGTTTTTCCATTTTTCCGCAGACCACGCAGAGATATAGTTTCTGAAGTTCCCGCTGTTTAACTTTTTCATTCATAATCCGCAAAGTTTCCGCGTTTTTGGCCGCCATAACGATCCCGCCGGTGTTGCGGTCTATCCGGTTTATCAAGGCTGGAGCAAAGGAATTCTCCACTTCGGGATCGTATTCCCCTTTCTCGTGAAGATAATGTTGCACCCGGGCGATTAGGGAATCAAAATGATAGGTTTCATCCGGATGCACCAAAAGGCCGGGTTTTTTATCCAGCAGCAAGAGATTCTCATCCTCGTATAGGATATTGAGCTTTAAGGGAGCCTTCAGAAAATCATATTGTTTTGGCTCTTTCTGGAAAAATTCATCCTTAAGATAGAGTGTAAGCACATCCCCAGGCTGAAGCCGCGTGGAAATTTCACAGCGTTTTCCGTTGAGCTTAATATCCTTTTTGCGGATGCTTTTATACAGCATGGATTGGGGAAGATTGGGAAAAGATTTCGTAAGAAATTTATCAAGACGCTGCCCCGCATCGTTTTGACAAATAGTAATTTGCTTCATATAAGTCCTCGTTTTCAAGCCTTTCTTTACAGAAGCTTTGCCCCCTGCTCATACCGAATTTCAAAACAGACTTCAAAGAATCCAAAGAAATTTCTTTAAGTTTTAAAGGCGATGTTTGATGAATTCAACTGTCCATACAGTGTAATATGTGCAGCGGTTTGCTTTCTTTGCACATTATACCATGGATTACTCTGCAGGGAAAGCGAAAAATGCTTGCCAAACCAACCTCCATGGGATACAATAAAATCAAGTGAAAAAATTCACCATCCGTTGTATGGGAGAATAAGCGTGGGAGATTCCGGTTTAAGACCGGCTTTAAACTGGGTTCTTGAATTTTGGAAAGGGAGCACAAATAACGAAAAGCGGCTCCCAAGCAGGGCGGGATAGAATGGAAAAGAAGACGAAAAAGGAAAGAAAGCTCTCTGCACATGCCGGCCACAGAGAACGAATGAGGAAGAAATTCTGGGAACAGGGGATAGACGCATTTGAGGATCATGAAGTACTTGAGATTCTATTATACTTTGCCATTTCTCAGAAAAACACGAATGAGCTGGCCCATTTGCTGCTACACACTTTCGGTTCTCTGGCAGATGTGCTAAATGCACCGGAGGAAGAGCTTCTGCAGGTGCCGGGTGTGGGGGAATCCACTGTGATGCTTTTAAAATTTATTCCCCAGCTATTTCGCAGGTATTCGGAAAGTGCTAAACAAGGAATCCGGCGAATTTGCACCTTTGAAGAAGCAGGAGAATATTTCTTCCCGAAATTTGTGGGAAGAGAAAATGAAATGGTTTTTCTCATGCTGTTGGATGGAAGAGGAAAAATCCTGTACTGCGATGCAATCAACGAGGGTTCTGTGAATGCCTCGAATATTTATATTCGGGATCTAGTGCGCCTGGCAGTGCGGTATAATGCTTCATCAGCAGTTTTAGCTCATAATCATCCCAGCGGAACATGCCTGCCCTCCACACAGGATCTGGAGACCACCCGCGCTGTGGCTTCTGCTTTGGAAAGTGTGGAGGTGCTTTTGATGGATCATATTATTGTGGGCGGTGAGAATTATCTCTCTCTGGCAGAATCAGGAATTCTTCCTGATGTGTTTGGAGACGAATAAATTTCTTTCTCGAAAAAAGGAAAATTCGAAATGAAAAAGAGGTATTGAAAAGAAAAGCCGCCCATGCTATTGTTAGAGGGGACGGCTATGCGGATCATACACCGGGCGTAATTTTACCGGTTTGCAGAAGGATGGAGCAGGAGCCTGCTCCATCCTTTTTATACTTTTTAGCCAGTGAAGGGAGATTAAGGCGGTTGTGTGCCCGCTGAAAGGGGAGAAAAGCGAAATGATCGATAAGGTGTTGGCAGAACGGCTGATAGAGAAGATATCGCAGACTACGGAATATAATGTCAATATTATGAATGAGGATGGGATCATTATCGCCAGCCGGATGAAGGAAAGAGTGGGAGCTTTCCACGAGGTAGCCTTCAATCTTCTTCGCGGAGAAGAAACCAGCCGGATAGTGACCAGGGAAGATCTGGAAAACGGTATTATGCCGGGGGTCAATATGGTGATTATCGTGAACCGGCAGAGGGAAGGCGTGGTAGGTCTTACCGGTGATCCCAGAGAAGTGATGCCTGTAGCCAAGATTGTGAAGATGTCTGTGGAAGTAATGCTGGAATATGAGCTCTATAAATATGAAAGACTCCGCAAATATAATCTGCGGGAACAGCTCATGCATCTTCTTCTATATGGAGAACAAATCACTAGGGATGACTTGGAACCTTATATGTCTTCTCTCCGATTGGAGGAGGACATCATCCGCATTCCTGTTCTATTGGAATGTGGAGATAAGCAGAGAAGGGAAAAGATTCTCAGCGGCCTTTTGGAAGAAAGTAAACTTTCCGGCGGGCAGACGCTGATTGACAGCACAAAAGAAGAATCCATTATGCTGTTTAAGGCTCTGCGCTGCCCGGATGAGAGCTTGATGCGGGAATATCGTTTCCTTTTAGAGGAATACCTGCAGCCCTATATGGAATATGCGCAAAGCTACGGTGTGGAGCTCAGCGCCTATGTGGGCCCCATGCAGAACGATTGCATGCAGTATAGGCAATCCTATCTATATTGTCTATGGATGCAGAAAAATGTCCGCGGCGGCGGGATTCGGTATTTTTACGATTATATCGTAAAGTATTTGGAGTCTGTAGCGCCCTTGTCAGAGTTTCATACAGTATTTCTGATGCTCAAAAAGAAGTTGGGCCCAAAAGCGGTCGCGGGCTTTATGGAAACGATGGAGGCCCTGATCGAAAAGGATTACAGCCTTTCCAAGGCGGGGGAATATCTGCATGTGCATAAGAACACCCTTGTATACAGGCTGAATAAAATCAGAGAACAACTGAATATGAATCCTCTCTCCTCCAATACGGATAGGGAATTCATGGAGTGTTTCTATTATTATCTCAAAAGAAGATAGTGGGTTGTTTGTATTGGGGAAACAACGCTGCAGGATAAACATTGGCGGCAAAAACGTGGCTCCCGCGGAAGGCCTGCTTTATAATCAGAAGAAATAAGGGAGTGTATTCCGACAAAGGAGACTCTCTTTGAAGCAAACCGGTGAAAGGGGAGGCTGCATGTGATGGAAAAGCTTTTTCAGGATGCCCACAGCATTATTGAGGATTCCATCCGGAAGGTGCTGCCAGAGAGCGCCGTAAAAAGTGTATTGGAAAAAGTCAGCTTTTCAGGAGGCATATATGTGGCCGCAGTGGGAAAAGCGGCGTGGAAAATGGCGGCTGCCTGTGAAGAAACCATGGGAGATCAGATCCGTCGCGGAATTGTTCTGACCAAATATAGCCATTCAGAGGGGCCTTTAAAGCATTTTGAAATTCTGGAGGCCGGACATCCGGTGCCGGATGAAAATTCTGTAAAGGGAACTCAGCAGATACTGGAAATGGTCTCGACCCTAAAAGAGGGGGATACGCTCCTTTTCCTTCTTTCGGGGGGCGGCTCTGCCTTGTTTGAAAAACCTGAGGAAGGTCTTACCCTGGGGGATATTCAGGAGGCAACGGAGCTCTGCTTGGCCTGCGGCGCCCATATTTCAGAAATCAACACCCTGCGCAAGCGCTTTTCCGCTGTGAAGGGCGGAAAATTCGCAAAGCTTTGTGAACCTGCCAAAATTGTAGAAATCATTCTTTCCGATGTGGTGGGAGATAGATTGGATATGATCGCGTCCGGCCCTGCCTGCGCGGATACCTCTACCTGCGCCGACGCACTGCGGATCGTGGAAAAATACCATTTGCCTTTCCGGAAGGAACTTCTTGATGCTCTGAAAAAAGAAACGCCGGATAGAGTTGAAAATGTGGAAGTACATGTGACGGGCAGCGTAAGCGAATTTTGCCGGGCAGCGGCACAAGCCGCGGAAGAACTTGGGTATGCGCCTTATATTCTATCCACTTCTGTGGATTGTGAAGCTCGTGAACTTGGAAAATACATGGCATCTGTGGCAAGAACAATCTCTCAGGAAAAAGCATGCGCCTTCAAAAGGCCTTGCGCCGTAATCTGCGGGGGGGAGACAGTAGTAACCCTGCAGGGGAAGGGGCGTGGCGGTCGTAATCAGGAGATCGCATTGAGCGCAGCTCTGGGAATTGAAGGAATGCAAAATCTGCTGATTTTTTCTGTTAGTTCCGATGGCACGGATGGCCCCACAGATGCGGCTGGAGGCATTGCCGATGGGGGGATGGTAGAGCGTCTTCGTAAAAAAGGTCTCTCGGCGGAACGACTTTTGGCAGAGAACGATTCCTATAGGGCTCTCGAACAGGCTGGTGGATTGCTCAAAACGGGGGCTACAGGCACAAATGTCAACGATATAACGGTTCTGCTCTTCCCATAATTGGTGTTCTAAGAATTCGATTCTGAAAGAGAAAGAAAACACTTGGATAAAAACGCATCCGGATAGGATGCGTTTTTTGTTTGCAGTATCCCATATGTGTAAAGGAGATTTTCGCCTCTCCGGAGAGAAATGAGCTGTGTGATTTACTGCTTTAAGGAGAGTGTAATTTTAGGTAAAATATAGTATACTACATATCATACAGGGATAAACAGTATAGTGGTATTTTGAATTTGGAGGCAAAAGAATATGACGTTTGAAGAGCTTTATAAAACACTGGTACAGCAAAGTGTGAAGGGAAAGGAAGGCCCGCTTCCACCTCATGACGACCATCAACTGGATTGCCTGCTGCATCCGGAAAAATATCCTCCTGTTATCGATACGGAAACTTGTGTTTTCTGCCAACATGAGAATGCATGTCAAAAAAGTTGTATTTTTGATGCTATCGTGAGGGATGCAGATGGAAAACTGACCATTGACCCTCAGAAATGTACAGGATGCGCTGCATGCATCGCTGCCTGCAAAGAAGGAAAGTTGGCGGCCAGCCGGGATATTCTTCCGGCAATGAAGGCTGTTCGCCAGCCGGGGAAACTTTCCTATGCATTGGTGGCTCCTGCCTTTTTAGGGCAATTCAGCGATTCGGTTACACCAGGAAAACTGCGCAGCGCTTTTAAGGCTTTGGGATTCAGCGGCATGGTTGAGGTAGCTCTTTTCGCCGATATCCTCACTTTGAAGGAAGCGCTGGAATTTGACAAGAACATTGTGAATGATACGGATTACCAGCTTACAAGCTGCTGCTGCCCTATGTGGATTGCGATGATTCGCAAAATCTATCACGAGCTCATGCCCCATGTTCCAGGGTCTGTATCCCCCATGATTGCTTGCGGAAGGGTAATAAAGAAGCTTCATCCGGAAGCGGTAACAGTATTTGTTGGTCCCTGCATCGCCAAGAAAAGTGAAGCCAGAGAGCCGGATTTGGCTGGAGCTGTGGATTATGTGTTGACTTTCAGAGAGGTTGAAGATATTTTTGAAGCCGCCGGCATCGATCCTGCTTCCATGCCGGAAAGTGAGAAGGATCATTCTTCCAGAGCGGGGCGTATTTATGCACGCACAGGCGGTGTTAGCGAAGCGGTGCGAACCACAGTGGAACAGCTGAATCCCAACAGAAGAATCACGGTGCGCACACGACAAGCAGACGGCGTTCCGGCCTGCCGCGCTATGATAGAAGAACTGAAAAGTGGAAAATCCGACGCGAACTTCTTTGAGGGAATGGGCTGTGTAGGCGGATGCGTAGGGGGACCAAAGGCTATACGTCGGAAGGAAGAGGGACGTGAATTGGTGAATGCATACGGAGATGCGGCGCCATATAAAACACCTCTGGAAAACACGTATGTCATTGAGCTTCTCCATAAGCTTGGTTTTGAAACAGTGGAAAAATTATTGGAAAACAGCGACATTTTTACTAGAAAATTTTAATAAGTGTCTGTTAGGTCCAATTCGATATATTTTTTGAAATGGATCTGCCAGAGTAGAAGTGAAAGGGATTAAAAGGGGATCTTTTAATCCCTTTTTCTGAAAGAGCTCTCGCAGAAGGCCTGTTTTCAGCAGGTTCCGGGAATTCGCTGGGAGGATTCTTGTTTATCGAAGGAAAATATAGTACAATATACTGGGAAATAGTATATTGCGTATGGGGTAGATAGAATGAGAAAAAGCAAATCTCCTGGGCGAGAACACTCTTTGGGTGCGCGGCAGGGGCTTCAGATAGGTTTTTTCACAGTGGTCCTATCGGGCATAATTGCCGCAATGATTTGGAACACCTCAGAATTGAATATAACTCTGCAGGATAGAACAGGCCAGTATGTGAAGGATGTCTCCTATCAACTTGCCAGTGATATAACGGCCAGGATCCACTGGAATGAACTCTCTTTGGAACAATTGGCGGATTCTGTGCCAAGGCTGCAGGATAAAAACGGCGAAGAAGAATTTCTAAACAGAAAAGCGGATATTCTGAATTTTGATACACTTTTTCTTATAGACTGTGATGGTAGTACGGTGCCGGAAAATGTGGATGTAGAAAGTTTGGGGGAACTTTCCGGTGTTCGAACCTCTTTTGAAGAGGGAAAAACGGCACTGATATATGCAGAAGGGCAGAATTTTCTGCTGTTTTCGACTCCGGTATACAGGGATGGCAAAGTGGAAGAGGTTCTGGCGGGGATACGGAAAGAAGAAACGATGCAGGCGTTGATTCAACCTAAAAGCTTTGAGGGAAATGGGCTTTCCTGTATTGTGGACAGCGAGGGAAAAGTGATTATTTCTCCCACAGATGTAAAGCCTTTTCTCCAACTGGAAGATATTTTTGCTTCCGGATCGGATACAGATACCACGAATGCTATAACGAAAATGCAGGAGGATATGAAAAATAAAATTTCAGGGGTCTTTACTTTTACAGCTGTAGACAGCCGCCAGCTGATAATGTCCTATCATGCTTTGGAAGTAAACGACTGGATCCTGCTCACATTGGTGCCGGCTGATTTGATTTCCGGCGGGGCCAGTGTGTATGTTTTTCAGTCCTTTGTAATTGTGGCCGCGACTATCGTTTTGTTTGTTCTTTTTATTCTGATGACGATCCGATTTTATCGGAAAAGCAGAAGAGAACTGGAAAAAAGTGCATTTACAGATCCGCTTACAGGCGGGATGAACAACGCGGCTTTTCAAAGGGAATGCCAGAGGCTTACGGAGGGAGCGCCTCTTTCCAGTTATACTGTGGTGCTTCTAAATGTAAAAGGCTTTAAGCTAATAAATGAAAATTTTGGTATTGCTGCGGGAAACGATACTCTGCGGCATATTTACAATGTCCTGAAGATGCATCTTAAAGAAGATGAGGTGGTCGCCAGAGGAGAAGCAGACTATTTTTTCCTTGCTCTCCGAGAAAATAACCAGTTAAATATACAGCTAAGGCTGGATAAGATGATACAGGATATCAATTCTTTTACCAAATACGCCGATATCCATTATTATCTAACGATTCAGCAGGCGGCTTGTGTGGTGGATGAGCCGGGTTTAAATATCAGAATTGTGCAGGATCGGGCCAGGACAGCCCTCAGAATGAGAAAGGAAGAGGGCGGCTGTGCTTTTTATAGTTCTGACTTGACCGAAAGAATGAAAAAAGAGCAGGAACTGAATGTACTATTTGAATCTGCTATACGAAATCATGAATTTCAGGTGTATTTACAACCAAAGGTATCTCTCAGAGATGGAGCTATAGGAGGCGCGGAAGCATTGGTGCGGTGGAATCATCCTGAGCTCGGAATGATTTCGCCCGCAGATTTTATCCCGGTGTTTGAAAAAAATGAAAATATCTGTGTGCTGGATCTGTATATCTTTGAAGAGGTATGCAGGCTTCTTAAACGATGGCGAGATACGGGCTGCGGAATGCTTCCGGTTTCAGTGAATCTTTCAAGGGCTCACTTCAAGAACTTCAATTTTCTTCGTGCGTATGCAGATGTGAAAGAAAAATATGGTATTCCGGATGGCTGGCTGGAGCTTGAGGTTACGGAATCAGTATTTTTTGACGAGCAGCAGAGAGAAGTCCTGCGGAGTTCTGTAGATCAGATGCATGCATATGGGTTGCTGTGTTCTCTGGATGATTTTGGCGTTGGGTATTCTTCTCTGGGCCTGCTTAAGGAGACGGATGTGGATACCATAAAGCTGGACCGCCAATTCTTTGTGGATATCGAAAATCCTAAGGCCCAAAATGTGATAGAGAGCTTTATCCAGCTGGCGGAAAAGCTGAAAATTCATATTGTGGCAGAGGGAATAGAAACGGAGAAACAACTGGATTTTCTGCGCAGAGTTCGGTGTGAGATGGTGCAAGGGTACGTGTTTTCTAAACCGCTTGCCCCGGAGGAATTTGATGAATGGCGCCGGAAGCGCGCATAGAAAAAAGGGCTTTGAAAAATGCTTCCGGTTTTCGGATGAGAAGGTTTCTGTGTGATTTTGGTAGAATAGGGATTCTCCCATATGCCAATATAGCAGACAAATACCGCGGGCGGCAGAGACAAAGAAAAAGTAAGGCAGGAAAGGTATTTATGAAATTTTGTATCGAGCATCTATCTAAAGCTTACGAGAAAAAGCAAGTTTTGGCAGACGTGGATTTTACCTTTGAAAGCGGGAAGATATACGGTCTGCTGGGTAGGAACGGAGCGGGAAAGACCACTCTTTTCAACTGCCTAAACCGGGATATAAAAGCAGACAGAGGCGGTTTCTGGCTTGAGGAAGACGGTGTGCACAGAGATGTGCACCCGGAGGATGTGGGGTATGTGCTCTCTACTCCTGTAGTTCCCGAGTTTCTCACAGGCAGGGAATTTTTGAAATTTTTCTTAGATATCAACGAAAAGTCTATTGGGGAAAGTTTGGATATAGACGAATGTTTTCAGAAGGTTAGTATCGCTCCGGAGGATCGGGACCGGCTTCTGAAGGACTATTCTCACGGTATGAAAAACAAAATGCAGATGCTGATTAACATTATAGCAAAGCCGAATGTGCTTCTTCTGGACGAGCCCCTTACGTCTTTGGATGTAGTAGTGGCTGAAGAGATGAAACAGCTTCTTCGTTCCCAAAAAGAGGGGCGTGTTATCATTTTTTCCACTCATATTTTGGATTTGGCGCTGGATCTCTGTGATGAAATTGTGCTTCTGAGCCATGGCGAGTTGGAGGCTGTGGATAAAAGCAAT
The DNA here is from genome assembly GCA_904399395.1 of uncultured Clostridia bacterium. GTDB lineage: Bacteria > Bacillota > Clostridia > Oscillospirales > Acutalibacteraceae > UMGS1264. Next base: position 44,680 of record CAJFPJ010000014.1, on the reverse strand, counting down.
CTGGGAAGCCGAGAATTCAGGGATAAAATTATTGAGGCTCTGCGGGAGGAAAGCTATGAGCATGCATAAAACGCTCCGAATATCCTTTTCTCTGAAAAATACATATAGGGTCAACAGCATTTTATATTCTCTGAAGCAGATTCCTCTTATAAAAAAACTTTTTCCGGAGAAGTTGTATTCTGTCCGCGGATGCAAAATCTTTGCAAATATCCTTTCCGCAGTGTGGGAAGTGATCTCCGTTTTTTTAGGAAAATTTCTGTATTTTCTCACTATGGTGGCGGGAATGGCAACGCTGTATATGGATATAGGCCTTCTACCGCAAAATGTGTTCCTGCATATATTCCTCTTTCTCACGGTGATTGGCGCCTTTATGAATACAAACCTCTTCAATCCTTCCCGGGATAAATACTACGCTATAATCTTGATGCGTATGGATGCACGTTCCCATACTCTCGTCAATTACGGATATGCACTGCTGAAACTGGTTGTGGGTTCTCTGCCATTTTCCCTTCTGTTTGGGCTTAAAAACGGCGTTCCGCTGTGGCTTTGCTTTTTGCTTCCTTTTTCGGTTGCCGGCGTGAAGCTCGTTGTGGCCGCATCTTCTCTCTGGGATTATGAACGCAGAGGTCTGGTATATAATGAAAACCGTCTGGGGAAATTTCTGTGGCTGGCGGTATTCCTGCTTTTAGGGGCTGCTTACGGCCTGCCCGCTGTCGGAATAGCTCTCCCTTGGCAATTTTGCGCGGCCTTTATGGTAGCCGCGATCCCGGTGGGAGTGCTGGGAGCTTGTAAGATCCATACATTTTCCCGGTATCGAGAGATATATCAGCAGTTATTGGCACGTTCCATGCAGCAAATGGATTCTGCCGCAGAACTTTCACAGAAAATGAGCCAGAAGACTATCTCAACGGATACAGGCATTACCAGTCGTAAAAAGGGATTTGAATATCTCAACGAGCTCTTTATCAAGAGGCATCAGAAGATTTTATGGAAGTCCTCCCGCCGGATTGCGTTGATTTGTCTTTTGATTGTTGTGGGGTGCCTTCTTGTCTTTTATTTTTTGCCGGATATCCGAGAAAAGACCAATGAACTGCTCATGACCAGCTTGCCGTATTTTGTTTTTATCATGTATGCGGTAAATAGGGGAACGGGCTTTACGAAGGCTCTTTTTATGAACTGCGATCACAGTCTTTTGACGTATTCTTTCTATAAACAGCCCAGATATATTTTGAAGCTGTTTCAGATCCGCCTGCGGGAAATTATGAAGATCAATTTGTTGCCGGCTTTGGTGATCGGAGCGGGGCTTTCCATTTTGCTGTATTGTTCGGGCGGGACGGATGATCCCATAAATTATGGGATCCTGTTTGTCTCCATTCTCTGCATGAGCGTGTTCTTTTCCGTTCATTATCTGGTGCTGTATTATTTGCTGCAGCCCTATAATGCAGGAACTGAAATGAAGAGCGGAACCTATCAGATCGCGCTTTCCGCCACGTATTTCGTTTGTTTCTTTATGATGCGCCTGCAAATGCCCACGCCGCTCTTTGGGCTGCTGTGTATAGTTTTTTGTGTGCTTTATAGTGTTGTTGCATGCTTTTTGATTTATATTTTTGCCCCCAGAACTTTTCGGTTGCGACCATAGGTCTTCGGAAAAAAGCAGATTGCGGTGGAATACAGCCGGGTTTTAAACGGAACAATTAATTGAAGCGAAAAGAGTCCTGACACTGCTTGTGTCAGGACTCTTTTTTGAGAGAATCAAAGATTGACTTTCTCAAAACGGTGGGCAGCAATACGGTAGGATGCAGCCATGGAAACAACGTAGAGGAACAGGCCCAAAAAGAGTATGGGAAGCTGACGTAAGAGATCTTCAGGTGAGGTGCTGTCCATCCAGTAAAAAATCGGGAAATGCACGAGGATTTCTACCGCCGCCATGAAAAGAATGACCGGTAGCATGGCTGATAGAAAGGATACTCCAGCTTTATAACCGGACGTATAGTAGGCGGGAAGGAAAACCAAATTAAAAACAGAGAAAATTATCAGGCCAAAACCGTACCAAGCAGCAGTGGCGTCCATACCCACAGGATTGTTTTCGATGGTAAGAGTGTTGCGCAGAATAGCAAAAGGGAGAGAGAGCAATAATTGCCCGAGTTGGACAACGGTAAGCAGCAGGCATTTAGCCAGCACAATTTCCTTTTTTTGTATAGGCAGGGTGGCCGTATACCAGGCATCGTTGTTTTCCCTGGCAAACATAAAGGTAATAAAGGGAGCAAGGCAGCCAAACATAAAAATGACTGTATATGGATATACGGGAATGATTACCAGACAGCCCAACAGCATAAACGCATAGAGAGAGGGATGAGCGGCCAAAGATAATTCTTTATAGAGTAATTTCATCAAAAGACCTTCTTTCTGTGCGCAGCATAATTTCTTCTAGAGTCAGAGGCGCCGAGTCTTCATTTGCCTGCAAATGGCTGAAGGAATGCAAAAATGTTTCCTTATCGGCGCTTTTTAAGACTGAGCCGTTTCGAATATATGTAATGTCGTCTGCACACCGATCCAGATCGGAAGTGATGTGGGTGGAAAAGAGGATTCCCCGTTTCTCCTCGGCTACGATCTTCCGGAAAATATGAAGCAGTTCGTCTCTGGATACAGGATCCAGTCCGCTTGTGGGTTCGTCTAAAATCAACAGTCTTGCATTGTGGGATAGGGCTACAGCTAAAAGATATTTGACTTTCATGCCATTGGAAAGCTCTTTATATTTCTTTTTCTCATCTAATGAGAAAAGACTGAGGTAGTGTTCATAGCGTTTTTCATCCCAGGAAGGGTAGAAGCGGCGTGTCACATCGGTAATGGAAGAAAGACTTTTCATGGGGTAGAAGTCGATGCCTCCAAAAACAACACCGATTTGCTGTTTAAGCTTTTTTTCATTTTGGTAAAAATCCAGGCCGAGAATATAGACGCTGTCCCCATCAGGTTGGATCATGTTAAGCATAGCTTTAAGGGTTGTACTTTTTCCGGCTCCGTTTTTTCCAATCAGACCCATAATACGGCCTGGCCTCAGAGCAAAAGATACGTCCTTCAGGAGAAAATCGGGGTAGGATTTTGTAAGATTCTTAACAGTCAGAAGATTGTTGCGAATGTTTTCTTCATTCATAGCGCTACACCTCTTTTTCGTCATGTGTGTCTTCTGGGGGACGAATAGCGTTTTGCAGGAACTGCAGAGTATGCAAAAAGTTTTTTTCGGTGACTAGGGCGATTCCGGCCCTTTCGGGCTCTTCATCTCCAAGCACAACCAGTAAGTCGCCCGGTTGGATGTCGAAAATCTCTCTGGCTTTTTTGGGAAGGACGATCTGTCCTCGTTCCCCTACCTTAACGGTGCCGAACAGATGCTTTCCTTTAGGAGGAATCGCAGTTTTTTCTTTTTGCTGATCAAAATGAATGAGGTCATCTATTGAAACGTCATAAAGGCTGGCGAGAGCATCCAGATTCATTATGTCCGGCAGGCTTTCTCCAGATTCCCATTTTGAAACGGCCTGACGTGAAACGCCGATTTTTTCGGCTACTCCTTCCTGAGAATATGCGTGATACTGACGCAGAGTGGATAAATTTTGAGAAATGCTGTTTTTATGTATATTCATATTTTCCCTACCTCCTAGAGAAAAGTATAGCAATTTTTACAGGGAATTCTACCATTCCTACCTGACAATTTATGTTAAGGTCAGTTGCGTCTGGCAAGATAAAGAAAAACTACCTACGCGGAGTTCTAGCGGTAATGCAAAAAGGAAAAAAGTATAAATCTTTTGTTAATTAATATGGATTTTCCTTGACACGAGCTGGTATCAGCATATAATGAAATATGGAAATAAGTTCTATTTAGAACTGTTTTTTTTATAATCGAATATTTTTAGAAAGGAGCACACATATGAACCGCACGACGGTTTTTTTGGTAAATATCAGGCGGATCATCAAACTGCATGAATATATGCTCAAGGAAATTTGTGAGCAATATGGACTGACCCTGATTGAAGCTACGATCATTAGCTTTCTACATAATAATCCGGGGAAGGATACAGCTGCAGATATTGTAGAGATCCGCATGGTTTCAAAAGGGAATGTGTCTCAGGCGGTGGAGAGCCTGATTCAAAAATCCTTGCTGGAACGGAAGCAGGATACAGCGGATAGAAGAAGAATCCACCTTTTTTTGCAGCCTTCAGCAGAACCGATCATAGAATCAATGGACCGTCTCCTTAATCAGTTTCAAAAGGAAGTCTTTGAAGGGCTCTCCGATGAAGAAAGGGAGCTTTTCCATCGTGTGGAAGATCGGATCTCAGAAAACACCAAGAATGCCATGATTAGGAGAGAGATGCAATGAACGAAGAAAAGGATTTCTTGGAAAAAGAACCGGTGGGAAAGCTTCTTCTGAAGCTGGCTCTTCCCACGGTAGCGGCTCAGGTCATCAATATGCTGTATAATATTGTAGACCGAATCTATATAGGCCATATTCCTGAAGTAGGAGCTCTGGCTCTCACGGGCGTAGGCGTTTGTATGCCACTGATTATGATCGTCACCGCTTTTGCAGCTTTTACAGGATATGGAGGCGGGCCCAGAGCTTCGATTTTTATGGGCCAGGGGGATCATGTTTCTGCAGAGAAGACGTTGGGTAACTGTTTTACAACCCAGATCGGTATTTCTGTTATTCTTACTGCTGTTCTCCTTATTTGGAACCGAGATTTCCTCATGGCTTTTGGCGCCAGCCAGAATACTATCGAATACGGCGTCGATTATATGAACATTTACGCCATAGGGACGATTTTTGTGCAGATAACCCTTGGAATGAATGCGTTTATTACCGCGCAAGGTTTTGCCAAAACAGGCATGCTGTCTGTTCTGATTGGGGCAGTGGCTAATATCATTCTGGATCCTGTTTTCATTTTCGCTTTTGGCATGGGTGTTCAGGGTGCAGCGTTGGCGACGATTCTTTCCCAGGCAATGTCCTGTGTGTGGGTGCTTTCGTTCCTATTTGGTAAAAAAACTCATCTGCGGCTTCGCTTCAAATATATGAAGCTGGAAAAAAACATTCTGTTCCCCAGCTTTGCACTTGGCCTTTCCAGCTTTATTATGCAGGCCAGTGAAAGTGTTATTTCTATCTGCTTTAATTCTTCCCTGCTCCGTTATGGGCAGGATCTTGCCGTGGGTGCTATGACTATTCTTACCAGCGTGATGCAGTTTGCCATGCTGCCGCTTCAGGGTTTGGGGCAGGGTGCCCAGCCTATTATCAGTTACAATTATGGGGCTCATAATCCGGAGCGGGTGAAGGCGGCCTTTAAGCTCTTGCTTAAGGCAAGCTTGGTCTACTCCACTCTATTGTGGCTTTTGGTTATGATTTTTCCGCAGGCCTTTGCGGCCATGTTTACGGCAGATGCGGAGCTGCTAGAGTTTACAAAAACGGCTTTGCGGGTGTATATGGCCTGCCTGCTGCTGTTTGGAATCCAGATGGCATGCCAGATGACGTTTACCTCTCTGGGGAATGCGAAGGCCTCTATTCTGGTGGCTGTTATGCGCAAATTTATTCTCTTGATCCCGTTGATTTATATTCTTCCTCAGATTTTTACAGCCAATAAGACGATGGCTGTCTATATGGCGGAGCCTGTAGCGGATTTTCTGGCTGTTACCTTTACGGCGATTCTGTTTGCATTCCAGTTTAAGAAGGCACTGAGGCAAATAACGGATACAACCGGCGACAATATGAAAAATAAGGAGGATGAGGCCCATGCATGAAGTTGTAGACAATAAGCGTACCCCTTCTAAAAAGCCATTTATCTTTTATGCCGTAATTGCCATGTTGGTGATTATGCTTTTGAATGCCTTAGTATTCCCTTCTATGCTCAGGCGATCTGTGGTTGAGGTGGGATATGATGAATTCCTCGACATGATTGACGCAGATGAGGTCAAAGAAGTAGCGTATGATGAATCCTCCGGTGAATTCGTGTTTGTTGGAGGAAAAGGGGGGGATCAGCTCTATAAAACCGGTATCTGGCCTGATGATGGTCAGCGGCTTTTGCAGCAGCTGCGGGAGCACCCCGATATTCAATTTTCTGCAGCTATCCCCACGCAGGCAAGCCCTCTTATGAGCTTGATTCTTACATGGGTGCTGCCAATGCTGTTCTTCTTCCTGATCGGAGAGATATTTTATCGATTTATGCGTAAAAGGATGCAGAATCAGCTCCCAGGCGGAATGGACAATGCGCTTTCCTTTGGTAAATCCGGCGCTAAGATCTATGTGGCAGATGCGAAAACGGGTGTTACATTTGAAAATGTAGCCGGCCAGGAAGAGGCCAAGAGTTCACTTATGGAGGTAGTAGATTTCCTCCATGATCCGAAAAAATATGCGGCTATTGGCGCAAAACTGCCCAAGGGTATCTTGTTGGTAGGACCTCCTGGGACTGGTAAAACTCTTCTGGCAAAAGCAGTCGCCGGGGAGGCGAGGGTTCCCTTCTTTTCTATTTCTGGCAGTGAGTTTGTAGAAATGTTCGTGGGTATGGGTGCTGCTAAAGTAAGAGATCTGTTCAAGCAGGCCAATGAAAAAGCTCCCTGCATAGTATTTATTGATGAAATCGACGCCATTGGCCAAAAACGGAATACAGGTGCAGGCATGGGCGGAAATGATGAGCGTGAGCAGACTTTGAATCAGCTGCTGGCCGAAATGGATGGTTTCGACGGGAAGAAGGGCGTAGTTCTTCTGGCGGCTACCAACCGGCCGGAAAGTTTGGATCCCGCCCTTCTGCGGCCCGGCAGGTTTGACCGCCGTGTGCCTGTGGAACTTCCGGACCTGCAGGGCCGCAGAGATATCCTGCTGGTGCATGCGAAGGATATAAAGATAGGACCGGATATCAACTGGGATGTGATCGCTCGGGCTACCGCAGGAGCCTCTGGTGCAGAGCTGGCAAACATTATCAACGAGGCAGCTCTCCGCGCTGTTCGAGAGGGGCGGAAGGCAGTTATTCAAGAGGACTTGGAAGAAAGCGTAGAAACAGTTATTGCCGGCGCTCAAAGGAAGAATGCTGTTGTATCGGATACAGAAAAGAAGATCGTGGCATATCACGAAATCGGCCATGCTCTTGTAGCGGCCCGGCAGTCCCATTCCGCTCCTGTTACCAAAATTACCATTGTTCCCCGAACCTCTGGAGCTTTGGGCTATACCATGCAAGTGGATGAAGGCGAACACATGCTTATGAGCCGCACGGAGATTCTCAATAAAATCGCTACTCTCACTGGAGGCCGCAGCGCTGAAGAGCTGATCTTCGGAGAGGATAATATGACTACCGGTGCCTCTAATGATATAGAACAGGCTACCAAGCTTGCTAGGGCCATGATTACCCGCTATGGTATGACGGATGAATTCGACATGGTGACTTTGGAAACGATTCAAAACCAGTATCTGGGCGGAGATACCTCTTTGGCCTGTGCTGCTGAAACGGCTTCCAAGATCGACGAACGTGTGATAGAAGTGGTGAAAGAAGCCCATGAGAAGGCTAAGAGAATTCTTCGGGAAAATGAGTCCCAGCTTCACCGGTTGGCTGCCTATCTTTTGGAAAAGGAGACTATTACCGGGGAAGAATTCATGAAGCTGCTTGATGAATAAATGCATTTTGGGATGCGGCCAAAAGAGAAAATAAAATGGTAAAGGGCCTTTGGCTGCTTAGTTGCAGTCAAAGGCCCTTTTCGCAGCTAAAACTAAGATAGAAACCTTTATTCAGCAATGGCCTTGTTTACAATCCTTTTAGAAAGGTAACGTACGGTTTTTATAAAGAATGATCGTACTCAATCTATCTTTATCGATGATGCCGGTATATGAGCACTAAAAAATATAGAACTAAAGAAAGGAGGCATTCCGATATGATTACAGATGACAGGGAAATGAATGTATGCGGAAATAAGGCAAATAGAATAGTATATGCTTCGCAGGAGAATAGAAGAATCCATATTGTTAGAACTAAATACGGCGCTAATATATGGGGCAAAAAATATGTATCACAAAATTGACTGAGATAAGGATATAAAAATGCGGTAATAAGTGCAGTGCTCGGCAGAACGAGAATATATCATTTTACTTGTACTTTAAATTACAGAAAAAACCAGATTTTCGATGGGTGTCGCCACTGAATCGGCACTCGAATCACAAAAGATGTTGCAGAAAAAAGGTATACGTGGTATAATAAAACAAACGTTCTTATTCTGTGCGGGAATTTTGTAAGCAAACGGTGGAAAAATGGGTATAAGAGGCTTTTTGCTTACCGGGGTTATGAAAAGCTTAAGGAAAATAGTTGTGCTATGGAGCGTATGATATGGGAAATTTTGAATTGGTGTCTCAGTATAAACCAACAGGAGATCAGCCGGAGGCAATTGCCAAACTAGTGGAGGGGATCCAAAGAGGAGATAAGGAACAGACGCTGCTGGGGGTTACGGGTTCCGGCAAGACATTTACCATGGCCAATGTGATTGCTCAGCTGAACAGGCCGGCCCTTGTGCTTGCTCATAATAAAACGTTGGCGGCTCAGCTTTGTTCAGAGTTCAGGGAGTTTTTCCCCCACAACGCTGTGGAGTATTTCGTTTCCTATTACGATTATTATCAGCCGGAAGCGTATATTGCCACAACGGATACCTATATAGAAAAAGATTCTGCCATTAACGATGAAATCGATAAGCTTCGTCATTCCGCCACCAGTGCTCTTTCAGAGAGGCGGGATGTGATTATAGTGGCAAGCGTTTCCTGTATATATAGTTTAGGCGACCCGATCGATTACCGCACCATGGTGATCTCTCTTCGACCAGGTATGCAGAAAAGCCGGGATGAAGTCCTGAAAAAGCTGGTAGAGATCCAATACGAACGGAATGATGTGAACTTCGTTCGTAACAAATTCCGGGTTCGCGGCGACACGCTGGAGATATTCCCTGCCCAGAATACGGATACGATCATCCGAGTGGAATTTTTTGGGGATGAGATCGATCGAATCTGTGAGTTAAATGCATTGACGGGCGAATTTAAGGCTGAGTTGAAGCATGTGGCTATCTACCCGGCCTCTCATTATATTGTTCCTCGTGAAAAGATGCAGCGGGCTCTTCGGGAAATCGAAGAGGAAATGGAGGAACGGGTCAAATATTTTGAATCCAAGGGCAAGCTGATAGAAGCCCAGCGCATCCGGGAAAGGACACGCTATGATGTGGAACTTTTGGGAGAGATTGGCTTCTGCAAAGGAATTGAGAACTATTCCAGGGTGATGTCGGGCCGGGAGCCGGGCAGCGCTCCTTTTACCCTTCTGGATTACTTTCCCAAGGATTTTCTTTTGTTCGTGGATGAATCCCATGTGACGCTGCCGCAGGTTCGTTCCATGTATGCAGGGGACAGGGCCCGGAAAACCTCCCTGATTGATTTCGGCTTCCGGCTCCCTTCTGCTTATGACAACCGGCCCTTGAATTTTGACGAATTCTATGAGCATGTAAATCAGGCTGTTTTCGTCAGCGCAACGCCCGGCGATTTTGAAAAAGAACATTCTACACAGATTGTCGAGCAGGTGATCCGCCCCACAGGTCTTCTGGATCCGGAAGTCACGGTTAAACCCACAGAGGGGCAGATCGATGACCTGATATCCGAAATCAATCTGCGCACCGCCAAAAAGCAGCGTGTGCTGGTGACGACTCTCACCAAAAAGATGGCGGAAGATTTGACCTCTTATCTGGAAGATATGGGAATCCGGGTGCGGTATATGCACCATGATATCGATACTGTGGAACGCATGGAGATTCTGCGGGATCTGCGCCTGGGGGAATTCGATGTGCTGGTGGGCATTAACCTTCTGCGAGAGGGGCTCGATATTCCGGAGGTATCCCTGGTGGCTATTTTAGATGCGGATAAAGAAGGATTCCTGCGTTCCGAACGCTCTCTGATCCAAACTATTGGCCGAGCGGCCCGAAATGCGGAGGGAACAGTCATTATGTATGCGGATGAGGTGACGCCCAGCATGGAGGGGGCCATCCGTGAGACGGAGCGCCGGCGCAGGATACAGATGGCGTATAATGAAGCCCACGGCATCACACCTAAGACAATAGTGAAAAAAGTTTCTGAGGTGCTGGAAATCTCCAGCCATAAAGAGGATGAAAAAGGGAAAAAGGGAAAAAAGCGCCGCATGACGGCTGCGGAGCGCAAGCAGGCTATCGAGCAGTTGACAAGGGAAATGAAGGCGGCTGCCAAGCTGCTTGAATTTGAGCATGCAGCCTATCTGCGGGATAAGATCAAGAGCCTGCAGGAAGGAAAATAATGGAGGGCAGATATAGAATATGAGTGCAAAATCAATTTTTGTGAAGGGCGCAAGAGAGCATAATCTGAAAAACATAGATGTAGAGATTCCCCGGGAAAAGCTGGTGGTTTTCACAGGGCTTTCTGGTTCGGGGAAAAGTTCTTTGGCTTTTGATACGATTTATGCAGAAGGGCAGAGGCGGTATGTGGAATCCCTCTCCTCTTATGCCCGGCAGTTTTTGGGGCAGATGGAAAAACCGGATGTGGATTACATCGAAGGGCTTTCCCCAGCTATTTCCATCGATCAGAAAACTACCTCAAAGAATCCCCGTTCCACGGTGGGAACCGTTACAGAAATTTACGACTATCTCCGCCTTCTCTATGCCCGGATAGGCATTCCCCATTGCCCGGTCTGCGGCAGAGAGATCCAGCAGCAAACGGTGGATCAGATCGTGGATCAGGTTCTTTCCCTGCCGGAAAGGACAAAAATCATGGTGCTGGCACCGGTGGTGCGAGGAAGAAAGGGCGAGCATTTGAAGGAATTCGATGCCGCAAGAAAGAGCGGATTTGCTCGCGTTCGGGTAGATGGGATTATCTATGATCTTTCTGAATCCATCAAGCCTGAAAAAAACAAAAAGCATACCATTGAAATCGTAGTAGATAGACTCGTAATCTCCCCCGATATTCGTTCCCGGCTGGCAGATTCCGTGGAAACGGCAGCATCTCTTTCAGGAGGAGTGTTGGTGGTCAATGTGCTTGGCGGGGAGGATATTACCTTTTCTCAGAATTATGCCTGCCCGGAACACGGCATCAGCATCGAGGAGCTGACGCCGCGGATGTTTTCTTTCAACAATCCCTTCGGTGCCTGCCCCAAATGCACAGGTCTGGGGGCTTTTATGCGCATCGATCCGGAACTGGTGATACCGGATGGGTCAAAATCCATTAACAAGGGCGGTTTAAAGGGAAGCGGCTGGGCGCTGGAAGGGAACTCCATTGCGGCCATGTATATGGAAGGTCTCTCTAAACACTATCATTTCTCTTTGGATACCCCCCTTCAGGAACTTCCCAAGGAAATCATCGATATTCTTTTGTATGGGACAAAAGGAGAAAAAATTGCCCTTGAGCGCACAAACGGGCGGGGGACTATGACCTATGAAACGGAATTCGAGGGGATTATCAATAATCTGGAACGGCGCTTCAAGGAGACCCAGAGCAGCTGGATTAAAGAAGAAATCGAATCTTATATGAGTGCTATTCCCTGCGATGAATGCCATGGGAAAAGGCTTTCGCCCATCAGTCTTTCTGTGACAGTGGGCGGGCTTAATATTGCGGATTTCTGTGAGCTTTCCATTACGCAATCCCTTCGTTTTGTAGAAGAGCTCCAGCTTACGGAAAAGGAGCATATGATCGCCGATACGATCCTCAAGGAGATCAAAAGCAGGCTGGGCTTTTTGCAGAGTGTGGGGCTTTCCTACCTGACGCTGTCCCGTTCCTCCGGAACCCTTTCCGGCGGGGAAAGTCAGCGGATTCGGCTGGCAACTCAGATCGGTTCCTCTCTTATGGGGGTGCTGTATATTCTGGATGAGCCCAGCATCGGCCTTCATCAGAGGGATAATGATAAGCTTTTGGCTACGCTGAAGCATCTTCGGGATCTTGGCAATACCGTCATTGTGGTAGAGCATGATGATGAGACTATGCTTGCGGCAGATCATATTCTGGATATTGGCCCCGGAGCAGGCATTCATGGGGGTTCGGTGATCTATAACGGCGATGTGCAGGGGCTTCTGAAATGCGAGAACAGCATAACCGGCCAGTATCTCAGTGGCAAACGGAAGGTGGAGGTTCCCGAAACCCGTAGAAAGGGGAATGGAAAAAAGCTGCGGATTGTAGGTGCATCCCAGAACAACCTGAAAAATGTGACGGTAGATATCCCCCTTGGGGAGTTCGTATGCGTCACAGGTGTTTCCGGATCTGGTAAGTCTTCTCTTGTAAACGAGATTCTATATAAGCATCTGGCTGCGGAACTGAATCGTGCCAAAACTAGGCCGGGTGCCTTCAAACAGATGAAGGGCCTAGAAAATCTGGATAAGGTCATTGAGATCAACCAGGCTCCCATAGGAAGAACTCCACGTTCCAATCCGGCCACTTATACCGGCGTGTTTACAGATATACGGGAACTGTATGCTTCTACGCAGGATGCTAAAATGCGAGGTTTCAATTCCGGCCGGTTTTCCTTTAATATAAAGGGGGGGCGGTGCGAGGCTTGCCAAGGCGACGGCATTTTAAAGATAGAGATGCATTTTCTGCCGGACGTTTATGTTCCCTGTGATGTGTGTAAAGGCAAACGGTATAACCGGGAGACTCTGGAGGTCAAATACAAGGGAAAAAGCATTTATGATGTGCTGGAAATGACCGTGGAAGAGGGCGTGGAATTCTTTGGAAGTCTGCCGAAGATTTCCCGCAAGCTGCAGACTCTGCAGGATGTGGGGCTTGGCTATATCAAGATCGGTCAGCCGGCCACTACCCTTTCCGGCGGCGAAGCTCAACGCGTGAAGCTGGCGGCGGAATTAAGCCGCAGACCTACGGGCAGGACTATCTATATTTTGGATGAGCCCACAACAGGATTGCATATAGCAGATGTACACAAACTTATTGAGGTGCTGCAAAAGCTAGTGGATACGGGCAATACGGTGGTCGTTATCGAGCACAATCTGGATTTGATCAAAACGGCGGATTATATTATAGACCTGGGTCCCGAGGGGGGAGACGGTGGCGGCATGGTAGTCGCAAAAGGAACCCCAGAACAGGTGGCTCGGGTAGAGGAATCCTATACAGGTCAATATCTGAAAAAAGTTCTGCAAAGGTGAGATTGGGGAGGAGCAATAGAAACGGTGAAGGGAAATCTGGAAACGGCTTCCCTCTGTGGTTGGAAAACGGCTGTATACATTCCCGAAGGGGGCAAGGAGAAAATACCTCTTTTGTATATACTTGGGGGAAAGAATATAAAAGAAGAACTTGCAGATTTGATAGTTCTCTGGGAGAAGACGGAATCGGAAAAAGCGTTTCCTTTTCTTCTGGCCGGTTTGGGAGCTTCGGATTGGAACAGCGCCTATTCTCCTTGGCCGGCGCCGCCGCTTACACGGGAAGGAGAAGAATTTGCCGGGCGTGCCTCAGAGACAGGCCGGTTTCTTATAGAGGAATATCTTCCTTATGTGTGTGAGCGCTTTCCGGCCTCAGAGAGGAGAGAAAACCGCGCTGTGGTGGGATATTCCCTTGGTGGTCTTGGGACTCTCTATCTGTTTTTGGAAACGGGGGAGTTTGCCGGAGCGGCCAGCTGTTCCGGTTCCCTGTGGTATCCGGGCTGGTGCAAGTATATGGAAAAAGCTTCTTTGCCGAAAGAGCCGGGGTATGTATATCTTTCCCTGGGCAGGGCAGAGAAAAGGATCCGTTCCCGTCTGATGGGCTGCAATCCAGAGTGCACGGAAAGAACTAGCGCTCTGCTTTCCCAACGGATGGCGATGGGTTCGCAAGTCGTTTTTCAATGGAATAACGGAGGCCATGGCTATGAAGTGACTGCCCGTATACTCCGGGCCATTTCGTGGCTTCAGCCTTTTTTGGCAGGAAAGATATAACCCTTACAGTTCATATGCAAAGACCGGTGTGCCGGAGAGAATCGGCATGCCGGTTTTCTCTATTGGAGATTCAACGGCAAATTTCCTGCCTGAAAAGCTTTATTTGGATGGATGTATCTGGTATAATGTGCGCAGAAAACGTATGGTATCAGCGCGAATTGCTTCTGTGGGGCCATATGCCAGAAGTGGTATAGACTCTGTTTGTTTACGATGGATGGAAATCTTGCCCGCTAATAGAGAATGTCTTTGGAATGCAGTTCCGGAATGGAATAGCAAAAATGCGGAAGACGAATGGAGGAATGGCTTTAAGCCCCCGCGCAAATTTTGAATAGCAAAAGATTGGAGGAATAAAGCATGCCTGCGGCTATTACACATTATCTGCATGCCAAACGGGTTCTTGAGGCGATGCAGAAGAGAGAATCTTCTTTCCAGGTGGTCGGCGACGCCTTTTATTGGGGCGCTCAGGGGCCGGATTTTCTGTTTTGCAGCCGCTTTCTCCCTTGGCAAAAGGGAGAAAAGCTTTCTGCATACGGAAGCCGCCTTCACGATCTGACTCCTTCACTCCTTTTTAGAGCCATAAAACAATATGAAACAGCTCACTCCAACGAACCCCTTCGTTCCTATATTCTGGGATTTCTCTGCCACTATTCGGCAGATCGTATCTGTCATCCCTTTATATCTTTTGGGGCCCAGACTCTTTTGAAGGAGGATCCTTCTCAGTCAGAAGAGGTCTTTCATAACCAGATCGAATCGGCTCTCGATACGATCATGCTTCGTTACGAGACCGCCCAGCTGCCCTTGGAATTTCCTTTGAAGCGGGCTGTTCCCAAAAATGAGAGTGTGATGAAGGCTGCAGCGGGGCTGTATGTATATCTGTTTCAGGAGCTTTTTCAGAAAAAGGTCTCTTTGGAACAAATGGTAGAGGCCTTTCGGGATTGCCGTACCATCTTTGGTCTGCTCACAGATCGGACAGGCTTCAAAAAGAATCTTGTAGAAAAGTTGGAGGGAAAGAAAAAGCGTTCTATCTCCTGCCATATCCGGCCTCTAAGCGAAAAAGAAGAGATAGATTACGCTAATGTCCTCAACGGAGAATGGCAGTGGCCTCCTGAGAGTGAAACGTATCGGGATGAAAGCTTTTTTGCCCTTTATGAAAGGGCGATTAGGGACAGTATGGAATTGCTTAAGAATTGGCCGGACATCACGGATATGACGGTCTTTACAGAGGAGATCCCCTTCGGAGGATGAATGTAACATTGCCCGTATTAAGGAGGAAGAAGTATGCGCGGCGAAAAGGAAATGATGGAGCTGATTTTACATACAGCCCGTGAAGATGTGCGTATCCGTGCGGCTTATATGGGGGGCTCTCGGTGCAATCCCCAAGCGCCCAGGGATATTTTTCAGGATTACGACATAGCCTATGTGGTAGAGGAAACGGAATCCTTTCAGAGGGATCCCCACTGGATCGACCGTTTCGGAGAGAGGCTCTATATGCAGTATCCGGAAGACAGTTCGTATTATCCTTCAGATAAGGAAAATTGCTATGGCTGGCTGATTCAATTTCAGGATGGAAACCGCCTGGATCTGCATGTACAAACGTTGAAATGTTCCCTGCAGGATTTTGAGGAGGACAGCCTCTGTACAGTCTTATTGGATAAGGATGGAATTTTGCCCAAAAAAGGCCGGGGAGACGATACGGCCTTTTGGGTGAGCCGACCTAGCCAGGCTCAATTTTCTGATGTATGCAACGAATTCTGGTGGGGACTTAATAGCCTGCAGAAGGCTTTGTGGCGAGAAGAAATCCCATACGCCCAGTGGGTTTTGAACGAAATTCTCCGGGATGAGTTGCTTATGCTCCTTTCCTGGAAAATTGGAATCAAAACAGATTTTTCTTGTAGTATCGGGAAAGCGGGAAAATATATGAGCCGGTGGTTGACCAAGGAAGAATACAGCCGCTTTTTGGATACCTATTGTGCCGGGAATGGGGAGATTATGTGGGAGACTGTTGAGCAGATGTGTCTCTTTTTCGATGAAACCGCAAGGGAAACGGCCAAAGCTCTTGGATTTTCCTATAATGCACAGGAGGCTTCTGCCAGTTTTGGGCTGTTCCGTCGGGTACGAAAACTGCCCAAGAATGCGACAGAGATTTGCTGAATAGGCAACTTGAGGCAGAAGCATCTGAATGTGACCATATCACAGACGGAGGCTTTTAGTAGATGCTATTATGTATATAAGCTTCTTGACAGCAATGATAAAAATTTTTCTTAAACAGCGGAACGGAAAGAGAAGAAAGGCGGTTTCGGCGTGCAGTATCTGATAACCTTTTTGGAGGGAATCATCACTTTTATATCCCCTTGTGTCCTGCCTCTGCTGCCAGTATATATCCTCTATTTTGCGGGAGATCAGGCAGAAAAGAAAACGGGGCGTTCAGTTAGAAATGCTTTAGGATTTGTAACAGGATTTACGCTCCTTTTTATGGTGCTGGGGCTTTTTGCCGGAAGTCTGGGAAGCTTTTTGATCCGGTATCAGACAGCTGTGAATATCGTAACGGGGCTCATAGTAATCCTCTTCGGAATTCATTATACAGGCCTTCTGCGAATTGGCTTTCTAAATAAAACAGTAAAGCTTAACGCAGAGATAAAGCCTAAAAACTTTTTCTCTTCAGCCCTTTTTGGTGCAGTCTTTGCAGTGGGATGGTCCCCCTGCACGGGCGCTTTTCTGGGCTCGGCCATGATGATGGCTGCCAGCCAGACGGGGTGGTTTTCCGGAATGCTTCTGCTATTGGCGTATTCCTTGGGGTTGGGGGTTCCCTTTGTGCTCTGCGCGGTGTTGATCGATCAGCTTAAAGGTGCCTTTGCCTTTATTAAACGGCATTACAGAAGCATCAATATTGTATGCGGTGTATTTTTAATTTTAATCGGTATCTTGATGATGACAGGCATATTCGCTAAGTTTACTGCGGCCTTGGCATAGAGGGGGAAGGTATGAAAAAGCAGCTGAAAATTGTTTTGATTGCATTGGCAGTGGTGGTAGTGTTGGGAGGTGCATATGGCTTATATACATTTCTTTCCAGCAAATATGAAGAGGGCAATGCTACCTCCTCCTCTCAAGCGGAGGAGGAGTATCAGGAAGCTCCGGATTTTACGGTTTATGACGATGCTGGTAACGCGGTGAGCCTCAGTAGTTTTCGGGGAAAACCGGTTGTGGTGAATTTTTGGGCCAGTTGGTGTGGACCCTGTGAAACAGAGATGCCCCATTTTCAGAATGCTTACGAAAAATATGGGGAAAAAGTCCAGTTTATGATGGTGAATCTCTGCGGATATGGAAATGATAACAAAGAGAATGCAAAGGCTTTGATTGAATCTTCAGGCTTTACCTTTCCGGTGTTTTATGATTCAGATGCAGACGCCATGATGAAGTATATTGGCCGCGGCATTCCTGTTTCGTGTTTTATCAATGCAGAAGGAAAACTGGAAGCTATGCTGATAGGTATTCTCACCCAAGAGCAAATGGAAACCTACATAACACAAATCTTGAATGAATAGTGAAAATGAAAGCAAAAGGATCCCAGTTTGAATTGGGATCCTTTTGCTTTTTAAGAGCCTATCAAGTTTTTATCAGTCAAAGGTCGGGATTTGAAGATCGACGGCTTGTAAGAGATTATAAAGGAACTTCATGCCCGATCTCAGCAGATTTATAAATCGCTCTGAGAATCCGCATGATATCGATACCATCCTGTGCGGGAGCACGGCACTCACTTCCATTGAGAATGCAATCTATGAAGTGATAGAAATTATACTAAAAAGAGTGTTATTAGTGTGGCATACCCCACGGAAGGCAAAGAATTTGTCGATGGAAAAAATGTAATGCCATATGATAGAGTATTATTGTTAACGGATTACTTTAATCATGGAGGTTTAGTATACATACAGGTGGTATATACAATCAATGGCAGTAAAAAGACGTATGATACGAATTATTATGTATACAAAAAGTAACGTTGCCTTTTCACATTTAGAGGAGATGTAAACTCAATGAAGAGGGGTATAAGCATAAGCGCTTCTTTTTTGATATTATTTTTAAGCGTTTTAACCTCCTGCAAACAGTCCTCTGCGTATGAACAGGGGAACCTTCTGGAGTATTTTGTAGCCTATGAAGAAGGAAGTTTTGGGTTCCCTAAGGTCCCCTGGGGTTCTTCTGTGGATGAAACTGCCGAAAAGCTCCATGTGGACCGTGAGGATATGGAAGATGCAGGTAATGAACAGTACCGCCTGAAAAAACGGATTTCGTTTACAAATCCTACCTGTTCTGGATATCTAATTTGCAGTTTTCAGGATGACGCCTTGGTTTCTGTGCGGTTGAGCTTATCCAATTCCCTTGGAATACAGGAAGAGGCAGAGTATCCGGAGATAGATCTGAAGGGGGCTTTATCGGCTTTGGCTTCTGAATTGGAAAACAGCAACTTCCTTGAACCAATGACGGCGGGAGGGCTGGAACCTCTGCGGAAAGAAATTTCTCAGGGGATATCTGTCCGTTGGGAAAACGAGGATCATAGCAGGTTTGAAATTTCTACGATCGGGAACGATCGCAGTGAGGAGGTTGTGAGCCTTTATGTGGGGGCTCCTCTGAAAAATCCATAAAACCTCAGCTGCTTTGAGGGCCCGGCACACGCCGGGCCCTCTTTCAGATTTGATGGGACAGATGGAGATTCAGAAAAAACAAATAATTAGAATGAATTTAGATTCAAGCATATAGTTTTTTTCGAGATTTTTAGGGCGTGAATATATTGCAATTTTATTTTTGTTTGAAGTTTAAAATCTCAATAAAAATATCGAATTTTGATGTGGAACCTCTGGTAGTTTCATGCTATACTACACTCAAACAGAATGACCGGCAGTGGATATAGCTGCCTGTAAGGAGGTATATAGAAATGGCATTGTCAGCGGAATGGAAATCCCGCGTAGAGCTTTGGCTCAAGGCTTTGGAGGAATGTATTTATGAACCGAAGGGCCTTATGGAATGGAAGGGCTTTCAGACGAAAACGCATCTCTCTCTGAAGCAGGCGGAAGCGGAGGCTGCGGAGCCTTTTCCGGAGGGAACCTGTTGGGGTGAGCAGTGGGCTTATGGATGGTTTTTCACACAGGTGCAAATTCCCCAGGAGCTTTCCGGAAAGCGGATTGCAATGGATATCCAGCTGGGAGGGGAGAGCACTCTGTTTGTGGATGGGTGTTCCTTTGGCACTCGCCGTGACGATTGGGTGAGTAATCGGCTTCATTTTATCTGTGATAACGTATTGACGGATGCAGCCCGGGGCGGTGAGAGTTTTTCAATTGCTGCGGAGTGTTACGGTGGGCACAATATGCCTTTAAACAGGGGAAGTTCTGCGCCCGGTCCATTGATTCCCGGCCATGAGGAGATTTTGCCTCAAGAGGGAGCCCGGCGGCAGGTTGGAAGAAGCACCTGGGGCGTTTGGAATGAGGAAGCCTATCAGTTGTATATGGATGTGCGCACCGTGCTGGGAAATCTGCAATGCGTGGATCCTGACAGCCTTCGTGCTATGGATCTGGAAAAAGCTCTGAAAGCCTTTTCCTGCACGGTTGATTTCGAACAGCCTTATGAAATCCGGCAGAAAAGTTTTCGTTTGGGCCGGGAAGTGTTGCGGCCTGTTCTGGCTTGTAAAAACGGAAGCACCATGCCTGTGATGCATGCTATGGGGCACGCTCATATCGATGTGGCATGGCTCTGGCCCTTGGAGGAAACAGATCGCAAATGTTCCCGCACCTTTGCGGCTCAGTTGAGGCACATGGAAGAATATCCTGAATATACGATGATCCAGAGCCAGCCCTATTTGTATCAGCGGACAAAGGAGCTCTACCCGGAGCTTTTTGACCGCATGAAAGAGAAAGTGAAGCAAGGGCAGCTGATTCCTGAAGGCGGCATGTGGGTGGAAGCGGATACCAATATCCCCTCAGGTGAAAGCCTTATCCGCCAGTTTCTTTATGGTAAGGCGTATTTTAAAAAAGAATTCGGCGTGGAAGATGAACTTTTGTGGCTGCCGGATGTGTTTGGCTATACCGCGGCTCTTCCTCAGATCATGAAGGGATGCGGTATCCGGTATTTTTCCACACATAAGATTTTCT
Source organism: uncultured Clostridia bacterium (assembly GCA_904399395.1). Classification (GTDB taxonomy): domain Bacteria; phylum Bacillota; class Clostridia; order Oscillospirales; family Acutalibacteraceae; genus UMGS1264. Next base: position 24,620 of record CAJFPJ010000014.1, on the reverse strand, counting down.
GGACCTATAACGGAGGAGATCCCTTCCCTTATCATTCCTTTATGTGGAAGGGAATAGACGGAACGGAAATTCCCTCCTTTATCCATGTGGATTACAATTCCGAGACAGATCCGGAGACTCTTCACCAGCGCTGGAAGAAACGGGCTCAGAAGGAGAATTTGCGCCGGTTCCTGCTGCCCTTCGGCTACGGAGACGGCGGCGGCGGCCCTTCCCGGGATCATATTGAGTTCTGCCTGCGCGAAAAGGATTTGGAAGGTGTTCCGCAGGTGAAATTTGATACGCCCAAGGGCTTTTTTGAAGCCCTCGAGCAGGATGGGGAGGAGCGCCCCACCTATGTGGGTGAGCTGTATTTCCAGGCACATAGGGGGACCTACACCTCTCAGGCAGCTATCAAAAAGGGAAACCGCCAGAACGAAACCGGTCTGGGGCTGGCCGAATTTTGGAGTGCTGCGGCCTGTGTTTTCAAAGGAGCGGAATATCCCGCAGACGAGTTGGAAAAGGCCTGGAAAATGCTGCTCGTCAATCAGTTCCACGATATTCTTCCTGGCTCTTCCATCGGAAGAGTGTACGAAAGGGCCCGTCGGGAGCATTCCCTTATCCGGGAAGAGTGGGAGAAAATGGCCCAGGAAGCCATTTCCGCTTTGACGGAAGAAGGCGAGGGGCTATCGGTCTTTAATTCCCTTCCATGGGAAAGAAAAGCTCTGGTAAAGGTGCCGGAAGGCTGGCAGGGCGCTGAAGAAAACGGCTGTCTGCTCCCGATTCAGAAAAGAGAGGACGGCCTGTATGCCGAAGCGAATATCCCTTCCTGCGGCTGGGCCACGCTGAAACCCGCAGGAGTTTATAAGGAAGAAACGGCTGTGAAGGCTTCGGAAAGCGTACTGGAAAATGAGCTGCTTTCCGTGTCTATCAATGCATATGGTGAAATCACCCGGATACTGGATAAAGAAACAGGACGAGATTGGACTGCCGGCCCTTGCAACAGGTTGAAGATGTATCAGGATATCCCGGGTCATTACGATGCATGGGATATCGACAGCGTATATATGCAGAACCCGGTGGAGTTGCCGGAAAAAGCAGTCTTCTTGTCTGCAGAATCCGGCCCCTTGTTCGGTGCTGTTCGCTTCAGCAGAAAGATCCACGATTCTGAGCTCATCCAGACTATTCTTCTGCGGAAGGGCAGCCGCACGGTAGAATTCCGCACAAAAGTGCAATGGAAGGAAACCCATAAGCTCCTGAAGGTAGAATTCCCTGTGCAGGTGTATGGGGAAGAGGCTTTGCATGAAATTCAGTTCGGTTACGTGAAGAGACCCAACCATGCTTCCCGCAAATATGATGCAGACAGATTTGAGGTCTGCAATCACCGGTGGACTGCTCTTACAGAAGCATTGCGTGGCTGTGCTGTTCTCAACGACTGCAAATATGGCGTGAATGTTCTGGGGAATACCATCGCCCTTACACTATTAAAGGCTGCTGCCTTCCCGGATGCCCATGCGGATCAGGGTGAGCAGGAATTCACGTATGCATTCCACTGCTGGAATACGGATTTTGGCAGAAGCGATGTGGTGAAAGCAGCCCATGAATTGAATGTGCCGGTCCTCTGTTCAGAAGGTGTTGCCGGAACTGATTCTCTCTTCACTCTTTCCGGCAGTACGGTTATTTTGGAAAATGTTAAATGTGCGGAAGATGGCAATGGCTTTATCCTGCGGCTTTACGAATCAAAGGGAAGCGCTTGCCGTGAAACCCTTCATTTAGGCTTTGATGCTGCCGAGGCATCTGTATGCAATTTCATCGAGGAAGGCTCGGAGATGCTGGAGATTGCCGGTAATGCTTTGGAATTGGAGTTTACTCCCTTCCAGGTGCGCACGATCCGGGTTGTTCCCAGGTGAGGAGGTGTCGCCATGAAAAAAATTGCCAGTTTCTGCGTAAACCACGATCTGCTCACACCGGGAATCTATCTTTCCCGAATCGACGGGGACGTGGTGACCTATGACATTCGTATGGTGAAACCCAACTGCCCGCCATATCTTCCCAACGGTGTTCTCCACACTTTAGAGCATCTCTTCGCTACCTATGCCAGAAATTCAGAGTATACAGAGCATGTCATCTATTTCGGGCCCATGGGTTGCAGGACGGGATTCTATTTTCTTGTGTCGGGCATGACTCACGGAGAGGTGATCGGCCTCATTCGCAGTTGCTTCCAGTGGATTTCCTCCTATGAGGGGGAAATTCCCGGGGCGGCAAGTTCGGCAGAATGCGGAAATTACCGGGAACATGATCTTTCCGGAGCTAGAGAATGGGCCGCTGCTTATCTGCCTGTTATCGAAGGATGGACAGAAAAGGATCTTGTCTATAAAACGTAATATAGTTTCGGCATTGTGATGGAAGAGAAAAGGGAGGTGGGGAGTTTTGACTCCTTACCCCCTTTTTTTCCTTTTTAGATACAGCATATGTTTTTACACGAAATGTATGTCGTATATTGAAATTTTTTGAAAAGTTCGCTATACTAAGTCTATTGCTTGGGTAGAAAAAAGGAGGAGTTGAAGTGAAAAAGGGAAGTCTGCTGGCACTTTTGCCAATTCTGGTGTTTTTGCTGGTATTCATAGGCAGTGGGATTGTATTCCATGATTTTTATGCCATGCCTGCTGTGGTAGGTTTTCTGATTGCTTTGGTGGTGGCGTTTTTTCAAAATCCAAAGCGGACATTTGCGCAGAAGCTGGAAGATGTCACCCGGAATATGGGAGACGAAAATGTTATGGTCATGTGTCTGGTATTTATTTTGGCGGGGGCTTTTTCTGGATCTGTACAGGCTGCCGGCGGAGTAGACAGCACCGTGAACTTTGGTCTCTCTATCCTGCCTCCCTCTGTTGCTGTGGCGGGCCTGTTTGTGATCGGATGTTTTATTTCTACTGCAATGGGAACATCTGTGGGAACAATTGCAGCTCTTGCCCCCATTGCTGTGGGAATCAGCGAGAAGACGGGTATCACAGGAGCTTTGTGCTTGGGCGCGGTAGTTTCTGGGGCTATGTTTGGCGATAATCTCTCTATGATTTCGGATACGACCATAGCGGCCACACGGACGCAGGGATGCGAGATGAAGGATAAATTCCGGGAAAATATAAAGCTCGTTTTTCCGGCGGCTGTGATAACTTTGATTTTATATTTGGTTTTGGCCAGTGGAAGCGATTTCCAGGTGACGGAAGACCTTTCCTATAATCTTTTTGAGATCCTTCCCTATGTGGTGGTTTTGGTTGGTGCCTTGGCCGGTATGAATGTATTTGCCGTTTTGGTTTTGGGAACGGTGCTTTCTCTGGTGGTAGGTGTTTCTACCGGCAATATTCTGTGGAAGGATATCTTTACCGTGATGTTCCAAGGGCCGGATGGAAAAGGCGGTATCCAGGGCATGTATGATATAACGGTGATTTCTATTGTAGTTGCCGGTATCATCGGGTTGGTGAAAGCAAACGGCGGCATTGATTGGATCCTCAGCGGAATCCGGCGCCATGTGCACACAAAAAAGGGAGCTCAGCTTGGAATTGCAGCCCTGAGTTCCCTAGTGGATATTTCTACTGCAAATAATACGGTTGCCATCGTGATGGCGGGCCCTATTGCAAAGGATATTTCCGGAGAATTTGGAATTTCTCCCCGTAGGACAGCGGCGCTTTTGGATATCTTCACATCTGTCTGGCAGGGGCTGATTCCATATGGCGCTCAACTTCTATACGCCTGCAGCGGTGCGGCGGCTTTAGCATTGACGCCAGTTGAGCTGCTTCCATATCTGTTTTACCCGATTCTGATGGGGGTCAGCACAGTTCTTTTTATACTGTTGGATGGGGCCTTTCACAGAAAAAGGACTGAAAAAAGGAAATAACTTCAGAGAAATAAAAGGTTCATTTCTGAGGCCTCTTTCATAAGAGAATATTGTTTAAGAGGTGGCTTAGAACATAGAGTGTTGTAGATAGGGGAAACTGCGTTGGAAAGCAGTTTCCCCTTTTTGTATTCTGTACGGCTATGCATACAAGCGGCAAATGCTGGTGTGTCTGGTTTTTTGAGCCAATGGGGCTTTCCCTCTTGAAAATTTAAAAACCATATTGTATAATAAAACAAATTGTTACAACTCTGTAACTTTTAAAAGCGAGGTTCAGACGATGCAGAATACAAAAGATACGGCTCGGGGATCTCTCCCGGCCGTTAAACGGGGTCTGCTTGCCTTTTCCAGATTTGTCTATATGGTGGGGATTCAGTCTATCCGGATTCTGAAACGTTTTTCCAGACGATGTGTTCGCTTCTTGAGGCCGTTGTTCCGCTTCCTGAAAAGGCTTTACCGGGCCACACTGGGAAAGCAGATAGAAAAGATCCGCAAGGAATTTGTATCTGTCCGCCACGGGTTCTCGATTGCCTGGGATAGAATACGAAAAGCCCGTGCCCGGGGCGCATTGCGTGCGGCGGGGGAATCCCTTCTTGTAACGGGAAGAGGCTTGGTGCGCCATAAAAAGATTGTGGGCCTTCTCTTTAATATTGCGGCTCCGGTAGTGGCTCTGTTCTTTCTTGTGCAGACCGTTCAATACTGGAACAGCCTGGAATACGGTTTGACTCTCAGTTACGGTGATCAAACTATTGCGACTATTCGGGATGAGCAGGTGTTTGACCAAGCCATGGAAATGGTGACGGAACGCATGGTACATGACACAGCATCAGAGAACGACTCTACTATTTCTCTGACACCGGTTTTTGCTCTTAAAGTTATGAATTCTTCCCAATATACAGAGGCAACCGATGTGTGCGACCTTTTGATCCGCCAGAGCAACGGAATCATCGAAGAGGCCACAGGCTTATATATGGATGGGGAACTAATTGGTGCTGTCCGCAGCAGTGCTGATTTGAATCATATGCTTTCCACTATATTGGAGGAAGCTGTGGGGGACGATACAGAGTGTGAGGCCTCCTTTCTGCAGGATGTAGAAATGGTGACGGGGCTTTTCCCCAGTTCTACTGTTATCTCAGCGGATGAAATGAAACAGTTCCTGACCGCCAATGAAACAGAAGAAGTTTCCTATACGGTGAAAGATGGGGACACTCCTATTACAATCGCTCAGGAGCATGGTCTTACGCTGGATGAGCTGAATGCCCTCAATGGAGGAAATGTGGAACAGCTAATGTTCGCTGGCACCAAGTTGACTCTGCAGAGGGAAGTGCCGCGACTGAGTGTGCAGATCACCAAAACAGAAACATATGAAGAAGAAATACCCTTTGAGACTGTTACCAAAAAGGATGATACCCAGTATACAGATTATTCTAAGGTGACACAGCAGGGGAAAAATGGCCTGCAAAAAAAGGTGGATAAAGTCACATATGTGAACGGCACAGAAACAAAGAGAGAAAATGTTTCCTCTACCGTGCTGGAAGAGCCTACTGATAAAGTTATTGTTACAGGAACGAAGAAGCGCCCCTTGTATACAGGCCCTGGAGAGAGCAGTGGAAAATTCCAGTGGCCGGTGCCCTCTCTGAAGGTTATCACTACCAATTTTGAATATAGATGGGGCAGTTTCCACCCGGCGTTGGATATTTCTGGCTACAGTGCTTATGGGAAATCTATTGTGGCGGCGGACGGAGGAACGGTGGTAGCCTCAGGTTGGGGGAACGGTTATGGAAACCGGATTATCATCGACCATGGGAATGGCTACAGGACTCTGTATGCTCATTGCAGTGAACTTCTGGTCCCCACGGGAACCAAAGTGAGCAAAGGTCAGTTAATTGCACGGGTGGGCAGCACAGGAAATTCCACCGGACCTCATCTTCATTTTGAGGTCATCCTGAATGGAGTAAAACAGAATCCTCTTCATTATGTGAGCCCGTAAGAAAAAAGGAAATGCGGATCTTCTGCATTTCCTTTTTGATTTATTGTTCCTTATATTCAGAGGTGAGAAAAGAAATGCTATAAAATTGACTGCCTAAGAATGGTGAATATATCGCTATTGCGTTTATTGCAATATCCGATCTGTTTATTATAGAAATGAGAAAAAAGAATGTGTAAAACTGTTACAAAGTATTTTCATTTTTTTCTGTCATATTGACATTTTCGGGCTGATGTATTATTATCATTGAAGTACCTTGGCGATTTCAGATGAGTACTTACAGGCTGTAGAAGCTGTTTTTTTATATGTTGTGGATGTAACAAATAGTTTGAAAATTTTTCTGCATTCCTCAATCGGAGGGATCTTTATATTGCCGAAAATCAGGCATACTAAAACAGCGAAATAAAGATTGGAGCGTGCCGTTTTGGAGAGATTTACAATTAACGGGGGAAACCGGCTTACCGGCGAAGTTACCGTCAGCGGCGCAAAGAATGCCGCAGTTGCCATTATTCCTGCTACGATCCTGTGCGACGATATTTGCCGCATTGAAAATATTCCTAATATCACTGATGTTTCCAATATGCTGCATATATTAAAAGAAATGGGTGCTAAAATCCGTTATGTGGATAGATCCACAGTAGAGATTGATTCGCGCCCGATTGCCACTTTTGTGGCACCTTACGAGCTTGTTCGCCGTATGCGTGGTTCTGCCTACTTGATGGGGGCCTTTTTGGGCCGTTTCCATCATGCGGTGGTGGCTATGCCGGGAGGGTGTAATTTTGGCGTTCGTCCCATTGATCAACATTTGAAAGGTTTTTCAGCTTTGGGCGCCTCCTATAGTTTGGAAGGCGGCATGGTAGATGTGGCTGCAGAGAATCTGTGTGGAAGCAGCGTATATCTGGATGTAGTTTCCGTTGGGGCCACCATCAATATTATGCTGGCGGCTGTAAAGGCCGAGGGGACTACTGTGATTGAAAATGCGGCTAGGGAACCTCATATTGTGGATTTGGCTAATTTCCTGAATTCTATGGGGGCTGATATCCGTGGGGCCGGAACGGATGAGATCAAGATTCGGGGCTGTAAGCACCTGCATGGCACGGTGTATTCGATTATTCCCGACCAGATTGAAGCAGGCACCTATATGGTAGCTGCTGCTGCTACCAGCGGAGATGTGCTCATTAAAAACGTGATTCCGAAGCATTTGGATTCTATTACGGCAAAGCTGGAGGAAATCGGGGTAAAGGTCGAAGAGTATGACGATTCTATTCGGGTAAGCCGTACTGGCCCGCTGAATAAATGTACAATCAAGACTATGCCACATCCTGGCTTCCCCACGGACATGCATCCGCAGATGGCTGTATTGCTTTCCATAGCTTCAGGAACCAGTATTATAAACGAGAGCATTTTTGACAATCGGTTCCAGTATGTGGATGAGCTGAGTCGGTTAGGTGCCCGTATCTCTGTGGAGGGCCGTTTGGCCGTTATAGAAGGGGTTGATCATCTCACGGGAGCCATCGTCAAAGCCACGGATCTGCGTGCGGGCGTAGCCATGCTTATTGCGGGCCTTTGTGCCAGAGGCGTTACGCAGGTGGAAGATATTCAATATATTGAACGCGGCTATGAGGATATTGTGGGGAAGCTTCGCAGCTTGGGAGCTGATATCCGCAGGACAGCCGTTCCAGAGCCTTCGGTGCCGCAGGCGATTTGAGCTTTTCAGATTGCCCTGAGAGCGGTTTTTAAAGGTTTTTCATACAGCTTGTAATTTGTAATAATAAGGGCTGGCGATAAAGAATCGTCTGCCCTTCCTTTTTTGAGATTATTTTAAAGGATTGGAGAACAGTATGGCGCGGTTTTGTCCCCTTTTCAGCGGTAGCAGCGGGAATTCCTATTATTTTGGCTCCGCCGAAAGCGGTATTCTGATAGATGCGGGCCGAAGCGCAAAACAGCTTACAGCTGCTTTGGGGAACTGCGGCCTGGATATGAAGGCTGTTCGTGGTATTTTCATAACCCATGAGCACAGCGATCATATCTGTGGGCTTCGGGTATTGGCTTCACGGCATCATATCCCTGTTTATGCAGCTCCTGGCACTTTGAAGGCCTTGGAGGAAATGAACTGTCTGACAGACCGGTATACAGCATCCCCCATCCCTCCAAAGGGGATGGAATGCGCTGGTATGTACATAACATCTTTTCATACCTCTCACGACAGTGCCGAAAGCGTGGGTTTTCGTATAGATATGGGTAACGGGCGGAGCGCCGCCGTTGCTACAGATTTGGGTTTTATGTCAGATGAGGTGCGCAGCGGAGTAGCGGGTGTAGATCTCCTTGTGTTGGAATCCAATCATGATGAAGCTATGTTGCGGTCTGGGCCATATCCATATCCCCTGAAAAAGCGGATACTCTCCCAAAGGGGCCATCTCAGTAATACGGCCTGTGCTGATGAATTGGTTCGTTTTGCAGCCGGCGGAACGACACGCTTCTGGTTGGCTCATTTAAGTCATGAGAACAATACGCCGGATTTAGCATATGAGACCTCCCGTTGTGGTCTTACGATGGCGGGCCTTCAAGAAGGCTTGGATTATGAGTTGAATGTAGCACCGAGAGAAAATGAGACTGGTCGTTTTATTGTGTTTTAGGTGAACGAAGATAAGGAGAACCAGATGTTGACGGTGAAGATCCTTTGTGTGGGAAAATTAAAGGAGCGCTATTGGCGCGATGCCTGCGCGGAATATGAAAAGCGGCTGAATGGCTTCTGCCGGTTCTCTATTCAAGAAATTAGCGAAAGCAGATTACCTGAAAATCCCTCGCACGCACAAATTGACTCAGCTCTTGCGGAAGAAGGGGAAAAACTGTTGTCTGCTTCGACCGGTTCCCTTAAAGTGGCTCTCTGCATTGAGGGAAAGCTTGTTTCTTCAGAGGGGCTTTCAGAAGTGATAGAAAAGGCTGCCCTGCGTGGTTTGAGCTCGATATCCTTCTTCATTGGCAGTTCCTTTGGTCTCAGCGATAGGGTGAAAAGTGCTGCAGATTTTCGTCTTTCCATGAGCCCTATGACGTTTCCTCATCAGCTGGCGCGGGTCATGCTGTGTGAACAGATATATCGAGCGTTTCAGATTCAGAATAATGGAAAATATCATAAATAATTGCGAGCAAAGAGCCGCCTTGCTGCTCCGGAGGAATTTCCTCCGGAATTTTTTTTATAAAGGAGAAAGCTTAATGTTGATACAAAACAAAATTCCGATTTTGGAATATGATACAGAGCCTAAAGCGGTTATCATGCCCGGAGTAAAAGGGGAGCCCAGGCTGCCGGAATGCTGTGCTTTTCTTTTTTTACTGGATGAGGTGGATGCATTCGCTTCTCAACATTCTTGTGATATAATTGGGAAATTTGAGACAATAACTAAAACATATTCAATCTATAAAACTGTGTATAAGGATATGGAACTATGCTTCTGTCAGGCGCCCCTTGGAGCGCCGGCAGCCGTGGAATTTCTGGATTATCTGATTGGCTGCGGTGTGAAGAAAATTATTGCGGCGGGGTGCTGCGGTGATCTGCGCGGATGGGAGGAAAATATTTTTTTAATACCTACCCATGCTCTGCGAGACGAAGGCACATCCTATCACTATCTGCCTCCTGCCAGATGGGTGACGCTTTCAGAAAGGGGGATAGAGGCCATTGAAAAGGTGCTGAAGCGAGAAGATGTCCCCTGCCGTTTCTGTAAAACCTGGACTACGGATGGCTTTTATCGAGAAACGCCTGCAATGGTGCACTACCGCAGGGAAGAAGGTTGTGATGCGGTGGAGATGGAATGTTCCGCTATGGCCGCCTGTGCTCAGTTCAGAGGAGTTCAGTTTGCCCAGCTTCTCTTTACTGCCGATACGCTGGCGAATACGGAAAGGCATGACGAACGAGGTTGGGGAAAAGGGGCCTTTCCTGTGGCTCTGCGACTTTCCTTGGAAGCGCTTTGTGAATTCTGAAGAAATTTGAAATGAATCATGTACTCTCTATTCTCTGGTCAATAGGTATGTAACAGTGTATAGATGTGATTTTTCTTCCTCTTCGCAGAGAAGAATACGAAAATTGAAGGCGCGGAGGAAACTCCGCGCCTTTCTTTCTGGAACTATTCACTTTGCCGGGGGATATTTATTGCCTGTCTGCTTGAATCAGGGATGCTATCCTTTATTGCTCAGAACTGAGCCCTGTGCCGAATTGATCTATCTGCCGCAGTTCATCTAGAAAAGCATCTGCCTTCCATCCGGTATACTGGGCGTCTTTCTCTTCTTCGAAGACAGAGAGAATGTAATCGTCCTCTGTCACGTAATAGGCCCCTTCCCGGTCAAATACATACCGGTTTGGTTTTTCGCTTGCCGCCTTATCGAGGAGCGTCAGGAGCTTCTGCCCCACTTTCAGCTCAGGGGTGCATTCCTCCATCTCTTTGGTGCATGAAAGAGTGATTACGTCTCCCGGCTGGAGGATGCCGGCCGCGTCCTCCAGAACCACGGCTTCATATTCGAAAAAATAGGCCCGGTTGACAAGATCCATGTCCTCCCATTTTTCCTCCAGCTGCTCCGGCAGCGTGCCGGAAAGGGAGACGGAATAGTACTGGGGAGGGCTGGTGATTTCTACCAGCGTCGCAGTGGGAAACCAGGTAAGGATGGTCATAAAAGGAATATCAGCACGAGTAGTGGTAGGAGGCACATTGGTGTATATGGGATACTGTTTCCGCAGAGTTGCGATTTCTTCCGCCGACAGGACGTCGGCATCGGCTTGTTCGTGGGAAGAGCAGGAAGACAGGCAAATCGTGCAGGAAAACACAAAGAAGAGACAGAATATACAGACTCTTTTCCGCATACAGTTTCCTCCCTGCCAGCTAGTATACTATATCCCTTTCCTCGGGGGTGAGCCCTGTGCCGAATTGATCTATCTGCCGCAGTTCATCTAGAAAAGCATCTGCCTTCCATCCGGTATACTGGGCGTCTTTCTCCTCTTCGAAGACAGAGAGAATGTAATCGTCCTCTGTCACGTAATAGGCCCCTTCCCGGTCAAATCCATACCGATTTGGTTTTCCATCTACCGTTTTACATAAGAGTGTTAGAAGTTTCTGCCCCACTTTCAGCTCAGGGGTGCATTCCTCCATCTCTTTGGTACATGAAAGAGTGATTACATCTCCCGGCTGGAGGATGCCGGCTGCATCCTCCAGGACAACGGCTTCATATTCGAAAAAATAGGCGCGGTTGACAATATCCATATCCTCCCATTTTTCTTCCAGCTGCTCCGGCAGCGTGCCGGAAAGAGAGACGGAATAATACCGGGGAGAGCTGGTGATTTCTACCAAGGCTGCGGTATGACACCATTTAACAGTATCTAAAAAAGGAATATCGGCACGTAGAGAAATCTGTGGAGTGTTTGTATAGATGGGATAGTCTTCTCGCAGAGCCGCGATTTCTTCCGCCGATAGGACGTCGGCTTCAGCCTGTTCTGAGGAAGAGCAGGAGGACAGGCAAATCGCGCAGGAAAATACTGCGCAGAGGCAGAATACAAAGACTTTTTTCAGCATACAACTTCCCTCCTTAATACTTTTTCTCCAAATCGCTGATATCGTGGGCCTGCGGCTCCCAGTAGGAACCGGAGGGAGCCCTCTTCATAATGGATTTGGCTGTGGTGGGGGAATGACTGAGCTTTTGCAAGAAATAAGTCTCTACTATAAAAATATCATATTATATAATATTTGTAAATACTATTATATAATATTTATAAATATAGTGTATAAAATTTATAATAAAAATCTAAAATGAATCTATTCGATTTCAAAATAGACGCAAAAACAGCCGGACACTGCCCGGCTGTTTTTTTATAGACTGTATGGATGATCAGAATACGCCTTCCGCCAACATGGCATCGGCAACCTTTACGAAACCTGCGATATTGGCGCCAGCTACATAATTGTTTCCAAAGCCATATTTTTCTGCTGCGTCAGCAGCCTGATTGAAGATATTGTTCATGATGCCCTTAAGCTTTTCATCCACTTCCTCGAAGCTCCAGGAAAGACGCATGCTGTTCTGGCTCATTTCCAGAGCAGAGGTAGCTACGCCGCCTGCATTGCTGGCTTTGCCGGGAGCAAAGAGGACACCATTTTTCTGCAGATACTCAGTGGCCTCAATGGAAGTAGGCATGTTAGCGCCTTCTGCCACAGCGATAACGCCATTTGCCACAAGAGCTTTGGCATCATCCAGCAGAAGCTCGTTCTGGGTAGCGCAGGGAAGGGCTACATCGCATTTTACGCTCCAAACGCCTTTACCTTCGTGGTATTCAGCGTTGGGACGGTACTTCTTATATTCGCTCAGACGGGCACGGTTTACTTCCTTGATTTCCTTTACAGCATCCAGATCAATTCCCTCGGGATCGTATACCCAACCGGTGGAATCGCTCATGGTTACAGGCTTAGCGCCCAGCTGATAGGCCTTTTCTGCAGCATAGATTGCCACATTACCGGCGCCGGAGATTGCGCAGGTCTTTCCCTTGAGGTCATGGCCATTCTTTTTCAGCATAGCCTCTGTGAAATACAGGAGCCCATAGCCGGTTGCCTGGGTGCGAACCAAGGAACCGCCGTAGGTAAGACCTTTACCGGTGAGCACGCCCTCATACTGGTTACGAATACGCTTATATTGCCCGAACAGGAAGCCGATCTCTCTTGCGCCAACACCGATATCGCCTGCGGGAACGTCAGTATCTGCGCCAATGTGACGGTAAAGTTCCGTCATAAAGCTCTGGCAGAACGCCATTACCTCCCGGTCGGATTTTCCTTTGGGATCAAAATCAGAACCGCCCTTGCCGCCGCCGATGGGGAGGCCGGTCAGGGAGTTTTTGAAAATCTGCTCAAAGCCCAGGAATTTGATGATACCCAGGTTTACAGAAGGATGGAAGCGGAGACCGCCCTTATAGGGGCCGATAGCGGAGTTGAACTGCACGCGATAACCGCGGTTCACCTGCACCTTGCCGTTGTCATCCACCCAAGCCACGCGGAATTTGATCTGACGCTCCGGCTCGGTGATGCGCTCCAGAATTCCGGCCTTCTCGTAGGCGGGATTCTGCTCGATAACGGGCTCCAGGGATTGGAGAACCTCCGTAGCAGCCTGGATGAATTCAGGTTCGCTCGAGTTGCGTTGGACAAGTTTTTCCAACTGTTCACTTACATAAGACATTGGCCATACCTCCTAATTTCGCTTCTCCTAGTTTGCCAATCGTTGACTTTACAAGTTTATCACAAAATTATTCTTAAAATAATGCTATTAAGTGAATAATAGAAATATTTTTCGATTTTATTGCAAGATTTTTTTTTAATGTTGCAGATGCTTCCCGCCAAAAGTCAGGATTTTTCCTTTATGAGAATTGTTTTTTGTGCATGTTTCTAAAAAGCGGATCAGGGGGTGAAAATCCGGTCGTAGACGATTGACACATATGGCTAAATATACTAAAATATTACTGGTTATGAAAGCAGACGGTCAGATTAACAAGGAGGTTCTTTTTCTGGGAGCGGCCTTGTTATTTTTATTTTAGGAGGATATGCATTCATGGCGAAATATACAAAAGAAGATGTTTTGCGCATTTTAGAGGAAAATGATGTCAAATTTATACGGCTGCAGTTCAGTGACATTTTTGGTTCACTGAAGAATGTGGCAATTACCCGGAGCCAGGCCAAGAAGGCTTTGGATAATCAGTGTATGTTCGACGGATCTTCCATCGAAGGCTTTGTGCGTATCGAGGAATCCGACATGTATCTTCGCCCCGACCTGGATACCTTCTGTATTCTTCCCTGGCATAAGAAGGGAAAAATAGCCCGGCTGATTTGCGATGTATATAAGCCGGATGGAACTCCTTTTGAAGGGGATCCCCGCAATATCCTGCGCAAGACTTTGCAGGAGGCGGCTGAGATGGGGTATACCTTCAACGTGGGGCCGGAATGCGAGTTCTTCCTTTTCAATCGGGATGAGCACGGCCATCCCACCACTAACACCTATGACACGGCAGGGTATTTTGACATGGGGCCTTCCGACGTGGGAGAGAGCTGCCGGCGGGATATCTGCCTGACTCTTGAGGACATGGGATTTGAGATTGAAGCGTCCCATCATGAATGTGCTGTGGCCCAGCATGAAATCGATTTTAAGTATGGAGAGGCTCTTGCGGCTGCAGACAATATCCATACCTTTAAAATGGTGGTTAAATCTGCTGCGGATGCGCATGGCGTCTGCGCCACCTTTATGCCCAAGCCTCTTTTTGGGCAGGCCGGTTCCGGTATGCATACCAACATGAGCCTCTTTAAAGATGGAAAAAATGCATTTTACGATCCGGATTCCCCCAATGGCCTTAGCCATATCGCTCTCAATTTCATTGCTGGGATCCTGCATCATATTAAAGGCGTATCTGCTATTACAAATCCTCTTGTGAATTCTTATAAACGTCTTGTTCCCGGTTATGAAGCTCCTTGCTATATCGCTTGGACAGTGAGCAACCGCAGTGCGCTGATTCGTGTGCCTGCTACCCGGGGCACGGGCACTAGGGTGGAGCTGCGTTCACCGGATCCTTCCTGCAACCCGTATCTGGTATTTGCCGTCCTTCTCGCGGCCGGGCTGGAAGGAATTCGGGAAAACAGAATGCCTCCGGAGGCTGTTTCGGCCAATATTTATGCGATGTCTGAAAAAGAGCTGGAGGAGCAAGGGATTGAAAATCTTCCTTCTACTTTAAACGAGGCTATTCACTATATGAAGCAAGATCCCTTTATCCGCAAGGCCCTCGGCGATCATGTATTCGATAAATATATCGAGGCAAAAAGGCAGGAGTGGCGTGAATACTCCACAAGGGTTTCTCAGTGGGAGATCGAGCGGTATCTGAATAAATTCTGAGTTCCCGGGCCGAAATATTTACACAGGACGTCCGGCAACCTGGAGGGAAGCCTATGAAATTTTCTAAGATGCAGGGGATCGGCAACGATTATATCTATGTAAACTGTTTTGAAGAGACCGTGGAAGATCCTTCTGCTTTAGCAGTTCGTCTCAGTGACCGCCATTTCGGTATCGGTTCAGACGGGCTGATCCTCATACGTCCCACACCCAACGGCGACGCCATGATGGATCTTTACAATGCGGATGGTTCCCGGGCTATGATGTGCGGGAATGGAATCCGTTGTGTTGGAAAATATGTGTATGAGAAAGGGATCGCCCGTCGGGATGTGCTGAAGATCGATACACTCAGCGGGGTAAAGACGCTTTATCTTACGGTTGAGGACGGAAAAGTCAATTCTGTCAAAGTAGCTATGGGCGAACCGGAATTCATGCCGGAGCGCATTCCGGTTGCGGGATATGACCTGCCTGTTTTGGAACAGCCGGTAGAAGTTTGCGGAGAGAGCTTCAAGGTCACATGTGTTTCCATGGGGAATCCTCATTGTGTGATTTTTGTAGAGGATGTGAAGCATTTCCCTGTAGAACGCATCGGTTCGGCTCTGGAGCATGCACCGATGTTCCCGCAGGGGGCGAATATTGAGTTTATCCGTGTGTTATCGCCTACAGAGCTGGAAATGCGCGTCTGGGAACGGGGCTCAGGAGAAACCATGGCCTGCGGGACGGGGGCCTGTGCGGCGATGGCTGCCGCAGCCGTCACCGGGAAGGTGGAAGAGTGTGTGACCGTTCATCTGCTGGGCGGAGATCTTTCTATTGAATGGCCCGAAAAAAAGGGAGAGCTTTATATGAGTGGGCCCGCCGCATTTGTCTTTGAAGGAACCTATCCTGTGGATGAGTAAGAGAAGGATGGGGAAAATGGTTGATTCATTTCTGTTTCAGAAAGTCATATATACAGATGGAAATCAAAAAGGAAATGGGAGGCAATTATCATGAAAAAATGCGAACTCATGTATGAAGGAAAGGCCAAAAAGGTTTACGCCACAGAGGATCCGGATTACTGTATTGTAGAGTATAAGGATGACGCCACGGCGTTTAACGGCCAGAAAAAGGGCACCATCGCCGGCAAAGGCGTTGTGAATAACAAGATGTCAAACTACATGTTCCAGCTTCTGGAAAAGCATGGTGTGAAGACTCATTTTGTGGAAGAACTTAGTGACCGGGAAACTCTGGTAAAAAAGGTGGAGATTGTCCCTCTGGAAGTCATCATCCGCAATAAGGCTGCTGGAAGCATGGCAAAGCGCCTGGGCATGGAAGAGGGAACAGAGCTGAAAACCACAGTTCTGGAGTTTTCCTATAAGGATGATGCTTTGGGAGATCCCATGGTGAATGAATATCATATCCTTGCCGCCGGGTATGCCAGCCGTGAGGATATCGACACAATTTCTGCCATGGCTCTGAAGGTCAATGAGGTTATGTGTGAGTTCTTTAAGAGTGTGAATGTAGAACTCATCGATTTCAAGCTGGAGTTTGGCCGTTTCCATGGTGAGATTCTGTTGGCGGATGAGATTTCTCCCGATACTTGCCGTTTCTGGGATATCAATACCCATGAAAAGCTGGATAAGGATCGTTTCCGCCGGGACATGGGCGGCGTGGAAGAGGCTTATGCCGAGATGATGAAGCGCGTAGGCCTGCAGTAAAAAAGTGGGATAGACGCCTGCAGAGCAACGATACAGTCCGGGGATCCCCGGCTGACAAGGCCGGAGGAGGAGACGAAAACATCTTCCCTCCGGCTTCTTGATTCAGATGTTTTAAAACCAGAGGAGTCCGGCCGGTGCCTGGCTCTGAAGAATTTACTGAGAATGGAGTCGTTATCATGAACAATACCTATGAATCCCCCTTGTCGGCCCGGTATGCCGATGCGGAGATGAAATTTCTCTTTTCTCCCGATAAGAAATTCAGGACCTGGCGCCGCTTATGGATTGCGTTGGCTCAGGCGGAAAAAGAGCTGGGGCTTCCAATTGAGCAGGAACAGATCGATGAGATGATTGCTTTTCAGGATGATATCAATTATGAGGTCGCTGAGGCGAGGGAAAAAATTGTCCGGCACGATGTGATGTCCCATGTATATGCCTTTGGAGAGCAGTGCCCCAAAGCTAGGCCTATCATTCATTTGGGGGCTACTTCCTGCTATGTGGGGGATAATACCGATGTGATCGTTATGACAGACGCTCTCCGACTGATCCAAAAGAAGCTGGTGTTGGTGATCCGGGCTCTTTCCCGTTTTGCCATGGAATATAAGAATCTGCCCACCCTGGCGTTTACCCATTTTCAGCCCGCTCAACCCACAACCGTGGGAAAGCGTGCTTGTCTTTGGATCCAGGATCTTCTGATGGATTTGGAGGATGTGGAATACCAGCTTTCCAAGGCTAAGCTTTTGGGCTCAAAGGGTACTACGGGTACTCAGGCAAGCTTTCTGGAGCTGTTTGATGGGGATCACGAAAAGGTGAAGAAGCTGGATCAGCTTATAGCAGAAAAAATGGGATATAGCGCTTGCTTCCCTGTTTCAGGTCAGACGTATTCCAGAAAGCTCGACAGCCAGATTCTTTCCATTCTCAGTGGTATTGCTCAAAGCGCTGCAAAGTTTTCCAATGATATCCGTCTTTTGCAGCATCTGAAGGAAGTGGAGGAGCCTTTTGAAAAGAATCAGATCGGTTCTTCCGCTATGGCGTATAAGCGCAACCCCATGCGATCTGAGCGAATTGCGTCCCTGGCGCGCTATGTGATCGTAGACAGCCTGAATCCGGCGGTCACAGCGGCTACCCAGTGGTTTGAAAGAACGCTGGATGATTCTGCCAACAAGCGTATCAGCGTTCCCGAGGCATTCCTGGCGGTGGATGGGATCCTGAATTTGTATCTCAATGTGACGGATGGTCTGGTGGTGTATCCCAAGGTGATCGAGCAGAGGCTGCGCAAGGAACTTCCTTTTATGGCCACAGAGAATATTATGATGGACGCTGTAAAACGCGGGGCAGACCGGCAACAACTGCATGAGAGGATACGTGTCCATTCCATGGCGGCTTCCCGTGTAATCAAGGAAGAGGGCGGAGAAAATGATCTCTTAGCCCGTATTGCTGGGGATCCGATTTTCGGTGTAACACTGGATGAGTTGAATGCTATTGTCAGCCCTGAAAAATATGTGGGCCGTGCTCCTCAGCAGACAGAGGAGTTCCTTTCAGAGACGGTAGCTCCCACATTAGAAAAATATTCTGAAATCAGGGATGAAAAGGCTGAAATCAACGTATAAGCCTTCATGTTCTTCAATGAAAGGCTTATACTATAAACCAAAGCAGAGAAAGCCATGCTTTTCTTTTGCATTCTGAATGAAAGTAGTAGGTGCGTTTAAATGGTAAAGGCAATCGTAGGCGCCTGTTGGGGCGATGAGGGAAAAGGAAAGATCACCGATGCGTTGGCGGCGGGTTCCGATATCGTAATCCGTTTTCAGGGCGGCAGCAATGCGGGGCATACCATTGTCAACGGATATGGAAAATTTGCCCTCCATCAGCTTCCTTCTGGTGTCTTTTACGAGCATGTTACGAATGTGATTGGGAACGGTGTGGCTTTCAGTGTTGAAAATTTTGTGAAGGAAATGCGTTCTCTGGAGGAACGCGGAGTACCGAAGCCGCATATCGTAATCAGCGATAGGGCACAGGTGGTGATGCCATATCATGTGGCGCAAGATACTTATGAGGAAGCGAGACTTTCTTCTAAATCCTTTGGATCCACTAAATCCGGCATAGCCCCTTTCTATTCGGATAAATTTTCAAAGATAGGCTTCCAGGTCAGCCAGTTGTTTGCAGATGAAGAAGAAATTCGGGAGCAGATCCGCCATGTAATGGGAATCAAGAACGTGCTTTTTCGGGAACTCTATCACCAGCCAGAGCTCAAAGAGGACGAAGTCTATGCAAAGCTGATGGAATATAAGGAAGCGCTTGCCCCCTATGTGGCAGATACCTTTACTCTACTTCATAAAGCAGTGAAAGAGGGTAAGACAATCCTTCTTGAAGGGCAGCTGGGTTCTTTGAAGGATCCGGATTTTGGAATTTATCCCATGGTGACCTCCAGCTCTACTCTGGCTGGATACGGCGCAGTAGGCGCCGGTGTGCCCCCCTATGAGATTCGTGAAATCGTCACAGTGGTAAAAGCTTATTCCAGCGCAGTAGGAGCCGGGGAATTCGTCAGCGAGATTTTCGGAGAAGAGGCCGATGAACTTCGCCGCCGCGGGGGAGACGGTGGCGAATACGGAGCGACCACAGGCCGGCCACGCCGCATGGGCTGGCTGGATTTGGTGGCAAGCCGTTACGGATGCCAAGTGCAGGGAGCCACTACTGTGGCATTTACCGTTCTGGATGCCCTCGGATATTTGGATGAAATCCCTGTTTGTGTAGCCTATGAATTGGATGGAAAACAGATTGACTATTTCCCAACAACCAGTGAACTGAAACGCTGCAAGCCGGTGCTGAAGGTTCTGCCCGGCTGGAAGTGCGATATCCGCGGAATCCGCAAATATGAGGATTTGCCTGAAAATGCCAAAAGATATGTGGAATTTGCAGAAAAAGAGCTGGGCGTCCATATTGGAATGGTTTCTAACGGCCCTGCCCGGGAAGACTTAATATATCGTCCGTAAAAGCGATTCTGCAGTTCCCCGGCAAGCGGGGGCTCCAATTTTGGAAAGGAGATCCAATATGTGTGGAATAGTAGGCTATATCGGGGAGGAGCAGGCGGCTCCGATCCTGTTGAAAGGCCTTGAAAAGCTGGAATACCGCGGGTATGATTCTGCGGGGGTAGCTCTTTATAACGGCGGCCATTTGCAGGTGGCTAAGGCCAAGGGGCGGCTGAAGGTGCTCAGTGAGCTGATTGAGGGCGGGCAGAAAACCCCCGGAACGCTGGGAATCGGCCATACACGGTGGGCGACCCATGGAGCGCCTTCCGACATCAATTCCCATCCCCAAGTGAGCGATTCCGGTAAATTCGCCGTTGTACACAACGGTATTATTGAGAACTATCTTCCTTTGAAGGAACATCTTATACGGCGGGGCGTTAATTTTGTATCGGAGACGGATACGGAAGTAGTGGCCCAGCTTCTGGAATACTATTATAAGGGTGATGTCCTGGATGCTGTGATTCAGGTCCTGCGTCATGTGGAAGGCTCCTATGCTTTGGGGGTAATCTGCCAAGATTATCCGGATCAGCTGGTAGCTGTGCGCAAAGATAGCCCCCTCATTGTAGGTGTTGGCAGCGGAGAGAATTACATCGCCTCTGATGTGCCGGCTATTTTAGAGAGAACGAGGGATATTTACCGCCTGAACGATCAGGAAATTGCCGTTCTTTGCAGGGGTTCCGTTTCTTTCTACAATATGGATAAAGAGCCTGTGCAGAAGGAGCTCTGCCATGTGGATTGGGATGTTTCTGCGGCCGAAAAGGGCGGCTATGAGCATTTTATGGCTAAGGAGATCATGGAGCAGCCTAAGGTTCTGCGGGATACAATTTCCCCCCGCTTGCACAACGGGCGCGTAGTTTTGGATTCGGTTTCCCTTACCCGGGAGGATCTGGAAAAGCTCCGCAGTATCTATATTGTGGCCTGTGGCTCTGCTTACCACGTGGGAGTTATTGCCAAATATGTGCTGGAAAAGGTCGTGCGTATTCCGGTGGAAGTGGATATTGCTTCTGAATTCCGGTATATGGATCCCATGGTGGATGAAGGGACATTGGTGTTGGTAATCAGCCAGTCGGGCGAAACAGCGGATACATTGGCGGCGCTCAGGGAGGCTAAGCGCCGGGGCGCCAGGACTCTTTCGATTGTCAATGTGGTAGGAAGCTCCATTGCCAATGAATCAGACGATGTACTATATACCTGGGCTGGGCCAGAAATCGCCGTGGCTACCACAAAAGCGTATAGCGCTCAGCTGGCTGTTATATATCTGCTGACCATTTATATGGGAGATCTTCTGGGAACCGTGGGCCAAGAGCAGTATGCAGCTTATGTAAAGGATCTGATGCGGCTTCCCGATTTGGTGGAGGAAATTCTTCAGCATAAGGAGAATGTGCAATATCTGGCGTCCCTTTTCTTTAATGTAAAGGACGTGTTCTTTATCGGACGCAATTTGGATTATGCCATGTCTCTGGAGGGGTCTCTGAAGCTCAAGGAAATTTCCTATATTCATTCAGATGCCTATGCAGCGGGCGAATTGAAGCACGGCACTATCAGCCTAGTAGAAGACGGCACGTTGGTGGTTGCTCTAGCCACACAGAAGGCACTTTTTGAAAAGATGATGAGCAATGTCAAAGAGGTTAAAGCCAGAGGGGCTGTGGTTCTGGGATTGACGACGGAGGGAAACAAAAGCATTGAGCAAACGGCGGATCACGTGATGTATGTTCCGGAAATCTGTGATATTATGCTTCCCTCACTGGCGGTTGTGCCTCTCCAGCTTTTCGCATATTATGTTTCTTCCATGAAGGGATGCGATATCGATAAGCCCAGAAATCTGGCAAAGTCCGTTACAGTGGAGTAAATCAACGAGCAAAGGATGGGAAAACGTTCTATGGTAGAAAATGAAAAAGTTCTTGTGGTCGATTTTGGAGGTCAGTATAATCAGTTGATTGCCCGCCGGGTCCGCGAATGCAATGTGTATTGTGAGATTATTTCTTATCGGGATGGGCTGGAGGCCATTCAAAAGGCCGCTCCTGTGGGAATCATTCTGACGGGCGGGCCCAACAGCGTATACCTTGACGATTCCCCCAGTATGGATCCTGCGCTGTTCGAAATGGGAATCCCTGTTCTGGGGATCTGTTACGGTAGCCAGCTTATGATGCATCTTCTGGGTGGAAAGGTATGCCGGGCTCCGGAGCGGGAATACGGCAAGACGCTGGTGCATGTGGATACGGCTTCCAGACTTTTTCAGGGCGTTTCTCCCGATACCGTGTGTTGGATGAGCCACAACGATTATATTGAGTCTCCGGCCCCGGGATTTGCAGTTTCCGCGTATACGGAAAACTGCCCGGTGGCGGCGGCGGAAGCTCCTGAGAGAGGTCTGTATGCAGTGCAGTTTCATCCGGAAGTGCTCCACACCCAAGAGGGCAAACAGATGCTGCACAATTTTGTATATGGCGTTTGCGGCTGCAAAGGTGACTGGAAGATGGATTCTTTTGTGGAAACCAGCATAAAGCAGCTCCGCGAAAAAATAGGCGGGGGAAGGGTGCTCTGCGCCCTTTCCGGCGGGGTGGATTCCTCTGTTGCAGCAGCTATGTTGGCAAAAGCTGTAGGGAAGCAGCTCACTTGCGTATTTGTGGATCATGGCTTGCTGCGGAAAAATGAAATGGAGCAAGTCTGTGAGGTCTTCGGCCCCAACGGGCAGTTCGAGCTGAATTTTGTCTGTGTGAATGCCAGAGAGCGTTTTTATGAAAAGCTCCGGGGTGTGGAAGAACCGGAAGAAAAGCGAAAAATTATTGGTGAGGAATTTATCCGGGTTTTTGAGGAAGAGGCCAAAAAGATCGGCAGGGTGGAATTCCTGGCTCAGGGAACAATTTACCCCGATGTGGTGGAAAGCGGTTTGGGCGGGGAGAGCACCGTTATTAAATCCCACCACAATGTGGGAGGTCTGCCGGATTATGTGGATTTTAAGGAAATCATCGAGCCCCTTCGAAATCTGTTTAAAGATGAGACTCGCCAGGCGGGCCGGGAGCTGGGCTTGCCTGAGGAATTGGTGAGCCGCCAGCCTTTCCCGGGCCCGGGGCTTGCTATTCGCATCATAGGCGAGGTAACGCCGGAGAAGATCCGCATGGTGCAGGATGCCGATGCTATCTGGCGTGAAGAGATCGGAAAGGCGGGGCTTTCTTCTTCTGTGAGCCAGTATTATGCTGCTTTGACAAATATGAAGAGTGTAGGTGTTATGGGCGATGAGCGTACATATGACTATGCGGTGGCGCTCCGCGCCGTCACTACCACAGACTTTATGACGGCAGAATCAGCGCCTATTCCTTGGGAAGTGTTGCAGACGGTTACCAGCCGGATCGTCAATGAGGTAAAGCATGTGAACCGGGTGCTGTATGACCTTACAGGGAAGCCTCCGGCTACGATAGAGTTTGAGTAAGTTAGGTGTCATTTCACAAAGGCCGATAGCGTATTTTTCACAAAATCCGTTATCCCAAAAAAAGAATGACGATGGACAAAAAAATACAGAAAAAGAAGAAAAACAGACCTTGAAGGGAATCCCCTTTGAGGTCTGTTTTTTTCGGTAAAAACGGTCAGAAACCTTGTAAAATCAATGCTTTTGGAAGTGCTTTGAGCGAAACCTGTGAGCGGAAATCCGTGGAAAGGATTCGCAGAAGAGGCGAGGAGACGCTAACGGAATTTGCGAAAAGAACGCTAATGAAGTTTATTAAATGACATTAGGCAGTGCTGGAAACCCGTATAAACATTGACTTTTTCGCAAGAAAAAGTTCTATTCGATAACAAAATGATAACACTGGTTGAATGCAGACTTTGGCACAAATGAAGTCAGCCGGTAAGGGAGGCGGCCTTAAGGGCTACCTCTTATACCACTTTTTCTGTGCCTGTAGCATTTCCCGGAACATGCCTTCTTCCTTTTCCAGCTCCTCATAGGTTCCTATCTGTACCAGCCTTCCCCGGTCCATAACCATGGTCCGGTCCGCGATCTTTGTCAGGCCGATTCTGTGTGTGACAATAAACGCGGTCCTGCCCTCGGCTATTTCTGCAAATTTCTGATACAGTCTGGTTTCCTCCAACGGATCGATCGCAGAAGTCGGCTCATCCAATACCATCACTTCCCTGTCACGATACAGACCACGCATTATGGCTATTTTCTGCCATTGTCCGCCAGATAATTCTGTCCCGCCAAAATCCCTCGATAGAATCGTATCACGGCCCTTTACAAACTGCTCGGTCTCAAAATCCATATCGAACTGCTCCGCACAGTTTTCCAGCGCTGTCTGATCCTGTCTGCCGGGATCACTAATTTTAATGTTATCCTCCACCGACATTTTGTATTTCTGAAAATTCTGAAATACTGCCGACATTCCAACACCCACAGACTTTGAGGAAATTTCTCCGATATTCACATCCCCAATCTTTACACTTCCGCTCTTCGGCGTATAAATACCTAACAGGATTTTTGACAACGTCGTTTTCCCAGAACCGTTATTTCCCACAATCGCGATCGTTTCACCTGCTCTGATCCGGAAAGAAACGTGATCGAGTGCTGGCTTATCTGCTCCCGGATACGAAAAAGTGATATCGTCAACTACAATCGGCTTACTGAAATCAACCGGACTGTCCTTTCGTTCCGGCAGCTTCCCTTTTATCAGGGCTACAAAGCTGTTTACGATCGCGACTCCATCAAAGGGTGACAGAAAATGATACGCCGCGTCGTCACACATGGCATACATGAGCGTGATGGATGAAAATATCGATGCATAGAGGGCCGTCGTTATCCGTCCCTGCAATAAGGAAACAATCAGCAGCACCATCACTCCCCCATATCCAAATACAGAAAATAGGGTTGTCATCAATTCTACTAATTTTATTTTTTTCTGTGCCTTCCAGATATATCCGTTCAACAGCTTCACATTTTCCAGAAATCTCTTTTTAAAATAGCCGCTGATTCCTAGTGTTCTCGTTTCCTTGAAATATTCCGGACCTCCCACGCATTTTTTCAGGTAAGCATCCATCCTCCGCGCCGGAGCGGAATGATCCTCCAATTCAAAAAAGATATCTGGCCTGATTACCATAGACGCAAAAGCAGGAATAAAGATCAGCACGACACACAACGCGAGCACCGGATCATAACGCTTTAGATAAAG
>CAJFPJ010000013.1 GCA_904399395.1 uncultured Clostridia bacterium | reverse complement strand
TGTAAAACACGGGCTATCCCTGAAAGGATTATTTTATGACGAAACAGATATTGAATATTGTATTTTCCATTATCCTATTGCCGGTTAACTTCTGCTGTGCCTTTTGGATTTTCCGAGAGGCCATGAATTTAACGGGCATGACCTTCAAAGAATTTTTGAATTTTACGTCAGATTTGAATTTGCCAGGCGCTTCGGTGCCTCGCGGATTGCAAAAAAGGCAAAGGTTTTTGGTTTCCTTTTTCCGGGAAAAAAGCTCCGACCCACAAAAATCCATTCGGCTTCTGTGGACGTTCGGAATCTGTACGCTTCCCGGTCTTGCTGCGCTGACGCTCGCCGTATATTGCGCAAGAGATCCCGAGCATCTGAAATACGCTTTTATCGGGAATTTGATTCTTGTCCTTATCAACATCGGCCTGGTTATCTGGAAGAAAATTTACAGAAACAATCATCCGCTGGATAAGGCAATGGCTGAAAAGCTGGAAGCCAAACATTTCAAAGAAAAAGAAGAAGGGAAAAAGAACCGCAGAAAAAACATCATCGTTTATTCCCTTGTCGGTGCTTTTTTCTTTGGCATGCTGCTTTTCTTTATGTTTCTCAATATCGGTTATTCAAACCATTCTGACAGCATAAGCCGGGATGAGGCAGCCATCGTTTTGCACGAAAGAGGCTATGAAACATATGAGATTCCCGTAACCTATTGGGACATCGACGAAGAAAAACTGATGTATGTATGTGCCGGCGTTAAAGGCGAGGACAAATTTGAATTCTACGAATATTCCGATGATGAAACAACTGACCTCGTATATAACCAAATTTCATACAGAGTTTCGCCGGATATGGAGCCTTCGGAACGGGAAAAACATGAAACGGAGCTCCCTGGCGGCAATAAGATGTTCACGGCGGTTGTAGACGGCGTGTATCATCTTGTGATGTATCAGGGGAACACAGTGGTTTACGCCTATTCGCCGGATTCCTTAGACGAAATCAACGATATTTTAATACAGATCGGCTATCTGAAAAACCGGTGATCCGAGGGAATGTGATTATGAAAAAGAAAAAACTGAAAATCCCGATATTTGGAATTGCATTCCTCTTTTTTGCGATTTCTTTTCTTGCCATAGAGCTTTCAGGCTATGTCCGTCAGCTCGGACAAAGAGATTGGTCTGTGGCTACTGCAACTGTGATCAACGTAGATGAGCGAACCGAAACCGGCGGCGGACGGCACGGCCATCGCAGTCACCGAACGGTTTATGATATCCTGTATCAGTATGAAGCAAACGGAAATGTTTATACGGGCGAGATCGTGAAAAGCAACACCCCAAAAACGCTTGGCGAAACTTTAGAGATCAAATTTGACCCCGATGCGCCGGAGAATTCAACCACGGCTCTGGAGCCGGCTCCCGGCAAAATAGTAATGGGCGTTATAATGTTTATCGTTTTTGGGCTTCTCGGCTGCCGCATGATATGGGGACCTTTGGTGAAAAAGAAGAAGAAAGGCAAGACGAAAGCCGCCGCTCGGCAAAGCAAAAGCTTAAAAGAAAAAAAACAAAGGACGACCACAAGCTCAGCGGAAGTGGCAGAGCTTCGGCAGCATCAAGACCGAATATTTCAGGAAGTTTGCGAAATGGTGCGAAAGCTGAAACAAAAACACCCATCTGTAGGATATGTAGTGCGTTTAGTATGTTCTGATAAGATTGAATTAGATAGTAAACTGCCAAATCGCTATTCCGCTTGGATATTTGTCACTTTGGCTCGGAACAGGACGATTTTGGAAAGCGGTAAAGATTCAGGAGAATGGCCGGGTGCCTGCGATGAGATTATTCGAGTAAAAAACCTTTCCGGCAAAAACAAAAAGCTGATTGTATCGGATACTTATAAAAGTTCGCTGGCAACGGACTTAGAGACAGTGACCGATGAATATGAAGCGAGGTATCTGACCTATGTTGAGAACAAAGAAGCGTCCGATGAAATTTTGGAAAATGCCTGTTGTGTATAGTGGATCGACTAAAGGCTCCCTGACGCTATCCAGCAGCAAAAAGATATGGGCACATGCTGAGTCTTATGAGGCTTAATGGATTAAAGCGACGATGCGAGCAGATATCCGCTTCATTTTATAATTTTAGGATAATCTCAACAATTTCACTGTTAGTGCCTAACCGAACTGGCAACTGAAAATATCCCGTACCAGCCGAAATAACAACCTGTGTTTCCTCAAAAGTAGCCTGCCCGTAAAAATGATTTTTTTCATGGGACAACCGGGTAAATAAAGTCAAAGGGAAAAACTGCCCCTTATGGGTGTGCCCACATAAAACAAGATCCGCTTTGCATTCTACGGCCTCGTTAATCCCCTCCGGATTATGATCCAGAACAACGACCGGTTTCTTCCGTGGCTCCTGTGGCAGTAGTTCATTGAGAGGTGTTCGAGTTTCCGCATATCGTCTGTAGTGAAGCAGATCGTTCCGTCCTGCAAGGTCAAAAAGAGGGAACGGTTTGACTTCATTGTATAGCAATCGAATGTGGGCATCTTGGAAAAACTGCTGTATTTTTCTATCGGTAAATGCCGGGTCATGGTTGCCTAAAACCGCATAAACGCCGTCCTTTGCCTGAAGTGATCGAAGCAGAGAGCTGACGGCATCAAGCCTTCCGCATTCTTCCGCATAGCCGTTGTCAAAGAGGTCTCCGGTGATGACAACCATATCCGGCGAAAGGCTGTTGACCCGGTCGACCACCTTTCGGATGTATCCGGCACCGACAAATACCCCGATATGTAAATCGCTGAGCAAAACCATGCGGTAGGTGTGTTCCCCATTTCCCAAAGGTACTGCATAGTGGACTGCTTTCAAATGGCGGGCATGGATGGCACCATAGATGAGAAGAACTATGCTAATCCCAACAGCTATACACCAGGAAACGGCGAACACCATATAATTTTTGGTATAAAGAAAAACAATCAGGCCCACAGCATCACAGCATAGAAGATTTAATATAAAGTAAAACAGAAAACAATAAACGGTTCCCTCTACTCGAAGCCAAAACCGGCGCAGCGAAGAAAAAGAATGTTGCCGTCGAAATACCCACTGAAGGAAAAACAGAAGAAAAAAGAAAACGGCGGCCGCTCCATACATATGGAGATGCAATAGCTGCTGCGCAGTATTACCTGTGCGGAACGATATATAAACGGCTGTAAAAATCAGAAATAGATAAAAACACACCGGAAAAGTTTTTCCTGAAACAAACCGTCCCAATTTTGTTTTCATGATGCTATGAGTGACTCCTCTCCCAAACAGAAACTATAAAGGCTGGCGCTGTATCGGGCGCCAGCCTTTACTTTTTTGACGCTCTCTGTAAAATATCTTCCAACGGATGAAAGAAGATATTATATTGCTCGTCCCGCCTAAAACCTTCGTGAGTACGCAGGCTGCCGTCCACATCAAACCCGACCAAGCATTCTCCGTCCGAAATTACCTGATCGATCATCAGCGTATCCTGCTTGATATCCATTAAAATCAAAGGAACCCGCTGCTCATCCCGCACAGTCGTGACATACTGACAAATTTCATTCTGCGTCTGAGGAGTACAGGAAAAATCAGCCCGCAAAAAGGCAAATGCCGGATGCGCTGGAAGGACAGACTGTAACCATTCCCCGTTTAAAATGGTTTCCTTGTCTTCTTCCGTATACCGCTGATGAACCGCATAGAGCAGCCTGGCATCCCGGAGTTTTTGGCAGGCATCCGGCATATCTGCGTTCGCATAAATCGAAACCATGACATTCTTGACTGACTTCAGCCCATTCAGAAAGGAACTGCTGATTTGATGCCCCTGCAGGAAAAGAACAAACGCACAGTCCGATTCCTTTTTTATCAAGGGAAGAATCTTTTCAGGCGACCCGGTCACAAAGAGAAGGTAGGTATAGATTCCCAACGCCATGCCTTGCCGGAGAAGAGTCGGATAAAAATTCGGTTCTGCTTCCAACTTTTCTTCGTTTATGAGAAGATTCAGCGCCCAGGGAATATTGAAGCCTTTTTCCCCCTCGATTTTCCGGATCAACCGGGCTCCTTTTGTACAGCTATTATAACCCAGATTGACACCGAAAGTGATGATAATGTCATGATCTACATTAGTAACGATATTTTTAACAAGATCATAATAAGCACTCTTCTGGTTCTGCAGCATTGTCTGCGCCTGCTTAAATAATCTGCTCTGAAACCGACCATTGGAAAATTCCAGCCCCAAGTCAATCAAATTGCGCGTAGCCCGCTCCGGAGATTCTTGTATGCTCTTTAATGTCCGGCGAATAGATGATTCTACCAGAACTCCAGTCATATCTTTCTTCATACGTTGCAACACCTTTCATACAAATCTGAAATACAACGAGAATGTCATACAGTATTAGAATAGTCGATTATCCATATAAAAAAAAGGGACAAAACTGGCAAAGTGTCCAAAAAAGTAACATTTTTGCAGTTTGTCGCAAATTTTCCCACTCAGCTTCATCTGTCCAATGACACTCTGTAATTCCGGGATTTATAATTGGCTTCAAGGTTGAAACCTGCAAAATAAAATCGAATTCTGAAAGGAACGAATTGGTATGAGCGAAAGAACCATGAAAGAAAATATTCAGTCCTTTGCAGTGAAAAAGGTGCTGCATTACATGGATGAAGATCCGGACAAAAGCCTGCCCAAGTTGCTGGACTGGGCGGATAAATTTGATAAAGATAACCTGTTCGCCGATCAGCGCAAGGTTTTTCATACTATCATCGAGAACCCGGATAACAACTGGTACCGGTTGATTAAGAGCCTGTGGACAGACATTGATCCGGAAGTGCGGAAAACCTTTTTCGAAAACTTTATCGTCAACACTTCCCTTATTGGGAGCGGCCGGCAGGATAAAGCCAAAGAGGAGCACAAATGTAATATCCCCTGGGCCATTTTGATGGATCCCACCTCTGCCTGTAATCTTCATTGCACCGGCTGCTGGGCAGCGGAATACGGCAATAAGCTCAATATGAGCTACGAAACGTTGAATGATATCATCCGCCAGGGAACCGAGATCGGCACTTTCATGTACATCTTTTCCGGCGGTGAACCGCTGGTGCGCAAAGATGACATCATCCACTTGTGTGAAGCCCACCCGGACTGCATGTTCCTGGCCTTTACCAACGGCACACTCATCGACGAGAAATTTGCCGACGAGATGCTGCGGGTGAAGAATTTTGTTCCGGCTATCAGCATTGAGGGCTTTGAAGAGGCTACCGATTTCCGCCGCGGAAACGGTACCTACCAGGCGGTTATGCGGGCGATGGATATCCTGCGGGAGAAAAAACTGGTCTTTGGCGCGTCCTGCTGCTATACCAGCAAAAACATCGATTCTCTCAGTTCAGAAGAATACATTGACCATCTCATCGCCAAAGGTGCAAAATTTGCCTGGTTCTTCCACTACATGCCTGTGGGCAACGATGCGGTGCCCGAATTGCTGCCTACCCCGGAACAACGTGAAATTATGGTACACCGCATCCGGGAATACAGGAACACCAAGCCGATTTTCACCATTGATTTCCAAAACGATGGCGAGTATGTGCAGGGTTGCATCGCAGGTGGCCGCCGGTATTTACATATTAACGCCAACGGCGATATTGAACCTTGTGCCTTTATCCATTACTCAGATTCCAGCATCTACAAAAAGACACTGCTGGAAGCGCTGAAATCCCCACTATTTATGGCTTATCACGACGGGCAGCCCTTTAATGGCAATATGCTTCGGCCTTGCCCTATGCTGGAAAACCCGGAATGTCTGCGGTCCATGGTACAGCGCTCCGGCGCCCATTCCACCGATATGCAGTCCCCAGAAGACGTGGAAAATCTATACAACAAGTGTAAGCCCTATGCGGAAAATTGGGTGGGTACCGCTGATAAGCTGTGGAACTGCTCCCATAGCTGCTCAGGATGCCAGGGCTGTGGAACGCAAGGCAAATAAAATGGGCAATTCCCAGCAGTTGAATTGATAGATTTAGTATGCAAAAAGCTCCTCTGTTTTTTCATAAACAGAGGAGCTTTTCTTTTCGCGTCACTGCCGTATCATACGGTATCCCACACCAATATGGGTCTGTATGTACTGCGGAGAAGAGGGAGCCTTTTCTATCTTCTTCCGAAGAGTGGCCATAAACACCCGAAGAGAGGGAATATCAGAATCCAGTTCGCTTCCCCACACCTCGCGCAAAATGTAATTATGGGTCAGGACTTTCCCTGTATTCTGGGCCAAAAGGCAGAGCAATTTGTATTCAATGGGAGTGAGATGTATTTCTACTCCGTTCACATATGCACAACCCGCTGCGTAATCGATCTTCAGTCCGCCGTTTATATAGACGCTGGCTTCTTCCCCAGGTTTGGCCCCTTCAGCGTGGCTTCGCCGAAGGGCTGCCCGCATACGAGCCAGGAACTCATCGATACTAAATGGTTTTGTAAGATAATCGTCCGCCCCAGCATCTAGGGCATCCACCTTATCTTTATCCTCCGCCCGGGCGCTAACTACGATAATGGGCATATTGCTCCAGCCCCGCACTTTCTGGATAATATCCACACCGTCCATATCTGGAAGACCCAGATCCAAAATCATTACATCCGGGTTATAGGAAGTCACTTCCATCAGAGCTTCCATTCCGTTCTGAGCTGTATGATACTGATATTCCTGGGTTTCCAATGTAGTGCGGATAAGATTGCTGATGGCAGGATCATCCTCCACAATCAAAATTTTTGACTTATACATTGTGAATATCCACCTCTTCCAATGGTAATGTAAAGGTAAATACAGAACCGTGAGGAATGTTATCCTTCACGGAAATAGCTCCGCCGTGGGCCGTAACGATAGAGCGGCAGAGATTAAGTCCTAACCCCAGCCCCCGCCTGTTGTCACCCTTTCCCTGGCTGGCTGTATAAAACATATCAAACAGATGCTTCTTGTCCTCGTCAGAGATCCCGGGGCCGTCGTCCGCTATGCTGACCTCCACCATGGAATTCTTCTTCTCTGCCCTGAGCACAATGGAAGAACCTGCTGGCGTATATTTCACAGCATTGTTCACAATATTGATGATCACCTGCATAATAAGCCGGACATCCATTTTCGCCATAAGTAGGTCGTCGGGAAGCTCCACAGAAATATGATGCTCTTTGGATTTTCTGTCCAGATGAGTGAGCGACTCCCGGAATACATCGTCCATCAGCTGGGCATTCATCTGCAAATGCATGGTCCCGTTTTCGATCCGAGTTATAGAAAGCAGGTTCTCCGTCAGATTCACCAGCCACATGGAGTCGTCATAAATCGTGCGGTAGAGCTCCTGTTTTTTCTCTTCATTCAAAACAATACTTTTTTCCATCAGCACGCCTGCATTGCCGCTGATACTGGTGAGAGGAGTGCGCAAATCATGAGATATGGCCCGAAGCAAATTGGAACGAAGACGCTCCTGCTGCGTTTCCATAGCAATAACCTGCTTTTCTGCCCGCAGACGCCGCCTTTCCAAAATAATGCCACATTCGTTCAAAATGGAGATCATGAGATTTTTCTCAAACACCTCCGGCACCGGGTAATACTTAGAAGGGATGCCTACAATCCCCATTACTCCCTGTATTCCCCGCACTGCCAGATACAGATTCTGCGCATGCGCCAGAGTATCTGTTGTAGCACCGGCACGCTTATTATTTTTCACCACCCATTCCGCTACTCCTTGTTCTTCCATTGTCATGGAGGAAAGCACATTATCGGAGGCATCCTCCGGAACAACCTGAAACTGCAGTTCCTCCGTCCCCTTAGCCAAAGCAAAAAGAATGGGCCTTTCCAGTATAATGCTCAATTGGCGGGCGGCAATCTCCAGAATTTCCCGTTCGTCCCTGCCCTGCTGCAGTTTCTGACTGCTGCTCATCAAAAGCTCCGTATAATATGCTTTTTGGGCAGATTGCCGGGCCTGTTTCTTCACCCGATTGGCAAGGGTGCTGGATATCACGCTGCCCGTCAACATGATAAGAAAAGTGACAGGATAATCCGGATCCGTGGCCCCCAAACTATAGCGAGGCACAGTGAAAAAGAAATTAAAGGCCGCCACGCTCAAAAGCGAGGCAAACACCCCGTATAGATATCCGCGCGTCCAGACAGAAATTATGAGAACACCCAAAATATAAATGGTAATGATATTGGAATCCCGAAGGCCCGCTACAAAAAAGCAAAATCCAATCACTGTGGCAAGAAGTATCACCAGAAATGTTTTGAGCACATCCGGCCAGTTGAACCAAGGCTCCTGGCTGCAGGAGAGATGGAGCGTTTTTTTGAAAACCGGCTGTGTATCAGGAATAATATATACATCCATGTTTCCAGCCAGATCCGTCAGTTTATCCACCAAGCTCTTCCCTCGGAAAATTCCAAAATGCCGATGATTCGTGCGGCCCAGAACAATTTTAGTCACGCCGCTGACCCTGGCGTATTCCGCAATCTGCACAGCGGGATCGTCTCCGTAAACGGTTGCGATCTGGGCTCCCATTTGCTCGGCCAAACGCAAATTATCCCGCAGATGCTTTAAGTTTTCCCCCTTCAGTTCCTTGGTTTCGGGCGTTTCCACAAACAGAGCAGTAAACCCGCTGTGAAAGGCCTCTGCCATGCGAGCCGCCGTCCGGATCACCTTGGCGTTTGAAGGAGCGCTGGAAAGGCAAATGAGGATATGCTCTCCGGCTCGGGCCGCAGCTTCGTTTCCCAACTTCTGTGCGGTGCGGTTTAGGCGGTCCGCTGTGCGGCGCAAAGTGATCTCCCGCAGAGCCGCCAAATTTTCCAGGGAAAAGAAATGTTCTGGAATTCGCTCCTCCCAGCCACTGCGGTAAACCTTTCCCGCCTGCAGGCGGAGTAACAGATCCGAAGGCTCTATATCCACCAGCTTGACCTGATCTGCTGAATCAAATATGCGGTCCGGAATTCGCTCACTGACAGCCACCTTTGTGATTGAAGCCACCAGATCGTTGAGAGATTCTAGATTCTGCACGTTCACTGTAGTATACACATCGATGCCGGCGCGTAGCAGCTCCTCCACATCCTGATACCGTTTCGCATGCCTGCAGCCTGATGCATTTCTGTGGGCCAAGTCATCCACTAGGATAAGCTCCGGCTTTCTTTCAAGGGCTGCATCCAGATCAAATTCCTTCAGCAGTATGCCCTCGTATTCAATCTTTTTTGCAGGAAGGCGTTCCAAACCTTCCAGAAGGGAGAGCGTATCCGGCCAGATATGGTGTTCCACATAACCTGCCACCACATCTATGCCGCTGCTTTTTGCCTGATGAGCGGCTTCTAGCATAGCATAGGTTTTGCCTACACCTGCCGCATAGCCAAAAAATATTTTCAGTCTCCCCTTTTTGCTTTCATGCTGTTCATGGAGCGCTCCCGGCATTTTCTGGGGGTCTGGTCTCTGATCATCCATACACTTCACCTTGCCTCGGGGTTCTATATAAACTCGTATATGATTATAGCAGAATTTGTCCTTTCATAGTATAAAGAACAGCCCTAACAGCATTAAAATTTCATTAATATAAATTTTAGATCAAGTTTGTTTGTTATAAAAGTGGTATACTCTTCCAAAAGGATCGTGGCTACTATAGTATGATACAAAACATGGAAACGAGGAGAGTACTATGAAAAAAGCAATATATATACTAACGGGAGTAATGGCTTCTGGAAAATCCACTGTAGGGGAAGTATTAGCTTTGCAGCTGGGAGAAAAATCCGTCCATCTGCGAGGGGACATCTTCCGCAGAATGATTGTTTCCGGCCGCGAAGAAATGTCACCGCAACCCACCAAAGAAGCCCTCAGCCAACTGCATCTCCGATACCGTCTGGCGGCAGAAACTGCAAAAATATACTATACCGCAGGATTTTCTGTTGTACTGCAGGATAATTACTATGGGGACGACCTTCTTTTTATACTAGAACTGCTGAAAGGATTCCCTATCCATCTCACCATACTATGCCCGGATCTGAAAACTGTTAAGCGACGGGAAGCTGGCAGAAAGAAGAAAGGCTATCGTTCCTTTACCCCTGAGGCACTGTATACGGATTTTATGCGCAGCACGCCTAAAATCGGATATTGGCTGGATACCTCCCGCCTATCCCCCGAAGAAGCAGCGGAGGCTATTATAGCGCATTATACCTAAGAAGGCGGTGTAAGTAAACGTTAAATATACGAGCAGATAGGTCAAAAGCTTTCGGACCTATAATACACAAAACGGGCTTATCCCAATGGGATAAGCCCGTTTACCGCCATTATGCCGGTAGATTATTTTACCATCTTGGCAATCTCTTCAGCGAAGTTATCCTCTCTCTTCTCGAGGCCCTCGCCCTTTTCAAAGCGCACATAGGAAGCAATCTTGATGTCTCCGCCCAATTCCTTGGCTACAGAGTCGGTATACTGCTTAACGGACATCTTGCTAT
Organism: uncultured Clostridia bacterium; assembly: GCA_904399395.1. GTDB lineage: Bacteria > Bacillota > Clostridia > Oscillospirales > Acutalibacteraceae > UMGS1264. The sequence continues at coordinate 66,973 of CAJFPJ010000013.1, read as the reverse complement.
CCTTTACATACTCCTGCTCCACCAGGCAGACTTCCTTGAAATACTTGGAAACCTTGCCCATGACCATCTTTTCAATAACCTGAGCGGGTTTGCCGGAAGTAGATGCCTGCTCATAAGCGATCTTTTTCTCATGCTCCACAACGTCTGCAGGCACAGAATCACGATCCAGATACAGGGGGGATACCGCTGCAATCTGCATGGCCACATTCTTAGCAAATTCCTTGAACTCAGCCTTCGCTGCGATCTCAGGAGTTGTATCAAATTTCACCAGAACGGCGATCTTGCCGCCCATGTGGATATATCCGGTCACGACGCCTTCGTAACGGATGAAACGCCGAACTTTGATATTCTCACCGATAGTGAGGATCTTTTCCTTCAGCAAAGCGTCCACTGTCATCTCTGTGCCGGCAGCCTTGCAGTTAAGCAGAGCCTCCACATCAGCAGGGTTCTCTTTGGCAACAGTCTCCGCGCAGGTTTTGACAAAAGCCTGGAATTCAGCGTTCTTCGCCACAAAGTCGGTCTCGGCGTTCACTTCGATAGCCACGCCCACGGTTTCATCTTCATTGATATATGCAAACGCAACGCCCTCGGCAGCTACACGGCCAGCTTTCTTAGTAGCGGCAGCCAGGCCTTTTTCACGCAGAAAATCCAGAGCGGCTTCCATATCGCCGTTAGAAGCGGTCAGCGCTTTCTTGCAGTCCATCATTCCGCAGCCAGTCTTCTCACGAAGGGCGGCAACGTCTTTTGCTGTAAATGCCATTTTACATTCCTCCAATTTATCAAAGATAGATAACTGCGCAAAGCACGTCAAAGGAATTTCTTTGACGTGCTACGCAGACTTACGGTCCTCTGAACCTTATTCGGCTGCTGCAGCCTCTTCGTCGGTCTCGTTTTCCTTGGCTTCCGCCTCAGCAGAACCCATCTGACCCTCTCTGCCTTCTGCAATAGCATTGGCAATAGTGCCAGAAATCAGCTTGACAGCGCGGATAGCGTCGTCGTTGCCGGGGATTACATAATCGATCTCGTCGGGGTCGCAGTTGGTATCCACAATTGCCACAATCGGAATGCCAAGCTTCTTAGCCTCTGCAACAGCAATGCGCTCCTTGCGGGGATCCACGATGAAGAGCGCTCCGGGGAGCTGCTTCATATCCTTGATGCCGCCCATGAACTTTTCCAATTTTTCAATCTCGAGACGGAGCTTGATAACTTCCTTTTTAGGAAGCATCTCGAAGGTCCCGTCGGCTTCCATGGCCTTGAGCTGATTAAGACGGTCGATTCTGCGGCGAATGGTGCGGAAATTGGTGAGCATTCCACCCAGCCAACGGGCATTTACATAGTAAGCGCCTGCGCGTTCAGCCTCTTCCTTCACAGATTCCTGAGCCTGCTTCTTAGTGCCTACGAACAAAACAGATTTGCCCTCTTCGGAAATCTGACGGATGAAGTTATACGCTTCCTCCAGCTTCTTTACAGTCTTCTGCAGATCAATGATGTAGATGCCATTGCGCTCTGTGAAAATATAGGGCGCCATCTTGGGGTTCCATCTTCTGGTCTGATGGCCGAAATGAACGCCGGCCTCCAGAAGCTGTTTCATAGATACTACTGCCATTTCGTTTTCCTCCTTGGTTTAACCTCCGCTACGCCTGAAATTTGGCGCGGAAACCCGGAAACCGGGCACCATCCGCCGAACGCAGCGTGTGTTTTGCGCGTAATAGTATAGCATGTTTTCCGTTGAGATGCAAGTTTTTTCTCAAAACTTCTTTCTCTTTCACGCTGTTTCATCCATCCCCGAAAAGTAGAGAAAGAATCCCCCGTTTTCTCCGGGGCCGATACTGCTCCTGATAATTGACCAGTATCGTATCGTCACCGATAATGCGGATATCGGGCCAGCGAATGACAATATCGTCGTCCCTGCCCATAAGGCCCAAAAAACGCAGCCTGCCGTAAATGACGATTGCTGTAAGTCGCGCGGAATCCGCATCCAACTCCGCATCGCATACTGTGCCCAAACGGGCTCCATCCTTCACGTTTATCACTTCTTTTTTGCGCAGATCCGTCAGCCTGCAGTGCATATCTCCACCCCCTGTATTCTGGCTCTGTATTAGCATTCTTACCTATACATATATGAAACAAAGGAGAAAAAGAGAACTTTCTGCAGTTTTATTCCCTGAACCGGATAAAACATATCGAATATACCGCTTCAGCCGTCAAGACTCTGCACCACAGCATAACCCCAAAAGAACAAATTATTGTATCCGATCCACCGCCGGCGTGGCCTCCATGGGATTTACAAACCAGAACTGTATTAAACGACGACTTCATTTGATGAATACAGGCCTCTATTCCAAGAGATTCGGAGAGACCGGGCCTGCAGCGCTGGCTGGAAAGATCGCTTTTTCCTACGAGAGATCCGACACGATTCTTCTGTTGTTCACATAGACGTTTTTCATTTCGCAGGCAAAGAGCGGGACACACCGGAAAACCTTCCGATCTGTCCCGCCTTTCTTCGGAAAAAGCCGCAGAAAAAGCCGCAGAACATGCCGCATTTTTCCGCTATACTCCGCACAGGGTTACGCCATCGCTTCTTCCGCTTCACAGCTGCAGGCAAAGGGTCCGGCGATAGGAGCCGTCTCTCTTTTTCTGCCGAAATAATCCCTGTCAAAGAGGATGGGGCTTCCGTCCGGCGCTTCAAATTTCTGCTCCGGTTCAAAGGCCTCGCCCAGAATCTCCGTATGGATCATCTGCAGCTCAAACTTGGGCAGATATTCATAGAGATTCGTGCACAGGAACCATTTGCCGTCCTTTTCCTCAAGAGTAAGCTTCACTTTGTTTTCCGTGTCGATCCTATAATTCTCTTCCGTATCACAGGGCTGAGCGCCGTTAAAATATACATTGCCCCCAGTATAAACAGGGAGATGACTATAGTAAGCATCCCTGAAACCGGCTTTAGAAGGATTTTCCCGGAACTGAGCAAAATATTCTTCAGCCGTAGGATACCCGTCGTAAGGTTTCGTTCCGCATACAAACTGGGTACGATCAATAGCGTCGCTGTTGGTTTTCCTGGCATAATCCAGCAGATCCTCCCGCATCTCCTGCTGGACGAAAATATTATTATAGAACCGGGCGTCGCCGTGGAGGATGGTCATAAAGCCCGCCACTTCCGTCCGGTGATGCATATGATAAGGGGTATACCGGGGAGAGGGGAAATTCACAGCACCATTATCCGTACCACTCCCCACACAGGTAAAGGAACCCGCGATGAGATTGTGCACAAAGGCCAGCCCCTGGGTGCTCAGCCGACAGGAACAGTTAGAAAGCAACAGATTGTTATCAATCAGCGTAGGACCGTGAGAGACCTCAACAAAGATATCTTCTCCGAGAGCCAGGCCATTGGTGATCTCGGTGCCCTTCGGCGGAACATTGTCATGGAACAGGTTTTGACTCACCCGGGTGCCCTGAGCCTGCCAATCCAGCCATAAGCCTCTGGTGCAATGATGAAAATGGTTGCGACGGATAATAACGTCAATAGCCGCATGCATTTTGATGCCGCCGATCTCCGCACCGGCCAGATCTTGCTTATTGTTGATATGATGTATATGGTTATCTTCTATAATGGAGAACACACCACCTAAATGGCCCACGATTCCCGTCTGCCCGCAGTCATGGATATTGCACCGGCGGACAATATGAGAACCGATGGTTTCCTTGGACCACCCCTCAACCTGGGCCTGGCAGATCGCATCTCGCTCCGTCTGAGTTCCGTTTTTTACCCATTTTGTAGTCCATTTATTTTCATTATTCGGCTGCAAGTATTTTCCCAGAGAAATGCCCGAACACTTGGAATCAGAAATTTCACAATCTTCAATGATCCAACCTTTGGACCAATGAGGCCCCACCATACCCTCCTGATAAGCCGTAGGGGGCGCCCACGTGGTAGCCGCTTGCTTTACAGTAAAGCCGGAAAGGGTTATATATCCCACTCCCGTTTTGTGAGGATAAAAACAGTTTCGGCGGACATTGATTTCCACACACTCCCGGTTGGGATCCTTGCCCTGGAAATTGGCGTAAATTTCTGTAAAATCACCATCTTGACGGGTAAACCACTTGTAAACGGTAAAGGCTGGATCCCAGGAAGCCTTATATACTTCCGGATGCAGAACTCCTTCCAGGGTTTGGGATTCATACATGGACTTACCGTTGAGATACACCTCTCCTGTGTGAACGGGGACAGAAGCGTTATACCAGTCGCCTGCTATTACTGTAGTGTAAGGATTATACGAGCCAAAAAGGCCATTGGAGATCCTGACCATCCAGACGTCTGCCTCATATTTTTCCCAGTTCTTCACCACTTCCGCGCCGGTAATCACAGCAGCCAGAGGGACTTCTGAACGATATACAATAGGAGCATCTTCGCAGCCGCCATATATGGGATCCACATATTCCCTGTAGATTCCCGGGGCTACGATTACCTCGTCACCTGCTCTGGCCAGTTTTGCAGCCGCTGTTATGGTCTGGAAGGGCCTCTTCTCAGAGCCGTCTCCATTTCTTTGAGCATTCGCAGATACATAGTATTTCAATCCAAACATCCTCCTTTTTCCGGAAATCCGGAATATTCACATCCGGCCTGATGCCGGTTTCTAAACGAGCATGAAAACAGGCTGTATACTGAATACCACAGGCAGCACCGGGCGCAGAAATCCTTCTCTCAGATAAACCACATGCCGTCGGCTACCGTGCCTACCACCAGCTGTTTTTTTATATTTTACGCTCCTTTGCCTTCTATATATTTCTCAAAAGCAATATTCTTGCCTATTTCTTCTTTTTGCAAATCAAGACGCCCTGCCTTTATTGCCAAAGGCTCTGCCATCTCCCTAACTGAGACACTGCCTCCGGCAATTCTGACGGGGAGGCGGTCGCGGGGCAGCCTAAAAAATCGGGTAAAAGGGTGCAGAACAAGAACTAGGAAAATAGGCAAAAGAGACAGAAAAAGTAAAAGCGGGTCTCCGAAATCGGAAAACCCGCCGCCAGAAGTTGTATACACTTATCCATCCATTTCTTCCTGTTTTTCCCGCTCTTCTTTCTTTTCCCCTTCCGGACCCACGGTCTCTGACGAAGCCAGCCTCGCATTCTTTTTCCGACCATAGCAGGGCCAGAACATAACTCCGGCCAGCAGCAAAACGCCTGCTGTGAGGAATCCTATGTTCCACCAATCAAAAACCGGATAGGGCAGGTTGGGGGAATAGTAGAGCCCCAGGTCGCATAGCCAGTTGTCGTGATGGTACATTCTCCTTATACCTTGCCCTGTCTGCCCTTTTGCGAGCTCGAGGAGATCCTCGTATCGCACATAGTAGAACGGCATCTCTGCGATCTCCTCATAAGGCTCTGGAACAAACCCAAGCCCTTTTGCGGCCACGAAGGGCTTCCCGTACCTCCACTCCCGGCTGTAGGTGGGCCAGGTGACGAACCCATAGCCAGCGGAGATACTTTCAGCTTCATAGATCTCCCCCGCGCGCAGGATATACGCCGGCTCCAGATCCGATGGGGAGGCGTAATAGTAGACGTCCTTTTTGGGGTATAAAACCACGTTTTTTTTCAGCACGAGGGTTGTGGAGCCTCCAAAGTATCCCTCTGTGTTATAAAGTTCATCGGCCAATTTGTCGGCTTCCAGATCTTCGCAACGCAGATATACACTGCTTTTTCCTTTTACCTGCAACTTCCAGTTGTTGAGTTCGGGAAACATTATCTGCGCTACAGCCGCAATAAGAAGGAGCAGCGAGAGGGAAAAGCATACTGCACGCCATCTGTTTCGATTCATTGCTTTCGCCCCCGTTCAGTTATTTTCCGTTTAACTGGTTTTCAGCTTAAACCCGGCGCCTGTGGGGAATGATATATCGTTATAGTACATCCTGCATTTTACCTTCTACCAGTTCCCTATCCCTTCCCGCAAGAGTTCCCGCAATCATAAATTTGCCATCAGACGTCACTCTGCACACCGGGCCGCCGCTGTCCCCATACCACACTGCGGGAACAGTTGACGAACTGTTTGTCATTAAAGCAGAGCACATACTGCGCACTGTTATTCCAGTGGTATCATCTCTCATTTCTACTACCATGTTTTCTATAGTTCCATACGAATATCCCGTAGCGATACCATATTTGCGAATAGCTGTTCCCACAGGTAGATTCGGATTAGCGCCCGACACTGAAATGATTGATGCTCCTGTGGGCCAAAGTTTATTGTTAGAAGCATACCCGCTTGCCAACTGCACGATGGCATAGTCACCTGCCTCCCAATGATCAAATTGCCGTTTTACTACTGTGCCGATCTTTACATTAGCCGAATTATAGATATTCAAATTGTCTCTCGCGACGGCATGCCCCGCCATTAAAACAGCGTCTTTCCCATTATATGTTCCTCCAACCCCTATTGTTGAGGAGCCTGTAGAAGATACGCACTTCTGCCCGCCGTATATATAACTGGCGGTCATTTCAATAGAAGTATCGGTAGCTTCAAGGATAACAGGAGAAGCGCTTCTGGTCCGGTTAAGCTGGGAAGACAGTTCGCCGTAATCCTCTGTCTTTACCCGGATAATATAGCTGTTGTTTTTCTCATTGACTCCCCAGGAAACCAGTTCATATTCTTCGGCCAGCTTCCGCGCCGTCTCGTTATAGCTTTCCAACTCGCTCATGGTGTACTGCGCGGCCTGGAACATCACCTTCTCTGAACCGCCACAAAGCTGCCGATACGCTTCCTTAGACTCCTTCGTGGGATTTACCAACAGAATCACCAGATTGCTGCTGTCGTCAATATAACAGCCCGCATAATCCTCCGGGTAGGAAGAAGGCCACCCCTGTTCATCCTTGGGAAACGATTCCCATAAGAGGGCATGAGCTTTCAAAGCCTTCTCCTGGGAGAGCATTTTGACATCATGGGCCGCTGCCAGCGCGCCTCCCTCTACGGTAAAAGAAAAGCCTCCGCCGGCAGCCGCTTCCATCCCCGCTTCAGCAATACCCGTGCCGCCCATAATTTCTCCACCGGCTCCCGCTCTGATGCAAAGGAAAGGCTTCCTCCCGCGCCCAGCAGGCATACTGCCAGAGCAGCGGATATTATCTTTTTATAATTTTTCTCATCCAACCCACTCCTTTTTATCAAATTTTACATATATAGTATATCTTATAATTTTAAAATAATCAATATATTTCCATATAGTTATTTAATTTTATATATAATAGTATATAGCAAAATAAAACTCCCCTTGTTTGGAGAACCTTTCTGTCCTGACGAGATACTCCTCGGTTCCAGCCAGCAGCAGAAGAAAGATTTCCGAATAAGGCCAACCACTAGCAGCGTGTATTCTTCATGCTGCTTCCCAATCTCTACTCATGGGGCATATTCCCTCCACCTGATGAAAAAGCTGCGATATGAATTTTTCTACCGCAGCTTTTTCGATATTTCCGTACTTTTTTGAACCAAACAGAATCAAATCAATTCCGACGCCCGTTTATAGAGCGGATCCAGCTCGTATCCGCAGGAACCGCATTCCTCCTCCGCCTGCTCGAGGGTAACAATCAACGCCTCCCTGTCCCTTCCAGCCATTGCTGCGCCAGAATCGAAAGAAGCTCTCAACCAGAAGACGCAAATTTTCCATAATCTTCTTCAGTTATACTTCTTCGCCTTCTTTTACCTGCAGAATCAAGCCACGGGGATGCCTCTCTTCCTCCCTGAACTGCTGAGGCGTCATTCCTGTGGCCTTCTTAAATTTCTTGCTGAAATAGGAACTGCTGGAAAATCCCACTTTTTCGCTGACTCTTTGCAGAGAATAATTCGTATTGGTAAGAAGCTCCTTTGCTGCATCCATACGAAGAAACGTGATGTAACTGCTCAGAGTCTGGCCGAATTTTATATGAAACAGGTAGGAAAGATAATCTTCGTTGATATGTACTTTCTGCGCGATAAAAGTTCTGTTCAGCTCCGGGGAACTGAGATTCTGCAGAATTGTTTGCCGCACCCTGGCCACAAAGCTCTCTTCATCTTCTTCTGTCTCTGTCAAGGTGGATCCAGTGTTTCCCTGTATAGAGTGTGCGCCCAGAAGCCTTTTCAGATTCTGCTCCACCTCCAGAACATCCACAGGCTTGAGGATATACCCATCGCATCTCAGGTTGATGGCCTTATGAGCATAGTCAAAACGCTGGTGCCCTGTCAGAATCAGCACAAAGGGGGTATATCCGCTTTTTCTAACCCATTCGATCAGAGAAAGGCCGCTTCCCCCCGGCATTTCAATATCCGTCAGAAGGATATCCACCGAATGCTCCCGCAGGATCCGCTCCGCTTGCTCCCTGCTGTATGCGGTATATGTTTTCCCCACACCCAGCCGTTCCCATTTTACATTTTGAGCAATTCCCTGGACTGCATAATACTCATCATCCACAATAAGCACTGCTTTTTCGTCTCCGTTCATATCTCTTCACCCTCCTGATATGGTATATAGGGAAAATCAATGTCAATCCTGGCGCCGGAACCCGGCTCATTGGAAAAACGAATGGAAGCCTCCTCCCCCCAAATCAGCCGCAAACGCATAACGATATTATATATGCCGATGCCACACCCATCCTTCCGCAGGTTTTCGTGGAGTTCCATATGGTTATAGAGGGTAAGCGCCTCTTCTGAAAACCCTTTGCCGGAATCCACATGCGTTATATGTATCTTCCGGCGTCCCGCCTCTTCATAGGAATACGAGTGTATCTCCACGCTGAATTCTTCCCCCATAGTCACATTGTTTTTGATGGAATTTTCCGTAAGCATGAGAACCAGCAGCGGGAAAACCGTAGCATCCCGCGTTTCTTCCCCTGTTTCAATCCTATAGGAAACACATTCCGGGAAGCGCAAGGCGGTCAGCGTCAGATAGTTCTTTACATACCGTATTTCCTCTTCCAAAGAAACCGTCGTTTGGCTGGAAAGCGTATACCGAAGATGTTCGGATAAGGTGCGGATGGTTTCATGCAGAATCTTCCGGTTTTTGGTATCAGATGAAAGTGTAAAAATGGTATTGAGACAGTTTATGAGAAAATGGGGGGCTATCTGTCCCTTCAGATACTGGATTTCAATTTCCTTTTTCATTAGTTTCTGTTTATATATGTCGATTCGCAGATTCCGAATTTCATCGATGGCGCTATTAAAAACTTCTACTATGTTTTCAACCTCCACAAATCTGGAACGATTCTCAATCCGCGCGTCGAAATGCCCTTTTCGCATAGAGGCAATCAGTACCCATAAAGCTTCTTCCTGTTCATTGATAAGCCGGCTGACAACTATGAAAACGGCAAATATGGAACCTGCAAAAATCAGAACAGCAATCAATAAAGCGCTATAAAGCGGGCTGACCAGTGCGTCGATACTCCCAGTGGGGATAAGGGCCACAATATAATAATCGCAGTAATCCAGCTTATTGGATACTGTCAGATAGCTTGTACCGTCGCTTATCCGCTGCACAAACGGCTCCTCCACAGCGTCTGCAGGGCGGAGGGTTTCGCCGGAAAACTCCTCGTTCCCAATCGGTCTTCCTTTTTCATCCACATACAGCATGCTGGCTTCCAACTCGTTGAAATATTGAAAAGAGGAATTCACTCTTTCGATATTCGCCCAGGCTCCCATATATACGCCGTGTATCTTCATCACTCGAAGGAGGAAGCTTTCATCTCCAACCTGCAGAAGGAACCATCGGGACATATCCAGCTTTTTCTCTTCCCCTTTTTCCATTGTTCTGAAAAAACTCGATATCGCCTTTGAGCAGGCAAAATTGCTTTCTGTTTCATTCACATAGGAATTGAGCTGCGTGACAAAGCTGTCGTTCTTGGGAGCGTATATGTAAAAGCCATCCACATATGAAAAAGATGCAATGCTGGCCGCAAACTGTTTTTTTATCCGGATGATGCTGGTATATAGACCCGGCGCATCTTTATCCATTTCTCCCAAACCGGAAACATCGGCATTTTCGCTGCAAAAATCCATCAGACATATAGAAACATTTTTGAAATCCCGAGAGGCCTGCCCATTATACATTTTCATGGCCTCTTTCATCCGAATATAGGATTGATTTTGAATGGTTGAGGAGAAATACACGGATATACTCAGGAAAATCGCCGAAAACAAAGCCGCTACTAAGCCAATATTCAGAAGAAAAAAGCGTCGGATCGAATATGGTTTACAATTTCTCTTGCAAAAACCATGATCATTTTTTTGCAAAACTCCCTTCATTTTTCTTTTGCTCCTTCCCCGTCTACATATTGTATACTTTATCAGTCTATTAAAATCTAAGGTATAATTTCTCTAAACGTCCCGTTTTTGTATAAAACGGGACGTTTTTATATGGAATTGTTAACATTTATATTTGAACGATAAGGTATAAATTATAAGAAAATTACAAAATCTTCCAGCCAAATTTTCTTGATGCATTTATACAATTCAGCTATTCTTAACTTAAACAAACAAATAATTTCAATAAAATTATACAAAACAACTTGAGGTTTTATCTATTATAAACCAAAAAGTCCATATTAGCAATATCTACAGTTTAATTTCTAAAGAAAGGAGGAAAACTTTTCAAATCTTATAAACAGGAAAAACCGTGTAAATTTTTGCAGAAATAAAAAGGAGGTTCACGTATGCTAAAAAAATTATGTGCAGCACTGCTGAGCGCAGGCATGATCCTGGCTATAGCCGGAGGCTGCAACAACTCCCCCGCGGCTTCTTCAACAAGTCCAGTTTCCGTAGCGGAAGGCGAAGATCCTGCAGAAGCGGTCATTGCCCAGCGGAAAGAATCCGGGCAATATCCCAAGATTGTTATGTCCGCCTACAACTGGACGGGCTCCCCTGCTGGAATTGACAGAATTAACAAGCTCATAAACGACATAACTACAGAAGATTTGGGAATTGAATTCGAATTGCTGTGGCTGGATTCTGCTTCATATCAACAGAACATACGAATGATGCTCACCTCTGGAGAAAAACTGGATCTGTATCAGGTTTCTCCTCTTGGGTATTCCACCGCTGTCAGTGACGGTTTCTGTTACGATCTGGACACCGATGACCTCATCCAAACTTACGGCAAAGGAGTTTTGGAAGGGTTTGATGAGCATGAGTTCGACGCTATCCGTATCGGTGGTAAACTCTATGGTCTCCCGAATAAGCGCGACCTTGCCATTTACCCTGCATGCATCATGATCGGTGAAGAATATCTGGATGGAATCGGCTTCGATTATGATTCTCTCTATGAGGATGAATACAAGGAAATGATTTTTACCGATCTGGATACCATCAACGATATTTTTGCTCAGCTTCATGAAAAATATCCGGATAAATATGTTTTTTCCACCGCGCCTAACCTGATAAGCCAAGGAAGCTCTGTGGATCTTATCGGCGGCGATAATTTTGGTGTCCTTCTGGATCCAGCCAACAGCCTGAAGGTGGAGAATCTGTTTGAGAGTGAAATCTTCTATGAACGCTGCAACATGGTCTACGAGTGGAACAAGCTGGGATATATCTCCCAGGATGCCATTTCCGATGACACAGCCGTTTCTGCCAGAGTAAAATCTGGTGAATATATGTCCATGCTATCGCAAGGCAAGCCCGGCTATAAGACCCAGATATCCGGCGAATGCGGCAGGCCTATGGTGGTATTCTGCATAGAAGAAGAGGCTTTCAGGCCCTCCAGCACAACAACAAGCCTTCTCTGGTGTATCAACCAGAATTCGGAAGATCCCGTTGCCGCCATGCAGATCTATAACGCTTTCTTTACAGATCCCGAACTTTCAAACCTTATCTGCTGGGGTGAGGAAGGAAAGGAATATGTGAAGACGGAAGACGGCCACATCACCTTCCCGGAAGGCGTGGATTCTCAGAATTCTGAATATTACAACATCGTCAACTGGGAGCTTCCCAATCAGTTCATAGCCCATGTTTGGGAAGGCGACACCCTGGATATCTGGGATAGAACGGAGGAATTCAATAAAAACGCCGTACAGTCCAAGGCTATTGGCTTTACATTTGATAAGAGCGCTTACTCCGCCCAGTTCACAGCTCTTTCCAATGTATATGACGAATACGAAAAGCAGCTTCAATATGGCTTTGCGGATCCGGCCACCACGATTCCTGAAATGATGGAAAGACTCAATGCCGCAGGGCTTCAGGAATACATGCAGGCTAAGCAGGAAGCTCTGGATAAATGGGCCAAAGAAGCCGGTGTTGAATAAACAAATGCGAGGGAAGGGTTGTATATGGCTCGAGCACAAACAATAGCTGTGCCGAAAAAAAGGAAACGGCTGCTTGCCGTTAAAAAGCATCTCCCTCTTTATCTGATGGCCCTCCCCGGCCTGGCATATCTGTTCATTAACAATTATATGCCGCTGCCGGGGCTGGTCCTGGCATTCAAAAATTTTAATGCCAGAAAGGGGATCTACGGTTCCGATTGGGCAGGACTGGAGAATTTCAAATTTCTGTTTTCCACCCAGGATGCCTTTATCATTACCCGGAATACTCTTTTATACAATCTGGTCTTTATCGTATTGAATGCGGTATGCGCCATAGCGGTAGCAATCATCCTTTCTGAGCTGACGCATAAGATCAAAAAGGTATACCAGTCGGTAATCCTGCTTCCATACATGATTTCCATGGTGATCGTCAGTTATTTGGTATTCGGTTTCCTTTCCCCGGAAAACGGCTTTATCAACAAAACCATCCTCAGCGCTTTGAACATAGAGCCGATTTCCTGGTATATGGAAAAGGAGTATTGGCCTTTTATTCTGGTATTTGTAAATATCTGGAAAGGCCTTGGGTATAACAGTATCATCTATCTTTCTTCCATAATAGGCTTTGACCGCTCTTACTATGAGGCAGCCTTGATCGACGGGGCCAGCAAATGGAAGCAGATCCGGTATATTACGCTCCCCCTGCTGAAACCCACCATCATCATGCTGAGCCTGCTTGCAATAGGAAGAATTTTCTATTCAGATTTCGGGCTTTTCTATCAGGTGCCTATGAATTCCGGGGCTCTTTATGCCGTAACGAACACCATCGATACATATGTTTACAGAGGTCTTCTGGAACTGGGTGATATCAGCCTTTCGGCTGCGGCCGGTTTCTATCAATCGCTGGTAGGATTTGTGCTGGTGCTTACAACCAATCTGATCGTGCGCAAAATCGATCCGGAAAGCAGCCTATTTTAGGAGGTGGGAAAATGCGTACACGGGAAGAAAAAATATTTCAGGTGATCGGGCATATCGTAATGATCTTTCTCTCTCTCAGCGCTGTCATTCCCATGATTCTGCTTTTTATGTCCTCTATAACGGACAACGACACCCTGATTCAGAACGGATACAGCTTTATTCCAGAAAAATTCAGCCTGTATGCGTATGAATATGTATTTAAAACCGGTAATTCCGTTATCAAGGCATATGGCGTTTCTATCCTTCTTACAGCAGTAGGAACGGTTCTTTCTATCACTATCACAACGCTTCTGGCATATGCGATTTCAAAAAAGAGCCTTCCCGCAAGAGGTGTGCTCACTTTTCTCGTATTCTTCACCATGCTGTTTAACGGCGGGCTGGTTCCTACTTATATGAACTACACTACCGTTTTCGGCATCAAAGATACGTTTCTTGGGATCCTCCTGCCCAATCTTGTCACCAGCGGATTTTACATTTTGCTGATGAAATCCTATTTCGTTACGAGTATCCCAACAGAAATTCTGGAGGCGGCCTATATAGACGGAGCTTCTGAATTCCAAACTTTCTCTAAGGTAGCATTCCCTCTTGCTAAGCCAATCATCGCCACGATCGGCTTATTTGCAGGAATTGCCTATTGGAACGACTGGCAGAATGGCTATGTATATCTTACAAGGAATACCGACCTGTATTCCATTCAGAATCTGCTGAACAGGATGATACAGAATATCCAGTATTTGACGCAGAACTCCGGGAATATCAGCAATGCCGATGTTGGTCTGGCTTCTATCCCCTCAGTTTCCGTACGAATGGCCATGGCCGTGATCGGTGTCCTGCCGGTATTGATTCTCTATCCCTTTATTCAAGGGAATTTTGTGAAAGGTATTACACTGGGGGGTGTAAAAGGCTGAACACCCTCAGTTCGCTTTCTTCTGGAGAGGAGAGAAAACCAGCACTATAGAGCTGGCAGAAAAAACGGTGCAGCGTCTTTGAAAGACGCTGCACCGTTCTTTTATGCAATTTATTTGTTTTTAAATTAGAGCTGCCCCTTGATGCGGTTCAGCGCCCCCTTTTCAAGCCTGGAAACCTGCGCCTGGCTGATATGGATTTCAGAGGCCACCTCCATTTGGGTTTTCCCCTGGAAAAACCGCATCGTAAGGATTTTTTTCTCCCGATCGCTCAGGTCATTGATAGCTTGCTTTAAAGCAATTTCCTCCAGCCAGTTCTGATCGTCGTTGTTGTCGCCTACTTGGTCCATCACATAAATGGTATCCCCGCCGTCGTTAAACACAGGCTCATAGAGAGAAACAGGCTCTACGATGGATTCCAGAGCCATGACCACCTCTTCTCTGGAAATATCCAGCTCTTTGGCGATCTGCTCTACCGTAGGCTCCTGATGATTTTCATTTGTGAGCCGTTCTTTCACCTGCATAGCCTTATAAGCAGTGTCTCGCAGGGAGCGGCTGACGCGTACGCTGTTATTATCCCGCAGATACCGGCGAATCTCCCCAATAATCATGGGGACTCCATATGTGGAAAAACGGACCATCAAATCCGGATTGAAATTATCCACGGCCTTCATCAAACCGATGCAACCCACCTGAAACAGGTCATCCAGATTTTCTCCCCGGTTCGTAAAGCGCTGAATCACGCTCAACACCAGCTTCAGGTTGCCGTTGATCATTTCCTCTCGCGCTTTTTTCTTCTCTTCTTCCGTGCCGTTGTGGATCGTAAGCAGAAGCTCTCTTTTTTCCGCTTCGGTAAGCACCTTGAGCTTTGATGTATTCACCCCGCAGATTTCCACTTTATTATACACAGCGCACCCTTCTTTCTCCTTCGGTTATCGATTTCAGTATTGCCAAAGGAAGAAGGGAACATACAAAGATTTTATTTTAGTCCCATACAGCCACAAAAGTTTTTATTTCGGATTTCACGCCCTTGCAAATAAAGCAGTTTTCATGTACCGGCAAATCACATCACTATCCCAGCAAATATATGTACTCCTGATCATCGAACAGCAGTAAAGAAAAAACGCCGGAAGCGGAAAATAATTTCTCCATTGCTTTCAATTGGATATATTTTCTCAGCCCGTTTCAGGATCTCATTTTCAAATTCTAAAGCCTTTTCTTCATTAAGAACCGCAAGATAAGGGCGAAGCCTGGTGCCTCGAATCCAATCAATCAATGACCGATGAGAAGGCATCCTGTGATAGTAGGATGTTTCCCATATATCAAAATTTGATGAACATTCCGATAGAATACGAAAATACTCTTCTGGATGAAGTGTTTCATTTGTTTCTAAACTTACGTTTTCAAAATTCCAAACAGGATCTGCTGCGACTTCTTTTATTACTCTAAACAGAGGTTCCTCTGTATTCATAGGAATTTGAACTGCCAAAACACCATTCTTATTTAATTTTGTGACGAGATTGGGAATCAATGACCTGTGATCGGGAATCCATTGCAAACAGGCATTGGAAAAAATCACATCATACCCATTCTCCAAATTTCGGGCATCACAAACCGCAAATTGTATTTCCGGATAAGCCTCCTGTGCCTTTTTAATCATATTAGGAGAACTGTCAATCCCCATCACCTTAGCTTTTGGAAAAATCTTCTGTAAAACTGCTGTGCTGTTCCCCGGCCCACAACCAAGATCTACAACTGTTTTAGGATCCATCTCTACGAGCCGCATAGCCAAATCTTTTGCAGGTTGTGTTCTTTGTTCTTTAAACTTTAAATACTGCTCTGCGCTCCAATCCGCCAAAACATTCTCCTTCTTTCTTCTTCTATTTCTTGAGATACACAGTTTTTTACTATCTATCCGCTATCATCTCTATGCTTTATTCGTTTAGTTTCCTTTTATAGCAACAATGATATCTCTTCGGATAGACAGATCCACCCGGTGCTCAAATTCCAGAAAAGGCCCCTCTTGCAGCACACGGAAGCCGTGCTTTTCTAGAACCATCGCCAGTTTTTCGCGGGAAAGCACATTGCTATTCCACGCCAAAACCACTGCTCCCCCGGGCTTTAATACCTGTTTCCAAGCCGGGAGACAGGCTTCCAGTAGTTCGCTGGGATTACGGGTAAGAGAGGACCGCTTTTCAGACGTCACATTTCCATGCTGAACTCCGTAAGGAAGATCTCCCACAATCATATGGAAAAATCTCTTTTTGAAAAACAGATGAGAATACATGGAATTACCCGCTATAAATTCTGCGGTCCGCAGATTCCTATTTTTCAAGTCTTCCTTGTTTCTGGCAATTTGAAAGGTGTGGCGAGAAGCAGAAAAGGATTTGTTTTCACCTGAAATCCGAACTGTCTTGCATGTGAACTTATACCGCGCCGTTTCCAGAAAACGCTTCAGAAAGTGATACGCCTCTGTTGTAACCTTATCCCCGATCTCAACGCCGTATACATCGAACCCCCGAATCAATCCTTCATATAGGGTCGTTCCCTTTCCCGCCACCGGGTCCAAAAGCCGCAGATTCTGCTCTTCCCCTGTTTCCTGAGTAAGTTGCGCCACATGGATTAGCATTCGAGTGAACAGCTCATTGGTCTTCCCTGTATATTTCAGGATTGTTCCAATACTTTCATCCACAAAACGCTCATCCGTCCTCCGGATAGGGTGCAAAGCCACTTCTTGCCCCTCTCGTTTAAGGGAAAAGAGAGCGTATACAAAAGAGAGTTCCGACACCCTCCGAATATCAGCGGCAGAAAGCTCTTTTTCCGCCTGGAAAACAAAATATGGTATATCACATATCATTTCAATCCCCGCTTGCCCACAGGGGACAGACAATTTTCGGGCCACAAGCGAAAATTCCGCCTGCGCCAGCTGTAAGGATGCTTCAAAATACACCCGGTTGTGCCCCGGATTACACAAGATTGCATACTCCATATGTATTTTATCTCCTCAAACTTCTGCATATAAGATTACGTCAGCCTGACCGCAAAGCAATTTTAATTTTCATACACATACAGGCTGCGGAGAGTTCCGCAGCCTGTACCACACCACTTATTCCAAAGTATAAGGCTCATTTTTCTCAGGCATGCTCAAGGGCCTGGGTCAGATCTTCCAGAATATCCGCAATATTCTCAATGCCCACGGAAAGGCGAATCATATCTGCACCTATCCCGGCTTCCTTCAGCTGCTCGTCCGTCAGCTGGCGGTGGGTAGTGCTGGCAGGATGAAGCACACAGGTGCGCAAATCCGCCACATGAGTCACAACAGAAGCCATCTTCAGGTTGTCCATAAAGCGCATAGCCGCCTCCCGGCCGCCCTTCACGCCAAAGGAAATCACTCCGCACGTGCCGTTCGGCATATATTTCTTTGCCAGCTCATGATAAGGGCTGCTGGCAAGTCCCGGATAATTCACCCATGCAACCTTGTTGTTTTTCTCCAAATATTCCGCCACGGCCTGAGCGTTTTTGCAATGCCGTTCCATGCGCAAAGCAAGAGTCTCGAGGCCCAAATTCAGCAGAAAAGCGTTCTGAGGTGCCGCCTGTGCCCCCAGATCTCGCATAAGATGGGTGCGTGCCTTGGTGATATAGGCCGCTTTGCCGAACTGCTCCGCATATACAATACCATGATAAGATTCGTCCGGCTCTGTAAACATAGGAAATTTGCCGTTTTTCCAATCGAAATTACCGCTATCCACAATGACGCCGCCAACCTGCACGGCATGACCGTCCATATATTTGGTGGTGGAATGGGTCACGATATCCGCGCCAAATTCAAAGGGGCGGCAGTTGATCGGGGTGGGAAAGGTATTATCCACAATAAGGGGAACCCCATGAGCATGCGATTCTTCTGCAAAGAGCTCCAAATCCGTTACCACCAGGGAGGGATTGGAAAGGGTTTCTGCGAAGACACATTTTGTATTGGGACGGAAAGCCGCCTCGAGTTCTTCTCTGCTGCAGCCGGGCGCTACAAAGGTGGAATCGATTCCCATCTCCTGCATAGTCTTATAAATAAGATTGAAGGTGCCGCCGTAGATAGCGTTGGAAGCCACCACATGATCCCCTGCATGGCAGATATTCAGCACGGCGATCAGAGATGCCGCCTGGCCGGAAGAGGTGAGAAGGGCCCCTACGCCGCCTTCGAGAGCGGCAATTTTCTTTTCAACTGCGTCCAGCGTAGGGTTGCCAAGGCGCGTATAAAAAAAGCCTTCTGCCTTCAGATCAAAAAGATCCCCCATGGCCTCTGAACTGTCATAGGTATAGGTTGTGCTCTGCACAATGGGCACTACGCGAGGATCTCCGTTACCGGGAGTATAACCCGCATGGATACAGTTGGTGTCGATACGATAGCTCATTTCTTTTAGCTCCTTTTTTTGAGGATTCATGCAAATACAGATTGAAGCCAACTCAGGAAGCCGTCTGTCCCCCATACCACAAGGCAGATCAGCAGGAGAAACAGCACCAGGGAAAAGGCCTTCCAGAACGCCCGTTTTCCAGACGTCATACGGCCCGGAAGCTTTCTGAGGGCCTCCGATGCGTCATACAGAGATGAAAAAGGAACAAAAAGTCGCTCCTTCTCTCCATACGGCTCTTTGACTATAGGAATATTGTTCTTCTGCAGTAGGGAAACGGCCTCTTCCATCTCTTCCGGAGAACGCTCCAGAAGGAACACAGAATCCCCTTCCTGAGGCTCCCGCAACTCCCGGGAACCGCAGGAAGGGCAGGCTTCTTCCCCCACAGCGCGGCACTTGGGGCAATACAGCATACTTTCACTTCCATTCTTTTTTATAATATCATTTTAAACCGCCAATTACAATCCTGAATTTTCGCATGGGGTGGGCTTTTCTCAGAAGAGAACAGGTTCCACCTGCCGGTTTTCCAGCGCTGCTTCCACTGTCTCAGGGATCCGGGTGAAATCTGCCACCAGAGAATTAGGCTTCAGAACCGGGTCGTCCTGCTGCAGAGGCACAAAATATATATGCTTTGTGTTCATAAGCCGCCCAAAATTCTGAGCCGAGGCACCAAGACCGTCGTTTGTGGCCATGCACAAGACCACGGGAAGACCGATCCGCAAAGCGGATTTTACGGCCATGGTAACAGCAGTATCCGTAACGCCCCAAGAGAGCTTTGCCAGCGTGTTACCCGTACAGGGAGCAACCAGAAGCAAATCCACCATCTTCTTAGGGCCTACAGGCTCAGCATCTGCAATTGTATGGATCACCGGATGGCTGCAAATTGATTCAATCGTATGAATAAAATCTTCCGCTCTTCCAAACCTTGTATCTGTGGAATAAGCGGTTTCTGACATAAAGGGGATCACGTCATATCCAAGGCGAACCAGCGCCTCCATCTGTTCCAATGTTCTGGAGAAGGTGCAGAAGGAGCCACACAGAGCGTAACCGATAGTAGCTTTCGCAGTTTTTTTCATGTCTCTTACTCCTCCATCATAGTATAAATGGTGTTTTTGATGATTTCTCCTGCTGCCCGGGGTGCTGTTTTGCCGGGAAGAGAAAGGGCATGCACTGTGCGAAGCCCTCTTTTCCGAGCCGCATCGAAATCGATGCCGCCGGGCATGGAGGCTAGATCGATCATCAGGGTGGAAGGATGTATGCGGCTCAATACACTTTCTGAAAATACCATTGCGGGAACTGTATTGAATATGATATCGTAGTTTTCTCCCCTGCAGATTTCATCGGATTTAACAGGCGTATATCCATACACCTCTATCCACGCCAGATCCGCCGGCTTTCGGGCGCTGACGGAAACGGAAGCTCCCAGCCCCCTAAGAGCCCATGCCAAAGCTTTCCCAATCCTGCCGAATCCGGTCACCAGGCATCGACTGCCGCAGATCGTCCGATCATATTCTCGCATAGCAATTTCCACCGCTCCTTCCGCTGTAGCGGCGGCATTTCGCACGGTAAATTCCTCTCGGGTAAAATAATCGTTTACATCCATAATATTCCAATATTCACTGGTAGAAAGCAGCTTTCCGATCTGCCCACCATAAACCTCACGGTGGCGCATGAGAGCGGCAAAGGAATCGTCCAGAATAAGCTCTTCTTCTGCATATGGGGCATTCAAAGTGCTCCCATCCGCTGTGACAGGCAGCGGTAGGATAATGACCATACACTTTTCTGCAATTTCCTCCAAAGTAGCCTGGCGGACAGTTTCCTCTAAGGGAAGACGATCAAATCCCCAGGCATAAACGGAATAACCGTCATTGGCTATGGATTCCGCAAGAGCCGCCTGCCTTCGGTCTCCTCCTATGACGCCGAAGCTGTTTATATTAATCATAGTATCCCGTACCTTTCATATATGTGTAGAGAAGGAATATACCCTCCTTTTGCCATAGTATGGCAGTCCGGAACGGGATGTGAACGCGGATGCAGGCTCTTACCCAGTTTTCAAACCTCTTTTGCCAGGAGATGCTCCTATGCTTCCCCCCCCCCAACGGGAACTCTATTGCAATTCCCATAAAAAACAGGTAAAATGAGAAATATACAAGATAGTCGGCATGTAAAGATTCTAAACTCATATACTAAATCAGACCTTTTAGGTTTAAATTATAAGGAGTGTTTTCCAGAAATGACAGAAAATGATCTGCTTTCAAATGTCAATCATGTTCACTTTATAGGAATAGGCGGTTCCGGCATGTGCCCTATTGCGGAAATCCTGTATCATCAGGGATACACCGTGACCGGCTCTGACATGAGCGAATCAGAAACATTAAAGCGCATCCGTTCTTGTGGAATGCATGTTACTGTAGGTCACGACCCAAAAAATGTAGAAGGGGCCGAACTTGTCGTTTATACGGCCGCCGCCAAGCAGGATAATCCCGAGATCGTGGCCGCCAAGGCTAAAGGAATCCCCACGGTAGAGCGCTCTGTTATGCTAGGGATGCTGATGTCCCGCTACCCTAAATCTGTGGCCGTTTCCGGCACACACGGAAAAACTACCACCACCGGCATGATCACCCAGATTCTTCTGGAGGGCGGAATGGATCCCTCCGCTGTTATTGGAGGAAAACTCCCACTTACCGGCACCAATGGAAGAGCGGGCAAATCCGGCGCCATTGTCTGCGAGGCTTGTGAATATGTGGATACCTTCCTGCAACTTTACCCGTATATTTCCGTGGTTCTCAATGTGGATGCCGACCACCTGGATTATTTCAAAACTTTGGAGAATATCATCCATTCCTTCCATCAGTTTGCCCGGCAAACTACCGGCTATCTCATCGTCAACGGCGACGATAAAAACACCATGAAGGCTATGGAGGGTATAGATAACGCCCGCATCGTGACCTTTGGCCTGCAAAGGTCTAACGATTACAGTGCAGGCGACATCACCGATGAACCCAAAGCCTTAGAGCAATTCTCCGTTCTGAAAAAAGGAGAAAAACTTTGCGAAATCTCTTTGAGCGTTCCCGGCAAGCATAACATTCTGAATGCCCTGGCCGCTTTTGCCACTGCGGATATTCTTGGAATTCCCGCTGAAACCATCGATAGAGCCATCCACTCTTTTACCGGTGTGCACCGCCGTTTTGAAATCCGGGGAAAATACAACGGCATCACTATAGCCGACGATTTTGCTCATCACCCCACAGAGCTGGAGGCTACTCTCAGCGCCGCCATGCGCATGGGCTTCCGGCAGGTATGGGCCCTGTTTCAGCCTCACACCTATTCTCGCACCGCTATGTTCCTGGATGATTTTGCCCGGGTGCTTTCCATCCCCCACCACGCCGTTCTTTCAGAAATCCTGGCTGTCCGGGAGGAAAACACTTACAATATTTACACCAAAGATCTGGCGGAAAAAATCCCGGGCAGCGTCTGGTTTAATACCTTTGAGGAAATGTGCACCTACACTATGGAGCATGCGCGTCCCGGAGATCTAATTCTCACCCTGGGCGGTGGAGATATCTATAAATGCGCCGACATGCTGGTGGAAAAATACGGAGAACAGTATCCTAAGGAATAAAGCCTGTGGGGCTTTCTTTCCTCTGCTGTGGGTGTCTCTCCGATTCGACCGCTGGCCGAAAAAGTATCAGAAAGCTTGGAACGCATCTTATCGTTAACAGAAAAACCTTCGGAAAATATTCCGAAGGTTTTTTCATATGCTGCATTTTGCAGTCAATCAATATGCGCTGCTTAGGGGATTTAATCCACCGTAATTTGTATCCTCCATGGCTCCAATATACTTAGTTGCCAAACCAGCCCCCTTGGCAACACAGAACTGGGGATCCTCCGCCACCCAAACCGGCAGCTTAGCCCGCTGGGAAAGAAGATCGTTCATACCGTAAATTTGAGCGGAACCACCGGTAAGCATGCCGCCATCAGAATAAACGTCACCCATCAACTCCGGCGGAGTCTGCTCCAAAAGTTCCTGCAGAGAGCGAACAATCAATTCTGCAGGCTCTTCCATGGCCTCTAAAAGCTCATCGCTGGTCACATCCACAAAGGCCGGTAACCCTGTGGCCGCATTGCGGCCTTTTACCCGGAATACCACCTTCTCCTCTCTGGGGAGAACACAGCCCGCCTGTTTCTTGGCTTCCTCAGCCATCCGAAGGCCTATGATCAGATTATGCTTCCTGCGCAGATATTTGACAATCGTTTCGTCGAAAGCATCCCCTGCCACCTTGATAGAGCTTGAAACGGCAATTCCGCTGAGAGAAAGCACAGCCATATCCGTCGTCCCGCCGCCTATATCCACTACCAGAGAACCATGAGGCGCCGCAATATCCATCCCCGCGCCCATGGCCGCTGCTACAGGCTCTTCGATCAGGCATATTTTTCTCACACCAGAAGCGCTGATCGCATCCACTACAGCACGTTTTTCCACCTCTGTGATGCTGCAAGGAACGCTTACCACCACCCGAGGCATAAAGACCTTGCTTCCACTGATCTTTTTCATATAATGGCCGATTATATATTCAGCCAGGTCATATTCCGATATAACACCGTTGCAGAGAGGATGCACCACCGCAATTCTTTCAGAGGTGCGGCCCACCATGGCATAGGCCTCCTCTCCCATAGCCACGATTTCATCTGTATTGGTATCCACCGCAACCACGGCGGGTTCGTTTAAAATAATGCCCTTGCCGCTGAGATAAATCTTCACAGAAGAGGTACCCAGGTCAATAGCGATATCGCTTCCTGCCATATTTTCACGTCCTTTACCGTTCATCTCAAATCTGCGCTCACTGGCTGCAGAATCATGAAGCAGATCGCCCCTGTGCGGCCTGCTCTTTCTAGTATAATATACTTCCCGCCTGAACGCAACTATTCCCCATATTCTCTCATTCTGCAATATCCGGAATACATTTTTCCGCAGAGGCCAAGGCCGCACATTCCACCGAAGCGGCTCCTGCATTAAGCAATACAGACGCGCATTCCAGAAGAGTGCTCCCCGTCGTCACCACATCGTCAATGAGAAGGATCTTTTTCTCCGCCGCAGATTTTCTCCGCTTCAAAGAATAGGCGTCTTTCAGATTGATCCGTCTCTCCTCTTCAGAGAGAGTATGCTGGGGCCTGGTATCCCGATGTTTTACCAAAAGCGGTTCATATGGAATCTGCAGATTTCGGGCCGTCTCTTTTGCCAACCTTTGAGATTGGTCAAATCCTCTTTCCCGTCTGCGCTTGGAGGAAACGGGGACATTTGTGACTATATCCCATCCGCAGGTATCTTTGCTCAATTCCTTTGCCAAGAGCAAGGAAAATCCTCGGAAAGATTCTTCTTTTCCCCTGAATTTGAAAGACAGGATCCCATCTCTCACCAGGCCTTCATAAGCAAAAGGCGCCCGACAGATAAGTTTTCTCTTTTCCGGCCCCGCCATAAGTTCGCGCCGGATATGCAGAAAGGATAGCTTCTCTGCACAAGTTTCGCAGACAAACTCCTGAGAGGGAGAGAGCAAACTGCCGCAGAAAACACACCGCTCTGGGAAAAAGATCCGCAAAATATCGGAACGACCGTTTCCCCTACTGCTCATGGTTATTCTGCTCCCCGCCGCCCAAGAAGGTGAGCAGCCCCGTATACCGCTTTGTCTTCCGGTTGTTTTCTACCATCCGGTAAATTGTCTCCTTAGTCCCCGCCAAAATCAAAAGAGATTTAGCACGAGTGATGGCCGTATACAGCAAGTTTCGATAATAGAGCTGAGAAGGCCCTGGGAACATGGGAATAATTACTGCCTGAAATTCACTTCCCTGGCTTTTGTGCACCGTCATAGCGTAAGCAAGTTCCAGCTCATTTCCGGCCGTTTCCGTCTCATAGACTACGAGTCGGTCATCCATCTGCACAGTAAGAGACGAGCTGCGGCGATCTATTTCCAAAAGAATTCCCAGATCCCCGTTGAAAATTCCTTCTCCCATAGTGCCGTCCGCTTTTGTCCAGGGCAGATCATAATCATTTTTTATCTGCATGACCTTATCCCCTTCTCGAAACAGAGTTCCATTCAGGGCGATCTCCTTTTTGCCTTTTTCGGGCGGGTTAATTACAGCCTGCAGTTTCTTATTCAGCTCATTGGTTCCCACTTCCCCCTTTCTTCCAGGGGCGAGAACCTGTATATCTGTATAAGGAGAATAGCCATAACTGGCCGGAAGGCGTCGTGCGCACAGATCCACTATCAGCCGGGAAAGGGACTCCGGTTCCCCACAGGGCAGGAAAAAGAAATCGCTGGAGCGCACGGCCAGTTCCGGCGGCTGCCCCGCTATAATTCGGTGGGCGTTGGTAACGATCAGGCTCTGCATGGACTGCCGGAAGATTTCATTGAGCTGCACCACTGGAATCCTGCCGCTGGCAATCAGATCTCCCAAAACATTGCCGGGGCCCACGCTGGGAAGCTGATCGCAATCCCCAACCATAATCAGCCGGCACCCCATGGGCATTGCTCGTAAAAGAGCCTCAAACAGCGATACATCCACCATAGAGAGCTCGTCCAACACGATGGCGTCACATTCCAAAAGATCCTTTTCGTTTTTCGAGAATACAGGTTTATCGTTCTCATCCCAATTCACCTGCAGCAGCCTGTGAATGGTCTTCGCTTCCCGCCCTGTAAGCTCGCTCATCCGCTTGGCTGCCCGGCCTGTGGGAGCCGCCAGAAGCACCTTTTCCCCTTTCATCTCCAAAAGGCGGATCACTGCATTCAAAGTGGTAGTTTTTCCTGTGCCGGGGCCTCCCGTGAGGATCAGCATCCCTTTGGAGAGAGCCTCCCGGATTGCCTGCTTCTGCAAAGCGGCATATTCCATGCCGAACTCCTGCTCCAGCCGAGCAATATATTCATCTGCTCCCCCAATGGATTGGGCCGGAAATTTAATGGCCATATCGATCCGTTCCGCGATATAGAGCTCAGAACGGAAATACCGGGGCAGAAAGATCATCTCTTGTTCTCCCACCCACAGGGATATAAGGGACTGCTCATTACAAAGCTCCTCCAGATTACCGGAAACCAGATCCGGCTCCACCCCCAGAAGACTCACCGCCACAGCACAAAGCTTATCCGCCGGCAGACAGGTATGCCCGTTCTTCACATTATGTTTAAGCACATAGACGATTCCAGCCCGGATGCGGCCGTTGTCATCCTGAGGCCGCTCCATAGAAGCCGCAATGGTATCCACCCGGGAAAAATCAATATCCACCCCGTCTTCGCAGAGATAATAGGGATTTTCCTGTATGAGGTCGGTGCACTGCGGACCATACTGCTTCCAGATGCGCAGGGCCTCTTCGGGAGAAATACCGTAGCTTCCAAGGCGTACCATAGCTTCTCTTATGCCGTGGGCCCTCTGGATTTCATGGCTGAACTTCCGAGCCTTGGCGGCCGATATTCCCTTAATGGAGGCAAGCCGTTCTGGTTCCTTTTCCATTACCTCCAGGGTGTTTTCTCCGAAAGCTTCCACAATCTGAGCGGCCAGGGAGGGGCCGATCCCTTTCACAGCCCCGGAAGAAAGATATTTCAGGATAGCGGAAGCGGTGGCAGGTTTGTAGCGTTCAAAGGCTTCTACCTTAAATTGAGTCCCGAAGGTAGGATGCCGCACCCAGATTCCCATAATGCGCAGTTCCTCACCAACACTGACCCAAGGCATACTACCCACTGCCGTCACCAGTTCCCGGCCGTCGTTGATTTCCAAAATCGTGTATCCATTTTTTTCATTCCGGAAGACAATCTGCTCCACAGAGCCGGATATCTCCAAAAGCTGTTCTTCCTGCATGCCTTCATCTTTCTCCCTTCAGCGGCCTACGTCATCCGGCCGCGTTTGAAGTCAGCCCCCAGGGGCTCACCCGCCCCAAATGCCAAAAGGGCGCAGATAGAGTCTGCGCCCGGCGCCTGAACTTCCCAAAGCTACACAGCCCAAGGAAATATGTAATTAGTATAGTACATCCCTCACTGTTTTGCAAACATAGCTTCGATCTTTTTCACAGCCTCTTCCCGGCTGCAGAAGCTGGTTCCCCGCAGCACTTCCGCGGCTTTGCGGCAAACCTCCTCTGTTTCCTTATCCACGCCGCAGTCCACGCAGATAATCTTTTTTTCCTCTTTGCCTGAAAACCAGCGGAGACGGTGCACCGCCCCTCTGAGAGCGATTTCCGCTTCTTCACTGTGACCCGAAAGGGGCAGAAGATAAACGATCTTTCCTTTGACACGGGTTTTCAGGAACCAGTTGCAGAGCATTCGGAACACATCTGTCAGCCCCACGATCATCAAAAGGGCAAGCAGGATTTTCAGACATACGTCCCACATAAAAACTCACCTCGCTACACTATATGCAGCGAGGTGAAAACGGTGCATAGGCGCAAACTGCCGCCTTTAAGCTTCCACGGAGGAAACAGCCTCAAGAAGGGCCTGTGTTTTATCCGTCTTTTCCCAGGAAACCCCCAGATCCTCCCGGCCCATATGGCCATATTTAGACACCTGCCGGTAAATAGGCCGACGCAGATCCAAGGCGCGGATGATAGCGCTGGGCCGCAGATCAAAGACCTTTTCTACCGCCGCTGCCAATACCTCATTGGAATATTTTGAGGTGCCGAAGGCATCCACCATAATGGAAACCGGCCGTGCAACACCGATAGCATAAGAGAGCTCTATCTCACATTTTTCAGCCAAGCCCGCGGCCACCAGATTTTTCGCCACATACCGGGCTGCATAGGCTGCTGAGCGATCCACCTTAGTGGGATCCTTGCCGGAAAAAGCTCCACCGCCGTGGCGACCGTATCCGCCATAGGTATCCACAATGATCTTACGGCCGGTGAGACCCGCATCTCCTACGGGGCCTCCGATCACAAATCTGCCGGTGGGATTTACATAGATCTTGGTATCTTCATCCATCCATTTCGCGGGAATAACCTCCCGGATCACAGATTCCTCAATATCCCTGCGAATCTGTTCCAGAGAAACCTCCGGGCCATGCTGGGTGGAAACCACTACCGCATCTACCCGGGAGGGCTTTCCATCCCTATATTCCACTGTAACCTGAGATTTTCCATCGGGCCGCAGATAGGGCAGCACCTTTGTTTTGCGCACCTCTGTCAGGCGACGGGTCAGCTTATGGGCCAACGAAATTGCCAGAGGCATCAGCTCAGGAGTCTCGTTACAGGCGTAGCCAAACATCATACCCTGATCTCCCGCACCTTCGCGGTCATCCTCATCCATGGCCTTCCCGTTCTGAGCCTCATAGGAGGTGTTTACCCCCATAGCAATATCTGGAGACTGCATATCAATGGATGTGATCACACCGCATGTATTTCCATCAAAACCATATTCCGGCCTGTCGTAGCCGATATCACAGATCACATCTCGGGCAATGGCAGGGATATCCACATAGCACTCGGTGGATATTTCCCCCATAACATGCACAAGACCAGTGGTAGCCGTTACCTCACAGGCCACATGCGCGCTTGGATCCTCCTTCAGAATCGCATCCAACACTGCGTCGGAAATCTGATCGCAGATTTTATCCGGATGCCCCTCTGTAACAGATTCAGATGTAAAGAGATACGATGCCAATTTTTATTCCTCCATTCTTCACTTTCCCTATCATTCCTGTAGCGTCTTTTCCGAAAAAACAGCTAAAAAAGCCGCCCGGAAAATTCCGAACGGCTATAAAACCTCATCTTTCGGTATTTCCGCAGGATTTAGCACCTTACTTTCGCAGGTTGCCGGACATCATAGGGCCTGATCCCTCCGTCTCTCTTGATAAGGATATTCAATTTTCAGCTACATCTCCCCCATAACAGGAGATTATATTTAGTGTATCATCAAGATGGGACATATGTCAAGGTATAAAACCTACCCACAGAATATTTCAGCCTTTTCGACAAAAAGTTTCATTTGTCAGAACGTTTATTCCTGCTTTCCCTTAAGAATAGGCGACAACTTTTTATATACCATGAACGTAATGATTACATCTGCCAATCCTTTTATCAGAGTCAGCGGCGCATTGAACACCAAAAGCCCCTGCCACAGATTATCGATTCCAGGCACCAAAACCTTATACATATCCATAATGGCATCCATAGGGAGAAACAGCGTATACGCCGGATACACCACATAGTAGTTGAGAAAGATGCTTCCCACTGTCATAACAGCCAACCCTATAGCCGAACCAGCCATAGCGCCCTTCAAAGAAGGCTTTCTCCGATAAAAAAGCCCTGCGGGAACCACAAAGAAAACACCCATAAGGAAATTACAAAATTCCCCCACCCCTCCTGTAGTGGAAGCAAAAACGTTAAACAGGTTTTTGATTAGGCATACTACCGCCCCCGAAACAGGCCCCAGGGAAAAAGACGCCAGTAAAGCCGGCAGTTCTGAAAAATCAAATTTCAGATAGGGCGGGAGAAACGGCAGCCCGAAACTCACAAACATGAGAACGGTAGCCGCCGCCCCCATGAGGGCGGTCACGGTAATTTTACGGATGTTGATTCTGCTTGCTGCGGTCATAGAAGACCCCTCCTTATTCTGTTGAAGATTGCATCCAGAGTGACGGAATAAGGAGGCGGAAAACAGAAATACGCCCTTTTGCAGACAAAAATCCACAAAAGGGCGCAGACACATCCATTAGACCTTATGCCGCTTCTTTCATCCGGACTATACCGTCGGCCCCGGAATCACACCGGCTCTGCCACCGCCTGAAAGGCAGCTTTGCTCGCGGGCTCGTCGGCTTACTGCCGCATTACCGCCGGTGGGGAATTACACCCCGCCCTGAAGACTTTCTGTTATAATCATTCTATCATATTCAATAAAGATTGTCAATTCTCAGACAAACAAAAACCAGAATCTCTGTCACACTATATCGCTGCAGTCCCCTTTCACAAGGAGACTACAGCGATCAGGAATAGCACACGCTGAGAAATATGCCTCCTCCAGAGGGATCCATCTATCTCGGAACATGGCATACATCTCTTCCCCATTGCGCAGGCAGATTCTGTGCTTTTGCTCCTGGGGATTCACTGTAAAAAAGACGGTCAAATCATATGGTGCCTCAAAATATGGATGGGTACTGTAAGAGCCCTCCACTATTGTCAGGGAAGCCGGCTTCACAAATCGCTCTCCTCGAAATTGACAAATTCCGCAGTCAAATATCCGGTAAGAAAAGCTCTTCCCTGCTTCCAGTGGTTTCAGAACCTCTGTTTTGAAACGCTCATAATGCACATTTCCCCCCGGCTCTCTGAAGCGTTCTTCTGTCCGCAGCTCCAGTGGAAGAAAAAAATCATCCATATGGATAACAGCCGCTTCATATATATGGGCCAGCAATTCTGCTGCCGTGGATTTTCCAGAAGCGGCACGGCCATCAATAGCCATCACTACCCTTCCTTTCCTCTGCAAAAGGGAATCTACAGCACGGATAACAGGAAGAAGTGGAATATAACGACTGTCTATCACCCGATATGCCGGATGATAAGCCTTCCGATAATTCTGGCTATGGCTTACCATAGGACAGCCAGCAGCGCGGTATTCTTTCACATAAGCTTCTGCCGCTTCAGAAGAAAAGGGAAAAACACCTTTCTCAGCCAGGGAAGGAAGTCCGTCAAGTTTTCGCAGAAATGCTTCCATACTTCCCCGCTTCTCCTTGGAGGAAGCTATGAACATACGGCAGATATGCGAGAGACAAAGAGATTCACCTTCTACCGCAGAAAGATACAAACGGGCATATCCATTGCCGATAGCCTCTGTGGAAGGGTATTTCCTCTTTTCTTCCTCTCGCAGCCCAGACCATTCCTGTTCAAGAAACTCCAGCGCCTTCTCCGGCTCTCGGACTAAATGTCCTCCGCCGAATTCATGCTGATATAAAAGCTTTACTGCGTCCTGCGGCTCCATAAGGGGATACTGCTTTCCATGGGCGGAAGCAACCGCCCTCCATCCCGCATCAGGCATTTTGCACACTGCGGATCAGCCCAGCCTTCTGCAGGAGAAGCACCAGCACGGGGATTGCCACCAACTGAATGATAATGCCCGGCAAAGCCGTCACAAAGGAAGCTGTGAGCCAAAGCTCCATGGAATATCTTCCTGCCTGGAAAATCAGAGCGTTTACCACACCATAGATTACCCGGCCGCAGAGCATAGCAGCCACCAAAGAAAGATATACATTCGCCACATTGGATTTTGTGCGGATCAGACGGATGGCCAGGCCCGCCACCAGACCGTAGATAGCCAGCTCGCAAAGCATACTGGGAAGATACGCCATAGGCGGCATCTGGGTTAGTAAGCTGGAAAGAGCAGGCGTCAAAATACCTGAAGCCAAACCATAAATGGGCCCGCAGATAAGGCCACAGAGCAGCACAGGAATATGCATAGGCAGGATGACGCTTCCGGCATTAGGGACGGAATGGAAGGCCATAGGCAGCACGATCCCAATTGCTATGCATAGCCCTGTCATTACTAAATTAACAGTTTGATTTTTCCTACTCATAAAAATCCTCCTAGTCTTAGTGCATACAAACAAAAAGAAGGTATCCGTCCTCCTGCAGGAGAGCGGATACCTTCCTGATATCCATACAACACTCTTTTCATTCCGTATCCTGATTTCGTCTGTCTTTCTGCTTTCACTATGCGGTAAAGGACAAGCGCAATCTTCAGATACATCTGTCTTTAGATACTATATAAAACATACCACAGCGGAAGAACTTTATTCCTCCAATACCGGCTACAACCGGCAAATACTGTCTTCTGACAGCAACAGAAGTTAGTATACAGGAAATACGAACATTTGTCAACTGCCGGAGCAACCAGTACCCAAAGCTCTTCTTAGTTCTGAACGCCACTCTGCTTCTGCTGAGCAGACAGCTTCTCTGGCTTTTTCAATCAGCTCGGCTAAGGAAGATGTTTCCACCCCCACCACCACCGTATCACATTTATTCATGGGGATGAGAATTTTTACAGCAGAACTCTGCCCCACCGCCAGAGCCATAGCAGGTGTTATTTCCCCATAAAGGGAATCGGCGGAGAGAATTCCCAGAGGACCCGCTATAATATCCGCCTCCCGGCAGGCCACGCGTACAGCATTCTCTCCTGTAGCTCCGCTGCGGGCCCCTCCCTTCAGCATATTGGAGGTGGCCGCGCTGTTAGTACCCACTGCCGTTATCTCTGCTTCCGGCAGAGCCAAGCGGATAGACTCCACCAACTGCCGGCCGATCTTCCCACCCTGCCCGTCGATCACTACGATCCGGCAGGCCAAATTCCATCGCATGCGTTCTTCGCCCTTTCTCAATCTAGATATTCAGCAGGAATGTTTTCAGTGACAAACTGATTCAGGTATTCCAAACTGAAAGCGGGTGTCCTAGCGCATACACCGTGAGAAGCCGCCAATTCCTCTGTATATTCGCTGAGAGGATAGATCGTAATATCGGAATACCGGGCCCCGTAATGGGTCACAATGGGCTTGAAGGTCATATCTGTAAAGGTTGTCTTACCCGTTTCAAAATCCTTGGTAACCGTCACATCCAACATGCCGCTTATCATATTCATACCATAAGCCTGGGCGGAAACAAAATTCCCCATGGCATAAATCACCGGGCATTTAGCTCCGTCGCTTTCCCGGGTCAGCAGCGTAAGCGGCTGAAGCGTATGGGCATGATTTCCAAAAATAATGTCCGCTCCCCAGTTGACCATATCCTGCGCGAGAGTCTCCTGCGCCTCCGTTATCTCTGAGGTGTTTTCATTTCCCCAGTGAGCCGAAACCACCACCACGTCCGCCATGGTTTTAGCTTTTTTGATCAGCCGTTCGATCAAATCTCTCTCACTGGTATATACAATCCTATACGGGCTCCCCTCGGGCAGGGAAAGACCGTTAGTCATCTCCGTAACACCGATATGAGCCGTCTTTATCCCATTGGATTCCACAATACGAATATTCATCAAATCTTCGTCATCTCTATAGGCGCCTATAGCCATCACCGGTTGCGTATCCCAGTAATCCAATGCGGCCTCTAGGCCCTCAACCCCTTTATCCAGAAGATGATTGTTCGCCTGATTGATTACATCGAATCCAAGAGAAACAAGCTCATCTCCCATCTCCACAGGCGTACAAAACAGGGGATAATTGGAGGGCGGGAATTTTTCACTTGCCAGGATGGTTTCCTGATTAATAACAGCCACATCTGCACTGGCTATATCCTCTGCCACACGCTGATAGACAAAAGAAAAATCATAGCCCTCTCCCCCCGCTCTGGTCTGGGCTTGTTTATAAATGGCGTCGTGAATCAAATTGTCCCCCACACCCAGAATATGAATTGAGACCGGCTCTGGCGCAGAGGATTCCGGCAACACATCCTGCGTTTCTGAGGACGGATCTTCCGACGACTGCCCGTCTGATGAAATCTGCGTATATGAAGAAGGCTCTTCCGAAGAAGGCTTTGAAACGGAGGAAATATCCACTCCAGCCAGCTTCAGACCGAAATATCCGCCTACCACCAGGAGGCACACGCCAAAAAGTCCAAGGCATATTTTTAATATTCTGCTGGAACGATCCGCCTCTTTATTAATAGGCATTTTCCGATACCGTTTCGACATCTTTCTTCGTTTTCTCATAGGATCCCTCCTGAACAATGTAAAACCGCTCTTTTAGATGGTATTGGGAACAACTGAAAGCTTTACCCCTATATTTCTATACATCTCAACAATATGCCCAAAACATCCAAACAGCTACAGTCTATTCTACTTTACAGACATTATAGCATACTCTGTCGAAAAAACAAGCCAGAAGCATATAAACGGAAAAGGCTTCCGCCCCGAAGGACGGAAGCCTTAGATTTAACAGATATAACCTCAATTAGGCATTGATGCCGACAACAACACCGGAACCAACAGTACGTCCGCCTTCACGAATAGCGAAACGCAGGCCCTCTTCGATAGCGATAGGAGTGATGAGCTCAACGTCCATCTCTACGTTATCGCCAGGCATGCACATTTCAACACCCTCGGGCAGGCTGATAACACCGGTAACGTCGGTAGTTCTGAAATAGAACTGAGGACGATAGTTGTTGAAGAAAGGAGTATGACGGCCGCCTTCATCCTTAGTCAGGACGTAAACCTGACCCTTGAACTTGGTGTGAGGATGAATGGTACCGGGCTTGCACAGAACCTGGCCGCGCTCGATCTCATTTCTCTGAACACCACGGAGCAGCACACCCACGTTGTCGCCAGCCTCTGCAAAGTCCAGAGTCTTTCTGAACATTTCCAGACCAGTGATAACGGACTTCTTGCGCTCTTCGGTCAAGCCGATGATTTCAACTTCCTCGCCAACCTTGGCGGTGCCACGCTCAACTCTACCGGTAGCAACGGTGCCACGGCCAGTGATGGTGAACACGTCCTCAACAGGCATAAGGAAGGGTAGGTCAGACTTACGCTCGGGAGTGGGAATATACTCGTCAACAGCCTTCATCAACTCAAGAATGCAGGCATATTCGGGAGCATTGACATCGGTAGAAGAGGACTCCAGAGCCTGCAGAGCAGAACCGCGGATGATAGGAGTATCATCGCCCGGGAACTCATACTCGTTCAGCAGGTCACGAATTTCCATCTCAACCAGATCCAGCAGCTCGGGATCGTCAACCTGATCACACTTGTTCATGAAAACAACGATATAGGGCACGCCTACCTGACGGGCAAGCAGAATGTGCTCTCTGGTCTGAGGCATGGGGCCGTCAGCAGCAGAAACAACCAGGATAGCACCGTCCATCTGAGCAGCACCGGTGATCATGTTCTTAACATAGTCAGCATGGCCGGGGCAGTCAACATGAGCATAGTGACGGGTAGCCGTCTGATACTCAACGTGAGCAGTGTTGATGGTAATGCCGCGCTCTCTCTCTTCGGGAGCACTGTCAATGTTGGAATAATCCTTAAACTCGGCTTCGCCCTGGAAGCTCAGAACCTTCGTAATAGCGGCGGTCAGGGTGGTCTTACCA
The DNA here is from genome assembly GCA_904399395.1 of uncultured Clostridia bacterium. Taxonomy (GTDB): domain Bacteria; phylum Bacillota; class Clostridia; order Oscillospirales; family Acutalibacteraceae; genus UMGS1264. The sequence goes on along the minus strand of CAJFPJ010000013.1, from coordinate 32,417 downwards.
TGGTCAACGTGGCCGATGGTGCCAATGTTTACATGAGGTTTGGATCTGTCAAATTTTTCCTTTGCCATTGGAATTCCTCCTTTATACTTGTCCTAGTCAAATTTGGTTTAGCGCACTTACACACTATAGCTATCATTCTAGCAACAGATACACAAAAAATCAAGCCTATTTTGTAAGTTATTCGCTCTTTTTCCCGCGTGCTGTGATGATGGATTCAGAAATGTTCTTCGGAACCTCTGCATAGTGATCAGGCTCCATGGTATACTGGCCTCTTCCCTGTGTTTTGGAACGCATATCGGTAGCGTATCCAAACATTTCAGAAAGGGGAACCATCGCATTGATCTGCTGGGCACCAGAAACGGCTTCCATGCCCATAATCATACCGCGGCGGGAGTTCAAGTCGCCGATAACATCGCCCATATACTCTTCAGGAACAATGACGACAACCTTCATGATAGGCTCCAGAATGACCGGATCCGCCTTTCTCATAGCTTCCTTGAAAGCCATAGAACCAGCGATCTTAAAGGCCATTTCAGAGGAGTCAACCTCGTGATAAGAGCCATCATACAGAGTAACCTTTACATCTACCACATTATAGCCGGCCAAAATACCGGAAAGCATGGCGCCCTGGATACCCTGGTCAACAGCAGGAATATATTCCTTCGGGATAGAACCACCGACTGTGGCGTTGATAAACTCATAGCCTTTTTCGGGGTTGGGCTCAATTTTAATCTTAACGTGACCATACTGGCCTTTACCGCCGGACTGCCTTGCATACTTGGTATCCTGATCCGCCATTCTGCGGATAGTCTCCTTATATGCAACCTGAGGCTTACCGACATTTGCTTCCACCTTAAATTCACGGAGCAAGCGGTCCACAATAATCTCCAGATGAAGTTCGCCCATACCGGCGATAATGGTCTGCCCCGTTTCCTGATCGGTGTAAGCCTTGAAAGTAGGATCCTCTTCTGCCAGCTTGGCAAGAGCAATACCCATCTTTTCCTGGCCAGCCTTTGTTTTGGGCTCGATAGCAACACGGATAACCGGATCCGGGAATTCCATGGACTCCAGAATCACAGGATGCTTCTCATCGCAGAAGGTATCGCCCGTGGTGGTATTCTTCACACCAATAGCAGCCGCAATATCACCGGCGTATACACATTCAATATCCTGCCGGTGGTTTGCATGCATCTGCAGAATACGGCCGATACGCTCGTGAGAATCCTTAACCGAGTTGTATACCGTAGCGCCGGCAGAGAGTGTGCCGGAATACACACGGAAATAGCACAACTTGCCCACAAAGGGGTCGGTAGCAATCTTAAACGCAAGAGCGGAGAAGGGCTCATCGTCAGAAGCATGACGATCCTCTTCCTCCCCAGTCTCAGGGTTGGTACCCTTAATAGCAGGGATATCGGTAGGAGCCGGCATGTAATCCACGATGGCGTCCAGCAGCTTCTGTACGCCCTTGTTTCTGTAAGAGGTTCCACAAGTCACAGGCACCATCTTATTAGCAATGGTTGCCTTGCGTATGGTGGAAACAATCTCTTCCCTAGTAAAATCCTCACCGCTCAGATACTTCTCCATGAGCTCATCGTCCTGCTCGGCAACCTGCTCGATCAGGTTTGTGCGGTATTCCTCCGCAAGCTCTTTCATATCCTCCGGGATCTCTTCTACGCGCATATCCTTGCCCATGTCATCATAATAGACATCAGCAGTCATGTCCACCAGATCTATGATCCCACGGAAGGTGTCTTCCTTACCAATGGGAAGCTGGATCGGAACAGCATTGCATTTGAGGCGATCTTTCATCATACCTACTACATGGTAGAAATCAGCGCCCATGATATCCATTTTGTTGACATACGCCATACGGGGCACGCCATATTCCTCAGCCTGGCGCCACACGGTTTCAGACTGGGGCTCAACGCCGCCCTTTGCGCAGAAAACGGTTACGGAACCATCCAGAACACGCAGGGAACGTTCCACCTCAACGGTGAAATCCACGTGCCCGGGAGTATCAATGATGTTAATTCTGTGATCTTTCCAGAAGCAGGTCGTTGCAGCAGAGGTAATGGTGATGCCTCTCTCCTGCTCCTGCGCCATCCAGTCCATGGTTGCAGTGCCATCGTGCGTCTCGCCGATCTTGTAATTAACACCAGTATAATACAAAATACGTTCTGTGGTGGTCGTCTTACCGGCATCGATGTGCGCCATGATGCCGATGTTGCGGGTTTTTTCAAGTGATACCTGCCTTGGCATAGTTTCCTCCTTAACATCTTTCCACAGTGGGGTGGTACATTACCATCTGTAATGTGCGAACGCCTTGTTGGCCTCAGCCATCTTGTGCGTATCGTCGCGCTTCTTCGCTGCGCCACCTGCACCGTTTATGGCATCAAGAATTTCACCGGCAAGTCTCTCGCGCATGGTCTTCTCAGAACGAATTCTGGAATAGGTGGTGATCCAGCGCAGGCCCAGAGTCTGACGTCTTTCAGGACGCACCTCCATAGGAACCTGATAGGTAGCACCGCCCACGCGGCGAGCTTTAACCTCCAGAGCAGGCATGACATTCTCCATTGCCTGTTCAAAAACTTCCAGGGGATTCTTTCCCGTCTTCTCAGCAACAATATCAAATGCACCATAGACGATCTTCTGAGCAACGCCCTTCTTGCCGTCATACATGATATTGTTGATCAGACGAGTCACCAACTTGGAATTATAAAGCGGATCCGGCAAAACATCACGTTTTGCGATATTGCCTCTTCTTGGCATTTTACTTCCCTCCTTCACATGAATGATATCACAGGTACTCGAAAGCGACAAACTCCCGCAGCCAATACAGAGACAACAGCCAAAAAACGGCTCATATATGTCGCTGCATCGCTTTTGCTTGCGTCCTTTAAACGCGCAGCCTTTCGGATTCTGTCATAGTATGCTTTCTTTTAACTTACTTCTTGGCTGCGCCGGCCTTCGGGCGCTTAGCGCCGTACTTGGAACGGGCCTGCATACGCTTTGCCACGCCCTGGGCATCCAAAGTACCACGGATAATATGATACCGAACGCCAGGCAGATCCTTAACACGGCCGCCACGGATCATAACAACACTATGCTCCTGCAGGTTATGGCCCACGCCGGGAATGTAAGCGGTAACTTCATACCCGTTGGAAAGACGGACTCTTGCGATCTTTCTCAGAGCAGAGTTCGGCTTCTTAGGGGTAGCAGTCTTCACAGCAGTACACACACCGCGCTTCTGGGGAGAATCCTGATCGATAGCACTCCGCTTCATGGAGTTCCAGCCCTTCAGAAGTGCAGGGGCCTTAGCCTTTTTCTCGCTTACCTGACGGCCAGTTTTGACTAACTGGTTAAAAGTAGGCATACGACACCTCCTCTTTTTTTATAAAATCTATGTTCAGCGGAAACCCGCAAAACACCAAAATCTTCTGGACACAAGAGGATTCCCACCTGTAAAAAGGTAGGAATCCAACTCTATCCACAGTTTTTAATTATAACCTCATACAGCCTCGTTTGTCAAGCCCTCTTTTTCCTTTAACTCTACCTTCACATTGCTGTAACACTGCATACCGGTTCCAGCAGGGACCAGCTTACCAATGATGACGTTTTCCTTGAGACCCAGCAGCGGATCTACCTTGCCCTTGATAGCGGCATCGGTGAGAACACGAGTGGTCTCCTGGAAGGAAGCGGCGGAAAGGAAGGAATCGGTAGCTAGCGATGCCTTTGTGATACCGAGAAGGACAGGTGTGCAGGTGGCTTCCCTCAAATCTGTCTCACCGGCAGCAATACGTTCCCGGATCTTCAGGTTCTCGGCCAGCAACTCGGATTTTTCCACTAAGCTGCTGGGAAGAAGTGTCGTATCCCCTGCGTCCTCCACACGAACTTTCTTCATCATCTGCCGGACGATAACCTCAATATGCTTATCGTTGATATCAACGCCCTGCATACGATATACACGCTGAACTTCCTCAATGAGGTAATCCTGCACGGCATCGGGACCGCTGATAGCCAGCACATCGTGAGGATTGACAGAACCCTCTGTAATACGGGCGCCTGCCTGAATTACATCCCCCTCATTGACAATAACTCTGGAACCGAAAGGAATCAGATAGGAACGGCTGTCTCCATTGGCTGAATCCGTCACCACCACATGGCGGTTCTTTTTCACCTCTTCAAAGGAGACCGTACCAGGAATCTCGCTGATAATAGCCAGATGCTTAGGCTTTCGGCCCTCAAACAGCTCTTCTACGCGGGGAAGACCCTGTGTAATATCCTCTGCGCTGGCAACACCGCCGGTGTGGAAAGTACGCATCGTCAGCTGTGTGCCGGGTTCGCCAATGGACTGAGCCGCAATAATACCCACAGCCTCGCCCACTGTTACGGGCTGGCCGTTGGCCAAGTTAGCACCATAGCACTTCTTGCAGACACCGTGCCGAGCTGTGCAGTGAAGGATCGAGCGGATCTTGATGCGCTTAGTTCCGCGGCCAACAATAATATCCGCATCGTTGTCGTCCATCATTTTATCCTTGGAAACCAGCACCTCACCTGTTGCTTCATCCACAAAATCCTCTACCAGATAGCGGCCAATCAGGCGCTCATGCAGGGATTCAATGGATTCCTTGCCTTCACAGATATCGAATACCTCCAAGCCGTCGGTAGCGCCGCAGTCGTCCTCACGAATGATAACATCCTGAGAAACATCCACCAGGCGGCGGGTCAGATACCCGGAGTCCGCCGTACGCAGAGCCGTATCAGCCAGACCCTTTCTGGCGCCACGGGAAGAAATGAAGTATTCCAAAATGTTCAGGCCCTCACGATAGTTAGCGCGGATAGGAATCTCAATAACTGTACCAGAGGTATTTGCAATCAGACCGCGCATACCAGCCAACTGGCGGATCTGGCTCATGGAGCCACGGGCGCCGGAATCCGCCATCATATAAATGGGGTTGTATTTATCGAGTCCCTTCTGGAGGGCCTCGGTCACATCATTGGTCGTCTTTTCCCAGGTCTTCAGAACAGCATCTTTTCTCTCGCTTTCAGAGAGCAAGCCGTTTTTGAAGAGCTCAGAAACCTGATCGATGCGAGCCTCTGCCTGAGCGATCAACTCTTTCTTTTCAGCCGGGATGGTAGCGTCACATACAGCTACCGTAATAGCACTGCGGGTAGAATAGCGGTATCCCTGAGCCTTGATATCATCCAGGACATCGGCAGTTTTCGCAGTCCCGTGAATCTTGATGCATTTGTCGATAATCTTTCCAAGCTTACTCTTGCCCACCAGGAAATCGATCTCGAAGTTAAACATCTGCTCAGGATCGGTGCGATCTACAAATCCCAGATCCTGGGGAACCGGCTGGTTAAAGATCATACGCCCCACAGTGGTATCCACCAAGCGGCTGACCTGCTGACCATTCACCGTCATGGTGCGGCGTACCTTGATCTTGGCATGGAGCCCAACAGCCTTTGCGTCATAAGCCATAATAGCTTCGTCGAAATCTTTAAAGATCTTGCCTTCACCGGGCTCTCCATCCTTGGCAAGAGTCAGATAATAGGAACCCAGAACCATATCCTGTGTAGGCACAGTCACAGGGCGCCCATCAGAAGGTTTCAGAAGATTGCCAGCCGCCAACATCAGGAAGCGGGCTTCCGCCTGAGCTTCTGCAGAAAGAGGCACATGAACAGCCATCTGGTCACCGTCAAAGTCAGCATTGAAAGCCGTACAGGCCAAAGGATGCAGTTTCAGGGCGCGACCCTCCACCAGCACGGGTTCAAAAGCCTGAATACCTAGTCTATGCAATGTAGGAGCTCGGTTCAGGAGAACAGGATGATTCTTAATCACAATCTCCAGAGCGTCCCACACTTCAGACTTGGCGCGCTCAACCGCTTTTCTGGCTGCTTTGATATTGCCAGCCACGCCGGTCTCCACCAGACGTTTCATCACAAAGGGCTTAAAGAGCTCCAGTGCCATTTCCTTCGGCAGCCCACACTGATACATCTTCAGTTCAGGCCCTACCACAATAACAGAACGGCCGGAATAGTCCACGCGCTTGCCCAGCAAATTCTGGCGGAAACGGCCCTGCTTACCCTTGAGCATGTCGGAAAGAGATTTCAGCGGGCGGTTGTTGGGACCGGTGACAGGGCGGCCGCGACGGCCATTATCGATCAGGGCGTCTACGGCCTCCTGCAGCATACGCTTCTCATTGCGGACGATTATATCGGGAGCTCCCAGCTCCAGAAGCCTTTTCAGGCGATTGTTACGGTTGATGACCCGGCGATACAAATCATTCAGGTCAGAGGTGGCGAAACGGCCGCCGTCCAACTGCACCATGGGGCGGATATCCGGCGGGATGACCGGCACTACATCCATTATCATCCATTCGGGGCGATTGCCGGAAAGGCGGAATGCCTCAATAACTTCCAGCCTCTTCAGAATACGGACGCGTTTTTGACCGGAGGCATTTGCCAGCTCTGCTTTGAGATCCGCGGAGGTCTGCTCCAGATCGATTTCCTCCAGGAGCTTTTTGATGGCTTCCGCACCCATAGCAGCTTCAAAGTCATCCTCATACTTTTCCCGCATATCACGGTATTCCTTTTCAGTGAGCATCTGCTTTTTCTGCAGCTCGCGCACATCGCCGGGATCCGTGACAATATACATAGCAAAATAGAGAACCTTTTCCAGCATACGGGGAGAAATGTCGAGAACAAGACCTATACGGGAAGGAATCCCCTTCAGATACCAGATATGGGAAACAGGCGCAGCCAACTCAATGTGGCCCATTCTTTCCCGGCGCACTTTGGCACGGGTAACTTCCACACCACAGCGATCACAAATTTTCCCTTTATACCGAATTCTCTTATACTTTCCGCAGTGGCACTCCCAATCCTTAGTAGGCCCAAAGATGCGTTCACAGAAAAGGCCGTCCCGTTCTGGTTTCAGAGTGCGGTAGTTGATCGTCTCCGGCTTTTTAACCTCACCGTGAGACCATTCTCTGATTTTTTCGGGAGAAGCAAGTCCGATCTTTATCGATTCAAATACGTTAAACTCCATCGTATTACCTCCTCGTCATTCACTCGTCGTCCGAAACATCGGAGAAATCAAAGTCATCCTCTTCGTTCTCGAACTCGCTTTCTTCCTCAAAGACGCTTTCGGAATTCTCATCCATGGAGTAGCCCTCCAGATCATCCGCTACGTTCTGCTCGGAGAAGATCTCATCGGATGGCGTAAAGCCCATATCATCATCGTCATCAAAGCTCTGCTTGAGATCGATCTCATCGTTATTTTTATCCAGAACCTTCACATCCAGGCCCAGAGACTGAAGTTCCTTGATAAGGACCTTGAAGGATTCAGGCACACCCGGCTTCGGAATATTCTGGCCCTTTACGATAGCTTCATAGGTCTTCACACGGCCTACCACGTCGTCGGATTTCACCGTCAGAATTTCCTGCAGGGTGTAAGCTGCGCCGTAAGCCTCCAGTGCCCACACTTCCATCTCACCAAAGCGCTGGCCGCCGAACTGGGCCTTGCCGCCCAGAGGCTGCTGGGTAACCAAGCTGTAAGGACCAGTGGAACGGGCATGGATCTTATCGTCTACCAAATGATGGAGCTTGAGGTAATACATGTAGCCGACTGTAACGGGGTTATCGAAGAATTCGCCAGTCCGGCCATCCTTCAGGACGAACTTTCCGTCCTCCCTCATACCAGCCATGCGGAAGCATTCGCGTATATCCTCTTCATGAGCGCCGTCAAAAACAGGTGTCATAATCTTCCACCCCAGCGCCTTGGCAGCCATACCCAGATGGACCTCCAGCACCTGGCCGATGTTCATACGGGAGGGAACGCCCAAAGGATTCAGCACGATATCCAAAGGCGTTCCATCTTCCAGGAAAGGCATATCCTCTACAGGGAGAATGCGGGAAACGACGCCCTTGTTTCCATGGCGGCCCGCCATCTTATCGCCAACGGAGATCTTCCTCTTCTGAGCGATGTAGCAGCGAACGACCTTGTTTACGCCGGGGCTCAGTTCGTCGTGGCTATTTTCGCGGGTAAAGACCTTTACATCCACCACGATGCCATATTCGCCGTGAGGCACACGAAGGGAAGTATCACGCACTTCTCTGGCCTTTTCACCGAAAATAGCACGAAGCAGTCTCTCCTCAGCGGTGAGCTCCGTCTCGCCTTTAGGCGTAACCTTACCCACCAGAATGTCGCCGGAACGAACCTCGGCGCCTACACGGATAATACCGCCCTCATCCAGATCTCGCAGCAGATCTTCGTTCACGTTGGGAATGTCACGGGTGATCTCCTCCGGCCCAAGCTTGGTATCCCGGGCTTCCAACTCGTATTCTTCAATATGAATGGAAGTGTATACGTCATCCCGCACAATCTTTTCACTGATCAGAACGGCGTCCTCATAGTTATACCCTTCCCAGGTCATAAAGCCGATCAGGGCATTTTTGCCCAAGCTGATCTCGCCATCCTTTGTGGCGGGGCCATCCGCGATCACATCGCCGGCCGTGACACGCTGATTTACCTCCACCACAGGAATCTGGTTGATACAGGTTCCCTGGTTGGAACGCATAAACTTAATAATGTGGTATACATCCACATCACCGTCATCTGTAACGACGCGAACCTCGTCTGCACTGACACTGCGAACAACGCCGGTGCGCTTTGCGATTACACATACACCGGAATCCACGCCGGCCTTATATTCCATGCCTGTGCCCACAATGGGGGATTCCGTGCGAAGAAGAGGCACTGCCTGCCGCTGCATGTTGGAACCCATCAGGGCGCGGTTGGCATCGTCGTTCTCCAAGAAGGGAATCATAGCCGTAGCTACAGAAACAACCATTCGAGGAGAAACATCCATAAAGTCAGCTTTTTCGCGCTCTACTTCCACAAAATTATCTCTGTGGCGGCCGTTGACCTTTGCATGGAGGAATCTTCCGTTCTCATCCAAAGGTTCGTTTGCCTGAGCCACGATATATTCGTCTTCCATATCGGCGGTCATATACACTACTTCGTCGGTTACAATGCCAGTCTCATGATCCACACGACGGAAGGGAGCTTCAATAAAACCGTATTCATTGATACGTGCAAAGGTAGCCAGATAGGAAATCAAACCAATGTTAGGGCCTTCAGGCGTCTCTATAGGACACATGCGGCCGTAATGGCTGTAATGAACGTCACGAACCTCAAATCCTGCACGATCTCTGGAAAGACCTCCCGGGCCCAGAGCAGAAAGACGGCGCTTATGGGTCAACTCAGCCAAAGGATTGTTCTGATCCATAAACTGGGAAAGAGGCGAAGAACCAAAGAATTCCTTGATCGCTGCCACAACAGGGCGGATATTAATCAGGGAATGAGGCGTCAGCACATCCAGATCCTGCGCCTGCAGGGTCATGCGCTCACGAATAACGCGCTCCAAACGGGAAAAACCAATACGGAACTGATTCTGGAGCAGCTCACCCACAGAACGGATGCGCCGGTTGCCCAGGTGGTCGATATCATCCAAAGTACCAAGCCCTACCGCCAGGCAATTCATGTAGTTGATAGAAGAGAAAATATCGTCAATAATGATATGCTTGGGAATCAGATCGTCCCTGCGGGCATTGATGGCAGCCTTCAGAGCCTCTGCGTCCTCCCCGCATTCTTCCAGAATTTCAGAGAGCACGCTGAAGCGAACCCGCTCGTTAATGCCGCATTCCTTATGGGCATCAAAAGGCAGGAACTTATTGATCTCCACCATTCCGTTGGAGATCACCTTCACTTCTTTTTCTCCCACTGTGAGGTATACTACCGTCACACCGGCGTCGTCCATCGTTTCAGCCATATCGCGGGTGATCATCTGGCCCTCTTCCGCCATAACTTCGCCAGTCATGGGGTTTACCACAGGCCTTGCAGCCCGCTGGCCAGCAATACGGCCGGCAAGATTCAGCTTCTTATTGTATTTATAGCGTCCCACCCGGGAAAGATCATACCGACGCGCATCGAAGAACAGGCCGTTGATATGGGCCTGAGCGCTCTCGATGGTGGGCGGCTCGCTGGGGCGAAGCTTTCTATAAACCTCAAATAGAGCCTCCTCCATATTGGTGCAGGTATCCTTTTCGATGGTGGCTTCAATTCGGTCATCCTCACCGAAATAATCTCGAATTTCAGAATCCGTTCCCAAACCAAGAGCACGGATAAACACCGTCACAGGGATCTTGCGGTTCTTATCGATGCGGACATAAAAAACGTCGTTTGCATCGTTCTCATATTCCAGCCAGGCGCCGCGGTTAGGAATGACGGTGGAGCTGAAAAGCTCCTTACCAGTCTTATCGTAATCCATTTTGTAATAGACACCCGGAGAACGCACCAACTGAGAAACGACCACACGCTCTGCTCCATTGATAATAAAAGTACCGCTCTCAGTCATCAGCGGGAAATCACCCATGAACACCTCAGATTCCTTGATCTCTCCGCTTTCCTTATTGAGCAGGCGAGCCGTGACACGGAGGGCGGCAGCATATGTGGCGTCGCGTTCCTTGCACTCTTCGATGCTGTAGTTGGGCTTATCCACATCAAGCCTGTAATCTACAAAGTCAAGCACAAGGTTGCCAGTGTAGTCTGTAATACCGGATACGTCTTTAAAGACCTCCTTGAGGCCTTCGTTCAGAAACCAATTATAGGAATTTTTCTGAACCTCGATCAGATTCGGCATCTCCAGAACTTCGTCGATCTTCGCAAAGCTCATTCGGGTGTTCTTGCCGACTTGCACCGGTTTGACATTCACCATTGGCTCAATCACTCCATTCAATTATTTGACCATCCCGTTGGTATACAGAAAGCACAAAAAACCACTGCGTTTCCACTCTTTTTACAACATCTGACAGAAACACTTGCGTTTTTCTACGATCTGTGCTATCATTGCTACATAACAAAAATTGCATATCTATCCATGATGATGCAGTATATTAGTTTATAACAATATCTTGTGTTTGTCAAGGGAAAAAACATATTTTGGAAGGATTTTGTCAAAAAAATCCTTCCTTTTTCTATACTATTTCTGAATTCCGGTCTTCAGCTGCAAACTCTGTGTCCTAGCTAAGGCTTTTTGTAGATACGCAGTAAAAGTGTGACATTTTGAGCGTCTTGCGCTAAACCCAAAACCAGATTTTACGAAAGTTGGGATGTTCCCCACATTCCCAGCTTTAATTAGGAAAGCTTAAAAACAGATTGCTTCCCCAAAAAGTTCATGCTATAGTAGGTGAGTACGGCCCGGAATCGCCGGGTGTATTACTTTAAACGGAGGAGTTGCACCTATTTATGCAAACGTTCAGATCAAAATTCATCGGCGACAGAGTCTTTTATAAAACTCTGTTGACCGTAGCCCTCCCCATTATGCTGCAGCAGGGGATCACCAACTTCGTAGCCCTTCTAGATAACATCATGGTCGGCCAGGTGGGCACGGAAGCTATGTCCGGCGTGGCAATTGTAAACCAGCTTCTTAACGTCTACAACATCTGTATCTTTGGGGCCGTTTCAGGAGCTGGTATTTTTTGCGCTCAATTTTTTGGATCAGGTAACACAGAAGGCGTGAGACACGCGTATCGATTCAAACTTTATGCCGCTTTTCTGTTTCTGATTTTAGGCGTTACGCTTCTTCTCCTTTTTCCGGATCAGCTGATCAGCCTTTATCTGAAGGAAGGTGGCGAAACAGCGGGAGATTTGCAATATACGCTTCAATGCGCACGTGAGTATCTTTTTATCATGCTTCTGGGACTTCCTGCTTTCGCCCTGACCCAGTGTTATTCTACTACACTGCGGGAAACCAAAGAAACCATTCTTCCCATGACCGGCAGTATTCTAGCCGTGCTTACCAACACCTGCCTGAACTATATCCTGATATTCGGCAATTTCGGCTTCCCTGTGCTGGGGGTAAAAGGTGCGGCTATCGCAACAGTGATCGCCCGGTATGTGGAGCTTTCCTATGTTGTTATCCGCACCCATCGGAACAGCGCCCGTTTTCCCTTTATTCGCGGCATTTACAGGAGCATGCGCATTCCTCTCTCGCTTACAGCCAATATTCTGAAAAAAGGGTTTCCTCTGATTATGAACGAAACACTTTGGTCGGTGGGGACGGCAGTAATCATGCAATGCTATGCTGTGCGGGGCCTGGCTGTAGTTGCCGGCTTTAACATCTCTTCTACCATAGTAAACTTTTTCAATATCATATTTTATGCCCTTGGCAACTCTGTCGCCATCATTGTGGGCCAACTTCTGGGAGCAGGAAAAATCCGGGAAGCTCGGGATACCGACACAAAGCTCATTTTTACCGGAGTAGCCCTCCATGTGGTCATTGGCGGCATCATGGCGGCCTGTTCAGGGCTTTTCCCTCAGATCTACAATACCACCGAAACTGTCCGCTCTCTTGCTTCGCAATTTCTGTTGGTGTCTGCCTGTTTCATGCCCCTGCAGGCCTTCAACCACTGCTGCTATTTCACTCTCAGATCTGGAGGACAAACGGTGATAACCTTTTTGTTCGACAGTTTTTCCCTATGGTGCTTAAACATTCCTATCGCTAATCTTCTGGTCCGGGGGACAACACTTCCTATTGTAGCAGTATATGCACTGGTTACTGCTACGGATATCTGCAAAGCTATCATCGGCTTCTTTATGCTGAAATCCGGCCGGTGGGCAAGAAATATTATCCCGCCTGCAGAAGAACAAGGGCTGCCATCCGAATCCTCTGAAGAGAGTGTGGTTCCAGAGGACGATTCTGCTTACGGAAAAAAAGATCCCCTCTCTAGTGAAACGGAAGCCGCGACAGAATAAAAAGAGAGCTCTCGGACAGAAATCTGAGGTATTATAGAAACCAACAGGAATTCCCAGATTGACGCCAGCTAAAATGACCGTTGTTTGCCGTCTGAGTTCCCGATACTTCTCTGGCAAACAAATATGGTATGTGCGCAAAAACTCTGTTTCCGCGCAAGTCGAATCTCAAAACAAATCCAAAGGGACTTGTTTCAAGATTCGCGGGCGGGGGTTACGCGGCACAGGCCGTTTTTTATAATAGTATAGCGAAAGCGCTCCGGAAAGCATATGTAGCTCCGGAGCGCTTTTTTGCCCTATTTGTATTCGCGCAGCTCCTCTTTTTCGGCAGATCAGAAGACCTCGCTATACGAAAAATTGGTAAAGCAGGAGCGAAAAAATTTTATGTATGACACAGCAACCAAAGCCCTCAAAAAGCCTTTTTCCGTCAAAATCTGCGGAAATTGAATGCGAGAAACAAACGCCTCTGGCTCAATCGAGAAAATCCTTCAGTTTTTTGCTGCGGCTGGGATGGCGAAGCTTCCGCAGAGCTTTGGCTTCAATCTGACGGATCCGTTCACGGGTCACGTTGAACTCCTTACCCACTTCCTCCAGCGTCCTGGAACGTCCATCCTCAAGTCCAAAGCGGAGACGGAGAACTTTTTCCTCCCGGGGTGTTAGGGTATCCAATACCTCAGAAAGCTGCTCCTTCAAAAGAGTATGGGAAGCCGCATCCTGGGGAGCGGGAGCATCATCGTCGGGGATAAAATCTCCCAGATGACTATCCTCCTCTTCGCCGATAGGTGTTTCCAAAGAAACAGGCTCCTGGGCCACCCGCATAATTTCCCGAACTTTATCCACAGGCATGTCCAGCTCATCAGAAATCTCCTCTGCTGTAGGCTCATGGCCGTTGGTATGCAGCAGCTGGCTGGAAATTTTCTTTACCTTGTTGATCGTCTCCACCATATGGACAGGAATACGAATCGTTCTGGCCTGGTCCGCGATAGCGCGGGTGATGGCCTGGCGAATCCACCAGGTTGCATAGGTAGAAAATTTAAATCCCTTGGTATAATCAAATTTTTCCACCGCTTTAATAAGCCCCAGATTTCCTTCCTGAATCAAATCCAGGAACTGCATGCCCCGGCCTAGATACCGCTTGGCAATACTTACCACAAGGCGCAGGTTCGCCTCTGAAAGCCGTTTTTTTGCAGATTCATCCCCTTCTGCAATGCGTACAGCCAGCGTTACCTCCTCATCGGGTGAAAGAAGCGGCACACGGCCAATCTCCTTCAGATACACTTTAACAGGATCGTCAATGGCGATACCATCTGTATTTAACGCATTTTCCAGATCCTCTTCTTCCTCTTCCTGGGCCGCCGCCGCAATAAATTCAAGATCATCGAAGGATTCCTCCGCCATGTCTTCTACCACGTCGATCCCCAAGGACTCCAGAGTATCATAGAATTTTTCGATCTGTTCCGGATTCAATTCCATGCCTTCAAAGGCATCCAGGATTTCTTTAGTAGTAAGATGCCCTTTCGACCTTCCTTTTTCCAGCAGATCCCGGATGATGGACTTTTTTTCAGGTATTCCCATTGTGCTTCCCCCTGTTTTATTTCTTCATGGATTTCAAAGTTTGCAAATATGACTGAATATCCTGCGCATGGCCGGAATCAGCCTTTTCAGCGCAGAGTCGTTCATTTTCCTCAATTAAAATACGAATATATTCCTCAATATCCGCCTGTCGGACAACCACATCCTGCATGCGGGCTATCATACCGGCTACGGCTGAAATCTCCCCTTCCCGGAATTCACCGGCAATATCTGTAAGGCTGAAAGCCTTTCCGCTATTAATGTGTCCTAAAAGGGACTGATATACCCGCCGATTAAAGGCCGTAACCATTTTTTCCGGAGGGAGTTTATTCGCCGCCAGCTCTCCGAATTCCGGGAAGCGGCATAGTGCTCCAATCAGACTTTCCTCTGCTGTAGCCGCCCGCAGATGAGAGGCCTTCTCGGGATTTATGGTATCCCTTGTCCCCGTCCTCTGCTGTTGGAATGCCTGAAAGCTTTTTTGCTCCCGCTGTCTTTTCCTTTTAGCAGCATTTTTGGCAATCTGCTGCTGAACAGCATATTTATCCACCCCGGTTTCTTCTGCCAGACGGCCGGCATAAACCTCCTGTTCAATACGGCTTTCCAAGGTAGAAAGGATTTCCGTCGCGCCGGTCAAATACCGCACCCTTCCTTCAGCGGTCTCAAGATTGCAGGTTTGCCGGACTTTCTGCAGCCTATATTCTACGTCGTTTCCAGTGGAATCCAAAAGCTGCCGAAAGCGGGCATAGCCCTGATCTCCCCAGGAACGGATGAATTCATCCGGATCTTTCCCGTTGGGAACGGTGAGCACCTTCACATTGAGCCCTGCATCCCGCAGAAGGGGAATCGCCCTTGCAGTGGCCTTCTGACCTGCCTCATCCGCATCATAGCAGACAACAACCTCACGGGCATATTTCGCCATAATGCGTGCCTGCTCGGAAGTCAGAGCCGTTCCCAGAGTAGCCACAGCCGTGCGGAACCCTGCCTGGTGCAGAGCAATCACATCCATATAGCCCTCAGCCAGAATCAGCTGCTCAGAGTTTTCGTTTTTGGCAAAGTTGAGAGCAAAAAGAGAATTGCTTTTATGAAACACCAGCGTATCGGATGTGTTCAGATATTTCGGCTTCTCATCTGTAAGAATGCGGCCTCCAAAAGCGATTACATTCCCTCGCAGATCAATGATAGGGAACATCACCCGGCCTGCAAAACGGTCCACTGCCCCGCCACGACGGCCGCGAAAGGCCACATTAGCCTGGATAAGTTCCTCATCCCCATATCCTTTTTGTTTCAGATGATTTACTAGAGCAAAGCGGCTTCCAGGGGAATAGCCCAATCCAAAATGGCGGATCGTCTTTATAGAGAGAGCTCTTTTTTGCAGATATTCAAGCCCTGGCGCTCCCTCCGCAGACATTAGCACGCTGTGATAAAAGCGTGCTGTTTCCCGGTTGATCTCCAACAGGCGGCCTTTCAGCCGCCCAAGGCCGTCATCCACGTGGCCTTCAGGCACCTGCATGCCCGCCCGCTCTGCCAGAAAACGGATCGCCTCCATATAATCCAGGTTTTCAATTTTCCGGACAAAAGTGATCACATCTCCTCCTACTCCGCAGCCAAAGCAATAAAAGGAGCCGTTTTCAGGATACACGTTAAAAGAGGGCGTCTTTTCCCCATGAAAAGGGCAAAGCCCCACCAGATTTCTTCCCGCCCGTCTGAGATTCACATAGGAGGAAACAATATCCGTTATATCGCTTCGCATTTTCAAATCCTGCATGAATTGTTCCGGCAAAGGCATATGAGTTTCCTCCTTTCTCCTGCTTACCGTATAAGGAGCCTCACGCCGCCCTGATTTCTGAAATATCCGCGAACACTCCGGTTTTACCGAAAAGTTCCCACATTCCAGGAATGAGGGATGAAAAGTGAGGAATACAGTTCAACAGCATAATGATCCGTCATTCCTGCTATATAATCGCAGGCTGCCCTCTCATACCCCTCTGCTTCCGCGATAGGGCGCATATCCTCTGGGCAGTGCTCCGGCTTCTTCAGATATGCATACAATCCTTCTATCAGTCCGGGAACTTTCTTTTCCTCTCTTTTGGCAAAAGGATTCAGATATACAGAGGAAAACATAAAATCGTTCAGAGCATCCACTGCCTGCTGCATTTGAGGAGAAAGGCAAATGTTTCCCTCTTTACTGTTTTCCACCGCCGAAAAAACCATAGCATTGATTCGGGCCGAGCAGGTTTTCCCAACTACCCGAACAATTTCCTGGGGAATATCCTCATCTCGCAGCACTCCCGCCCGCTCTGCATCGTCTATATCATGGTTGATATAGGCGATCCTATCCGCCAGACGGACGATTCTCCCCTCCGGCGTAAAAGCTTCCCGGCCTCTGGTGTGGCAGAGGATCCCATCCCGAACCTCCTCTGTAAGATTAAGGCCCCGGCCGTTCTTTTCGAGCTTTTCTACCACACGGACACTCTGTTCATAATGGCGGAACCCTCCGGGATAGAGATCATCCAGAGCGCGCTCCCCGGCATGTCCAAAAGGAGTGTGACCCAAATCGTGCCCCAGCGCGATGGCCTCTGTCAAATCCTCGTTCAAAAGAAGAGAACGGGCAATGGTGCGGGCAATCTGTGCCACTTCCAAAGTATGGGTCAGGCGGGTCCTGTAGTGATCTCCCTCTGGGGATAAAAAGACCTGAGTCTTATGCTTAAGTCTGCGGAACGCCTTGCAGTGAATAATCCTATCTCTGTCCCGCTGGAAGGGGGTGCGCAATTCACTCTCTTCTTCAGGCCGTTTCCTCCCTTTAGTGACATCTGAAAATGTCGCCCAAGGAGCTAGAATCTGCCGTTCGATTTTCTGTGTGCGTTCTCTGACATTCAATGCCATACACCACCTTTCGCCCAACCGGCAGGCGGCTACCAACGCTCCGGAACCCCCGAAAAATCTGCGTATTCCGGGCCGGATTACCGCCCGTTTTTCTTTTTCTCAGAAAGGCACGAAAACCTGTCCATCTATATATACGCAATTTTGGCGCTTTTTTCTTCCCTAAATCAGAAAAATTTTAATTTTTTCTCCTCACCATCTTTTTTTTGATGATCATTCCCTACTTTCGTCATCCTTTTCTTTCTCCAATTTTTAGAATAAAAAGCGGTTCAGTTCATGGTTTTTATACCAGAATATAGCAAAACGAACCCCCGTTCAAACCCAACAGCTCACCCCAGCTCATAATAAGCCTCATCTTCAGCTTGAGCATGACAAGTGCCGCTGGTGGCGTCGATCAGCGCAGCCTGCAGGAAATCAAACGATTCCTTAGGAATATGAAAAAAGAGGTTCACATTTTCACCAAAATCCGTCGTATCCACCACACCACCCTTTTCGGGAATCAGAGCGGCAACTCTTCCATACTGGGAATAAGAGCAAGATACCACCCCGAGAGTGCAAAGACCCATCGTGACAATTCCCGCCGCTTCCAGCGCTATGGATGCGCCATGGGAATACGCCCGCACCAAGCCGCCTGCACCAAGAAGAATACCCCCAAAATATCGGGTAACCACTACTGCCGTATCTACGACGCCGCTTTTTTGCAGCACATCCAAAACGGGGATGCCAGCTGTTCCTTGAGGTTCCCCATCGTCGGAATACCGTTTGATCTGCCCTTCCCGAAGGCAATAGGCGTATACGTTATGGGATGCATCCCAGTATTTAGCCTTCATCTCATTTATGAATGCCACAGCCTCTTCTTCCGTCTTCACCGGGCAGGCATGGCCAATAAAGCGGGACCGGCGCTCAATAAACTCTGCTTCTTCCCTCAATCGGATCGTTTTGTATTCCATCATACAATTCCCGTCTCCCCGCATAAAAATATGGCGGCGCGAAAGCCCGCGCCGCCAACCAAATATCTAAGAGAAAAACGTTATTTGCTCCCCATGCCGTAACGTTTCTTAAACATATCAACACGTCCGCTGGTATCAACAAGCTTCTGTTTGCCAGTGAAGAACGGGTGGCATTTTGAGCATATTTCAACGTGGATGTCCTTCTTCGTGGACTTCGTCGGGATAACATTACCGCAAGCGCAAGTGATCGTAGTCTCCTCATATTTGGGATGGATATTTTCCTTCATCTTTGTCACCTCTTTCAGCTGAACTGCAACTTAACATTTGAATTCTAGCACACACCCTTTAAAAAAGCAAGAGAAAATTCTCATTTTATCGAAAAAGATAAGAATCTCCTTTCAAAATCTAAAAACCACCTGATTCTCTCCGGCTCTCCTGCACATCAGCCCTGCTGGGTATCAATATATGAGATGTATTCCTCCAAGCACATGGAAAGCCTACGCATATTCAGCGCATGCTCCTGCCCCACATACCGATAGCAGCCCGGGGAAAAATCTCTTCCAGTCTCATCTGTCTTATTCTCCGGAAAACGCTGCACAAATCCATATTCCACCGAATGATCCAAAAGCCACTGATAAGCAAGGGTATCCTTCAAATTCTTTCCTTCTTCCGAGGCAAAAACCACCGAGAGTCCCGTCTGGCTTTCGCTGTAACCTCCCATTCCCAGAGAATTCTGCGCCTTATCCTCGGCTCGCACTTGCGTATACCCATCCTTGCGATATTCTTCGATCCGTTTTTCGTATTCCTCGTTCTGCTCTTCGGGGCTGACATATCCTGAGACAAGCTGTAAAGAAATCCCCGCTTTCTGTGCATCCTCCATCAGTTTCTGCAGAGCGGGTAGAATACGCTTGTCCACTTCAATTCCCTCATATTCTGTCAGCTGGTGTTCCCAGCTATCCGGAATTTTATGTTTGCTGTTTACAAGAAGGAGATTCACATCGTCCTCATATACAGGAAGGGAATCTTCCGGCTCCTCTGAAGAAACAGCAGAAGAACTCTCTGCCTCCTCCTGCTGGGGCGGAGCAAATATCTGCAGGCATGCCAACACCCCAGCAGCAGCCACAGAGACTCCTACCGTCACAAGGATGACTGTCATATATATACGAAGCCGTTTAACTTGCTTTTCCTTTTTTCCGTGGCGTTTTGATTTGATAATGCGTTCAGGCCGGTCCTTTCCCACAATCTTCAAGCCCTTTCCCCATGGATTCATTCCAAATTTTCTGGAACATCTCTATTCATATGCATAAGATGAATTTTTCATTACCTAATATGCCAGGATTATGCGTAATACATTTGATATTGTATCGTGAGCATACGAAAAATTCAACCTGGCATTTGTAAAATTTTACAAATCAAAGTGTTTACTTTTGACATAAACATGCTATATACTTAATTATGGGTGGATAGGAATATTATTTGAGAGATGTATATGTCTACTTGTTAATTTTTTATCTATCACTTGGATGAGAAAAATTCTTCTCATTACGTTTATAAAAGGGGTGCTTCCGAAATGAGGAAAACAAAAATCATTTGTACGCTAGGTCCCGCTACCGACAATGAAAAAACGCTTCGGGAATTAATGCTGGCCGGTATGGACGTAGCTCGCTTGAACTTTTCTCACCAAACCCATCCCGAACAGAAAGTTCGGGCCGATATGGTGAAAAAGCTTCGTAAGGAATTGGATCTGCCTGTCGCCCTGCTTTTGGATACAAAAGGCCCTGAAATTCGTATAAAAACCTTTAAGACTCCCAAGGTAGAATTGAAAGCAGGTGGCTCCTTCACTCTTACCACTAGAGATGTGGAAGGGGACAGTTCCATTGTTTCTATAACTTTCGCCAATCTTCCCTCTGAAGTGCATCCCGGAGGCCGTATTCTGATTGATGACGGCCTGATTGAACTCCGTGTGGAATCTTGCACCGATACAGATATCCTTTGCACTGTAATAAACGGGGGGATTATTTCCAGCCGAAAGAGCATCAATGTCCCCGGCGCTGCTCTTTCCCTTCCCTTTATCAGCGAGCAAGATGAAAAAGACATCGCATTTGCCGTAAAAGAGGATTTTGATTTCATCGCCGCTTCTTTCACCCGCAGCGCACAAGATATCCTGGACATGCGCGCCGTTCTGGAAAAATACAATTCTCACGATATCCGTATTATCGCTAAAATCGAAAACTCCGATGGTGTGGAAAATATAGATGAGATCATCGAGGTTTCCGACGGTATTATGGTCGCAAGAGGAGATTTGGGCGTGGAGATTCCCCTGCAGGAGATCCCCGTTATCCAGAAAAAGCTGATCAAAAAAGCGTATAACGCCGGCAGGCAGGTCATCACCGCCACCCAAATGCTGGATTCCATGATGAAAAATCCCCGCCCCACACGTGCAGAAGCAACCGACGTAGCCAACGCTATTTATGACGGAACCAGTGCTATCATGCTCAGTGGCGAGACTGCTGCCGGCAGCTACCCGGTAGCAGCGCTGAAAACCATGGCCAATATTGCTGAGCGCACAGAAGAAGACATCGACTATAAAGGGCGTTTCAGCCGCCGTTCCTTGCAGGAAAAACCAAACGTCACCTCGGCTATTTCCCACGCTACCTGCACAACAGCCCATGATCTGGGAGCTTCCGCTATCATGACGGTGACAAAATCCGGCAAAACTGCCAGAATGATCTCCAAATATCGCCCTTTGTGCCCCATCATAAGCGGTACCACAGAAGAGAAAGTTCGGCGTCAGATGAATCTTTCCTGGGGTGTTGTGCCAATTATGGTAGACGAAAAGAAGAATACGGACGAGCTCTTCGACCATGTGGTAGACGTAGCAAAGAAAAAGGGGCTAGTGCACGATGGAGAACTCTGTGTCATCACGGCAGGAGTGCCTCTCGGCGTTTCCGGCACCACCAATCTTCTGAAAGTGCAGCTGGTAGGTGATATTCTCGTCTCCGGCCAGGGGATCGGCAAGGGCAGCGCATGCGGAAATCTCTGTGTCTGCAAAACAGAAGAAGAGGCTATCTACGATTGTAAGCCCGGGGATATTCTGGTAATCCCTCAGACCAGCAACCGAATTCTTTCTCAGATCAAAAACTGTATCGGAATTATAACGGAAACCGATGGAGAGAATTCTCATGCCGCTATTGCCGGCCTGGCGTTGGAAAAGCCGGTAATCGTAGGAGCCGAATCCGCCACAAACATCCTGAAAAACGGTACTACCGTCACCATGGATGCCTCTAGGGGAGTCGTCTTTAACAGCCGTTTCTGCCCCATAGAAACCGCCTGAGCGTATAATAGGCATATAAGGCGGCGCCGCCTTTTTATCACTCCGCTTATTAAATCAAAACTATAATCTAAAACGGCTCTGACAGATCTTGTCAGAGCCGTTTTTACATGTTTTTCTACAGACACACATCCCCTGCCCTGTTACCCGAGAGAGATGGATTTTTCCCTATACTCCTGAGGAGTACACCCAAAAGTTTTTTTAAACGTCTTATTAAAATAGGGGATGGAATCAAACCCCACCTGTCTGGAAATATCCCCAATTTTCTGCGAAGTAGTACACAATAGGTTCTGAGCACGGGTCATCCGAAGCTTCGTCACATATTCGCAGTACCCAATTCCCATCGTTTGCTTGAACAACTTAGAAAAATAACTTGGATTATGAAATACCATTGTGGAAACTTTTGTCAGAGAAAGATCCTCCCCCATGTGGGCGTCGATATACTGGACCACTGTATCCACAACTGTGGTAATTTTTTTATTGTTATTCTTTGAGGTCTGAAACAGCGGCTTAGCTGCTGTGAGATACTGCTCTAGTAGAGTATCAGGCGACGATTCTCCCAAACGGATATTGAGGAGAAATGTGCAAACGCCGTTATAGGTGCTGGCAGGTAGAGAAAGAATATTCATTGCAGTTGTAAAACAAGAACATATTTCAAAATGCAGTTGCACCAAAGATTCCCGCGGCTGGGTAGTCAATTCCTCCCAAACAGAACAAAAGGCCTCCCTATCCCCTGAAACTAACGACTGCTGAAGCGACTGATAAAGCAGCCGAGTCTTTTTCTCTTCCTCCAGCTTGCTGAGCTCCGCTATTTCTTCTGCTTCCTCAATGAAAAATATTTGGTTTTCCAAGTGGCCGTATATCTGCGCCAGATTCAGCATCCGGTTATATACCTGCGGCAATTTCTGCCATTCCAGCATATCGTGAGAGAGAATAAAGGAAACTGTCATATCCGAAAAACGTTCGCTGTGCTCCTGAATCAGATCTAAATAGGAATGGATATACCCCACCGCCTCTTCAGGAGATATAGTGCCGTTGGGAACCAACTGGATACACCACATTCCTAAGGGAATGGAATCGTTTAGAGGAAACCCATATTGGATAAATTTAGGAGAAAGATATTCGCTGACAATTTGATCCACTATCAGAAACGTCGTATCCACTCGGCGCTGAACTCTTCCATCCTTTGCTCGAAAAGCTCCCAGCAAGGGAATTACTGGCGCCTCCGCCCGAAAGGCAAAATCCAGTCTGGAAAAAGACTCCTTCAGTTCCTCACTGCTACAGGCGGTGCTGGTCAAAAACTCTTTAAAAAAATCCCTCCGCAAAATTGGCATAGCCTGAGACATATATTGGCGGATATTTTCTCGCAGCCCTTTCTCCTGCATGATGTGGTCCAATTCATAGATAGCCTTGCGTACCGCCTGAATAAGGACCTCCGTATCCTCCAGCTTCAGGATATAATCCACCACGTTTTTACTGTCTCGAATCACTTTTCTGGCAGATTCCATAGATTCGTTGCCTGTTATAAATATGGTGCGGCAGTCCTTCCATTTCCGGCATACCAACTGGTTTACGTCATACCCTGTCATTTTTGGCATATAAATATCCGTTATCAGGATATCAATACGTTCGGCAAGCTTATCCGGTATCTGGGAGGAATACTGGCATTTGTCCACGTTCAGTTCATTTTTGAAGGTATCCGACAGCATTTCATAATAGCTGTTGAGAATGATGGGTTCATCATCCACCAAGAGCAAGCGATACATTGTTATCCCTCCAACGGTATAAGAATTCGTACGAGAAAGCCTTCTTCCGTATTTTCTAGCTGAAGAGCATCCCGGCGTCCATATTTCAGCCACAAACGCTGATATACATTGAATAGCCCATTATGCCCCTCGGGTTCCTCCTTAAGGAAGGAAGCCCGAAGTTCTTCCAGTTTATCCTCTGTTGCGCCGGGGCCATTATCTGCTACAGAAATAATGAGAAATCCCTTTTCACGGCAGCAGGAAATCCGCAGCTTTCCTCCCGATTCCAGCTCCTTAAAGGCATGCTTATATGCATTTTCCACCAGCGGCTGAATAATCATTCGGGGAACCATTATCTGCATGGTCTCTTCATCGGGAGGTTCTATCTGCACATCCACTCTATCCCCAAATCGGATCGATTGAATTTCCAGATACGACTCTGCAAATTCCAGTTCCATAGAAAGAGGCTCCATATCCCGCCTGTTCTGGGTCACATAGTGAAAATATTCCGAAAGCGCCTTGGTCATCTGCAAAGCGGAATCCGTATCCCCGCTATGAATAGAATGAGCGATCACACTGAAGCTGTTATAGAGAAAATGAGGAGATATCTGCACCTGCAACTGCCTGAGTTCCGTATTCTTCAGGCGGATTTCCTTCGCATAATTTTCTTCAATCAGCCTGTTCAGCCTTCTGACCATTGTGTTAAAATAGCGGATCAGCACAGAGAATTCATGATTTCCCTTATATTGAATTTGAACCCCCAGATCTCCTTCCTGCACTTTTACAAATGCTGTAAGAAGCTTGTCCAAAGGTTTTTTTATCATTCTATGACAAAAAACAGCAATCCCCACAGCCGCACATAAAACACAGAAACCAATCACCCACAGAAAAATCTGGTATTTGTGAATCGGCCCTGTAATTATGGACAAAGGCTGATATGAAGCTATGGTACAATCCAAAAGATCAGAAAACACCAATGCAACAATGTAATTTTCTCCCTGATAACTACATTCCTGTATAACCGGCTGTCTCTCACCTGCATCTGTGTTTTTTAATTCTTCCCACATCGCCGTTCCTCTTTCAGAATCCATATCTGAAGTGGAATAGAAATCTTCCCCCAAAAGAATAAATTCCACCCCCGGTTCACGGACTGCCCATAAAACCGGAAGCATGTCCGTGCTCCATTCCACCAAGACACAGCTAGAGGAAGAGCGGATTACAGACGGCAAAAAAGCAGCCGTACTGTATATGGCTCCATCATATGTAAAAACAGATTTTTTTGATTGAAAAGCGATATCATATACTGCTTCTTCTTCCTCGCTTAAATTGGTTCTGTAATATCCTTCTGAACCTATTTCCATATGCAGGGACGGAATATACAGCCAAGCATTTACGATCATTGTGTTAGAATTTTTCACCATGTAGAGAGACTTCGCCAACCGGGAAACCTCCCGGCCTCGAGTTTCTTTATCCATAGAATCATATCGTTCCGTGAACGACCTCGTTATATCCTCATTGATGAGGAAACGAAGCTGCTGATCCATCACCTTTCGTATTTCTGATTCTATTTGGCTCTTCTGGCTATATACCTGGTTGGCAATATTTTCCTCTCTCTGTCTGCGAATTTCCCCCATGGAACTGGAAATGCCTATCATGCTTACTAAAAACGTGGGAATAAACAAAAGAGTAAGGCCCAATATCAAATAGATCGATACGGAACCATACCGATATTTTCTACGAATTTTCATCCTGCTGACCATAACTCCCAACCCATTCGATATTCTGCCTCCGCACATGTGTCTCACACAACCACCCTGCCTGAAAAGCGGGCTCATTACGGCCACTGAGCCGCCAGTTTACACAAAAGCATACTTTCTGTTTTCTGCGTTTGGAATAGAAAAAAGTAAAATAAGTATACTCTTTCTCTTTACCGGATTCAACCAAAAAACGGCGCACAGGCCGGAGCCTATGCGCCACACATATAACGCAGAAGATAAACAGCATCTCTTCAGCGCTTTCAGAATATCTTTTTATCTTCATTGCAGGCGCGTATCACTTCGATCTCTTCCGGATCATAGGGAGTAAAATCATCATGGAAAATATCATGCATCCACAGGCTTGTATCGATATCCGGCAGATTTTTGATAAACTCCCACACGATGTTAAACTGGCTTTTCCCGTTTACAAATCCAAAGAAGTAACTTCCGACTTTCTCTTTCTTCCAAAGAGGAAGATGCGTCTGAATCAGGCTCCGGAAGGGCCGATGCAGCCATTCCGTATTGATAAGAGGACGATTGAACTGCCGAAGATATTCCACATAAGCTTTCGCATGGCTGTAATCCCCATAAAAATGGAAGGTCAAAATATCCGAAAGCTCGATGGAATTTCTTTCGATCTCCGTGTAAATAAGCGGTTTCAACAGCCCTCCATAAGGCTGGTTAGGAGAACCACATCCCCAAATATCCGCCGTAAGCGGCTGCTTTACATCCGCTTCACGGAACCACCCAAATATTTTCTTCATCATAGGAAGCGATCGACATTCCCTGGCAGAATTTCCCGCTTCATTCCATACATTCCAAATAATAATCCGATCATCCTGACCATAATGTTCTGCTAATTCCTTTACATACTGATGGATGACCGGTTCCATTTCTGGTTCATCAGTAATACTGTAACCCACCACTTCACCGTGCTGAGTACTGTCATCAAAGGGAGTTATCGGGCTGCCGCCGAAATATCCGGGAACAGGCTCGGGCTGAGGGCCCAATGGTTTTTCCCGGTATTTCTCCTTAGGAACACAGCAATCCCCAAACAAAATGGGCATCAACGTCATCTTATATTTCGCCAGCAAATCCAGAAATTCATCCAAATATGTAAAAAAAGTATCATGCTCCTTCTGCCATACATTAAAAGGCAAGTGCACCCGGATGCTGTTAAATTTCAGGCTGGCGGCCAAAGCAATTTCCTTTGCGGATTCCCGAAAGGCTTCCTTATGGTTATACTGCTGCAGAAACCACTGGCTCCCCGTCATGGAGCCACTAGGTATAAAATTGAATCCGCTGATCCACTCGTGGGAGCGATACCATTGCCAAATTTCCTCTTCTGTCCATCTGCGTTTCATCGATCTTCCTCCTTTTTCAATCTCCCCACCATTAAGCTGGAACAAAAAGCAGCCCTCCATTCTCAGACTGATACTGTGACGATCTCAAAATCTTTCGGAACGGTGGGCTCTCTGTAATTTCTATTCTATCAAACGGACCGGTAGAAATACACCGCCAAAAATTCCGGAGTATACCCAGAATACCGTGCCCTACCAGCCCGTTTCTAAACACTAAAAACTTTCTGTCTCCTCTTCGAAATGGTGTGAATCCCCTCATAAAGGATACAATTTATCCTTTTACACTTCCCA
The DNA here is from genome assembly GCA_904399395.1 of uncultured Clostridia bacterium. Classification (GTDB taxonomy): domain Bacteria; phylum Bacillota; class Clostridia; order Oscillospirales; family Acutalibacteraceae; genus UMGS1264. The sequence goes on along the minus strand of CAJFPJ010000013.1, from coordinate 5,710 downwards.
GAGTCAAACCCTTTGTAAAATACTTCTGCAGGAAGGGATATACGCAAACCATAGGTATAGCCGCCACAAAGAGCTGAGCGGCCTTATAAGTCTGCGTGCCGATCTGGCTGAGCTTTGCAGCCTCCTCTGCCGTCAAATCTTCGAGATTAATATTCAGCACCGCAATCTGCAGATAGCTCATCAGAGGATACTGAGAAGGATCATTCATGTAAATAATACCGTTAAACCACTCGTTCCACTGGGCAAGGCTGCAATACACAGCGATAGTAGCCAGAGAAGGAAGGGAAAGGGGCAGATAAATGCCAAACAGGATCCTCCACTGGCCGGCGCCGTCGATCAGCGCAGCTTCTTCAATTTCCCCAGGGATCCCGCGGAAGAAATTCAGCATCAGGATCACATAAAAGGTAACGATCGTGGAAGGCAGGATCAACGCCCAGATAGAGCCCAGCAGCTTCAGAGAGCTGATGGTCATATAGGTAGGGATCAGGCCTCCGTTGACCAGCATAGGGATAAAGAAATACCAGGCAAAGCCTGTACGGCCCAGAAATTTGCTGGAGGACTTGGAAAGAGGATATGCAGTAAGGGCTGTAAATACCAAGGTAAATACCAGAGAAATTACAACTCTCTCTACAGAAATCAGCATAGAACTCCAGAAAGCCCCCAAGCTCAGAAGATACTCATAGCTGGAAAGAGTAAATCCTTTCGGCCAGAAGGAAACATTTCCCGCAACCACCTGAGCATTTGAGCTCAAGGAAACCGCCAGCATATAGACCATCGGCGCAAGACAAAGCAAAGCGACCAGGATCAGGAAAATGCTGTTGATTACATTGAAAATCTTTTCGCCTCTTGAAATCAGCATTCTGTATCCCTCCTTTAAAAGATCTTATATCCGGCGAACTTATAGGCCAGCCCATAGGATGTGCCTACTAGGATCAATGAAACAAGTGACTTAAACATACCAACAGCCGTTGAAAGAGAGAAATTCGCCTGTACCAGACCGATACGATATATCAATGTATCCAGTACGTCACCCGTTGCATATACGGCAGGGCTGTACATGTTATACACCTGATCAAAATTCGCGTTCATAATGCTGCCGATATTCAAAAGAGCCATCAAAAGGATGATGGGCAGCATACCGGGAAGCGTAATATGCCAAATCTGTTTGAAGCGGTTAGCTCCATCCACAACAGCAGATTCATACAGGCTGGGATCAATAGATGTTATAGCAGCCAAATATACAATGGTATTAAAACCAAATTCCTTCCAAAGATCCGTTACAATCAATGTTCCCTGGAAATATTGGTTGCTGCCCAGGAAGAAGATCGGTTCGCCCCCCAGCGCCTTGATCAGCTGGTTAACCATGCCGTATTCCGGCGAAAGAAGATCAAGAAATACACCCGCCAAAATAACCCAGGAAAGGAAGTGGGGCAGATATACAATGGTCTGCACCGTCCTTTTGAGCTTTGTGCTGCGGAGCTCATTGATCAGAATGGAGAAAAAGATAGCGATAATAACGCTCAGCGAAAGCTTCCATAGGGAAATCGTAATTGTATTCACCAATGCGTGTTGAAAATCCGGATTTACAAAAATTTCCTGAAAATACCGCATTCCCACCCATTCCTGGTCGCCAAAAAGGCCTTTAGCAGGTATAAACCGGTAAAAGGCGATTTTCAGGCCATAGAGCGGAAAATAGTTAAAGATAAAGACAAAGATAAAACCCGGCAGAAGCATCAGATAGAACGGGATACTCTCCCGGAAGCGTTTTCCAAGGGGCTTTTTCTGAATCCCCAAGGCCTTGCTGCGGCTTGCCATTTTCCAAATACCTCCCCTGTTATGTCTGATAAAAAGCAAGCTGCCGGCGGCGGAGATATGCCGCCGGCAACTCTTCATTTAACCCGAGTATTCAATTTCGAGTCAGGAACCATCAGCCCAGGGAGTCGATGTATTCCTGCATTTCCTGCGTAATGGTATCGCCGCCGTTGGCCTTCCAGTTCTGCACAAAGGTATCGAACGCATCAATGGAGGATTCGCCGGTGATGATCTTTGTGATTTCCTGCAGCTCCAGGGATTCCAGAGAAGCCTGCTTATCTACCATGGTATCGGAGACAAACGCGCCGCGGATATCCATGATGATATTGTCCTTTTCCTGCTGTTCCTGACCATACATGAAGGTCTCGCCGCAGGTATTATAAACGAACTGCCAGGAAGGAGAATCGATGCCCTGCACGCCGTTGGAGTTGACCATATTCACGCCGTCCTTAGCAAAAGCTTGGATATTTACAGCGCCGCTTCTGGCCAGATAGTTGTTTTCACACCATTCCTTGGCTTCTGCATCGTCATCGTTGATGATAGCAAACCAGCTGTTCCACCGCTGCATATTGGCATGGATGGTTTCGGCAGCAAACAGGTTGTTGCCCCAAGAATCCCACAAGCCATCGCCCTGGTCTACTCCATTTTCATCAATACCCTGATACTCTTCATATGTAATAGCCAGTTCAGGATGGCCTTCAGGCCCTTCACCCTGCGGGCCGATACCCATGAAATGAATGTAATTGACCATCTTGGTCACAGCTTCAGGATGCTCGTAGCCAGCCTTGACAACTACAAATTTGCTGGTGTTATCATAAATGATAGGAGTGGTCTCGGTAGTGCCGTCCAGAGACGGAAGGGGATAAACCTTCCATTCCAGGGAATCAGGATCTTTCCCTTCGTTGTAATAGTTCTGATAGAGGGACTGGAGGCAAGTGCCCATCAGGCCTGTCCACTGGATGCCGAACATGGCGCCCAGCTGCTCTCTTGTTACCAGTTCTGCTTCTTCTTCATAGGACTTAACGATAAATTCAGGATCAATCAGGCCATCAGCATAATACTGGGCCAATTTCTCCAGAGCAGGCTTCATCTCTTCCTGCACGGAGCCATAATAAACATTGCCGTCTTCATCCTGGAGCCAGGAATCCGGATAGGCGCCAAAGATATTGCAGAAGCTATAAGCTTCAAAGCCCAGATCCCACAGATTCTTGGAAAGACCAAGGCCGTATTCGTCCGCTTCCCCATTTCCATTGGGATCCTGCTCTTTGAAGCCATAAATCAATTTTTCAAAGTTCTCAAGGGTATCCGGTTCAGGCAACCCCAGATCCTTTCTCCACTTTTCGTTTACGAAGAGAGCGTGAACGGTCTCAATAGCGGGCTGCACCCAAGGCATAGCATAGAGCTCACCGTCAGAAGTGACAACATCAAAAGGAGCAGAGCCGTTCTGCATCATAGCCTCATACGCCTGATCGGAAGCATAATTTGCCCAAGCTTCTGTCTGGGGCTCCAGAAGACCAGCATCAATCAGCTGCTGGGTCTGGATCAGTGATGTGGTAAAGCAATCCGGAAGGCTGCCGTCCACCATCATCATGGAAATACGCTGGTCATACTGCTCCTGAGGAGCTAAGTATACATAATCAATAGCAAGATTATAGACTTCTTTATACTTCTTTACCCACGCATTGTCCTTGAAGTCGGTTTCAGCTGCTGTAGCAGAAATTGCTGTGGCCGCAGTCATCGTTACTTCTTCCTCATACTTGCCAAACGGATCATAATCCTCCTTATCTCCGCCGCTTTCGCCGCCAGTAGATTCGGTGGTAGACGACTCGCCGCCGCTTCCGCTGGATGTGCCACCATCGCCGCTACAAGCGGTTATAGAGAACACCATTCCAACAGCCAGCAACATGGCAAGAAGCCTGCTCATGGTTTTCTTCATGTTGGATATTCCTCCCTTGTTTTTATTGCAAACGGAAAATTTTCCGTTTGTTGGGCATTGTATACTCAATCCATCATTCCATCGAAAGCATCTTTTACAGCATCCGACGCAATTCGGATTGTTTCCATATAATTTCCGGAAGCATTTCGAGCAAAAAAGGAAATGAGACCTTTTCCATTCCATCCTGCAGGGGCCTTTTCTTTTAAGGGAAGCTTTTCAGACAAAGGTTCCATTTGATCTGCCAGCCGGCCTGTACCTCTTTCAAAAGCAAAAGGCGCCCCGCCGAACTGAACCGCTTTGCCGTACCCGTCTTCCATTCTATAATCAACCCGGATGCAAAGATCCGCTTTCCCCCTTGAAAAACTGCATTCCAAAAGGAGTTTGCTTAGCTTCTCATCAGTTTCAAACTCAAGTGAAAGAATAGTTCCCTCACCGGTATACCCATTTGCACCCAGATATACAGAACCGCTCCCAACGTCATATTCCGCAAAGGTTTTTCTATATCTATCAGGGTACCAATGCATCGCTCTTTTTATGGAAAATCCTTTATTAAAGACTTTGGGGTTGTGGCGGGCATTACATTCTATGTACACCATGTCATAAATTCCCAAGGTGAAGCCCTCAAAATTCACTTCCCCATTTACCACCGGAAGCCGCATCCGCACCTTAGGCCTGAGCTGGGGATCCTTCTGAAGAAGCTCCAAAAAATCTGCATCTACAATACACACATCGGCAGATTCAAATTTTTCAGGTATACCCTTCAGTGCCTCCGTATACGGAACAGCTTCATCCGATCTATTCCAAACCAAAGCAGAAAAACGTTTTTCATCACAGGATGCCATGCAGCCTATTTCCTCCGGCGTATCCACAGCAACTCTTCGAGCCGGCATTCTGGAATAGAGCTCAAAAGCAAAGAAACCAGGACGCAGTCTTCCCAAACGATCTACAAGGCCAAGGGCATCCACTCCGGATTCCAAAAACTGCGCCCAATGTACCAACTCCACATCTGTCTCTTCCAAAAGATCCTGAATCGCCGTAAGAATCTGCGGAACCAGTGCAGGCTGTTCCAAAACAGTCTTTTTATAAGGCCACGGCGGTGGCACTGTATTGAATTCATTTATATGTATCCCTGCATTTTTAAACCGGCTGTTTTTCGAGAGGGCCTCCCGTATCAACCCCAGACGGGTAAGATAAATTTTATTCTTATTTCCATAGCTATGGAAAGAGAAAAAATCCAGTGGAAGATCGTTCTGCTCTACATAGGAAAGGAACCGTTCCACATTCTCTCTGCACTCCTCTGCCGGTAGCACAAACGCCTCGGCAGAACCGCCTACCAAAGCCTCCGGGTCCCCTTCTCTTATGCCCTGAACGCCATATTTATAAAGGGTATTGAACTCATCCACCCATCCGTCAAAAAAAGCACCCGGATTGATAGGTTCGTTATAGATTTCCTGATATCCTAAAGGAGAACCTTGTTCTCTGTAATGGCGAGCAAATTCTCGCATAATCTCTTTGTATTTTCCCCAATCGGTGGGAATAGAGCGGAAGCTTCCTCCTTCAGGCTGAACGGGAAGTGGAACATAACACCAGGAATAATAAGGAGAAACACCGTTTTTTTGCAGTTCTTCTACAAGCCTGTCCGATGCATTCCAATGATATTCCACATTCTCTGCCGTTCCATCCGCCATATTTCCTAGTTCCATGCTGCGGTCACCGATAAACAGATCGATTCGCAGGGAAGGAACCTTACACCTTTGAAACAGATGAGCATCTCTTTCATAACGACTGAGCGGCACTAAACCGGAATCAAACATAGCAAATTTTTTAAACAATGGGATCCCCTCTACCCTGGAGAAATCCACCTTCACACTCTTCTGCGCCAAATAAATACTCCTTCCTTATAATTACCGCTCTACACTCCACTGAGAAAATCTATTTTTAAACGATAATCTACAGTTTTTC
>CAJFPJ010000012.1 GCA_904399395.1 uncultured Clostridia bacterium | reverse complement strand
TGCCGATTGGCGGCCTTTGTGCAGCCTTATTGATTGAGTTAAAAGCTCAAATTTTATAAGTTGGTTACTTCATAACCGAAATGCGCTTGTGCGCAGACTTGTGAAACGGTCAATAAGAGTAGCAAAAGTATAATTGCTATTTAGACTCTGATCATTCCGTTCTACCTGAACAGTGTTCGTTTTCTACATTTCATGGGTGGCAGTCTTCAATTGAGTTCTTTTTAATGATAATCCCTGAAATGGAGAAAATTAAAGTTTCTTTAAGGGTAAAACGCAAGTTTGCGCATGCTGCGCAGCTTGCGTTTTTTTGTTGTGCCAGTAACCAACGGGAAGGGGAAAGAAAATTGAAGATGGGTCGATCTCGTCTGGACCAGAACCGCGCTCCTATCTACGAGGCTCTGGAAACATTCCGGCAAATGCGTGTTGTTCCATTTGATGTGCCAGGGCATAAGCGTGGCCGAGGAAACCCGGAATTAACGGCGTTTCTGGGGCAGCGATGCGTAGGTGTGGACGTTAACAGTATGAAGCCGTTAGATAACCTCTGCCATCCGGTTTCTGTCATCCGGGAAGCTGAGGAATTAGCTGCCGATGCCTTTGGAGCAGCTCATGCCTTTTTAATGGTGGGGGGTACCACCAGTTCGGTGCAAAGCATGGTGTTGAGCACCTGCAAGCGCGGGGACGAGATCATTTTACCGCGTAATGTTCATAAAAGCGTTATCAATGCTTTGGTTTTATGCGGCGCGATCCCCGTATACGTAAATCCCGAAGTGGATCAGAGACTAGGTATTTCCTTAGGAATGCGGCGTGAACAGGTGGCCAAAGCAATTGCTGAACATCCAAACGCAGTGGCGGTATTGGTTAATAACCCCACATATTATGGTATCTGCAGCGATCTTCGTGCCATCGTAAAAATGGCCCATGAAGCCGGCATGCGATGCCTGGCCGATGAAGCCCACGGCACACACTTCTATTTTGGCAACGGCCTGCCTGTTTCCGCTATGGAAGCAGGGGCTGATATGGCCGCGGTATCCATGCATAAAAGTGGTGGAAGCTTAACTCAGTCCAGTCTTTTATTGGTGGGCCCCAACGTTCACGCCGGCTATGTTCGGCAGATCATCAACCTGACGCAGACTACTTCCGGCAGTTATCTGTTGATGTCCAGTTTGGATATCAGCCGAAGAAATCTGGCATTGCGGGGCCGAGAAGTATTCCATCAGGTGGCTGATATGGCTGAATATGCCCGCCAGGAAATCAATGCTATAGGCGGTTATTATGCTTTTGGCCGGGAATTGATGAACGGCAATTCGGTTTTTGATTTTGACACCACAAAATTAAGTGTTCACACTTTGGATATCGGACTCGCCGGTATCGAGGTGTATGATATTCTGCGGGATGAATATGACATTCAAATCGAATTTGGGGATATTGGAAATATCCTGACATATCTTTCCATGGGGGATCGTCCTCAGGAATTGGAACGGTTGGTTAGTGCGCTGGCGGAAATCCGCCGTCGCTATCAAAAGGATGGGACCGGACTGCTCAGCCAGGAATATATCGACCCGGAGGTAGTTACCAGCCCGCAGGAGGCTTTTTATGCAGAAAAGGTCAGCCTTCCTTTGGAGGAAAGCGAAGGACGGGTATGCAGTGAGTTCGTTATGTGTTATCCCCCCGGGATTCCTCTTCTGGCTCCGGGAGAACTCATCACAGCGGAAATATTAGAGCATATCCAGTATGCAAAAAAGAAAGGCTGCAGCATGACCGGGCCGGAAGATCCCGAGTTGAAGCGGCTGAATGTATTGGCATAAGAGGCGGTGATAGCTATGGAAATGTGGTTTAGTGAATTTCATACTCCGGATGTTAAACATAGCATTCGGATAAATAGACATCTGTATTCAAAGCAGAGTGATTATCAGCGAATTGATATTTTTGAAACGCCGGAATTCGGCCGTGTGCTGACACTGGATGGCAACGTCATGCTCACAGAACGGGACGAATTCATTTATGACGAGATGATTACTCATGTGCCCATGGCTGTGCATCCCGGTATCACGGATATTCTTGTGATCGGGGCTGGAGATGGGGGTGTAGTGCGGGAACTGACCCGGTATGACAGAGTAAAACGTATTGATCTTGTAGAAATGGATCCTCAGGTAGTGGAAGCCTGCCGCACCTATCTTCCAAGCAATGCATGCCGAATGGATGACCGCCGGGTACACATCTATTTTGAGAATGCTCTCAAATTTATCCGCCGGTGTGAAGCTGCCTATGATCTCATCATTGTGGATTCTACGGATCCCTTTGGGCCTTCAGAAGGATTATTTACCCGGGAATTTTACGGCAACTGCTATAATGCACTGCGGGAAGACGGGATCATGGTCAATCAGCAGGGAAGCCCCTTTTATGCGGAGGATGCCAACGCGATGCAGCGCAGCCATAAACGTATTGTCAGCACCTTTCCTATTAGCCGGGTCTATCAGGCGCATATTCCAACCTATGCTGCTGGCTACTGGTTGTTTGGATTCGCCAGCAAAAAATATCATCCCATCGACGATCTGAACGATGAGGCTTGGAACGCCCTGAATCTGCATACAAGATACTACACTACTAGGCTGCATGTGGGTGCATTCTGGTTGCCCGCATTTTTAGAAGAGATTTTAGAGGAGGTGGAAAAATAAGGTATGCTGACGCCTAATGTAGAAACCTTTATTGGCTGCGATACAGGGTATTCTGAAGCCAAAATCATACTTTACGGAGCCCCTTTCGATTCTACCACCAGCTTCAGACCCGGGGCCCGATTCGGCCCTTCTGCCATACGCCATGAAAGCTTTGGTTTGGAAACCTACAGCCCTTATCAGGATGCGGATATAACAGATTGTGCTGTTTTTGACAGCGGTGATATGGAACTGTGCTTTGGCAGTGCAGAAACCGCTCTGAAAGATATCGAAACCCGGGCGGCTATGATTTTTGCGGATGGCAAATTTCCGCTGCTTCTGGGTGGAGAACATCTTGTTACCCTTGGAGCAGTGCGTGCTGCTGTTAAAAAATATCCAAACCTTCATATCATTCATTTTGATGCGCATGCCGACCTGCGGGATGATTATCTGGGTGCAAAACTCAGCCATGCATGTGTCCTTAGGCGCTGCCATGACCTTCTTGGAGACGGACGTATCCACCAATTTTGTATCCGAAGTGGGGAAAGGGAAGAATTCCAGTTTGCAAAGCAGCATACAGCGCTTCATTTGTTTGATTTTAACGGCTTGGCATCTACCGTTGAATCCCTTTTACAGCAGGAGGTTCCTGTTTATCTTACGATTGATCTGGACTGCCTGGATCCTTCCGTTTTTCCAGGCACTGGCACGCCTGAGGCCGGAGGAGTCAGTTTTACGCAGTTGCTGGATGCAATCCGCACAGTCTGTACTGCAAATATAATCGCAGCTGATATCAATGAACTGGCCCCGGGATTAGACAACAGCGGCGTTTCCACAGCCACTGCCTGTAAGGTGCTGCGGGAACTGATTCTGGCTTTATATACAAACTGATTTATAAAGGAGTGTACAACCATGAGCAAAGTTCTTGTGATTGGCTGCGGCGGCGTTGCCTCCGTTGCTATCCACAAATGCTGCCAGGTAAGCGAGGTATTTACCGAGCTCTGCATTGCCAGCCGTACTAAGTCCAAATGTGACAAGCTTGCTGCCGAATTGGCCCCGAAAACCTCTACTAAAATTACCACTGCCCAGGTGGACGCAGATGATGTGCAGCAAGTCATAGATTTAATTCGTGCTTATAAACCAGATCTGGTGATGAATATTGCTCTGCCCTATCAGGATTTGAGTATTATGGATGCATGCCTGGCCTGCGGAGTAAACTATATGGACACCGCCAATTATGAGCCGGAGGATACAGATGATCCGGAATGGCGCGCCGTATATGAAAAGCGCTGCAAGGAAGCAGGGTTCTCCGCTTATTTCGACTATAGCTGGCAATGGGCTTATCGCAAAAAGTTTGAGGATGCAGGCTTAACCGCATTGCTGGGCTGTGGTTTTGATCCGGGGGTAACCCAGGCTTATTGCGCATATGCTCAAAAACATGAATTTGATACCATAGACACCATAGATATACTGGATTGTAATGGCGGCGACCACGGGTATGCCTTTGCCACCAATTTTAATCCTGAAGTCAACCTTCGTGAAGTATCCGCTCCCGGCAGTTACTGGGAAAACGGCCACTGGATAGAGGTGGATCCCATGAGCATCAAACGGGAATATGACTTTGATCAAGTAGGCCGTAAAGATATGTATCTATTGCATCATGAAGAAATAGAAAGCCTGGCGCTGAATATCCCTCAGGTTAAGCGCATCCGTTTCTTTATGACATTTGGGCAAAGCTATCTTGACCATATGCGCTGTCTGGAAGATGTGGGCATGCTCTCTACCACTCCGATAGAATTTGAAGGAAAAGAAATTGTTCCTATTAAATTCCTGAAGGCTCTACTGCCAGATCCGGCCAGCCTGGGCCCCCGCACAAAAGGAAAGACCAACATCGGCTGCATTTTTACCGGTAAAAAAGACGGTAAGGAGAAAACATATTACATCTATAATATATGTGATCATCAGGAATGCTACCGGGAAGTTGGCAGTCAGGCTATTAGCTATACTACCGGCGTACCTGCCATGTGCGGCGCATTGATGCTGCTGACTGGCCGTTGGAATAAACCCGGAGTCTATACTGTGGAAGAGTTTGATCCGGATCCTTTCCTGGATGCGTTGGATATGTACGGCCTGCCTAGAAAAGAAAACTGGGCACCGGAGCTCGTAAAGTGATGCAATTCCAGAGAAAAGACTGCCGTCCACCCTTTTTAGGGCTGAATGGGCGGTTACCAGAGGAACTGTTTGGAGCATTGCCAACTCCCTGTTATATTTTGGATGAAGCTGCCTTGTGCCGGAATGGAGAAATTCTTAAAAAAGTGGCTGAACATACAGGATGCAAAATATTGTTGGCGCAAAAGGCTTTCTCTAATTATAATGCATACCCAATTCTGGCACCCTATTTGGCTGGCACGGAAGCAAGCGGTCTATTTGAAGCCAGGCTGGGCGCTGAGGAGATGCCCGGCAAAGAGGTTCATGTATTCTGCGGTGCCTATCGGGAAGATCAATTTGAAGAGCTTTTGAATTATGCGGATCATATTGTCTTCAATACTCCCAGCCAGCTGGCCAAATTTGGGCCGACTGCCAGAAGGGCGGGAAAAAGCGTCGGCTTACGGGTAAATCCTGAATGCTCTACTCAGGAGGGCCATAGCATATACGATCCCTGCGCACCCGGAAGCCGTTTAGGCACCACCCGAACCCAATGGGAAAACTATATGACGCCACAGTTAGAAGATCTTTTAGATGGCCTTCACTTTCATACACTGTGTGAGCAGGATTCCGATGCGTTGGAAAGAACACTGCAGGCTGTGGAAGAACGTTTTGGAGATGTGCTTCCTCGGATGAAATGGTTGAATTTCGGCGGCGGGCATCATATTACCCGACCAGGCTATGACATTTCCCGGCTGGAAAATTGTATCCTCACAGCCCGGAAAAAGTGGGATGTAGAGGTGTATTTGGAGCCGGGGGAGGCCTGTGCTCTGAATGCTGGTTACCTCGCCTGCCGAGTGTTGGACATTCTGCAAAACGGTCGGCAGATTGCTGTCTTGGATGCCAGCGCCGCTTGCCATATGCCGGATGTATTAGAAATGCCATACCGTCCGCCACTATATGGTTCGGGGGAACCGAAAGAAAAGGCTTATACCTATTCTCTGGGCGGACCCACCTGTTTAGCGGGTGATATAATAGGGGACTACAGCTTTGATTCTCTCCTTCAGGAAGGGGATATGCTACTCTTTGGAGATATGGCTATCTATACTACCTGCAAAAATAATACCTTTAACGGAATGCCTTTGCCGGGGATATACCTTTTAAATTCTGACAGGAAATTAGTGTGTCTGAAAAAATTTGGATACATGGATTTCAAGTGCCGTTTGGGTAAATAAGGTTAAATCCTTCATAGCAGAGATGACATAAATTACGCTTAGTATGCCGGAATCTGTGATTTTGGCCATCGAAGGTGAAGCATAACGAATAAAGGACGAAATTTCATTGAAAAGGAACAGCCTTTGCCGTGTGGTAAAAGGCTGTTCCTTTTCTGAATTTAGTATTAAATGATAAAATACAAAGCAAAAAGTTAATGGAAAGCCGAAGCATTTTGAGCGCATCTCGCTTCGAGTAATAAAGAGAGCCCGGACGCAAATCGCGTCCGGGCTCAGTTTGGTGCTGGTGACCGGATTTGAACCGGTACGGTGTTGCCACCGAGGGATTTTAAGTCCCTTGCGTCTGCCGATTTCGCCACACCAGCATAGGACTGAATTTGATTATAGCATATTTATCGCCTGAAAGCAATATTTTTTGATGGATATAAAAACGTCTCAGTGTTTGAAATTTTGTAATTTTTTCTTCACAGAAATGTTGCTTGTATTCGATATTTGTCAATGCTATAATCAGATTGGCTTTATCTGTTGTATTCCTAATAGGAAGAGGAAAGGACGGAGCCTGATGGATTGGATATGGATCTTTTGTTGTATACTGATCGGTATTTTCCTGAAATTGTATTTATGGGGACCTGGAAAAGGAAGTACGGTTTGCAAAGCAGCAGCTACGTTTGTTTCTGTATGTATATCCTTCAGTGGAGCTCTTTATTTCGGAGGATGGTCCTGGACGGTATGTATTGCAGCTTTTCTTTGCATGGTTGCAGATATCTGGATACAGTATTCCCTTATCCCTGGAGTGTTGGTTTTCCTTTCTGCTCACCTCTTCTTTATTGCTTGGATGTTTTTTTCCGGGGGGCAGCTTGGCTGGAATTTGCTTTTTAGCGCTATTGTGTGCGGATTTCTATTGTGGGGATATCGGCGTTGGCTGAAAGCCTTCGGGAGCCAGTCGCTGTTTCTTTCCGTGTATCTTTTCATCCTGCTGTGCATGGCTTTTACAGCAGCCAGTATTCCGTTTACCCGGCAGAGTGCTGGTGTATGGATGTTGTTAGCGGGAGCTCTTTGCTTCGTGGCCTCTGACCTGATTCTGGGAGCTTCCATTATAACCGGCAAGAAGAGCGAATGGAAGGATAAGGCCGTTATGCTTTTATATGAACCCGCTGTTTTCTTGCTTACTTTAAGCGTTTTCTATCAGTAAATATAAATACCGGAGGGGCGGTAGGGTCGCCTTTTAAAGGAGGAATAAATATGCAGTTGAAATCACTGCTGGAACGGGTGGAGTATACTAGTTCCGGAAATATGGATATATCAATAGAAGATATTGTATACGATTCAAGAAAGGTGCGCCCGGGGGTCGTTTTTGTCTGCCTGGAAGGGGCCAGCGTGGATGGCCATATGTACGCCGCCGCCGCCGCGCAGGCTGGAGCCGCCGCTGTGGTGGCTGCTCGTCCGGTAGAGACCGGCGACGTCCCCCTTATACTAGTGAAGGATACGAGGGCGGCCCTGGCTCAGATGAGCGCTGCTTTTTTCCACTATCCCGCTGAAGAGATTCCGGTGGTGGGAATTACGGGGACAAAAGGAAAGACTACATCAGCCTATATGATTTGTTCTATTCTCGAAGCGGCCGGAATCAAAACGGGAATGATCGGCACTGTAGGAATTCGAATCGGGGAAACCGTTACGGCTACGGATAATACTACCCCTGAATCCTATATTGTGCAGCGCGCCCTCAGGGATATGGTGGATGCTGGCTGCGGCGCTGCGGTTATGGAGGCTTCCTCCATCGGTCTGCGCGGGCATCGGGCGGATGCAATCCCCTTTGCGGTGGGACTGTTTACCAATTTTTCAGAGGATCATATCGGCGGGGCCGAACACAAGGATATGGAAGAATATCTTGACTGCAAAAGGATGTTGTTCCAAAAATGCAGGCTTGGTGTTATTAATAGGGATGATCCTATGTGGATGGAAATCCAGAAGGGAAAAACCTGTGAGGTTTCCTATTTTGGGTTTTCAAAAGAAGCGGATCTGCGCGCTTCCAAGGAAGCCCTTATATCCCGCCCCGGCTTTCTGGGGGTTCGTTTCCATGCGGAAGGAACGATGGAATTTGATGCGGAGGTGCCCATTCCAGGTAAATTCAGTGTATACAACGCCTTGGGCGCTGCCGCTGTCTGCGGGCTAATGGGTATTTCCAGCGAGAATATCATAAAAGGCCTTGCTGCTGTTAAGGTTAAGGGAAGAGTTGAGCCTGTTCCTGTGCCGGGGAACTATACGCTTCTCATTGATTACGCGCACAATGCTGTCAGCATGGAAAGCATTCTGACGACTCTGCGGGAATATAATCCTCATCGTCTGATTTGCCTGTTTGGAGCAGGAGGGAATCGTTCCCGGACAAGGCGCTTTGAAATGGGAGAGGTTTCTGGCCGGCTGGCGGATCTCTCCGTTCTGACAGCAGATAATTCCCGTTTTGAAGACGTTATGGATATCATCGCAGATATCAAAGTAGGGATCGGCCGAACAAACGGAAAATACGTGGTAATCCCCGACCGGAAGGAAGCCATTCGATATTGCATGCAAAATGCGGAAGACGGCGATATTGTAGTTCTTGCGGGCAAAGGACATGAGGATTATCAGGAGATCCGCGGTGTGAAATATCATCTGGACGAAAGAGAAGTTGTGGCGGATATTCTCGCCGGAAAGCTTTAAGACGGTCAGGAGGAAAGGCATATGCAAATGACAGCCAGAGAAATAGCGGAAGCCTGCGGAGGGGTGCTCCTCTGTGGAAACGAAAATACGGTAGTAACATCTGTAAGCACAGACAGCCGCCGGATCTCTGCGGGCGCTTTGTTTGTCCCTCTCAAGGGGGAGCGGACCGACGCTCATATGTATATAGACGCTGTTTTTTCCGCAGGAGCAGCAGCCACTCTCACTCAGAATGATACGAAAAAGTTGGATGTCCACCCATGGATCTCTGTTCCTAATACAGAAGTTGCCCTGCAGAAAATTGCCTCTGCCTACCGCTCGCGCTTTCATATTCCGGTGGTGGGAATTACGGGAAGTGTAGGGAAGACTACCACAAAGGAAATGGTGGCTTTAGCGCTCTCTTCTTCTTACCGGGTTATGAAAACAGAGGGGAATCAGAACAGCCAGGTGGGCTTGCCTCTGACGCTTTTCCGGCTGGAAGAGGGGGATGAAGCGGCTGTAATTGAAATGGGAATGAGCGACTTTGGGGAGATGAGCAGGCTCTGCTCTATGGCCAGACCTAAGTATGCTGTTATGACCAATATCGGTATTTCTCATATTCAGCAGCTGAAGACCCAGGAAAATATTCTGAAGGAGAAGCTTCATATAACAGACTGCTTCGACGCAGATTCTATACTTTTCCTCAACGGTCAGGATCCCTTCTTGGCTGGCCTTCGGGAAAAGCTGCCTCATATCCGTAAAGTGTATTTCGGAACGGAGCCCTGGTGCGAATATCGGGCACAGGAGATCGAAAGCACAGAAAAAGGTGTGCGCTTTCGGATGATAGCAAATGGTGTTTCTGTGTGCGTAGAACTGCCGGTTCCCGGATTCCATAACGTTCTTAACGCTCTTGCTGGGTTGAGCGTAACCCATTCGCTGGGAGGAGATGTTTTTGCAGCCTCCAGAGCATTGTCACAATATGAACCGCCGGCCATGCGGCAGCAGATCCATAAAGTGCGGGGGATAACATTAATAGATGATTCCTATAATGCCAGCCCTGATGCTCTGCGCAGCAGTCTGCAGGTACTCGGTTCTTTTTCAGGAAGAAAGATTGCTGTTCTGGCGGATATGCTGGAGTTGGGAGAATTTGAGGAAGCAGCTCACCGGCAGGTGGGAAAGATGGCCGCAGAGGTCGGTGTGGATCTACTGGTAACGATTGGGGAGAGAGCCCGATGGATCGCAGAAGAAGCAAAGGCCTGTCATATTCGGGATTGCGTCTCTTTTTCAGAGAATAGCGAAACCGCTTCTTATCTGAAAGAGATTGTAAAAGAGGGCGATGTTCTTTTGGTCAAAGGCTCCCGCAGCATGCATACGGATGAGATTGTGAGAGCTTTTTTATAAAAATTATATTTGTTTTTGAGGAACTAAAAAGTATTACATTGCAAAAATCGTCATAAATACTGGCTTTTTCGCTTATTAATATATATATTTCAACGCATTTTATTATTTTGATACCAAAATGGTGTCCGAATTTTCCATAGCGATATAAATGATACATAGGAGACAAAAATGAAATATATTGAATTAGAATCTGAACGACTTATTTTTAGAAAATTCAAGCAGAATGATTTTCCTGTTGTGTTTGATTGGTTGAATAATCTGGAAAATATGAAATACAGGTCAAGTGAACCTAAAAATGAAGAAGAAGCACATCAATATCTGAATTATGCTATCGAAAGCGCAGAGGAAGAAGACTGTATCAATTTTCGATATGCGGTAGTCAAAAAGGAAGATAATACCCTTATTGGTTCATGTGAATTATATTACACTGATACGGATCCCGCAGAATTAGCATGGGAATTACACAGAGATTACTGGAAGCAAGGTTATGGAACAGAAATAGGAATGACTTTATTGCATTTAGGGTTTGACATACTGAATCTTCGGAGAATTACTGCTGATTGTAATACACTTAACAGAGGTTCTTGGAGAATTATGGAACGGATAGGTATGCGTAGAGAAGCTCATTTTGTAAAGATGTATCGTGGAAATAGTGCCTTGAATCACGAATGGTGCGATAAGTATCAGTATGCTATTCTGAAAGAGGAATGGAAAAAGAAAAATATAGCCTTTTAATGTGTAACAATTTTAGATATTATCAATAAATAAAATGCAAAAGTTTTGTGAAAAGTGTACCTTTTCTATGCTTGCTACAGAACTTATACAGTCTTTTTTGGCGGAGGATTTACAGAAAAGAACGGAAAGGATAATAAATATCATTTTATTTGGGATGTTACGCAGTTAAAGGTTGATTTTATCGATGCTTATTCTACTCCTGTTCTGCAACAAAACAGAGAGAAAATCTAGATTTCAAATCCTTGTTTTGCCATTTTCTTGAGTTGCAAACACACTCTTTGTGATACCAAAGTGATACCAAAATGGTGTCCGGCCTTGCAAAACCACTCTATACGAAGATAGATAGCGATATACCGCTTTATACTGAAAAGCCCCGGCGAGTTATATACTCGCCGGGGCTTTTCATGTATTACTTACTTTCGCACTTGCTTCCGATACTGATAAACATCCTTACCAAAACTGCCTATATAGTGTTTTTCCTCCCAGCCACGGCGGATCAGTTCACAGTTAGAAGCTATATCGCATTCGGAATCCCCTGGGCAGTCAAGAAGCCAACCTCCCGGCTTACAGACCCTGGTCAATTCGGCGATCTCTCCATCATAATCGTCTCCCACCACATGGCCGGACATAACCACATCAAAAGTATCGTCCGGCAAGGGCAGATCAGCGGCAAACCCATCCAGAACCCGGATATTGCTGTATCCGTCTTTTTTGGCTTTATCGCGGATATATTCACGGAGCGTGCTTACAGGTTCACTTGCATAAACCCATTTCGCTTTTTCTGCGGCGGCAAAGGTCAGCCGCCCGGAACCAGCGCCCACATCCAGAACAATTTTACCAGACAAATCTGTAAGCTCAAACAAGCGTTCTTTATTCCAGCCTCGGATAAAATCGCATTGCTTAGCCATAGCTTCGGGCGTTGTATACATTATGAAATCTTCAACGCTCAGCAAAGCATATTTTTCTGCCTCTCGGATTTGCTTCGGATCTGCCGGTAAAGAGGCACTTTCCGCCAGTTCATATATACATGCTGCACATTCTGGGCAGCGGTGCGCCAAATACCAACTGACGGCAGGATTTGCTTTCAGTGCGATTCCCATACTTTTTTTCCATATGGTTTTATCGTTTCTCCAGCCCGCCCAATTCATCATAAGACGAATCTGAAACCGCTCTAAAAGAAGGAAGCTGTTGAATGAGTATTTTTCTGGATCGATCCAATTTAAATCTAAAGACATAAAATCCTCCTGTTTTTTGGAGGCTATGCTGAACATATCCTCCCTTGATATAGTTCTGTATATTTGACTGCATATTTCATACTTAACACCCTTTCTCTTAGCAATCTGTATCGTGCAGTGACCACATTTTTAATTAGTAGTACTGTACAATAGAATTATATATTATGAAGTATAGAAAGTCAATTTGATGCAATAAACATGTTGCGCAAAAATAGAGCCTTTGGCCTTTTCTCACTAACTCCTTTTCAGAGTATCCAGAAGTAGGGGGATTCAAACCAGAATCTGCAAAATACGCAAGAATTTATGAATAAATTTAAAAGAAATCTTCTTGGGGGTTGAAGTTATTGCAAAAGTGTGATAAGCTGTAACCAATTTGTTACAAATTGTAATCAATTTATTACAACTAAGATACGTTTCAGCAATGAATGAAGTTTTCAGTATAGAAATCAAGATGCGTAAGTCTTTACTGTAGGAGGACGTTCAGCATGAAAAAGAAGTTTACAGCCATGTCACTAGTTATGGCCATTGTTATGTCTGTTTTTGCTTTTCAGTTTGGCGGTGTGGAGGCTGAAGCAGCCGGAAAGACAGGCGTGGGGCTTGCCGAACATGCCCTAAATTGCTACTACGGTGGCTGGCAGTATGAATATGGTTATGCAGGTCAAGTGGTTAACGGTGTGCATCTCAGCGACTGTTCCGGTATGATATACGCATATACGGGAACGGCCCGCAGCAGTGGCTCACAGATTGCTTCCGCTTCTGCTTCCGGAAGCGTCTCCAGTATTCCCAGAATCCATGGCCTCGGCCTGTGGATGCAGGGACATGTAGGCGTATATGTAGGCGGTGGGATGGCTGTTGATTGCCGCAGCGATGCATATAATATTGTCTATGAAGGTGTTACACAGCATCGGTGGGTCAAGTGGTATAAGGTGCCGGGGGTTTCCTATCCTACTACGGGCTGGGTTACATTCCAAGGAGAGAAGTATTATTACGAAAACGGCCAATATGTTGTGAATACTACAAAGACAATTGACGGCGTTTCCTATACCTTTGGCTGGAACGGCAAGATTACTTCTTCCAATGGTACGCCTGCAGCAGGCGGGGAGCAAAATTCCTCTTCTGGTTCCAGCAATGCTGGTAATACCGGGGCCAGTTCGGCCGGAAACAACAGCGGAACAGGGGCCCAGAAACCGGCATCTTCTCAGGTAAAGACAGAGCCTTCCTATTCAAAGCTCGATCTCGGTGCTGAGGGAACCGCTGTTTATAATCTGCAGCAGCGCCTTTTTGACCTGGGGTATTACTACGATATGGTAAATAATTATTACGACGCCTTTATTCGGGATGCTGTTGCGGCCTATCAGAAAGTGGCAGGCCTTGAGGTCACCGGCACGGCAGACGTAGAAACACAAAAAAGCCTTTTCAAACAAGATGCAAAAGAGAATCCCAATAAGGGGCAGTTGTATCCCGGCCTGCACACTGGCCTTGTACGGAACATGCAGGAACGGCTTGTATCTCTTGGATATCTTTCTCCTGAAGTAGAGCTTTCCAGTTATTACGGAGACGCTACCAAAGCAGCAGTTTTGGCATATCAGAAAGAATCCGGTCTGAAAGAAGACGGTGTGATGGATGCGGAGGCTTTGGAAGTCCTTTATTCCGACAAGGCTGTTCCGGCACCGGTAGAAGAGGAACCGGAAGAAAGCTCTTCAGAAACTTCTTCTGAAGCAAATTCGGTGGCTTCTTCCAAGGCTGCAGAATCGGATGTTACGATTTTAGAGGCTATGGTTCCCACAGCTTATGCTGCAGAGGTCGCTGAAACAGCAGGTGCGGCAGGCAGTAATAATACGGGAAATACCGTTTTTGTATTTGTATTGGTTATCTTCTGTGCAGGACTTACAGCCGGTATTTTCTTTCTTCAGAAAAAAGGTGGAATTCGTCCTGTAGTCGAGGCTGTTAAGAATACATTCCATGTTAAAAAAAGAGCTCATGCTAAAAAGAAATAAGAATTCTAAATAAAAAGGTTTCTATTGCTTCAAAAAGACCGGAAAGGGCGGGTATTTCCCCTCCTTTCCGGTTTTTTATTTGTGTGTCCAAGACAGAAAAAGAGAATGAAAATGCGAGAATATGAGAGAAAATTAGAGAATTCCCGGGATTTTTTAAAAATAAACATAAAATTTATCAAAAAAACAAGAAATATTCAAAAATATATTGACAAATGAAGAATTAACCTCTATATTTAAGTCGTTGCGTTTGCATCTAACTAAAAATGGCTTCGTTTCATTGCCGCGCCTTAATGGGCTGCGAAAAATCCTTTGCGGAGGGCAATGAACAAGGCGAAGCTGGGTTGGCGTTAAACTTGCAGGCGGCATTTGGCCGCTGGGGTTCCGGCGTAACTACTTTACCGCAAAGGGGATGCATGAAATGGGAGAAACTTCCATAATCCGTTTAGAAAACATCACTGTATCGTTTGACGGGGAGCAGGTGCTAAAGAATTTGAATCTTAGCATCCGCGACGGCGAATTCGTAACGCTGCTTGGGCCATCAGGCTGTGGAAAAACCACTACTCTGAGAATCATCGGCGGCTTCGTCAAACCGGATGCAGGCGATGTTTTTTTTAATGGGAAAAAAATCAATAACCTGCCGCCGCATAAAAGGGAGGTCAACACCATTTTTCAGAAGTATGCGTTATTCCCGCACTTGAATGTGTATGATAACGTGGCTTTTGGAATGCGTGTGCATAAGAAAAGTGAAAAGCAAGTCGAGAAGACTGTCCGGGAAATGCTGGCCATGGTGAATCTGAGCGGATTTGCCAACCGAAATGTCAATTCTCTTTCCGGTGGACAGCAGCAGCGTGTGGCGATCGCGCGGGCTTTGGCTAACGATCCAAAGATCCTTCTGCTGGATGAACCTCTTGGCGCACTGGATCTGAAGCTTCGCAAGGATATGCAGGTAGAGCTGAAAAAAATTCAGAAGGCTACGGGAATCACTTTCATTTTTGTCACACACGATCAGGAAGAAGCCTTGTCCATGAGCGACACAGTTGTGGTTATGGATAACGGCGAGATCCAGCAGATCGGTACGCCGGAGGATATATATAATGAGCCTGCCAATGCATTTGTGGCCGATTTCATCGGTGAGAGCAATATTCTGGACGGCGTCATGTTGGAGGACTATGTATGCTCTTTTGCAGGGAAGAAATTCCGCTGTGTGGATGCTGGCTTCCAGAAAAACGAAAATGTGGATGTAGTGATCCGCCCTGAAGATATCGATGTAGTGGAAGCAGATTCTACGCATCTTACGGGAACTGTAACGAATGTGACCTTTAAGGGAGTCCATTTTGAAATCATCGTAGACGTAGAAGATTTCAAATGGATGATTCAATCCACGGATTATCAGCCTGTGGGCGCTAAAATAGGGCTGCGCATTCAGCCTGAAGATATCCATATTATGAAAAAGTCCGTCTATTCTGGAACATTTGGCGATTACAGCACTTTCAGCGATGAAATGGAAGAGGATGCTGCAAAGGAAGAGGAGGCGGAAAGAGAGGATGAAGTCTAAAGCTATAGCGGCTCCATATATCGTATGGATGTGTATTTTTATCGTAGTCCCCCTTTTTTTGGTGGCATATTTTGCGTTTACAGATAGTACGGGGGCTTTTACTCTAGAGAATATTATTCAGGTAGGGCAGTATTCAGATGTGTTTCTACGTTCCATCTGGATGGGGGCTCTGGCTACTTTGTTTTCCCTTTTGCTGGGATACCCTCTGGCGTATATCATCTCCAAAAGCAACCTGCGCCGCCAAAGTGTGCTGATTATGCTGGTGATGCTCCCTATGTGGATGAACTTCCTTCTGAGGACCTACGCTTGGATGACGCTTTTGGAAGATAACGGTATGATCAATAATTTTCTGGCAGCTCTGGGGCTTCCCCGTCTTCATATGATCAATACAGCAGGAGCAGTGGTATTCGGCATGGTTTACGACTACCTTCCTTTTATGATCCTGCCCTTGTATACGGTTCTTATAAAAATTGACCGCTCTGTGATTGAAGCTGCTCAGGATTTGGGGGCAAACAGCTGCAAAGTGTTCTTAAAGGTAACGATACCTATGAGCATGCCGGGCATCATTTCGGGAATCACTATGGTGTTTGTTCCGGCTGTCAGCACCTTTATTATTTCAAAGATGCTGGGCGGCGGCTCTAATCTTCTCATCGGCGATTTGATCGACATGCAATTCTTGGGCAATGCTTATAATCCCTATTTAGGTTCTGCCATCTCTTTGGTTCTAATGGTCCTGATCCTTATTTGTATGGGAATTATGAACCAGTTTGATGAGGACGGAAGTGCAGAGGGGGGGAAGATGCTGTGAAAAAAACACTTTCAAGGGTGTATATGGCGCTCATTTTTTTATTCCTCTATGCACCTATTGTAATTCTCATCCTTTTTTCGTTTAATGACTCTGATACAAAGAGCCGTGCGGTTTGGTCCGGTTTCTCTCTTCGGTGGTATCAGAAGCTTTTCAGCAATGCAGAGCTATTGAACGCCTTGCGCAATACGGTTATTATCGCTATTATAGCGGCGGTTGTAGCCACAATTCTGGGTACTGTGGCTGCCATTGGAATCAACAGTATGAAAAAATGGTCCAAACGGGTTATTATGAACATAGGAAATCTTCCTATGGTAAACCCGGAAATTGTAACAGGCATTTCCTTGTTGCTACTGTTTGTTTTCGGTGCGAGGCTTCTTCATGTGGAGTTAGGTATATTTTCTGTGATTCTGGCGCATATCACGTTCTGTTTGCCCTATGTGATTCTTTCCGTTATGCCTAAGCTTCGCCAGATGGATAACTCCCTTTATGAGGCTGCCCAAGATTTAGGCTGCACGCCGGTGCGTTCTTTCTTCAAAGTGGTGTTCCCGGAAATTCTTCCTGGTATCATCACCGGCGCTGTGATGGCTTTTACTCTTTCTATAGATGATTTTGTGATCAGCTATTTTACAAGCGGTACTACCCAGACATTGCCTGTTTATATTTACTCCATGACGCGTAAGCGCGTAAGTCCGGAAATCAACGCTCTCTCTACACTGCTGTTCGGCACTATTCTTGTGCTTCTGCTGATAGTGAATTTCAGCAAAAAGAAAAGCGGTGATACCAAAGAAGCGGCGCAAGAGAGGTAGATACATGAAAAAATTACTTTCTTTATTTCTGTGCGGCCTTTTTTTCTGTACTTGCTTTATATTCCCCGTATCGGCTGAAGAAAGCGGGGAAGAGGCGGCTCCGGATACTGGCGTTACCATCAATGTCTATAACTGGGGCGAATATATTTCCGATGGTTCTGACGGGACACTGAACGTCAATCAGGAGTTCACAAGAAGAACGGGAATCCATGTCAACTATACCACTTTCGATACAAATGAATCCCTGTATTCGAAGCTCGTGAGCGGTGGAGCCAGTTATGACGTTATATTTCCTTCCGATTATATGGTTGCCCGTATGATCAACGAGGGAATGCTTGAAAAGCTCGATTTTTCCAATATTCCCAATTATACGTATATTGATGAGGAATACCGGAATCTTGCTTATGACCCAAAAAATGAATACTCTGTCCCTTATACGTGGGGAGTTGTTGGAATTTTCTACAATAAAAAGTATGTGAAAGAAGTTCCGACAAGTTGGGATGTTTTATGGGATGATCAATACCAAGGGAAAATTTTGATGTTTGATAATCCCAGAGATGCTTTTGGTATCGCTCAAAAAAGGTTGGGATATTCCTTTAACAGCACAGATATGGCAGAATGGCAGGAGGCCGCTGAGCTCTTAAAAGAACAAAAACCTTTGGTTCAGGCCTATGTGATGGATCAGATCTTTGACAAAATGGAGATTGGAGAGGCCTGGCTGGCTCCTTATTATGCGGGAGATGCTGCCATTCTGGTTGAAGAAAATGATTCTATCGGTTTTGCTATTCCCACAGAAGAGGGAACAAATTTCTTTGTAGATGCTATGTGCATTCCCGAGGGATCTCAGCACAAGGCAGAGGCCGAAGCATATATCAATTTTCTCTGCGACCCGGAAATTGCGGCTGCCAACATGGAATACGTTGGATATTCAACACCGGAATCCTCTGCAAAGGAACTCATGGACGAAGAGATCACAAGCAATCCTATTTATTATCCTCCACAGGAAATCATAGATAATTCCGAAGTTTTTCTTTCCTTACCATCCGATATCAATGAAAAAATTGACAAATTATGGGTTGAGGTAAAGATGGGCTCTTCCGGAAGTACATATACACTTATTGCGGTTTTAGCAGGCTTTTTGCTTTTATACATTGTAATTGTCATTACAAAGACCATGAAGCGAAGGCGGATGAACCGTTATTAAGTGCTAATTAAAAAGGAACTGTCTCAGACGGTTCCTTTTTCTTTTAATATTTCCAAATTTTTTTCTTTCCCAATTTGGAAACAGTTTCTGAAAAACCTTCTTTTTTCAGGTTTGCATGAAAGCCTTCCAGATTGTGACGGTATATCGAATAACTGACATCATATTTTTATCTGCTGGGGCAAAAGTAAGGTAAGAAAGGAGGTGATACCAATGCAAAAGAAAATTCAGTTTTTTACAAAAATAGTTGCCGTTTTGGCAGCTGCTGTTCTCACTTCCGTTGCCGTGGCAGACCGGTATACAGCCGATCAGTATGCGATTCCCAAGGGGAGCACTCTTTCCTGGAAATCCGGAATCGTGTCTGCTAAGGATTCTCTTTCTTCTGAAGACAATACGATGCAGCTGATGCTATTCCAAAGCATACCAGTTAAGACAGTCCAAGTATCTACACCAATCGAAAATAGCGTAATTCTTTGTGGAACACCTTTTGGTATACGCATGTTTACAAACGGTGTGATGGTGGTTGATATGGCACAAATCCTGACACATGAAGGCGCCGAAGATCCGGCTCAGGAAGCGGGTATTCAGATTGGTGATATTATTGTTTCCATCAATGGTGAAAATGTTTATGAAAACGGCGAAATTGCAGAACGAGTAGAGGCCAGTAATGGAGAGCCAATGAATATCAAACTGAAAAGGGGAAGCGAGACTATGTCGGTCACGCTCCATCCAGTGCTCTCAAAAGTAGATAACACCTATAAAGCCGGAATGTGGGTTAGAGACAGCACGGCAGGTATTGGAACACTGACCTTTTATGACCAGAAATCTCAATGTTTCGGTGGTCTGGGGCATGGAATATGCGATGCGGACACCTATGAGCTTATGCCACTCCGTACTGGGGATATCCTTCCGGTAACCATCAGCGGTGTGACAAAGGGTATGCGGGGTACTCCGGGAGAACTCCGCGGGTACTTTTCAGATGACGAGGCAATTGGCAGTCTGGGAGCCAACACTTCTTGCGGCGTATTTGGCATGCTTGAACAGGAGCCGGTGGGGACTGTAACGCAGATAGGTTTGAAACAGAGCGTACAGACCGGCGAAGTACAAATTTTAACCACAATTGACAATGAAGGCCCAAAGTATTATAGTGCTGTGCTCGAATCCATTAATTACCATGGCGACCAGGAAGGAAAGAATTTTGTTCTTCGCATTACCGATTCAAAACTGCTGGAAAAAACTGGTGGAATTGTTCAAGGGATGAGTGGAAGTCCAATAATTCAAAATGGAAAATTAATAGGTGCTGTTACCCATGTTTTCGTAAATGATCCCACAAGAGGATATGGAATTTTTGCAGAAAATATGCTTAACCAATCCAATACCGTGTCGAATATAATGGATTCACTAAATTCTGTAGCATAAATTTGTCTCTTTTTTGTATATTAAGAATATAGTTCCCCTATTTTGGAAAAATATCGAAAAAATCTATTGCCATTAATTCCAATATATGGTAAAATAACAGCACAATCAATCAAATGGGGGACTAAATACCATGGATAAGCATTTAAAAGTGTTGGTATCAGATGACAGTCAGGAGTTTTTGCAACAATGTGGGAGGGCGTTTGCCGACAAAGGGTTGGAAATTATCTCATCGCCCAAAGATGGTTTAAAACTTCTTGAGAAAATAGAAGCTCTTCGTCCTGAAGTAGTTTTGGCTGATCTTTTCATGCCAGGGCTGGATGGGATTGGTGTAATGCGTGCCAGTGCCTCCAGAGGGGGAAAGCAACCTCTGTTTGTAATTCTTTCTGGTTTTTCAAGCCCAAGATTAGAGCGGGAGGTAATGACCTCAGGAGCTTCCTATTTTGCAGTGAGCCCCTTCAATGCATCCGAACTGGCAGATCGTATTCTTCATCTTTCTGGAGCTGAACCGGCAGCACCTGCAGCCGATACCACAGATCTAGAAGTTCAGGTAACAGAAATTCTCCATCAGATTGGAGTGCCTGCGCATATCAAGGGCTATCATTATCT
Source organism: uncultured Clostridia bacterium (assembly GCA_904399395.1). Taxonomy (GTDB): domain Bacteria; phylum Bacillota; class Clostridia; order Oscillospirales; family Acutalibacteraceae; genus UMGS1264. Next base: position 8,195 of record CAJFPJ010000012.1, on the reverse strand, counting down.
ACGTGATTCCATTATAATGGCTGTCCGCACGCCGGATATCATCAACGCTGTCACAAAGCAGCTATATCCAGGCGTTGCAAAAGATTATTCCACCACTCCTTCCAGAGTGGAACGGGCAATCCGGCATGCTATTGAAGTAGCCTGGGACAGAGGCGATGTGGATATCCTGAATTCCTATTTCGGATACACCATCCACAATACAAGAGGCAAACCTACTAACAGTGAATTTATTGCCATGATTTCCGATAGACTTCGGTTGCATATGCGCTCCGCAAGCTGAAAATCCTCCCCCGGATCTGGATTTACCAGGTCCGGGGGAAATTTCTGTAAACGGCCTTGCAATCGCTGCATATTTTACTGTTTATTGCTTGTTTATTTTCCTACATATGGTATAATGTGCGCAGAAACTCCTTTAATACGGGAGAAATCTTCCCTTGAGGCGATGAGCACCTTCATGCGCGCCTTCGGAACGCATGAAGGGAGGATTTTCCTGTATGAAAAAGCCTATAAGGTTTGGTCTAAGATTCGCAGGTGTAGGACACATTCACGATATAGCGTGCGTAGAAAGCAAAGAATTTTCAGTTAAATATTTCTATTTGCTATGTTCAATTTCTCAGAAAAGATGATCTTTCTACCTTTCCGATATCCTAAACACTGAAAAATCCTATGCTCTGTTGTCTTTTCCAAGACAACATTCGGTCAGATCAAAATTTAATTCGTATCTATTTCTTTTATGCTGCCGGTGGAAGGTATAAAATACTATATCAACATATTTTTGGGGGATAGATGCCGGCGGTAATTCCAGTATAAAATGAGGATGTTGCAATATGTTAACAATAGAAAGCGTTAAACAGAGCCGTGAAGTTCATACATATATTGCTTGGGCTGACGAAATGCTGGGTTCTCTTGGTTACACAGAGCACAGCTTTGCCCACGTTACAAAGGTGGCGCATTTTGCCAGAAAATTACTTCTGGATTTGGGATACCCAGAGAGAACGGCTGAATTAGCTTGGATCGCAGGTTATCTTCACGATATCGGAAACGTGGTAAACCGCTATAACCATGCTCAGAGTGGTGCCCTGATGGCCTTTCGGGTACTGGACCATTTGGGTGCTGAGCCGGATGAAATTTCCGCTGTTATCAGCGCCATCGGGAATCACGACGAAGGGACAGCTTTTCCTGTGACAGAAATTGCTGCTGCGCTGATTTTGGGGGACAAAACTGATGTGCGGCGCAGCCGTGTGCGGAACAGGGACGCATCTACCTTTGATATTCATGACCGTGTAAATTATGCTGTTGAGGAAAGTAGCGCAGAATTGTCGGAGGATCACAAATCCCTAATTCTGAATCTGAAGCTGGATACAAAAATTTCACCTGTGATTGATTATTTTGAGATCTTTCTCGATCGGATGACACTCTGTCGGAAAGCTGCGGATCATTTGGGCCTTTCTTTTCATTTGACTATCAACGGTCAGGCCCAACTCTAATGCTTTTACAAAAAACAGACCGGTTTCTTTGTTTTTTCGACAAATGCCTTGGAATATGACCAAAAACTTAGTATACTATTCTATAGTAGATTCTTTTCTGGGAGGAATAGTATGTTTGGTTCGATTTTAGGGGATATCGTCGGCTCCCGTTTTGAGTTCAGCAAGCCCAAGGGCTTCAATGCAAAAACCGTAGAGCTTTTTACAGATGATTGCTTTTTTACAGATGATACGGTAATGTCCATTGCTACCAAATATGCTATTCTTTCCGGATGTTCCTATCGTATGGCGTATACGGAGCTTGGAAAGAAATATCCTTCCGTCGGGTATGGAACAATGTTTAAAAAATGGCTGAACGATCCTACACATAAACCCTATAACAGCTATGGGAACGGCTCTGCTATGCGGGTAGGTTTCATCGGTGAACATTTTCAGACTCTGGAGGAGGTTAAAAGAGAGGCACGAGAAAGTGCTTCCTGCACCCATAACCATCCGGAGGGAATGCAAGGAGCCGAGGCCACAGCGGTGTGCGTCTATTTGGCTCGTCATGGCTGTAGCAAAAGAGAAATCGCATCCTATATGCGCCGGTGTTATGGCTATAATGTAGATACTCCACTGCGTTTACGTCGGCCTTTTTCAAAATTTGATATTCGCTGCAATAAAACAGTCCCTTTGGCTGTCCGCTGCTTTTTGGAAAGTAGCGACTGGGAAAGTTGTATGCGGAATGTTTTGAGCATTACCTGTGATACGGATACGGTAGGATGTATTGCGGGAGGTATTGCAGAAGCATACTATGGGGAAACGGGATTTGATAATATCGCCATTCTGCGCAGGTATCTTACAAAAGTCAAAATTCAGGGAAGACCGGATATGTTTTTGTTTAACTGGGCGTCTATGAACTGAAAGGGAGGAATTTCTATTAAAGTCGTAACATACCAATCTACTCAGGTGTTAAATATTCTCAAATCCGGGAAAGTGTACCGTGCCTATAAGAGCATCAGTTTTGCGAAGGAATATCAGGCCTTAATCGATATCCTAGAGCTTTCTTGCAAATGTCCTGTTTTTGGCTGCCTGAAATACCATAAAAAATATTCCGGCGGTTGTGTATCCAGCAGCGTTCTGCTCACCCTCAATGTACCCAAACAGTGTATTAAGCTGACGGAATATAAGGTGTGGGCGGATTTTATGTATTATCTGAAATACACTATGGACAACGATTATACGAAAATAGCCTTTTCCATTGCTGCTGATACAGAACTTACACAAAAGCATTTAGATAAGGCCATTACTGAACTGAAAACACAAAAAAGGCCTTGGCAGTATGAAGTCCCCCAAGTTATTTTGGAAGAGATCCGTCCTGAGTGGCTCGTTAAATATGAATTTACAAAAAAGGAAAAGTGGTAAAATGGAGCGCATGTGGATCCGAGGCGTCAATCGGTTGAAAGCGGCCGAAATGCTGTTTTCTTCCAAAGAAGGATTTTCTGTGGATACATACCGGAAATACGATGAATTGGAAATTGTTGTGCAGGATGATGGAAGATATTCGGTGTGGGGGAATTTTCGAGATGATTCCGATCTTCTGCAGGATACCAGAAGAGATCCGGAAAACTGCGTCAGAAAGCTTCTGGTTTTAGCCGATGAAATTTCAACTGAAGAGTAAAAAGGGCTGTTTTAAGACGTTCTTAAAACAGCCTTTTCATGGGGGTAAGAATATGCGGGAAACGTGTTGTGCTGTAATTGTAGCGGCCGGGAATTCTACCCGGATGGGAAAACCAAAAATATTTTTGCCGTTATGTGGAAGGCCGGCTCTGGAATGGACTCTCCGGGCGTTTCAGGAAGCCGTTGAAATCCATTCTGTTGTAATTGTTCTCCGGCCGGAAGAAGAACATGTCGCGACGGATTTGGCGAAAAAATGTCTGAAAAAGCCCTTTTGCATCGTATCCGGTGGCAGCACCCGCCAGCAGTCTGCGGCGGCTGGCGTATCGGCCGCACAGGGGGCCCGTTGGATTGCGGTGCACGACGGAGCACGCTGCCTGATTACTCCGGAGGAAATCGACAGCGTAGTGAAGGATGCGAAAAAGAGGGGAGCGGCAGCTTTGGCTGTTCCCGTGAAGGACACAATTAAAACAGTGGACGGAGAGAGAATGATATCCTTCACTCCAGATCGTTCATGCTTATGGAGCATGCAGACCCCCCAGGTGTTTCCAACAGAAGCCTATCAAATAGAAATTCAAAAGGCTCAGCTAGAGGGTCGGGAATACACAGATGACTGCCAGCTCTGGGAGCATGCGGGATATCCCGTGCATCTTTGCCAAGGAAGCTATTCCAATATTAAGCTTACAACGGAAGAAGATATTACCGTTGCGGAATCCATTCTGAAGAAGCGGAGGCAATGTTGTATGAGAATCGGTCATGGATATGATGTACACCGGCTCGTAAAAGGGCGCAAGCTTATTTTAGGAGGTGTACATATTCCCTGGGAAATGGGACTTCTCGGCCACTCAGATGCAGACGTTTTGGCTCATGCTGTAATAGATTCCCTTCTGGGTGCTGCTGCCTTGGGAGATATCGGTCTCCTTTTTCCGGATAGCGACCCCTCATATAAAGATGCAAACAGCCTTAAACTCCTGCAGAAGGCCGCACAGTATTTATATGAAAATGGATGGGGCATTGAAAATATTGATGTTACTGTATTAGCACAGGCTCCTAAACTTCGGCCGTATATCCAACAGATACAAGAAAATATTGCAAAAGCAGTAGAAATTCCTGCAGAACAGATCAGCATAAAGGCAACTACAGAAGAAGGATTGGGATTCACAGGTAAAGGGGAAGGACTTGCCTGCCATGCAGTCTGCCTGATTGAAAAAAGATAGCACCCCGCTTTGCGCCGGCATATCTTGGTAGGGGAAAGATTTTAAAATCTTCAATTTAACCAACCAAAGAGGTGAGACCGGTGAGCAAATCACTCATCATGGTAAGTTCCATCACGTATGCGATGAAAGGCCGTGATTTGCTGCAGAGGCGCGGTTTCCGCGCTTATGTGGAACGCGCTCCCAGAGGAGCAGAAGACGCCGGCTGTGGATATGGCATTTATGTCCCTGACAGAACGGAAGAGGCCGTCGAGCTTCTGAAAGAAGCAAGAATCCCTGTTAAGGGCTTTCGGGAAAGAGGCCGCGTATGATGTATTTTGATAACGCGGCCACCACGTATCCGAAACCGACAACCGTCAACCAGGCCGTAGAAAGAGCTTTGCGCCTGTATGGTGCTAATCCAGGCAGGGCAGGGCATGCCATGAGTATGCGGACAGCCGAAGAAATATATCAGACTCGCAGTGAGATTGCAGAATTTTTTAATGCAGCCGGGCCGGAGTGTGTGGTATTTACTCCAAACTGCACGGCTGCTTTAAATTACGTTATAAAGGGAATCCTAAAACCGGGGGACCATGTGGTTACTTCCAATCTGGAACACAACGCTGTTATGCGTCCCTTAGAAAAATTATCTGACAAGGGGATTGCCTATACAGCTGTAGAGGTAACTCCGGGAGATAACGATAAAACGGTAGATGCCTTTCGAAAAGCTTTGAAGCCCAATACAGCCTTGGTGGTATGCACGCATGTTTCCAATGTGTGGGGAATACGACTTCCAGTAGAAAGGATTACCGCCCTCGTGCATCAATATGGTATTCCACTATGCCTAGATGCCGCCCAGTCGGCGGGTGTATTTCCTATTCAGATGGGAGTAAGTTGCGACTATTTATGCATAGCGCCCCATAAAGGACTTTATGCTCCTATGGGAACTGGGATTTTAATCACCTGCACGGAGAAAAAGCTGGATACCCTAATCGAGGGAGGAACGGGAACGAATTCCATTTCTCTTGAACAACCGGAAACGCTGCCAGACCGTTTTGAAAGTGGAACTGTGAATGTGCCCGGTATCTGCGGTATCCGGGCGGGACTCCGATTTGTGCGATCAAAAGGCCTTTCGCGGGTTTTGGAACATGAGACCATGCTCATGCGGCGTCTTTACCGCAGCCTAGCGAAAAGTCCTAAAGTCCAGTTGTATACGCCGGAGCCAGAGGGAAAAGCTTTTGCACCTGTTTTTTCCTTTAATGTAGAGGGGATGGGTAGCGAGGAGGTAGGCTCCTTTCTCGCCAGGCAGGGTGCCGCAGTCCGTGCCGGACTGCATTGTGCCCCCTGCGCGCACAAAACTATGGGGACTCTTGAGAGAGGGGCCGTGCGTTGCTGCCCCTCTGTATTTACTACAGAGCGGGATGTGGCGACATTTGCCTCTTTCATGCGCAAAATTCTGTAAAAATCCATGTAAACGCTTTGCATATCAATATAGATATGTTAAAATGTATATAAAAAGTGCCGTGCTGAAACAGCGGTATAACAGAGTGGAGGAAGGTTGAACGTCTTGGAAGTTGTGACAAATATTTGGTATCAGTTTTTGGGGCTCTTGTCCTCCTTTACACTGTCGTCGGCTGTAGATGTTCTTTTAGTTTCGTTTATCATTTATCAATTTATCAAGCTAATCCGAGAAACGAGAGCTGAACAGCTGGTCAAGGGAATTTTGATTCTTCTGATCGTATGGTCTGCAGCAAATCTGTTCAATCTGCAAATGATGAAAACCATATTGAGCTATGTATTCAATTTCAGCGTTATTGCTCTTATGATTGTCTTTCAGCCGGAAGTCCGGCGGGCTTTGGAGCAGATTGGCCGCAGTGATCTGCGAAAGGGCTTTGGTCTTGTGCAGAAAGAGGAAGACATGGAAAAAGAAAAGCGGAGATGTATCCAGGCTGTTTCAGAAGCTGCAGATAATTTTCAGAGATCCAAAACAGGTGCTCTGATTGTCTTTGAGAGAGAAACCAAGCTTGGTGATATCATTGATACGGGAACAGTGGTGAATGCAATTCCCTCTGTTCCCCTCATTGGAAATATATTCTGGAACAAAGCTCCGCTGCATGACGGCGCCATGGTCATCCGGGAAAGCATGGTCTATGCGGCGGGATGTATCCTTCCTTTGACCAAAAGCGATACTGTAAGCGTAGATCTGGGCACCCGCCATCGGGCAGGAATTGGCATGAGTGAAAACTCGGATGCTGTTATTCTGATCGTATCAGAAGAAACAGGGCAAATATCCTTAGCTGTTAACGGGAGACTTACCCGCAATTATTCTAAAGAAACGCTTCAGGAAGCCTTGGAGGGATATCTTCTTACAGAAGAAAAAGCCGAACGTCGGATCCCATCCCTACGGAGGATTAAAAAACAATGAAAATGGATGCACCTAACACAGACACTCCTATGAAGGAGAAAAAAAGAGAAAAAAAAGCAAGAGTAGGCTTTTTGCAGAGCAACAAGTTTCTCATGATCCTTTCGGTATTTTTGGCTCTGGTTGTTTGGTTTCTTATGGCGTTTACCAACACAGAGGAATATCCTGTGGCGATCCGCAATGTGCCGGTAACCATTCAGCTTCCAGAGGCTTATCAGGAGGCTGGTTTAAGAGTCTTCGACGACCAGGAACAAACGGTGACGGTCTACATCAAAGGCACTAGCCTTTCTGTTCATAATGTGACGAAGGACGATTTGCAGGTAGAAACCCTTTTTTCCAACAATATCAATGAAGGTAGCACAAATATCGCCACACTCTCTGTAAAAAAAGTTGGTTATGTAACCGATTTTGAGGTGGATCATATTGAGCCCTCCCTAATTCAGGTTATGCTGGATTATGCTGGAGAAAAGACCTTTCAGATAGATACAAGCGGCGTGAAAGCTTCCTCGGTAGAGGGATACTATACTAGCAGCCCTGTGGTTTCTCCTGAGAGTGTGAAGGTTTCTGGCCCCAAAAGTGTTGTAGACAGTATTTCTTCTGTGACAGTAGGAGAAAGGGATCTCTCTTCCGCCACGGATACGGTTTTGTTTACTTCTAATCTTCAATTTTTGGATGCCAACGGAAACCAGCTCAGTGAAGAAAAAATGAAGCGCCTGACGCTGAGCACAGAGACAGCAGATGTGACAGTTCCCATCTTGCTGCGAAAAACGCTTACCATCACGCCTAATTTCACGAATCTTCCCTCAGGCTTCCCTGAGAATTCTGGTAGGATTATTCTTTCGCCCAACACTATTGAGGTAGCAGGAGCAGAAGAGGATCTCCAAAACCTTACGTCCATTGAGTTAGAGCCTGTGGACTTCACACAAATTAACCTGACCAATAATTCGATTACGGTTCCTTTAGCTCTTCCTCAGGGGCTCAGAAACCTGCAGAGTATTGATGATGTCACGATAGATATCAATTTAACCGGATTCAGCAGTCGTACCTTTACGGTAGACCATTTCCGCTTTACAAACGTACCGGATGGCTACGATGCGGAAGTGACCACCTCATCCATGGAGGTAACTGTAGTGGGCCTCAGTGACGAAGTGTCTGCCTTGACAGAAGGCAGCATCATCGGTACGGTAAATCTGGCCGGTAAAACAGATTATTCCGGATATACAGAGATGCCGGTTACCTTTAATGTTTCGGGGACATCCTTCTGCTGGGTTACCGGAAATCATAAGGTCAATGTAGTGGTGCAGCCTAAATCCGAGATAAGGTAGAATAAGTTTCGCAAATTGAAAAGAGGACAAAAGAAGACATGGTTTGCAGCCCTCTGGTAGAATGAAGTCACGACACACCATTCTGAAAGGAGACAGCAAACCATGTCTGAGAAGA
>CAJFPJ010000011.1 GCA_904399395.1 uncultured Clostridia bacterium | reverse complement strand
TTCCTATTCCTCCTTTTCTCTATCTTACCATGAAAAAAGCAGACACCCACACTTTTGTGAGTGTCTACTTTCATTTTACAGGTGCAGTAGCCTGTTTGTGGCCACCCTTCTTTTTGTAAAGTTTATCATGTGTTTTCTTCTTCAGAACAGTTTATTCTCCCAAATCCTCTTCATCCGAAACATAGGCGTCTTCAGAGGCTGTTTCATCGGTGATATACCCTTTATTTTCTGAATGCTCTGCAACAATGAGATCTTTTGCCAGCTGCAGGCTTTGATTATAAAATTGCCAGGGAACGAAGAGATGAAGCGTCCGTACCTCCATTACGTAGGGTTTGGTAGAAAGCTCGGCATTTTTATCCATATAAGGAATTTTTTCTTGCTCTAGCAGCCATTCCAGCATTTTTACAAAATCTGTTGCCTCTGTAAGCAGGTAAACGGGATCTCCTTCTCTTCCGGGGCGGAGATGCCGGTTCCCACAATTTAGGCAAACGCCGTCTTCTTCATCACAGGGATGCATACAGTCTGGGCAATAGAGCATGATAAAGACCTCCTTTTTATAATGAGAATAGAATGCCCCGGCATTTTCTATGGCTTTACCGCATCTCAAACAACGGTGCCGGAGGTTTTGCCATGGCGCAGGGGACCGTAGAAAAGGCGGAAGAAGGGACGCTTCCAGCGGGGAAGAGCGGAAAGCTTCAACAGGCGGCATTCCTCTGCGGCAGCCAGAGCTTTGTGGTATTCTTCTTCTGTAATGGGCTGGCGGCTGAAAGCAGCTTTTTCCGCAAGGTTTTGAAGAGATTCGGGGACCGCCTCAGGGCGGCACATCCTTTCTGCAATTTTATAAAGGAACAAGACAGCGTGGATTCTATTCGGATCGGCCGCTTTCTTCCGGCGTCTTTCCATCAGTAGATACCGAAGAAGCCATAGAAGGCCCACCATGAGAGGAAGGGAAAGCCACCAAAGGAGAGGGCCGATTGCAAAGGAACCGCCTGCCTCGGTAAAATCACTTCCGGATGGCAGATCGCCGGAAGAAGCAGGGGAAGAGGAGAAAGTAGACGCAGAGGTCTCCTCTTCAGAAGAAAGAACCGGCTCGGAAGAACTTTCAGCTGGCCGGCTGGAGGGTTCTTCCTCTTCCGGATAGGGCATACTGGGGTTGGGGGCAGAAGCTCCCGAATAGCCGGGAGTAGCTTCCACAGGGACCCACCCGTAAAGGGGAACATAGATTTCAGTCCATGCGTGTCCTCTTTCGTCAGAAACATGCACCCAGCCTTCTGCATCGCTGCTGCCAAAATCCTTTTGGGGGACGATATATCCCTCTACATAACGAGCGGGGATCCCCATGGAACGAAAAAGCAGGGTAGCCGCTGTGGCAAAGTGGACACAGTAGCCTTCGTGGCTTTCTTCCAGAAAATATCGAGTGAAATCCTCGCCCTCCGGAGTGGTTCCGGGTGAGAGGGAATATCGGCAGGTGTCTGCCAGATAACCTGTAACAGCATTGACCAGAGGCTGGAGGCCGGAGTCTCCTGCTCTGGGTTCCTGCCAGTATTCCTGCCGAATGGTTTCCAGAACAGTGTTGAGATAGGGAGAAAGCTCTTCTGGAATACGGGTATATTGATATAGGGCGAACTGCCTGTAATCCATCTCTGCCTGCAAAAAGGCCAGAGCTTCCGATGGGAGGGCGTTCTGAACAGAGGCAGAGAGATTTTGCAGATAGGCAGATCGATTGCGCCCTGCATCCATGGTGAAAACTTCTTCGAAACCCTCACCGCTTTCATCGTAATATTGGGCCAGGGTAGAAAGAAACTGGAGTATGGAAGCGCGGGGGCCGATCTGATAAGAATCTTCCAAGGCTGTAGAGTATACCGTTAGAGCATATTGCCGTTTGGGAACTTGGAAGGAAAAGGACTGGTCAAACACATATTCCGTATCTTTTGGAAGGGACTTCAGTCCCTGAGGCGCCAGCATGGAAGAAGTCTCCCCTAAAGGATCGATTTCCACATGACGGGAGGAAAAGGGGGCCGCTTGGCTGCCGCCCCAAAAGAGCAGGGGATTATATCGCTCCAAAGAAGGCGCAAGATTTTCGTAAGCCCTGTTCTCTAAAATCCGCCAAGAAGAATGAGTGTATGTTCCTCCGGTAAAGCCACGAAGGTAGAGGCTATCTGGAGAATCGCTGCGGATTTTTAAAACGGTTTTTCCGCTGAAATCCAAATCCCCTTTGGAAGCCAGATCCACTCGGCTGGAGGAAAACTGGCTGGAAGGCTCCCAGACGATATCGCTGGAAGAGGGATGATTCCCAAGAGAGGAAAAGAACTCCTCCACAGAATCCCGCAGATCATCTATTGCCTGGGGCCTCTGATATGTTGCCGGAGGAAAAACAGCCCAAATCAAAATCAGAAGGGCCAGTGCGGTGCAAAAGACGGAGGTTGCAGTTTTTCCGCTGTCTCCTTCGGCTGAGAGCCGCAGATACCGTTTGGGAACATACTGACGGATATATTCCTTTCTGGTGAAACGCAGCAGAAGCGCCGCCGCAGCCGCCAAGACAGGGATCAGAGTGTAGAAAGGCGGAAGAATGCGAATCACTAATGGCGCCGCAAGAAAAGGAAGCGTCAGAAGCAGCGCCAGTGAAGCGCTGCGCAAGCGTATCACGGCCCAGGCGGTAATTTCCACCAATACAAACATTAGGATGGCAATGAATAAAAAGCAGTATTCCTCTGTGTGGAGAATCGCTTCCCTTTTTATCAGATAGTGGGGAAGAGAGAGGCCCATCTCCCCTTCGCAGACGGAAAACACCTGATTCACACAGAGAATAAAACCCTGAACAAAAATTTCTCGTGTGTTCCAAACCAGAAAGCACCACCCCGCCGAACAGAGGGGGAGAGCCCATATGGCTACTTTGTGGGAGAAAAAGAGCCCCGTAAATCCTAATGAAAGCAGCAGGCAGACCGGAAGCAAAAGTGGTTTAAAGGAACCCACGGGAAGGTCAAAGATTTCAATAAAGGGCAGATAGGAACCGGTGCAGATCAGAAAAAGAAGAAGCCAGTCTGTGAAAATACGGATAAAAAGCCCTTTCTTGTCTGTAGGAGGAAATACGGGAAATGAGAGGGAACCCTCTGAAATGGTGATTTCCGGTTTCATAGGCTGTTTCCTCCTTCCGGGCTGAGTGTAAAGAGGCGGAGCCCCTCTTCGATCCGCCCAGGATGCAGATACAGTAAGAAAAAGCCTGAGCTGCGGAGGGAGAATTCCTCAGGCGTTTCCTGTTCTGTTACAGTCAGAATTGTCGGGGATACACCCTCTGCCGGAAGGATGGAGGGGAGAAAGCTTTCCAATTCTTCTGTGGAGGAATGGAATATGGGACCGGTTAGAAATATGTGTGCCTTTTGCACTTCTGTGGAGTGCAAAGACTCCTGTAGACTTCCTTCTTCACTGGGAACAGAGGAAAGGATTTCTTCCAGGCAGGGGATAAGTTCTTCCCGTTCCTGCAGAAAGCAGGAACAGAGACGTTTCCCATTTTTCTCATCAGCGGCATCTTCCCAGAGAAATTCTATGGGGAAGCCATTTTCACAAAATGCGGCTCCAAGCGCGGCGGCAGCTTCCAAGGTGCCGTCCCGTTCTGCGGCGTTCCCGCAGAAGCGGATGAAAAGCTTTATCGGGGGACGCATTGGACTGACGTGTTCCCGAACGATCGTATCCCCCGTTCGTGCGGAAAGCTTCCAGTGGATGTCCCGTAGGCGGTCGCCCTTTCTCCAGGAGCGCAGGTCAAAGGTTTCAGAGGGGTCGCTTCCCCGCCGCCTGGGATTTGTATCTTCCGTTCCTTCTGTGGGAGAGAGAGCAGTACCTGCCGGCTCATATATGGGAATGTAAGGAAGAATAAAGGCGGATTCCGTTTGAGGAGTTGGGAGAGTCACGAAAAAAAGACGGGTCAAATCGAAAACCTTGCAGCCGGAAAGGGAAAAGACGATCCGGCCACAGCAGCCGGAGACACAAGGAAGAGAAAGCTGCATTCTTCGCGATGTAAGTGGAAATTCCATCCCCTGAGTGAGGTGTTCCCCTGAGAAGGTATTGTGCAGGGTTAGCTTTACCTTGCATGCAGGAAGGGGCAGAAAAAAGGGCTTTTCCACTTCTAGCAGGAAGGAACAGGCCTCTCCCTTCTGCACCACAGGAGAATCGGGCAGAAAACGAAGCCGCAGCTTCCTTTTTCCCAGCAAGAACAACAGAAGGGAGAAAAGGGGAAACAGGAGCACACCTGCAAAAAGAAAAAAAGAAATGTATTCTGAGTAAAACACAAAAAATACAAAGCTTCCCAGCAGCAGAAGAGAGTAGAGTATCCATGCCCGAACCATGATTACACACTCCGTTTCTTGGGGACGGGGGCCAGAACTTGCCCGAGAATACCACTGAGAATATCCTCGACCTGTAACCCGCCCATCCGCGCTTTGGAGGAAAGCACGATTCTGTGGGTGGCTACATCGCGAAACACAAAAGAAACATCTCCCGGAACCACATACTCCCTTCCCTGCAGCCAGGCAGCCGCCCGGCTCATGCTGCAGAGCGCCAGAGAACCACGAGGGCTAAGGCCCAACCGGATCATTTCATGCTCCCGGGTAGCCAAGGAGAGATTGAGAATATACCGATAGATTTCATCACAGATGTAAATGCGCTCCACCTGCTCCTGCATAGCGAGAAGCTCTTTTGCCCCTGCCACAGGTTTTACGGCGTCCAGCGGATTTCCTTGCTCCCGCCGCCGGAGAATCTCTATTTCATGTTCCGGGCTGGGATATCCCATGGAAAGCCGGATGAGAAAACGATCCAGCTGCGATTCAGGAAGAAGCTGGGTTCCCGCCGAGCCGATGGGATTCTGGGTGGCGATTACGGTATAAGGCTTGGGAACCTCTCTGGTAACACCGTCCACTGTGATACGGCCTTCTTCCATCACCTCAAGAAGGGCACTTTGAGTTTTGGAGCTTGTCCGGTTGATCTCATCCGCCAGATAAAGATTGCAGAACGCGGCCCCCGGCATATAGGAAGAAGCTCCTGTTTCCCGATTATACATGGTAAAACCGGTTATGTCCGAAGGAAGCGTATCAGGAGTAAACTGTGTGCGCTTCCAGGTGAGTTGAGTGGCCTTAGAAAAAGCCATCGCCAAAGTGGTTTTTCCCACGCCGGGGATATCTTCCAAAAGGATATGGCCGCGGGAGAGGATGGCCATCAACGTTTTCGTAATTACATCGTCTTTGCCTATAACGGCCTTTTTAACTTCTTGTATTATGGATATGGCTGTATCGCGCAAACGAATCCGCACCTTTCTCTATTTGAAATTCCTTGCCGCCGGTGGGAAAGAAACTCGTCTTTTTGAGCTCCTTAGCCTGTGAGGGCCGTCTTTTTTCGGTTCGCCGGGAGGCGAAGAAAATAGGATGTATGATACATTACCTGTAATTCTCATTATATAAAGAAAACCCTATGGAATACAATGGCTTTTTCCGATTGTAACAAAATATTCACCTTTTGTGGCCTGTTACTGGCCTGAAGGCCGGAGCTACATCACTTGCTTTTCCGGGAAAGATATCCTACAATACAAGAAAGGGGGAATGAAAATGACACAGCAGCAAGAGATTGCAGCCCTTCAGGCTATGGTGGACGATTCTCGCAGAATTGTGTTTTTCGGAGGAGCGGGTGTTTCCACAGAAAGCGGAATTCCGGATTTTCGCAGCGTGGATGGCCTTTACAGCCAGCAGTATACCTATCCACCGGAGGAGATGCTGAGTCACACTATGTTTCAGCTCCACCCGGAAGAATTTTACCGCTTTTACCGGAATAAGATGCTGTATTTAGATGCAAAGCCCAATGCTGCCCACAGAAAACTGGCAGAACTGGAGGCGGCCGGAAAGCTTTCCGCTGTGGTTACCCAGAATATAGACGGGCTCCACCAGGCGGCGGGAAGCCAGAAGGTATATGAGTTGCATGGATCTGTATATAGGAATTACTGTACCCGCTGTGGAAAGATGTATGCTGTGCAGGACATTCTTCGCAGTGAGGGTATTCCCAAATGCACTTGTGGTGGCATTATTAAACCTGATGTGGTGTTGTATGAAGAAGGGTTGGATCAGGAGATTCTGCAGGGAGCTCTCAGAGCGATCCAAGAGGCAGATATGCTGATTATAGGGGGAACTTCTCTTGTAGTTTATCCAGCTAATGGGCTCGTGGAATATTTTCATGGGAAGCATCTGGCGGTTATCAATAAGAGCCCCACTCATATGGATGGAAGAGCCGATTTGGTAATTGCAGGCAGTATAGGGGAAATTCTGGAGCGCATTCAGGTTTCTGCATCTGAAAAAGTATAATTTTCTCTTTTCCAGTGAACACTCCCTTTGGGGGTGAAAAGATGTCTGATAGCAAAAAAAGTGAACAGATTGGGAAAGAAGTCCACCAAGCGGAAAAAACAGATACCGCCGGAATGTTGAATTTCATTCGCCAGGGAACCCAAATGGGCCGCCAGGGTATATTGGATCTGCTGGGGAAAACAGAAGATCCCGCTTTCCGGTGGGAATTGAAACGGCAGCTGAGCGAATATGAAACACTCTATGAGACAGCCGATGGGCTTTTGAAAAAACAGGGGGAAAAGCGGGAAGATGTTTCCCCCATGGCAAGGATTTCCTCACAGATGATGACGGCTGTGAAAACATGGAAGGATCCCTCCGTTTTCCATATGGCGGAGATGATGGTGCAGGGCAATACCATGGGTGTCACCGAAACCATCCGCAAGCAAAAGGCTTATAGAGAATCAGGGGATATCGATCCCAGTGTGGAAAAGCTGGCGGGAAAATTCCTTGCTACGGAAGAAGAAAATGTGGAAGGTATGAAACGTTTTCTGTAGGTACAAAAAGAGACGGCTTTGCCGTCTCTTTTACATTCCATATTCATGCGTTCACGATTCGTTGCCATAGTAATTCATAGCAGACAGAAGCGCTTTTATTAGAGGGTTCAGAAGATTTCTGGTTCCTTGAGACCAAGCTCCTCCATTTTTCGCCGAAGCTTCAGAAAATCTTCAAAAGCCCCCGGCTTGCTGGAGGGATTGCGCAGAAGAGCAGCAGGGTGGAGAGTGGCCATGAGAAGAACGCCGTTTTTTTCAAAAAAGCTCCCATGCTCCTTGGTGATTTTGAAATCGGGACGAATGATCTTCATGGCTGCGATACGCCCTAAACAAACGATGATCTTGGGCCGGAGCAGCGCTGTCTGATTTCTGAGCCAGCCAATGCATTGCTCTTGTTCCTCCGGAAGAGGATCCCGGTTCTGGGGCGGACGGCACTTTACGATGTTTCCGATATATAGATCACAGTGCCGGTCAAGTCCCACAGCAGCAAGCATTTTATCCAAAAGCTGACCGCTGCGACCAACAAAGGGTTCGCCTTCGATATCTTCCTGTTCTCCCGGGCCTTCCCCGATGAACAGCACCTTTGATTCCGGATTTCCCACTCCAAAGACAACCTGGCGGCATCCCTGGCGGAGAGAGCATTTCTGGCAGGAAAGGCAAGCTTCCTGCAATTCCTTCCAGTTATCATACATCATGTGTGATTCATCCTTTCTATATGGATATGGCGGATGCTGCCGAATCTTTTCAGCGAATCCTGAAAGAATTTTCGGAGCTTTCTTCATGTTCGAAAATCTTTATCCCATGGGGGAAGAGGCAAGAGTGAAGTCACCCCGCACCGCTAGGGATCATTCTCCCGTAGCAGAAGACTCGGATCAACCTCGCCTGCCATTGCTGAAGCGAATCCTTTTAGATTCTCTTTGGCGTTCAATTTGCCTAGAAACAAAGCTTCTGCGTATAGTATACCATAGAATTCCTCGGATTTAATGTTGAACTTTCCTATAGAGTGGAGTAAAATAGAAAAAGCAAGTCATGTCCTAATATATGAATGGAGATGGATACAGAAATGAAAATTATGGTAGAGACCTCTGCGCGCCATGTGCATCTGACACAGGCCGATCTGGATACACTGTTTGGAGCCGGTTATACCCTTACCTCCAAGAAAGATCTTTCACAGCCCGGGCAGTTTGCCTGTGTAGAAAAAGTGGAAGTCGTGGGGCCGAAATCGTCTTTGAAGATGTCTATTCTGGGGCCTGTGCGCCCTGAAACCCAAATAGAGGTGGCGAAGACCGATGCTCGTGCTTTGGGAATTGACGCGCCTCTGCGTATGTCCGGCGATCTGGAAGGAACTCCGGGCTGCAAAATCATCGGGCCCAAGGGAGAAATCGAGGTTCAGAAAGGTGTTATTGTGGCCAAGCGCCATGCCCATATGACGCCTGAACAGGCTGTGGAATACGGTGTTACCGATGGGGAAGCCGTGGGCCTGCGTATGGAATATAACGACAGAGCTTTGATTTTTGGGGATGTGATCGTTCGCGTAAGCAAAACAGCGGGATTGGCTGTCCATATTGATACGGATGAAGCCAACGCTGCTGGCCTTACCGGCACAGTGGACGGCGACATTGTAAAATTCTGACCGCTGGCTTTCTGAACAACTCTCGAAAGCAAAGCGCTCATGGGATAATATGCTGATGAAAAAAGGCCTTCGGATTCTTCCGGAGGCCTTTTGATTTCCTCTGTAATACGGTGCAGAAGATTTTCACTCGGCTTCCGATATGCTGCTGGTTGGTGAAAGATGGATAGAGAAAAACCGTTCGACCGTAAACCAGTAGAGCTCCGGGTCAGTCTGTGCACACTGGGCGTGTGAAGCGCCGGGAATGACAAGTCTTTCTTTTGGGCAGGTAGCGGAAGCATAAAGACGCTCCATATCACTCACGGGCACTATCGTGTCCTCGCCTCCATGAATAAACAGGGTGGGGATAGAAGAATGGATGACAGAGGAAAGGCAGGAGGCGGAAGCCAAGGAATAGCCGTTATATAAAAAAGAAAGACTATCTGCCGCATTTAAAAACGGGAAGGAAAGAAGACCGGTATCCGTCCGCAGTTTTCGGGAAAGAGCATCCCAGGGAGAAAGATAGGCGGAATCCTCTGCAATGGCTTTTACATTTTCGGGCAGTTTTTTGCCCGAGGCTGTCAGGGCCGCGGCTCCGCCCATGGAAAGACCGAATATGCCAATACTGCATCCGGGATAGTCGGAAGCAAGCTTTTTGCACCATGCGGATATATCCTGCCCATCCTGAATTCCCATGGATATGGGTGCCCAGGAACTTCTGCCATGACCTCGCAGGTCGGGAATAAGGAGACTGTATCCCATGCGGTAAAAATGCTCGGCATATTGCCGCATATAGCTGCTGTCACACCGGTATGGATGCAGAAGGAGAATCCAGCGGTTATCGAATTCTGTATGGATGACCCGGCGAGCATAGAGAAAATTCCCGTTCTCTGCAGGAAGGGCCTCCCAGCCGGATGTCTCCTCCATTTCTTCGGAAGTGGAAAAATCTCCAGCGGGATAGTTGGTTGGAGCCAAAAGGTTTCGATAGAGGATCTCTCCTCCGATGCCATAAACTGTCAGCCAAATGGCTAGGAGAATGGCTGCAGACTGTAGGGCGATCTTTCTCTTTTCCCGCTTGCTTTTCGGGAATTTAATCCGCTTTTCCATATATACATGAGGAACTCCTTCGTCGTCCACAGGGCGGTGAAGTGTTCTACGGTAGCCGCATTTTTTATAGAAACCCTGCGCCTGAACCTGAGCACATAGAATAAGCTTACCGGCTCCCAGCCTGGCGGCTTCTTTTTCCAGATACTCCATGATGAGCCTTCCGGCCCCTGTTTTTCTGTATTCCCGGAGCACGGCCAGCCTTCCAATGGTGAAAACGGAAGGACGGTTTGGGTTGCGCACGAAAAGCCGCCCTGTCCCCACAGGCTTTCCTCTGCTGGTGAGGACTATATGCCAAGCGGTCTGGTCGATATCGTCGAATTCAAGTTCTTCTGAAAAGCCCTGTTCCGCAACAAAGACTTTCCGCCGGATTTCCCGGGCAAGAGGGGCGGTATCCAGACCTTTTGAGAAATGGAATTCCATTCAGCTGAATCTCCTTTTATAGTAAGTATAGGGGGCTTGTCTGTTTTATAAGCTTCATACCACCTGAAAAATATAGAATTTCAGATAATCCGTTTCCGGAACGTTCCACAGAATGGGATGATCGGGCGACTGCTGTCTTCCCTCGATCTGCCGCAGAGAGACCTCTGCATCTGCAGCGGCACTGCGAAGCATTTTGCAGAAAAGCTCATCCGTCATGAAATGAGAGCAAGAGCAGGTAGCCAGATAACCGCCGCGAGGAAGAAGCTTCATAGCCTTCAGATTGATTTCCTTATAACCGCGGGAGGCATTTCTTACAGTGCTATGGGACTTAGTAAAGGCGGGAGGATCCAGAATGATAAAATCATATTCTTTTTTTCCGGATTCGGCCATTTGAGTGAGAAGGTCGAATACATTGGCTTTTTGAAAGGACATAGTATTCTGAAGCCCGTTGAGCGCGGCATTTTTCTGTGCCATATCCACCGCTTCCTGGGAAATATCCACCGCGCAGACATGGGCGGCACCGGCCTTTGCAGCGTTCAGCGCAAAGGCGCCTGTATGGGTGAAGCAATCCAGCACGCGTTTCCCAGGGGCTATGCGTCCCACGGCCTGCCGGTTATATTTTTGATCCAGGAAGAATCCGGTCTTCTGGCCATTGATATAATCCACCTCATACCGGATGCCGTTTTCTGTGATCTGAGTTTTACCGGAGAGCTCCCGAGAAATCCCATCTGCTGAAAAGGTCCCCTTTCCTTGCCTCATTCCCTCCAGTTCTCGGATAGCTACATCGTTCCGCTCGTAAATTCCTTCAATTGTTTCTCCATATTCCCGGAGAATGGAGACCAGTAGAGGGAAAAGCATGGGTTTCAGCCTTTCGATTCCCAAGGAGAGAGTCTGCGCCACCAGCACGCTCCCGAATCGGTCCACCGTCAGGCCCGGAAAAGAGTCTGCTTCCCCAAAAATAAGACGGCAGCAGGAAAAATCCTTTCCCATCACTGTCCTGCGGTATTCCACCGCATAGCGGAGCCTGCGTTCAAAAAAGGCTTCGTCAAACCGGTCATTGGCATTGCGGGAAAGAATACGGATGCGGATTTTGGAATGGCTGTTGAAAAATCCGGTTCCTAGATATTTTCCCTTACGGCTGTATACGTCCGCAAGGGCTCCGTCCTCGCAGGGCTGAGCTTCCAGAAGTTCAGTATGGTATATCCATGGATGACCGGCTTTGACGCTGGCCTCTGCTTTCTCTGTAACGGTAAATCGGGGAAATGTTCTTGTTTGCGGCATATGTTCCTCCTGATGGAAAGTAAGAAGCGGCAGAGAAAAAAGATCAACTCTCTTTTTCAGTTTACTGCTTCCTGTATTGTATTTGTTTATTATGATATGGCAATATCAGTATAGCATGTTTTCTCAAAAAGGGAAACATATCGCAAGGGAGAACTGAACGAGATCACCTCTATCTAAATTTGTGCGCATTTTACTTGCCTTTTTATCTGTGGATTGATATACTGGGCCCAGAACATGAGCTGCATGTTCAGTGAAAAAGTATGAAAGTTTCTCGATAGATTGGGGAAACAAGGGAGTTGAATTGTATGGAAAAGATGAGCATCCGGGCTGGAAAATACAGTTTTTCATTATATGAAGGCAAGGAGGGATGGGGGTTCAGCGTATGCAAAGAGGACCCCATCCCTTTGTGTCTTTGTAAAACAGAGGCTCCCCTTCGTTTGACTATACGACTTTTGAGCGGGTTTAACCGGTGGTATACCGCTCCCTACAGCGAAGTGGAGCAGAGGGGAAACCTTCTTTTGGGAAAGGGAAAAATTGAAACGGAAAGCGGCTCTGTCTATGGGTTTGAGGATACAGTGAGCCCCAGAGAAGATGGAGCGTCCTTCTTGTTTCAAAGAAAGGTAACAGTAGAAAAAGCCACCGACGATCAGGGATTTTTTTCGCGGATTTCCTTTGTGATGCAAACGCATACTGAGCCGGGTAATTTTGACTTTTTTGGCCCCGGCGCCTGGTATCAGCAGAATAAAAAGGCGCCGGAGTTTTTTATGGGTTATGATCTGAGCCTTGACTATCACTGGTATAATGAAACGCGTTTTGCCCTGCCTTTTCTTTCTATGCAGGACCGCTTTACGGGCGATATGCTGGCTCTCTGCCGCCCAAAGGCGGATGTGAAACCCTGGGATGGCAGCCAGCCCAGCCGTGTATATCATTCCAGCCCGGAGTATTCTGTGGGTTCTCTGGGATTTGGAAGGCCGGGAGGTCTTTCTCTGGATTACGTCTACCCGGGAACAGAGGCCGGAAGCCCCCGGATGTTTAGTCCCCGGGCAGGTGGAAAGAGTTTGATGGAGCTTTTGTTTCCTTCTCCAGAGATCATACGGCAGATGCACCCTTCGGAGGAGGGATTTACCCAGGAATATGGCGTGATCGTGCTTCCTGCCAGAAAACCGGATTTTCAGAGCATGATGCGGGATACCTGGAGGTATTTTGACGCGGTATTCCATTTCCCAGTGGCCAAGGTGGATAACAAGGAACTTTTGAAAGCGGTGGTGGATTTTTTGGATCCTTTCTGTCGTTCTTGGACGGAGGGAGAGTGGGGGTTCCCGGGAGCGTGGGATCTTCCTGGCGGGGAGATCACGGATGTGATGCATCAATTCGGCTTTGTGGGCCAGCAGCCCGGTATGGGACACATGTTTATTCGTTATGGCAAGCGGTTTGGCCGGCCTGATTTGGTTCAAAAAGGGAAGAATGTCATCGATTTCTGGGTGAACAGCTCCATGATGGAGATCGGCCTGCCAAACGTCTGGTTTGTTTTGGAGCCGCCCCGGTTCCGGATGGAGCACCCCATCTGGATCCGCATGCTCAGCGATGGCATGGAGAATATCATAGATGCCTATGCCTACCTGAAGAAGCAGGGAGAGGAACAGTCCTCCTGGCTCCGATTCTGCACACAGACGGCGGAATGGCTTGTAAAGCACCAGAATGAGGATGGTTCTTGGTACCGGGCTTATAATACGGATGAAACCGTTTTTGATTTCACAAAGGGGATGACTGTCAGCGCCATTCGCTTTTTGGTGCAACTCCATCTGGTTACTGGGGATAAGCGGTATAAGGAAACGGCATTGAGGGCCGGTGTATTCAGCTATAAGAACGTATATAAGAAAATGGAGTATGTGGGAGGCACCTGCGATAACGGAGGTGTGCTGGATAAGGAGGCCGGTATTTATGCTATGTTTGGCTTCCTGGCTCTCTATGATCTTACGGGGGAGGCAAAGTGGCTGGAGGCGGCCAGAGGCGCTGCAGATTATACCGAAACCTGGACGATGAAGTGGAGCTACCCCGTATATGTGACCATTCATCCTCATTCTTTTGAAACACGGGATCTGACGGGCCAGAGCTTTATCGCAACGGGACATTCCGCAATGGATATGTATATGGCGGCCTGTTCCTACACCTATTACCGGTTATATCTCCTCACAGGGGAAAAGCATTATCTGGAGTTTGCCCGGTTCTGCCATAAGAATCCCCGGCAGCACACGGATGTGGATGGAAGCATCGGCTACAGGTACCGTGGAATGACCCACGAGGCCACCCAGTGTTATACGCAGGTGCAGTGGAGAGCGGATTCCAACGTTCTGTTTACCAGCTACACGCAGATCGAGCCCATTCTCCGGATGCTGGATACTTTTGACGCCTACGAAATTGAGGAGGCAGAAGCTCTGCCCACAGAAGAAAAACTTCTTCGCAACCGGATTTACGACGGCTATGGGAAAGCTCGATAGTTCCTATCGTTTATCTTGTGGTTCTGCTCGCGGTAGAATCGCAGCCAAAAACAAGCCCTGTCGGCATCTTCAGAAGTGCCGACAGGGCTTGTTTTTGGGGGGCTCAAGGTTAACGGTTCTATGCCCCCAGATTCCTATTATTTCAGAGCTTTTTCCAGTGCATCCACCAGTAGGCGCAGAGTTTTGATCCGGGCATACCGCTTATCATTGGATTCAATTACATACCAGGGAGCGTATTCCGTGCTGGTCTTTTTCAGCATTTCGTCCGCCGCCTCTTCATAGGCGGGCCACTTTTCCCGGTTGCGCCAATCCTCGTCTGTGATCTTCCACTGTTTGGAAGGAGTATTCTGCCGGTCTTCAAACCGCTTTAGTTGGGTATCCTTGTCGATGTGGATCCAAAACTTCAGAATAACGGCTCCCCAGTCGGCGAGCTCTTTTTCAAATTCGTTGATTTCATTATAGGCTCGCTTCCATTCCGTTTCCGTGCAGAAGCCTTCTATCCGTTCCACAAGAACCCTTCCGTACCAGCTGCGGTCGAAGACAGCAATATGACCGTCTTTAGGTAGCCGGGTCCAGAAACGCCAGAGATAGTGGCGGGCTTTTTCATGGGGTTCGGGGCTGGCAATGGGATGCACCTCAAATCCCCGGGGATCCAGAGCGCCGGTGATGCGGCGTATGTTGCCTCCCTTGCCAGCGGCATCCCAGCCTTCATAAGCCAATATGACGGGGACTTTTTTGCGGTAAAGCTTGTTATGCAGCTCCCGCAGCCGGTTTTGAAGGGATTTCAGCTGAACCTCATACTCTGTTTCTTCAATAGTTTTCTCTGGATCTACCTTGCGCAGAGGCTTCATTTTTATAAGGGGATATTCCCCAGGCCGCACTTCTGCTTGAGGAATTCCCTCCCGCAGGGCTTTTTGAATGGAGCCGGCCAGGAGGGCTGTAAGTTCATAGGCAGCGTCAGCCCGGCTATTTCCGTCAATAATGTGCCAGGGGGCCCAGGGAGTGGAGGTAGCCTCCATATACCGGTCAAAATCCCGCAAGCAGTCGTCGTAGTGTAGATTCTGCCATCGGTCGTGAACGCTGACTCGCCAGGCTGTATTCTTATCGTCCTCCAGCTTTTCCAACCGTTTTCTTTGTTCCTTTCGTGAAACATGGAGAAAAACCTTCAACAGAAGATAGCCGTTGTCCGTAAGCTGCCGCTCAAAAGTATTGATACTGGCGATGCGTGCCTTATACGCCTTTTTTCCCAGCTCTTCCCGCTCCACAGCCCTTACGGTTTCCTGCATCCAGCCGGTATCAAAAAAGGTAAGCTTCCCGGCCTCCGGAATCCGGCTGAAGTATTTCCACAAAAAGGGCTTGCGGATTTCCACCCCAGGGGAAGAGCCTTTTGTGGCCACCTTATAAAAGCGCGGATCCAACTCTCGGATGGTGCGGCCGATCAGTCCGCCTTTGCCGGCGGCTCCCCAACCCTCCAGCAGCACAATCACAGGAAGTTTGTGGTTTTTAAGCTCGATTTGCAAGGATGAAAGCATTTCTCGCAGGGCTTTTGCGTCGGGATTCTTTCTTTCTTGAGAATTTTCTTTCCGCTTTTCTTTAAGAAATTCTTCAAATTCTTTCAGCATACTCTTCACAACCCTTTCCGCCGCACAAATATGGAACTTTATTTCCAAAATAGCAAGTATGAACTAGGGGTACAAACAGTATGTATATTTTACACCTTTTTATGAAAAAAAGATATAATCTTAAAAATTTTCTCTAATTTTGCTACCGTACCGGAATGGTTTCATCCTTTGCGTAAAACGTAGGATTTTCTTCACTGCCCTTCCATTTGAATTTTGAAGCAAGAAGACTGACGACAAAGCACAGAAATAGGGAGACAAGCATGGCAGCGCAGGCATAAATGGGGCCGTCGGGAGTTTTGAAGCCGGAAAGAGCCACGGGGATAAAGGAAGTGCAAAAGCCGCCCAGCATTCCTGCCCACGCTCCGATACGGTTAATTTTTTTCCAGTAAAGAGAAATCATATAGGGCGCTAGGAAAGAACCGGAAATGATTCCCCAGGAGTAGCTCATCATTTCTAAAATGGGAGTTGGGTAATTAGCTACCAGATAGGAACCCACCACAAAGAATAGGCAGAGTAGTCGGGTGAGCATAGCAAGGTTCTGATCCTTGATCTGCGGGCGTATACGATCTTTTACCAGATCCATAGAAAGAGTAGAGCAGGCTGTCAGTGTGATACTGGAGAGGGTGGAAACGGAGGCGGAAATAAGCAGTACCAGCACAATGCCCACCAAGATATCCGGCAGGTTGGACATATTCAACATATTGGGGATCAGGTAATCCTTGCCCCCCTCCGGAAGCTGGTCCCCAAAAAATAAGTGGGAGAAAGAACCAATAAAATAGCCGCCGCCTGCCACCAGAAAAGCAAAAAAGGTGGAAATTACAGTACCACGCCTAACCTCTTTCTCATCCCGAATCCCATAATATTTGTGGATCATTTGGGGAAGCCCCCATGTGCCGAAGCTGGTCATGAGGATAGTAGCCACCAGCGAAACAGCAGATTGCGGACTCATAGGAGTGATTCCTTTCTGCTGCATATACTCTGTCATGCGGGTGAAGCCTTTTTCCAATCCTCCTACTGTTGGGGAGGCCACTACCATTGCCAGAAGAGCTGCAACACCGAACATCATAACTATGCCCTGCACGAAATCTGCCTTTAGGGTTGCCATATAGCCACCAAGTACCAACACTACAGCGGAAGCTATGGCGATGATTACCATGCAGACCTGCTCATCGATATTCAGCAGCACAGAACATACACTGGTAAGCCCCTTATAGACGGAGGCTGAATATGGAAGAAGAAAAATGAAGATGATGATGCAGGAAAACAGTTTCATTCCCCGGCTGTGGAAACGTTTTTCAAATAGTTGGGGCATGGATTTGATTTTTAATCTGCGAGTGGTTTCGCGGGTCCTTCCGGCAAGAACTTTCCAAGCCAGATAGGAGCCGATTACGGCATTTCCAACACCTACGAGTGTGGAATACAGGCCGAAAGACCAGCCGGATCCCCCAGAATAACCGATGAACATGACGGCAGAAAAGTATGCTGTGCCGTAAGACAGAGCGGAAATCCATGCACCCGCATTACGTCCTCCTACGGTGAAATCTGTCATACCTCCGCCTTTTTTGGAATTCAGGATGCCGATAGCCAGCATAAAGACCGCATATATGCCGATTACTACCCAGATCGTCATTTCCTTAGACATAAAAACCCTCCTAGATTTTGCAATTTAAAGCGTTACGCTTTAAATCATCAATTACAAAAAGATATTGCAAGTATATCAGACAGAATGGCGAAAAGCAACTGTATTTGCCGCACTAAGCTTAAAATAGACAAAAAATCAGGCAGAAAACGAATCCTGAAGAATCGTTTTCTGCCTGCACAATAGAGAATGGGGTCCTATTCTACTGGGAAAAGACGTTTCGCATATTTTGCCAAATATTATGGAAGAAGAAATCCCCTATGGATAGAGTCCTGAATCATATAATCCACCGCAGGCCACAATTCCGGCATGGCATAACGCAGGATTTCCATTCTCTCATATACCTGGCCGGAATGGACGTTTCCTTCCTTCCAGGTGTGGCCTTCCGTAATATAATTGTGCAGAAAGGGCTGAAATCTGTCTATTGCGGCGGCATACTGGGCTTCAGGAGTTTCCATCGCATCAAATTCTTCCCACAGCCTGCGAAATTCATTTTCCTGGTCTTTCGGAAGAAGGGAAAACAGCTTGTCTGCGGCGGAAGTTTCCCGATCCTTTTTATCTTCGTGGCCTTTTAGGTCATAAGCGAAGGTATCGCCGGCGTATATTTCTACCAAGTCGTGAAGAAGCGCCATACGTAAGATTTTGCACTCGTTAAGGCCGGGAGTTCCAGCATATTCCAAAAGTGTCGATGCCATCAGGGCAAAATGCCAGGAATGCTCTGCATCGTTTTCACGCCGGGAAGCATCCATCAGCACAGTTCGCCGTAGAATTTTTTTCAGTTTATCGCATTCCATCAGAAATGTAAGTTGGCGTTTTAGTCTGTCTGTCTCCATTTTTCATAGGCCCCTTTCTTTGCAAGTAATTAAAGAAGATTTGAACAAGAATACCAGATTCCGGCCAAAAAGACAAGCAGTTTCTCTTTCTGCAAAGGTAAAACCGTTGCATAGCGGGGGAGTGTGTGCTAAAGTGAACATATGGAGCTGGCTTACCTTCGGTTTGAATCGGAAACTGGAGAAAGCATATAAAAATTCCGCTGGATCGCAGAACTAACAGATCGAGTGATGTTTCCTATATTCTGCGCTGGCGGCAATGAAAGGAGAAGTTGTATGCAAAATTCTGTAACAGTAAAGACAAAGGAGACTCGCTTCCCTGTTGCCGAGGATCTTTACGGCCTCTTTTTTGAGGACATCAATCGTTCTGGTGATGGCGGATTGTATCCGGAAATGCTCCGAAACCGCTCTTTTGAGGATTCTCTGACACCTGGTGGATGCCGTGTGGAAGGGGACGGAACCATCTTTAAAAACCGCGGAGGATGGCCGGGAGCCTTTAATCACGGCGAGGGTATGGATGACTGGGCTGCGGCTGTTCCGTATACGCCGATTCCCGGCTGGTATGTGCAGGGAGCTTCTATGGCGCTGGAATTGCGTGAAACACTGAATGATAAGAGAGAAGCGGCTCTGCGTGTCCATTTCACAGCAGGCGGAAGACTATGGAACATCGGCTATGCAGGCGTCCCGGTGAAAAACGGCGCTTCATATTCCCTCTATATATTTGTAAAAGCATCGGAAGAGATGATTCTAAGAGCTTCCTTAGAAGGAGAGGATGGCTCTTGCTATGGAGATTCCTTTGCCGTAGTACGGCCCTTTGAGAATTGGCAGAGACTGGATTTTATCCTTCGCGCCACAGGCGAGAATTTCAAAGGCAGGCTTGTTCTCACTGCGGATAGAAACTGTGATCTTCTGCTGGGATTTACTTCTCTGATGCCGAAGGAGACATTTAAAGGGCACGGGCTGCGGGCGGATTTGGTGGAAATGCTGCAGAACAGCCATCCTAAATTTCTGCGGTTCCCTGGTGGCTGCATTGTAGAAGGTTTTTCGAAAGAGACGGCCATGCGGTTTTCCAATACCATCGGCCCCGTATGGAAAAGACCTAGTCACAACCTTATGTGGCATTATCGGACGACAAATGGTCTGGGATTCCATGAATATCTGCAGCTTTGCGAGGATTTGGATATGGAACCCATGTATGTAT
The DNA here is from genome assembly GCA_904399395.1 of uncultured Clostridia bacterium. Taxonomy (GTDB): domain Bacteria; phylum Bacillota; class Clostridia; order Oscillospirales; family Acutalibacteraceae; genus UMGS1264. Next base: position 55,753 of record CAJFPJ010000011.1, on the reverse strand, counting down.
GTAACTGCGGTATGAGCTGCCAGGCTAGGGTAGCGGAAATGTTCAACGATGAAACAGTGGATGAATTTTTGCAGGAAGCGCTCAACGCCTTGGAATATGCTTTGGGCCCAGTGGATTCTGTATATGGAGCTATGCGAAAGGAAGCAGGGCACCCCGAACCTTTCCGTATGAAATATGTAGAAATCGGTAATGAGAATTGGGGTCCGGAGTACGAAGCGAGGTATGAAAAATTTTATAAGGTCCTGAAGGAAAAATATCCGGATATTATTTATATTTCTAACTGCCACACAGAAAAGAGCGGTCTTCCAACGGAAATCGCAGATGAACACTATTATAATACGCCGGAATTTTTTTTGGAAAATGAAAATCGTTTTGAGTCCTATGATCGCAGTGGTCCAGAGATTTTTGTGGGAGAATATGCAGTCAATGGGGGAAATACGATTGCTTCCATGGAATGCGCCTTGGCAGAAGCGGTATTTCTGGCCGGGGCAGAACGGAATCAGGACATTGTTAAATTAACCTCCTATGCGCCGTTGTTTCAGAATTCAGATTACACTGCATGGAAACCCAATCTGATCGTATTTGATAACCATCAGGTATATGGCATTCCCAGTTATCATGCTATTTCCATGATGGCGGAAAATAGGGGGAAAGAGGTTCTTGAGACGGAGACGCAAGTGGAAATGAAGCCACCTGTGTATAAAGGAATTCCCGGTCTGATGTGCTCAAAGCCCGGTCTGCAGTTTAAGAATGCCAGAATAAACGGTGAAGCAGCAGAGATCGCTCAAACCATATATGGAGGCTGGAAAGAGGAAAATGGCGTATATACTATGCTGGAGGAAGAACGTCATCACCCTTATATAGGGAAAAGCGATGCTTGGAATAAGGCTATGGAGGAGTTTCAGAGTGGACGTTCCCGCCCCATGGCGCAGAGCCCTGATTCACTGATGTGGGTGGCATTCGGTAAGGAGGATCTGGAAGAATATACTTTTACAATTGATCTAAAATTTGAAAAGGATAATCCAGTGACTCTGTCTGTGTGGAATTTTCATCCTAACACGGATGCGGGTTGCAACGAACCCAAGGATCCCGGATGGAATCTTCGTTCTGTGCGAAATCAGGTGTGGAAAATAGAGAATGGAAGGGGCACGACAGAGACACGAAGCTTTTTTGAACGGAATCTCCCCGAACCGGATAAAACAGAACTTGAGATCGACTATACCAGGTTCAACACATATACTGTCAAGACGTATCATGGCGGCTATGAATGCTATATCAATGGGATCCTGGTGCAGAAGAAGAGCCTTACGAAGCATCCAATTATTTCCACAGTGGCTACTGCAGATGAGGATACTATCATATTGAAACTTATTCACATAGGTGATGCGGATACGGAAGTGGAGATTTGCCTAGACTGTGATGTGGCCCCAGATGCTTCTACAGAGATTCTTGCCGCGGAACTTGATGCGGTGAATTCCATGGAAAACAAATACAATGTTATTCCTGTTCATGGAGAAATTCATAATGCAGGCAAAACGTTTACTTATCAGACACCTGCCCGATCTATAAATATCCTCAGGCTTAGAAAAATATAATCTGTTTCATGCACAAACATCCCGGAGAGAAGAATTCTCTCCGGGATGTTTTTAGCTATGGGATAGTTTGTCTTATCTATAAGATCATTTTCTTCTACGGTTCGGATGGTCAAATTCCGGATTAAACGCATAGAAGTTTTTGGAATCCAGATGATCCGTAATGATTCGAAGGCCTTCGCCGAATCTTTGATAGTGGACGATTTCTCTTTGACGAAGAAATTTGATAGGCTCCCGAACGTCGGGATCATCGGCAAAACGGAGAATATTGTCATAAGTGGTGCGGGCCTTTTGCTCTGCTGCCATGTTTTCGTGGATATCAGTGATAGCATCCCCTTTGGATTGTAAATATGCGGCTGTGAAGGGAACACCAGCAGCAGAGGCGGGGTAGATGCCAGTGGTATGATCGACAAAATATGCATCAAAACCAGCGGCTTTGATTTCCTCAGCAGTCAAATTCTTTGTCAGCTGATATACGATAGCCCCAATCATTTCTAGATGAGCTAGTTCCTCAGTACCTATATCGGTGAGGATGGCTTTCAGCTCAGAATAAGGCATAGTAAAACGTTGGGACAAATACCGCAGAGATGCCCCTAATTCTCCATCGGGACCGCCGTATTGCGATATAATGATTTTGGCCAGTGCGGGATTAGGAGTTTTAATGTTTACTGGATACTGCAGTTTTTTTTCATACACCCACATTTATTCATCGACCTCCTCTATATCCCAAGGCCATGGTCCAGCAACCCAGGCCCAACGGCTCGTTTTGGAACTGACTTCGTTCAAGGGACCATAGGTGGCCTCGTATTCTTCTGTGAGCTCTTCAAATATTTTACGATATTCTTCCATTTTTTTAGCCGCTTCACAATTGTTAGGATGGGAATCTAAAAACAAATGCAGCTCCCACATGGAAAAGCTGTAAGCGTCGATTTTGCGGCGCAGTCTTTGCCGCTCATTCATCTGGGCTCACCTCTGCTTCCATAAAAAGGTTTATTTAAATCGGGGAAAATCGTCCCGTTATCAAATCCCATTTCTGGTTGATAAATAGTTCCGTATTGCTGGAAGGGAACATATGCCATGCCAACGACCGGATCTTTTGGGAAGGGATCAGGATCACGGCGGCTACAGGCTGCTCCTGCAACAAAATCTGCCATAAAATAATCTCCTTTCATACAGATATATTGTTCCTTCCATTCTATGTGGATTTTCATAAACGGGTTCATATAGACTTACATAGCAAACTAATTTAATTTCGATCAGGGTATTATTCTCTTTTTTAGGAATGGGATGGTTTTTTGGTATTATACTAAGTTTGTTTCCCAATTTTGGTAGGAAAGGCCGGCTATTTAAGCAGATGAAAAAATACTTTATTTATGATGTCAGGCCCAGCATAAGGATACGAGAGAATGGTTTGCTAAAAAGTAAAACGTTCAATAAAAGGAGGCAAATATGGAACAGCAGCTTTATATAGGTGGGAAAATTCTCACAATGGAGAAGGAAGAATATGCAGAAGCACTCTTAGTGGAAAACGGGAAAATCAAAGCCGTTGGCACCCAGGAGGAGCTGGAGGCTATGGGCAGGGGAGCAGAATGTATCCGGCTTCACGGCGCTGTTGTGATGCCGTCTTTTATTGACGCCCACAGCCATATTTCGGGATATGCCTTTTCCCTTATGCAGGCCAGCGTGGAAGGCGCAGGAAGTTTTTCAGATATTCAAGCTGTCATCCGGGAGTTTATCCGGAAAAATCATATAGAAAAAGGAAAATGGATTCAGGTAAAGGGATTGGATCCCACTTCTCTTATAGAAAAATGCCCTCCGGATAAAAGAATACTGGATGAAGCAGCTCCTGAAAACCCTGTTTTGCTGCAGCACCAGTCGGGGCATACGGGTGTCTTCAATACGATGGCTCTCCGCTTACTGGGTGTCACAGCGGAAACGCCTGTTCCGGAAGGAGGGCGAATTGTTTTGGAAAACGGTGAACCCACTGGTTATATGGAAGAAAATGCCTATTTAGCGTATCTTCAGAAACTGCCGGTTCCTACTATGGAGGAGTTGGAAAAAAACTTTCAGAAAGCACAGGAAATTTATGCGAGCTACGGCATCACTACTGCCCAGGACGGCATGGTCGTGGGCATGCTGGCCGATATTTACCGATATCTGTGTTCCAATAAAAAGCTTTGGCTGGATATAGTGGGATATGCTGATTTTCGGGAAAAGGAAACGATCCTTAAGAAGCTGCAGGCATATATGGATGGCTACAAGAATCATTTCCGGCTGGGAGGGTACAAAATTTTTCTAGACGGCTCCCCTCAGGCCCGCACAGCATGGATGCGGCAGCCATATGAGGGGGAAAGGGAATACTGCGGTTATCCGGTGCTGGAAGATGAGACAGTAAGGGAATACGTGCAAAAGGCTCTTTCTGAAGGCAAGCAGCTTTTGGCTCACTGCAATGGAGATGCGGCGGCCCGGCAGTATATAGAAGCCTTTGAAACCGTTTTGAAAGGCCGCCCCGAAGCAGAAAATATCCGGCCTGTAATGATCCATGCTCAGCTTTTGGGGCGAGACCAGATAGAAGCCGTGAAAAGGCTGCGAATGATTCCCTCTTTCTTTATCGGCCATGTATACTATTGGGGAGATGCTCATATCGAAAATTTCGGCCGGGATAGGGCCGCTCATATCAGCCCTGCTGGTTCGGCTCTGCGAGCCGGCATACCGTTTACCTTTCACCAGGATTCGCCGGTCACGGAGCCCAATATGCTGGAAAGCGCATGGTGTGCCGTTGCCCGGCGGACAAAAAGCGGTGTGCTTTTGGGGGAAGATGAACGGATATCTCCTATGGATGCATTGAAAGCCGTCACTGTATATGGAGCATATCAATATTTCGAGGAAAAGGAAAAGGGGAGCATCCGCCCGGGAAAAAAGGCTGATTTGGTCATACTGGATCGGGATCCGGCAAAAATCAAGACGGAGGAGATCCGAAATATTCGTATTCTGGAAACCATCAAGGATGGAGAGCCCATATATGGCTCTGTATAATTGCGCATTTCATAAAACACCTTCAAAATAGAAACGGCCGGAGCCTGGAAACGTCAAGACGTCCGGGCTCCGGCTGCTTTTTATATCTGAGATGAAAAGGGTGAGGTTGCCTGCTATTCTGCATACATGTGCATAGGCCAAGAAAGATATTCGAGTTCCCCCAACTTTTCGGCCGTGATATACCCCGCAGGGGCGTTCAGAATGGTGGGGATACGGTTTACAAGGGTGGCGCAGGTATGAGCGGGGGTATCGGGTTTATCCAGATGGAAGACGGTATCCGGTTCTCCATAAATTTTCCAGTCACACATATCGCCGTCGTCAGGACCGTATACCTTGCCTATACACTGGGTTTCGATCACCGGCCCCTGGAAGGTCTCTGTGGTGACGACGGCACTCATGCCGATACAGTTCCCCTTTGGAATAGTTTCACCGATGGTTTCACACCAGAGATCTGTCTCATAAAAATAGGGAACGCATTTCTGCGTTTGGGATTTGATAGTCCAGCCGAATTTATTGCAAAGAGCTTCGTTGGAATTCCATACATAGGAAGGTTCCAATGTGGTGGGATGGGCCAGCTTTTCTTCAAATTCCGATGGGGTGAAGCCTACTCCGTGGGCTTTTGCAAGTGCCAGGCCGTAATCTTCCACATTGTAGCTGACAGCGCCTTCAATGCGGTCGATTGTATGGACGGCTCCGCCCACAGCTCCGATCCAGTTTACCCAGAAGACGTCCTGCATCCCCGTTCCGGTGATGGTACACCCGGTTTCTTTAGCCAGCCTATCCAGCCGGTTGGTAATGGCAGAGGAGGTGGTCCAGGGATAGATAGCTTCCTCGCAGGTGGTCACCACACTGATGCCTCTGGAAACACATTTTTCCAGGTGAGGGAGCATATCCGTCATAAAGCTGAAAAGCGTCACCACTGCAATATCCGCGTCGCAGGAATCCAGGACGGCGTCGGCATCTGACTGAATAGGCACACCCAGCTTGACACCCAGCCCGGCGTATTCACCTGCATCTTTTCCAATTATTTCGGGATTGTTATCAATGGCACCCACAATTTCCGCACCTTTTTCATACAGATAACGCAGTGTGTATTTGCTCATTTTTCCGCAGCCGTATTGAACAACGCGGATTTTCTCACGGTTTACCATACTTTTTGGCCTCACTTTCCATACTTTCCATATTTCGGCCCTGAAAACAGCCGGGTTCTGTAGGATAGTATGCGCATATTTCCGTTTTTTACAGATTGGGCTGTAAAAATTTTCATGGACCTTTTTCTCTCTTTAAAGAAAAAGGGAACCGATCTGGAAAAAAAGCGCGGAGACAGCCCAGGCCAGTAAGCTTTGGGAAACGGCCATCCCGATTGCCCTGTGCAAGCTTCCAGCTTCCTTTTTATATGCGGAAAGCGCGGCGGCACAGGGGGAATAGAGCAGAACAAAGATAAGAAAACTCAAGCCCGAAAGAGGGGAAAAAGAAACAGTCAGCGCAGCTCCCGGAAGCAAAACGGCCAGAGTTCCCGCTATATTTTCCTTTGCCGGAAGGCCTGCCAGAAGAGCGACGGCCGCCTGCCAGAAAGAAAAGCCGCAAGGGGCAAAGACAGGGGCGATGCCTTTACCCAGAAAGGCCAGAAGGCTTTTTTCGGGGTCGGTTACGGGCTGAAGCTCAGGAGAGATGGATTCCAGAAGCCACACAAGGGCGCAGGCCCACAAAAGAACACTGACGACACGGGAAAAGAAGTCAGCCGCACGTTGTTTGACTCGGTTCCAAACAGAACGGAGAGTTGGGCAAGTATAAGGGGGAAGTTCCATCACGAAGGGAGAAAAACCATTTTCCCCATAGCCACTTTTTTTCATAAGGAAAGCTGCAATGAGAGCACAGAGAAGACCCACTGCACATAGGCCCCCGACTATCCATGCACCTTGTTTTGGAAAAAGTGCAGAGGCAATCAGCAGGTAAACAGGTGTTTTAGCGCTGCAGGATAAGAAGGGAAGCAGTCTGAGAGTCCGGCGCCGTTCCTCTTCTCTCTCCAGAATGCGGGTGGAAAGGGTAGCAGGCACCGTGCAGCCAAAACCGGAGACTATAGGAACCACCGACTTGCCGGAAAGCCCTAGGCGAGAGAGAGGCGCGTCCAAAAGGAAAGCGGCCCGCGCCATATAGCCAGTATCTTCCAGAAGAGCCAGACAAAAAAACAGAAGCAGAATCCCCGGGAGAAAGGAGAGGGCCGCTCCCACACCGGCAAGCATTCCATCCAGCAAAAGCCCCTGAAGCCAGGGTTCCGCTCCCAGAGAGGAAAGTCCTTTTTGCGCGGCAGAAAAGAGAGCCGGCAAAAGACCGCTGGTCTCCAGGCAACCTGCCAGAGGGCCAAAGGAAAGGAAAAAGACTAGGCACAGGATGAGAATCAGGATGGGATACCCAAAATACTTAGAGAGAAAAACGGTATCCAATTTGTCAGTCAGGAGGGAAGGAGAGAGCTTTCGGGAAGACAATTTTTCTGAGCACTGCCCCAAGACACCTTCCGCCCAGTCGTAGCGAGCCGCCGCTTCCTCGGCATAGTCATTTTCAGGTGGAAAGAAAATTTTTGGAGAAAGAGACTGCTTTGTAAGATTCCTGCAGGCCGTCAGTATCTCTCGGCGTCTATCTCCTTTGGAGGAGCTGACCGCAATCACGGGCATCCCCAGCTTTCGACTCAGAAGAGAGGGGGAGCAAAGAAAGCCTTCTCTTTCTGCCATATCAGTTCGGTTGAGAATGACCAGAATGGGAAGATGAAGTTCCATAAGCTGAGAGAGTAGGTAAAGACCACGCTGAGGGGCTAAGGCATCCACAACAGCGATGATTCCCTGCACCTCTCCCGAATGGAGAAAATCAGAGGCTACTTTTTCTTCTGGTGACCAGGGAGAGAGGGCACAAATACCGGGCAGATCCGTGAACTGCATCCGAAGATTTTCAAAAGATGCCACTCCTGTTTTTTTCTCCACGGTGACTCCCGGCCAGTTTCCAACCTGAAGGGAAGAGCCAGTAAGCCTGTTGAAGAGGGTAGTTTTTCCGCAGTTTGGCGGCCCAGCCAAAGCAAAATGAAGAATTTCTTCCATGAAACTGTAATTTTCTCCTTTCAGAATCCATCGGGGAAATAGCCGGAGGAAGAAAGCATCCAACTGTTTTCGATCAGGGAAATAAGAGCCGCACCGTAAGACAGGAGAATACACATGCTGCTACATCGGCGGTAAGGGCGGCAGGAATGGCATGCCGTGTGTTGCGAACATGGATGGATCCGAAATATACGGCTGTGCAGTAAAAGGTGGTCTCAGAGGAAGCACAGAGCACAGAGGCCACCCGGCCCGCAAAGCTATCCGGCCCATTGGAGGAGAAAATTTCTGTAAGCAGGGCGGTGGAACCGCTTCCGGAAACGGGCTTCATGAAAGCGAGAGGAATCAGATCTGCTGGAATACCAAGGTTTTGCAGGGCGGGAGCAAGAAAAGAGGATAACACGTCAAATGCGCCAGAGGCCTTTAGCATGGATATTCCCATCAAAAGCCCCACCAGGGTGGGAAGAATAGAAAGGCAGTTCTGAAGCCCTTCCTTTGCGCCTTGGGTGAATACTTCAAATACGGGCACCCTGCGGAAACAGCCGAAAGACAGCACAAGTGCAACACAACCCGGCACAAGAAATGAGGCAAATTTATCCATGGCGGCCCTCCAAGAACCTAGCGGTAAGCAGGCCCGTGCAGAGAGTCAGAATGGAAGTGATCCATACAGCGGGAAGAATCTCGAAGGGCGAGGCGGAGCCTGCAGCAGAACGCAGGGAAGCCAACATAGTAGGGACAAGCTGTATGGAAGCCGTATTCAAAACTACAAAACGGATCATAGAATCAGTAGCACCCTGTCTTAGGCGTGTTCCTGAGTGCTTCTCCATAGCTTTCATGGCGGCAATACCCATGGGCGTGGCGGCATTTCCCAGACCCAGCAGATTAGCCGTCAGATTCATGCATACAGCCTGGATGACCTCGGGATTATCCTGATATTCCGGAAGCAAGCAGCGTGTGGCAGGCTTCAGAAGGCGGCCAAGAAGCTGACTGAAGCCTCCGGCCTCAGCAATTTTCAGAATTCCCGTCCAGGCGGCCATGGCGCCAGCTATGGAGAGAACCAACTGAACGGCATCACCTGCCCCGCTGAATACTGCCTGTGAAAGAGCGTCCATTCTGCCGGTGAGCGCCGCGCAAAAAATACTTACGGCAATCATTCCTACCCATATTCCGTTGAGCAAGGCTCATCCCTCCCTTTTGTAGATATCTATGCGGGGAAGAACAAATCCATGCTGAGAATGCTTTTAGTGGCTTAGGCATTCCTTTCTTCTAAATTGGGGGCGATGGAAAAGATGACAAAAGAAAAGGCAAAAGCAAAGCGTGCGCTTTGCTTTTGCCTTTAAAAACGAAATGGTTACTGCCCTGAAAAAGCTCATGCCTCATTTTCCAGAGAAGCGATTTTTTTCTCATCGGTATAGCGTTTTCCGCCCCAAGAAGAGAAGATGGCTCCCAAGAGAATGTTGAGATAATACGTAATAAGGCGCCACAACAGAATGGCGGGAGTGATCGTGTCTTGAAAAAATGTGCGGAAAAACATCAAAAAGCTTCCTTCTGCTCCGCCGGAAGCACCCGGGAGCGGCACGAAGGCTGAGACCATCATTACAAATTGTTGAGCGGCCAGCATGGTGATGAGCTGGACATTTTCGGCCGGAAGCCCGAAGCTTCTGTAGATCATATAGGGAATGGAACCCGTCAGGGAAATTTGCAGAATCGTAAGGAGTACCACAGGAACATACAACTTCCAAGAGCGGCCCATAAGTTTGGAAGAATTGTGGAACATAGAAAGCTGCTGATGGATGGAGTGATAGCGCCGCAGAGGATGGCGGCACAGATGAAATCTGTAAAGCCAGCGCAGAAGAAAATGCAGGATCCGGTCAGTACCCTTGGCGCTGATAGTGAAAAGAAAAACCAACCCGATAAAAGCTGCGTTGGAAATAAGGCCGATAATAGTTATAAAGGCCAGATTTGTTACATTTTTTATAAAAAAGCCCAACTGCAAACACATGAGGATAAGAGCGTATGTTACCATGATAACCTGGTATGAGAGTGTCTTCATGGCTATGATAGAGCCGGCCTTGCCAGTATCCATTCCCATTTTCCGCATGGCGTAGATTTGCATAGGCTGCCCGCCGGTTGAAAAAGGAGTGATTGCGCTATAGAGAAGGCCTGTCATCCCCACGGAAAAAGAGCGGCCATACGTCCATTTGGAATATAAATGCCGGCAGAAAAGATGGAGTGTGAGACCTTCCAACAGCATAGTGAGAACAGCGGTAGCCAGCGCCGCAAGAAGCCAGACACCCTGAATTTGGGGAATCAGCTGACGAAGGTTTTCAATTCCGTTATTTGCAAAAAGGAAGATCAGCAGAATGATGAGAGCCAGACTACAGGTAATCACCGGGAAAAGATTCCGCTTGATTTTGAACCCAAGTTTTTTCAACATAATAATAAGATCCCCATACTCATACGTGTATTTCGTATTGGAAATTGTATATTCCTATGATTCCGGTTTCACGCTGGAATCATACGACATAGCATAAAAACAATACAAATGGTATTGTATACTATTAAAGGGGGAAATACAAGTGTTTTCTGCGGGCCTTGTGCTACGCAAATTTAAAAGAAATACCAGAATAGAATCATTATATGAATATGATAAAACGCAGAAAAAACATCCATTGTAAACTACATGGAAGATTAGAGAAGGGGAGTTGAACTGCTTGGCAGGATACTTCCATAGAATTTTTTTAGCCATGTGCTTTTCGGAAGAGAACCAGATCTCCCACAGTTATGGAGCCATCATGATTCAGATCCGCCGCAGTGCGGTAGGGCTCGGAAAGCTCCGTTTCGCCTGCCAGATATCGGAAATAGAGATTGCGGTTTCCAGAATTGGTCTGCCCGCCTATATCGCCGGGAATCCGGATGGTGATGATAGAGGTAAGACGGGTTCCGTCATAGAGTCGGATAGTCCACCCCGTATGCAGCTTGCCGCCGGTTTGTTGGATGCCGGATGCATCCGAAACCAGGATGCGGGAGGAACCGCTGTATTCCTTTTCCAGGGAAGAGACTGTGGTTCCCTCAGGGAAGGTGTGATAAATTTTCGTGACGGGAATTTCTTCTTCCGGTTTATCGGAGGATGGTGGAGTGCTTTCTGATGGAGTAGTATCCGCCTCGAAATCTGTTTCATAGGGTTTATCCTGCATTCGGATGTAAAACGTGCCGGGAGTTGGGTCTGAAAGCCGCACAGCGCGGAGAGAAAGACCATTATCATCGCAGATTTTCCATTGGAGAGGTAAAATAGGGTTGATAGCTGCAGTGTATGTATAAAATGCTTGCTTTTCCGTATCCAGCCATCCTATTCTGGTACCAGAGGAGTTGCTTTCCTCTAGCAAATAGAGAAAGGAATCTCCGGCAATAGCATCTGTGTATACAAATGAAAATTGGAGTACCCATAGTGCGGATTGTGGATTCTCCGGGTCGGAAAGGAGCGCAGCTTTTGTGTAATTAGCTCCGTCTGTACTGAGCAAAAGGGAGCCTCCCTCTACATGGAACAGCTTTTGGTTTTGGGGAAAGGTGGTAGAAAAATTGCCGGGTGTCTCATAATCAGCTGAAACATTTATGGGCTTCATACAGAAAGAAAAAAGAACAATGCATACAAAGAGCGTTGGTATGCCGATTTTATGCAACGGCCGTTTCATAGGAATTCCCCCCTTTAAAGGAAGAATACCATATTATACCAAATCAAAAAAGAATTCGAGAAATATATTCACAACTTAAAGTGAAACCGCATTTTTCAAAAAACAAGTCTTTACTTTACATAATCTTAAAATATTTTTAGGAGTTAAATCTGAATTTTGGATTTCTCCACATTTTCCACCGAGTTTTCCACACGCTCTGTAAAATAAGGGCTAGTTATATACCCATTTCTTTGAAATATCAGAAATTGCTGAAAAAGAAACGGTGAAAATTGTGGAAAACAGGATTTTACATAATCTGTAAAACGCTTTTGCTCGAATCCAGAAGAACGCTATAGGTAGAAAGAGCCGTTAGATTTAGGAAAATTGACATTGAGAAAATCTCGTATTACTATATAAAAAAGCCTATCCATATACCATTTTGAAAGATTTGCGGGGAGGAGGAACCTCTTGAAGACTATAATTGAGCTATATGACGAAGAACCAATTTTTAATATATTGGCCGCTGTGGCGTTTCGTCCGGAAACATTGGTGTTTATCGGAGGAAAACTGATGCATAAGGAACGAAAGGACCGAATCATTCGCTGCTTGGAAGAAAGAGGTCTCCCGATCCAAATACATTTTTATACAGCGGATGCCAACCGTATTCCGAGCATGCTTGCCACAATGGAAAGAGTCGTCGATAAATTCCCGGAATGTGTGGTAGATATCACTGGTGGGAGCAGCACCATGCTGTATGCTGCGGGAGTTTTTTGCAGCAGCCGGAATATCCCTGTTATGGTATACGAAAAAACGAGAGGAAGGTTTCTGAGTCTGCAGCATTGCCCAGAAGCGGAAAATACACCGTATTCACTACATTTCAGTGCTGAGGATTTCCTGATTATGGCCGGAGGCTCCTTTCCTCGGTGCGGGCATGTGGGGGCAAAGAACATTACGCCCGAAATGGAACAATATATCAAAGATGTCTGGAAAATATATGTGGAGCATTATGATAATTGGACGAAGCACGTGCAGTATCTGCAGGCAGTTTCCGGTGGTGATGAATCCAAGGATCTTTCTGTTCGGGCGCCCATGGAGATCCGCATGGCAGATGGGAAGCACCGTTACTGTAATAAAGAGATCTTTCTGGCTCTTCGAAAATGCGGTGTAATAGAGGATTTGCTTTTCCGCGGAAAACGCGTTTCCTTCCGCTACAGAAGCCGCCTTCTGCGCAGTTGTCTCTGCGACATTGGAATTTGGTTGGAGCTATATCTATATGTGACAGCAAAAGACAGCGGATATTTTGACGATGTCCAGGTGAGTGTGGTTATCGACTGGGATGGGGAAACCGAGCAGCGTTCCGGAACCATCAATGAATTGGATATCCTGCTGACAAAGGGGCCCACTCCTGTGTTTATTTCCTGCAAAACAGGAGTTCCCAATACCCAGGCTCTCAATGAACTGGATGTTCTGAGGGAACGATACGGCGGCTATTGGGCCAAAGGTGTTCTCGCTACGATGAGCCGGCTTTCCCATGTGAATCCGTCTGTGTATCGTCGTGCGGCAGATATGGGAATTTATGTGCTGCAGCAAGAGGATATAACGCAAGAGGGGTTGGCAGAAAAGCTTCTCCGCATTGCACAGAGTCGGTAGAGACGGGCGGATGAATATAAAAAAATTTCAGAAAAATCTTGCATTGCTTCCGCAGATGTGATAGAATGAACAAGCACTTAAAGAAATGCGGAAGTAGTTCAGTGGTAGAACATCAGCTTCCCAAGCTGAATATGGGGGTTCGATTCCCCTCTTCCGCTCCAAGCCTGTGCTGAGTAATTTGCTCGGCACAGGCTTTTTACTTGTGGGGAGACTCCCATCCTTCAACGGAATGTTTTGTGCACAGGAAGTATGAAAAACGATCAAAATGGATATGACAAGGTATAGTTGAGAGGAGTGTGTGGAGAAAATGAATGATATAAAATATGAATTCACAGCAGTAATTGAACCGGTTCCCGATAAAAACGGGGCTTTTATTCGCTTCCCTTATGACTTGCGGAAAGAATTCGGAGCGGGGCGTGTCAAAGTGGAAGCTACATTCGATGGTGTTCCATATAGCGGAAGCATCGTGAATATGGGTGTGAAAAACGCAGACGGCTCAATTTGTTATTGCATAGGCATACGTAAGAATATACGGGAGAAGATTCAAAAGCAAGCCGGGGATACGGTTTATGTTACGATTCGGCGAAAACAGGAGGATTCCAAGTGAATATGGAGAAAGTTTATCAAATGAAAATTTCAAAAGTATATCCTCTTTTGCTCAATAAAGCGGTCAAAAAAGGTCGGACAAAAGATGAGGTGGATGAGATCATCTGCTGGCTTACTGGTTATAGTCGGAATCAATTGCTGGAACATTTGCAAGCTGAGACTACTTATGGCGATTTTTTTCGAAACGCTCCAGCTCCCAATCCGGCCAGAAATTCCATACGCGGCGTGATTTGTGGTGTGCGTGTAGAAACTATTGAGGAACCGCTGATGCGTGAGATTCGGTATTTGGATAAGCTGATTGATGATCTGGCAAAAGGAAAAGCTATGGATAAAATTTTGTCAGAAAAGTAAATCGCCGCATACTATCAAAAGCATGCGGCGATTTTCTTTTTCAATGGTAAGAGAAGCTCAGCCAAAAAATTCACGACTTAGACGATCTATATATGTCTCCAGTCGTCCTTTTTCCTTGAGATAATTCAAAAGTGTGTAGCGGGCGTCGGATTCTGCAGCATGGCGAATGCTTTCTTCCAGGGTCTCCCGTGTGATCTGGAGGGTTTCAAAGGAACTATATCCCTTCATTTTATCAAGATAGAAGCGAATTTTTGCAAAGGAGGGCATGTAATCACATGGAGGCAGGTCCTCCTCTTGTTCCGCCAGCTCATAGAGCCGGGCCATCACAAGAGTTCCCAGCCCTACATAGTTGCCGTGCAGATAACGATTGTCGCCGGAGTTGGCGGCTGCTTCCTCCCAGCAGTGCGCGATCCTGTGCTCGCCTCCAGCTGCAGGGCGGGAAATTCCATACATGCTGATAGCCACCCCTGAAAGAACCAACGCATTTGCTACAGAAAGAAGGACATTTTCGTCCTGATCAAAGAGGTGGTCCACCTGTTTTATGCATTCTTCCACTGCGGTCAGCACCAATCCCGCAATATAGGGGCAGAAATATTCCCCTGTTTCCCGTTCGGAGAGCTGCCAATCCCGAATGGCAATATATTTTCCCAGCACATCGCTGAAACCTGCCGCAAACATCATTTCCGGGGCAGTGCGCATAATTTCTGTATCACACAGGATTCCGTAAGGAGAATGAAGAGGTACAGAGATTTTGTTGCCTTCCACCAGCACGGCGGAAGTTGCGGAAGCATAACCGTCCATGGAAGGCGCTGTGCCTATGATGATATAGGGAATGCCGCAGCGGGTGCTTATAACCCGGGAAAGATCGTTCATAGTACCCGAGCCTATGGTCACGATCAGATCCGTATCCTGAGGGAGATGGATGAGCATATTGCCAATTAATTTTTCATCCAGAACCTGGTGCCCGGCCCCGTGATATGCAAATATGTGCTCTGTAACCTGACATTCTGCTTTCTGCAGTATCGAAAGCACCTTTTCTTCTGCCAGCGGCATGGTATTGGAATCTCCTATGAGAAAAACCTTTTTTCCCTGGAAATCTTCTAGTATATGGGAAAGCTTGGAAAGAATCCCTTTCCCTATATAAATATGGCGGATGGGTACAGTATGAGTATGGCCGCATTCACATTGGAGTTGAAAGTCGGCAAAGGACGAAACGTCACCTGTATATAGTGGCTGCATGATCTGCTCCTCCTCTATAAGATCAAAAAATAGGATCTGCGGCAGAAGATATCTGCCTTTTTCTAACGCCAGTATAGCATGGGGGAAAAATACGGTCAATGTGGGCTCTGCGTAAAATAGAAAGCTATTTTTGTATCGTATAACCATGTGTTGTGAGAAGGCACAGCCTCCTAAATCTTATCTGGAATGGAAACATTCACCGGATGCCAGAAAAACCCACAAAGGCAGGCCACGTTTCCCTGCCTGCTTTTGTGGGTTCCATTGTGTATAGTTTTAGAGTGTGAGCCTGATATATCGGCCTTAACAGAAACGGCTGTAAGGAGATTCTGAAAGAAATAGCATGAATGTTTACAGGAATGTTTTGTAGTCTTCCAGATTCTTTCGGAGCAGTTCAGGAGTGTTAAGACCATAAGGGCATTTCTTCATGCATTGATTGCAGTGAAGACAATCTTCGATCTTGGCCATTTTGGCCTGCCATTCAGGGGTGAGCCAGTTTTCTTTGGGAGAACGACGCAGAAGCAGCCCCATTCGGGCACAGTTGTTGATTTCGATTCCGGCAGGGCAGGGCATACAGTAGCCGCAGCTACGGCAGAAATCTCCGGAAAGCTGAATGCGGTCCTTTTCAATGGCAGCTTTCATTTCCTCTGTAAGCTGAGGTGGAGTTTCTTGATAAGAAAGGAATTCATCCAGCTCCCATTCCCGCTGAACACCCCAAACAGGCGCCACATGGGGGAACTGGGCCAGATAGGCATAAGCCATGGCAGAGTTGGTGATCAGCCCACCGGAAAGCCCCTTCATGGCGATAAATCCCATATCGGCTTTGGCGCAGGCGTTTACTACTGCAATATCCGCTTCGGCGGCCAGATAACAGAACGGGAACTGAAGAGTCTCATAAAGTCCGCTTTCTATAGCTTCAGATGCTACGGAGAGGCGATGGTTCGTAATACCAATATGGCGGATCTTCCCCTCTTCTTTTGCTTTGAGCATAGCCTCATATAATCCGGTTCCATCTCCGGGCCGGGGGCAGAAGGCGGGATTGTGAAACTGATAAATGTCGATATAGTCCGTCTTCAAATTGCGCAGGCTGGTTTCCAGATCCTTACGGAAGTCCTCCGCGTTCTGGGCGGCCGTTTTGGTGCTGATAATGAGCTTTTCACGAATATAAGAGAGAGCGGCACCCATTTTTTCTTCGCTGTCGGAATAGGCCCTGGCGGTATCGAAATAATTGATACCGTTGTAAAAGGCTTTCTGCAGAAGATAGACAGCCTCCTTTTTAGATATGCGCTGTATGGGAAGCGCTCCAAAACCGTTTTTGCTCACAATGATTTCGGTTTTTCCTAATCGTACCTGCTGCACTGCCATTCCTTCTTTCTGAAAAATAG
Source organism: uncultured Clostridia bacterium (assembly GCA_904399395.1). Lineage (GTDB taxonomy): Bacteria > Bacillota > Clostridia > Oscillospirales > Acutalibacteraceae > UMGS1264. The sequence continues at coordinate 39,143 of CAJFPJ010000011.1, read as the reverse complement.
CGGCGGATTTTCCGCCCCAATACGTCTATATTTTTATTATAAAATCTCTTTGAGGTAGCGTCAACTGCCTACGCGAAACGGTAACTCTGAAAGATATACAAAATTTTGTTTTATTGAGAGTGTGGTATTACATATCACGAAAAAATATGCTATACTTAATTATACACAACGTGCAGTTTGCTGAAGATTAGCAGAACGTAAGTCCTGTTGCGGCAAATGCACGTTTTTTATTTTGTATTTCTTCGAGAAGCGAAGAAATACAAAAATCACTGTGGTTTTCGGCGGCTTCACAGGCCATGTTTGAAAGGAGTTTGCTATATGGATTGTGCTGTTCAAGTTCATGATACGGTTGTGTATGGAACACAGGGAGTTTGTAGAATCGATGGAGTGGCCAAAAAGGATTTCTGTGGGAAACCTGTGGAGTATTTTGTGTTGACGCCGTTAGATAACTCTCGCTCTACTATTTATGTACCGGTGCAGAATAAAAAATTGGTGGAAAAAATGCGGAGAGTCCTTTCGGTAGAAGAGATATATGATTTGATCGAAAAGATGCCTCAGGAAGATGTAACCTGGATTGAAAATGAAAACGAGAGAAAGGAAAAATGCAGAGCAATTTTGGCAAAGGGTGACCGATTGGAACTAGTCCGAATGATAAAAGCGTTGTATCAGCATAAGCAGGAGCAGCTTGCCAAAGGGAAGAAATTTTATGTTTCGGATGAACGTTTTTTTCACGAAGCGGAAAATTTGCTGTATGAAGAATTTGCTCTTGTGCTGCAAATTCCAAGGGAGCAGGTTTTGCCGTTTATTCTGCAGCAGCTCTGCCCTGAGAAAACCTGCGAATAATATTGTTTATCTGCTGCATTGCCAGCAGAGTTATGGTTGCCGCTATAAAGATATAATGGGGGAACGGGAAGCCTCGTTCCCTTTTTTGTTTTGACCTCTGTTCAAAATAGACTAACAGAGCTGTCGCTGAATTTCATACAGGAAATACCACTGTATAAAATGTGAATTTTGTTCATTTTTATATGTGATGTTTATTTACTTTACTTTTTCCCTAAAAAATTTCTTAAATCGACAGAATATTGGCTTGCATAATTTCGAAAATCTTTCTACTATTTTTTTGATAAATGTGAAAGGAGGGGGCTCCACATGATTAGCGAAATAGTCGGGCAAAATGTCAAGAAAAAAAGAAAGGAGAGTGGATTTTCTCAGGAACAGCTGGCATTGGCTGCAGGCATCAGCCCAACAGTTTTAAGAGCTATCGAGCGCGGCGATGGAAATCCCACGGTAAAAACCTTGGGAAAATTGGCAGAGCAGTTAGGAACCACAGTAGATGAATTGACAAAGAAGGGATAAGCTTGAGTGGGAAAAAATTTGTATATCGGTTAACTTGTGAAAAAATTTCTCTAAAAGATATACAAAATGTAGTTACATTTGGGATTCGGGTAGAAAAATCAACGGGAACCGGAATAGTAGCAGCAGCTGAAATTCCGGATATCAGTCTAAACCGGGTGTTTGTAGAGCATATACGGCATTGCCTGGAGGAGAATCAGGCGGAGCCTATTCATTTTCGTTTGTTGGTTGATGATTTCCTCGCTAGGGAATGGGAATGGATCCAGGAAAATGATGTTAGATTGTAGAGTGGTATGTGGGACTCCATAAAGGAGTTCCTGTATCAATGGTTTTGCTTTTATGAGAGCGTGTAGTATGCTTTCGTTGAGGAAGGTAAGCTTTCCAAGTCAAAAAAAATAAGCCCTGCAGTGCGAATCGTGCACAGCAGGGCTTACTTTTTTCGGGGTGTTGTGAATAACAATTTTAGGAAGATATATATAGTAATGTGAGAATTGATGAAAAAATAAAAAGAATTTGGCCATTTTGCTTGATTGCAGAGATGAAAAGAGCATGTTATACTGGCAACGTGGGGCCTTAAGACGTCTGCCAGAGTGCGCAGCGTCCATGGAGAAGGTCCCCTGTTTGACATATGCCCTTTTTGGGGTGGGATCGGAGTATACTGAATAAGTAATTTTGTTTTGAAAAGGAGGACGGAGTGTATGAGTGTTTTTGAGTTGATTTCCGGAGGAGTCGCTCTTCGCTTCCCTGTGGGAGAAAACGGGGGCTGGGGTTGTGCGGTCTATAAGACAGGGATGGATACTCCTCTATATGAAACCCAAAAGCCTGTTGTTCTGATTCTAAAGGATTACGCTGCTAAGCATGTAGAATTTAGCGGAGCCTATGAGAAACTAAACCAGGAGGGAGATACCGTCACGGCCTGTGGAAGTATTACCACGCCCATGGGATCGGTATTTCACTTTGAAGACAGATTTGCTCCCTATGTAAAGGAAAACACGTTTTCCTTTGAGAGAAAGGTCAGAGTAGAGAAAGCCGCTAAGGATGATTTGGGTTTTGGCAGCCGAGTAACTCTGGGGGTCTGCGCAGGGGGCGGCGTCCCTGATTACGATTATTTTGCGCCGGGCGCCTGGTATAAGCACAATGAACATGCTCCGGATCATTTTATCGGGAAGGATATGGATCTTCCCTGTTACTGGTATCGGGAAACGCGATTTGCTCTGCCGTTTTTTGCCATGCAGAATAAGCGCACAGGCGATACGGTTGTATTTTCCCGGGCCCGGGCGGATATTAAGGCCAGCGAGCCCTTTGAGAATCATTTCGATAGCCGGACAGATCCCTCTTATACATATGGCTCTCTGGGCCTGAGCGTTCCGAACGGCATCTCTATGGACTACGTGTATCCTGGCACAGAGGGTCTTAACGAGGACATGACGCCTTACCGGAACGGGCCCTACCGCTATCAATTTGGCCTTAACAAGCGATATCATCCTGTTGAAGAGGGCTTTACCCAGGAATATGGCCTTTTGTGGCATTTTTCCAATCAGTCTGGTTTCCAGAACATGATGAAGAACACATGGCGGTTCTTTTATGATATTTTCAATCCCGCTGTGGCTCCTGTGGATAACGACAAACTCTATCATGTGTGTATGGATATGTTTGACGATCTTTGCCGGGAGTATTACGGTTCCTGGGGCGTTCCCTTCAAGTGCCTGTTGCCCAGCGGCGAGATCGGCATCGTGGATTATCAGATGGGCTTTATCGGCCAGCAGCCCAATATTGGGTATCAGCTTCTGCGGTACGGCTATGCGGAAAACAGACCTGAAACCGCTCAGAAGGGAAAACATGTTTTGGATTGGTGGGTCAACAATTCTCTTACAGAATGGGGAGCCCCCAAAACATGGTATGATCCCTTCCCGGCCAGGTGGCTGGATCAGCCGATTTGGCTTCGGATGATGGCTGATGGGCTGGAGGGTATCCTAGATGGATATGTATTTCTGAAAAAGCAGGGGGAGGAACATGACGACTGGCTTTCCTACTGTAAAACTGTAGGAAACTGGCTTGTAAGAACGGCGGATGAAGAAGGATGCTGGCACAGAGCTTATAATTTTGACGGCACCGTCAGGCTGGAATCTAAGGCCAACACCTCCAACATCCTGCGGTTTTTAGTGCAGCTCTACCTGGTTACGAAGGATGAAAGATATAAAACAGCGGCTTTAAAGGCAGGGGATTGGTGTTACGAGCACATCTATAAGAATCTGGAATATCTGGGCGGCACCTGCGACAATGCTGATGTTCTCGATAAGGAAAGCGGTATTTACGCCTTCTTTGGCTTCCTAGCCTTATATGATCTTACGGGTGAGGAGAAATGGCTGGAGGCAACCAAGGGCGCTGCGGATTACACCGAAACCTGGACGTATTCCTGGGTATTTCCTGTAAAGCCCATTGAGAAGATACATGCCTTCCATCATGTGGATATGTCTGGCCAAAGCCTGATTGCCACAGGCCACTCCGGTGCGGATGTATATATGGCGGCATGCTCCTATATCTATTACCGGCTCTACCTGATTACAGGGGACGCTCATTATAGGGATTTTGCCATATTTATCAGTAAGAATCCCAAGCAGGGGACGGATCTGGACGGAAGCTTCGGCTATGGGCGCAGAGGGCTTTGTGAGGAAAGCGCCAATGTGTATTCCTTTGATAGCAGGGGTGTATATGCCTGGCTTCCCTGGGTCACCTATGTGCAGGTGGATCCCGTTTTCCGCATGAAGGAGACCTTCGGCACCTATGAGATTGAAGATGCAGAAAAGCTTCCGAAAGAGGAACTGCTCAGAAGAAATCGGATCTACGATACATATGCGCCGTGAGTTCTCCTTGTGAGGACGGTAGGATCCTTTTGCCGGAAGAATTCCGGAGAAAGAGCCGTGCGACTTTATTTCCTTCAGATAAATCGGAATTTAAAAACCCGGCGCTGCAGGCAATCTGCAGCGCCGGGTTGCTTTTATTTTCCGATTCTTTCGTGGGATCCACTAAGCAGGGCAATCCATTTGTCTTTCACAGAGCTTCATAGTCTATTTTTCTACCTTTAAAATAATATTTCGCATCCTGTTCGTTTATGGGACGCAGCACCCGGCAGGGGTTTCCCACGGCCACCACATTGGAAGGGAGATCCTTGGTCACGACGCTTCCTGCACCTACAACTACATTGTCGCCGATGGTAATTCCCGGGAGAATGATGGCGCCGGAGCCTATCCAGCAATTTCTGCCGATATGAACGGGCATGTTATATTGATACGCCTTTTCTCTGAGCTCCGGCAGAATGGGATGCCCGGCGGTGGCTACTGTTACATTCGGGCCGAACATCGTGTAATCACCCACATAAATATGGGTGTCGTCCACCATAGTGAGATTGAAATTGGCGTAAATATTTTTCCAAAATGCACATGACCGCCGCCGAAGTTAGAGTGAAAGGGCGGTTCGATATAACAACCCTCGCCGATTTCGGCAAACATTTCCTTAAGAAGCTTTTGGCGCTTATCCAATTCAGTGGGCCTTGTCATGTTAAAGTCATACAGCCGGTTCAGCCGCTGAAGCTGCCCCCTCATGATTTCCTCATCACCGGGAAGGTACAATTCTCCGGTGTGCATCCGTTCCTTCATACTCATGGTCATAATTCCTCCTTTGACAAATGCCGGGTGTTTTGTGGGCCCAGAATGCTGGCGTTCCCGTTCCCGACTTCTCTGCCCGCCTTCCTTCTTGACAATCTGAAAGCCGGAAGATAGTATAAATATACTACAGGTGGATATTTTTTTCTATATAGATTCTTGCTTGTTTTTAAAAAGATCCTGTGGCTTTGCCGGGGATATATCTGGCTGTTTTCTTGGTGAAGAGAATCCCATAAAGCAGGAATTGAAAACATATGCTCAGTGCATGGCAATATCCCAATATGGCCACAGCGGAGCTGGGGCTTCTGTAGATTTTATTTCTTAAATAACAGGAGGAGATCGCTTTGAAAATTGTCAAAATGCGGGCGAACCATGTGGAAACGCCTTTGGGATATGAGCTTTCGGATCTTACCCTTTCCTGGAAGGTGGAAGAGGCTGAGGGAAAGAAGACACGGAGTGCACAGGTGCGCATATACGCGGATGCACAAAGGAAAAATCTTTTGCACGACAGCGCCGCGTCCGGGAGAGAGAAAATAGACAGTCTGGGGTATTGCCCTGGCATAGAGCTTCAGCCCCGAACCCGCTATTACTGGAGTGTGGAGGTGGAGACGGATTCCGGATGCAGGGCAGAGGGCTTTTCCTGGTTTGAAACAGGTAAAATGCAGGAGCCTTGGCAGGCTTCTTGGATTTCCTCCAGCGGGGAGGAGCATCCTCTTCTGAAAAGGGAGTTTTCTCTGCCCACAGAGGTGCGCTCCGCCCGGGCGTATGTGTGCGGATTAGGGCTCTATGAGCTCTATGTAAACGGCCGGAAGGCGGGAAATGAGTATCTCACTCCCTACTGTAACGATTATCGTTTCTGGAAGCAGGCGCAGGTATATGATGTGACGGCACTTCTCCGAAAGGGGGAAAATGCGGTAGGCTCCATGCTGGGCAACGGCTGGTATAAGGGCCGGTTTGGCTATGAAAGCTATGAAAGACGCAATCTTTTCGGGGATCGTTTTGCTTTCCTTTGCGAGCTTCATATAGAGCTTGCAGACGGTGAGAAGCTCTGCATTTTCACCGATGAAAGCTGGAAATGGAAGCCTTCATTTGTTTTGGAGAGCGGTATTTATGACGGGGAAACCATAGACGCCCGCCTTCTGGATGCGGATTGGTGTCAACCAGGGAGAGAAAACGACAATTTCCAGCCGGTGGAGCGCATTTCTCTTTCTCAGGAGGATCTCAGGGACCGGATGAGCGTCCCTGTTCGAATCACGGAAAGGCTTCCTGTTGCGGAGGTGATCCAGACACCGAAAGGTGAGACTGTGCTGGATTTCGGCCAGGAGATCACAGGCTGGGTGGAATTTACCTGCCGCCTGCCGCAGGGAGAAAAAATTCGCCTCCAGTATGGCGAGATTCTGCAGGACGGTTGTTTTTACAGGGATAATCTTCGCACGGCAAAGGCGGAATTTGTGTATACCTCGGACGGGAAGGAAAGATATATCCGCCCTCATTTCACCTTCTATGGCTTTCGGTATGTACGTGTGGAAGGGGTGGAGGTTGCCCCGGAGGATTTTGTGGCCTGCGTACTTCATTCCGACCTGGATTTTACAGGAAACATAGAGACCTCTGACGCTCGCATCAATCGGCTGTTCCAAAATGCTTTCTGGAGCCAGCGGGGGAACTTTCTGGATGTCCCTACAGATTGCCCCCAGAGGGATGAACGCATGGGGTGGACGGGAGATGCCCAGATTTTTGCCGCCACGGCCAGCTTTAATATGTATACGCCGGCTTTTTATGCGAAATATATGCAGGATGCTCTGGAAGAGCAGATTCATTTGTATAATGGCTCCGTGCCTCATGCGGTGCCTATGATGATTGAGGATACCTCAGAATTTGGCAGTCATGGGGCGGCAGCCTGGGCGGATATGGCGATCATTATTCCATGGACCATGTATGTGTTTTACGGAGACAAAGCGCTCCTTCAGAAGCAGTATGCCAATATGCAGGCCTGGGCGGAATACCTGCTGAAGGAAGATGCGGAGACGGGTGGAAAGAGGCTTCGCCACACGGGCTTCCATTTCGGGGACTGGTTGGCCCTAGATACGCCTGAGGGAGCGGAAGACGACCGCTTCGGCGGGACGGATCCCTATCTTGTAGCCTCAGCCTGTTATTTTTATGTAATGAATATGATCGCAAAGGCCGCCACGGTTCTCGGCAAGAGTGATGACGCAGAGAAATATGGAAAAGCGGCGGAAGAGATTCGGCAAGCTATCCAAAAAGAATATTTCCTGCCCGGCGGGCTCTGCCGGTTTGACACCCAGACAGCTTACGTGCTGGGGCTTTATATGCATTTAGTTCCGAAAGAGGATCGACCTGGCGCCCTCCGTCGTCTGGAAGAAAAGCTTCGGGAAAACAGCATGCATCTTTCTACCGGCTTTGTAGGCACGCCTTATCTCTGCCTCGCTCTTTCTCAGGAAAAAAGAGACGAGGAGGCTTATCAACTGCTGTTCAACGACGACTTCCCCAGCTGGCTCTATGAGGTGGATATGGGGGCTACTACTGTGTGGGAGCGTTGGAATTCTGTCCTGCCGGACGGGCATATCAGCGGGACGGGGATGAACAGCTTAAACCATTATGCGTATGGCTCCATTGCGGAGTGGATGTATCGGTATATGTGCGGTATCCAGCCTCGGGAAGATGCCCCCGGTTTCCGCAGTTTCCGCCTGCAGCCCAGGCCTTCCAGACGGCTTCAGTGGGCTAAAGCTTCTTTCGATTCTCCGGTGGGACGCATAGAGAGTTCCTGGGAGTATAAAGACGGAATCTTCCGCTATTGCTGTTCCGTTCCCTTCGATGCAGAGGCGGAGCTGACGCTCCCCTTTGATGGGGAAACCTGCATAAACGGAGATAGAACCGAAGATAGGTCATTCCACCTGACCCCCGGGCGGTATGTATTCGAACAGAAACTTTAATCGTATTCATATAGTCACTATTTCATTATTTAATGGGCGGAAGGCCGGGCTATCTGCAAGAGGGTGCCCGGCCTGTTTGCATTAAGAATTGACTATGCTGCCAGCGGGGGATATAATACAGATAGAATTATACTGTGTGCTGAAGCTTTTGCCCGCCTAGAGGAACCATTATGAGCGGAGCCTCGGCTGAATTTTGAAAAAGGGGAGCGGTGAGCATGAACAAATACCGGTTTTTGCTGATCGGATGCGGAAGAATTTCAAAGAACCATATAGCGGCTGCGGTTGCAAACCGGGCGGCCTGTGATCTGGTGGGCGTCTGCGATCTTGTGCGCAGCCTGGCAGAAAAAAAGGCGGATGATTATGAGGCTGTTACTGGCGTCCGCCCGCAGGTGTATACAGATTATAAAGAGGCATTGGAGGAGCTTTCCCCCGATGTGTGTGTAATCGCTACGGAAAGCGGTTCCCACGCGGAAATTGCCATTTACTGCATCGAGCATAAAAAGCATGTGCTGGTGGAAAAGCCTATGGCGCTCAGCGTCCTGGATGCCCAACGTATGGTAAAAGAGGCCCGCTATGAGGGTGTGACTTTGGGGGTATGCCATCAGACCCGTTTCAACGCACCTGTGATGCATCTGCGCCGTGCGGTGGATACAGGGCGTTTCGGAATGGTGGTCAACGGCACGGCCAGAATTCTTTGGAACCGGGATAAGCTCTATTACCGCCAGGCTCCCTGGCGGGGCACTTGGGCTCAGGATGGCGGCGTGCTTATGCATCAGTGCCTGAACGATATTGATCTTCTGCAGTGGTGCCTGGGCGGGCAGCCGGAGACGGTAATGGCTATGACGGGAAATTATCTCCATCCTATTGAATCAGAAGATTTCGGCGCTATTTTGATCCGTTTTCACAATGGTGCGGTAGGCGTGGTGGAAGGTTCTGTTTGCGCTTACCCGGAAAACCTGGAGGAAACCCTTTCTGTATTCGGCGAAAAAGGGACGGCGGTGATCGGCGGCGTTGCTCTCAATACAGTGGAGATGTGGAAGTTTGCCAGTTCCCTGCCACAGGATGAAGAAGTCAGGGAGTTGCGGGAAAACACCGTCCCTGATCTGTATGGAACGGGCCACAACGCTCTTTATGGAGATTTTATCAACGCTCTTGAGAACAAAAAGCAACCTCTGGTAAACGGGGAAGAGGCCATGAAGAGCCTCAAGATCGTTTTGGCCGCCTATGAAAGCCAGAAAACCAATAAGATGGTTTCTTTGGATGATTTCTCCTTCTCAACATCTAATATGAACGAAAGCGACGTCCGGATCCGATAAGATTTCTTTTCTTCGGTAAGCGGGTTTTAAGTTTGCTTTGACATTTTGTGAGAAATCCGATACACTGTATATCGTGAGCAGTTTGAACGGCTGCGGGCGAAGCCCGAAAGGGCCCGTCTGAGGAAAGTCCGAGCTCCACAGGGCAGGATAACGGCTAACGGCCGCCGGGGGCGACCCCAGGGAAAGTGCAACAGAGATATACCGCCGCTTAAAAAGCGGTAAGGGTGGAAAGGCGAGGTAAGAGCTCACCAGCATACGGGAGACCGTATGGCTCTGTAAACCCTATCCGGAGCAACACCGCGGAGGGATGAGAACGCCGGCCCGGCGTATATCCCGTGGAGGTGGCATTGAGCCTGCGCGGCAACGCGAGGCCAAGATAGATGGTCGTTCACGACAGAACTCGGCTTATAGAACTGGTCACACAGAAAGAGCAGGTCTTGGGTTGTTTTGCCCGTGGCCTGCTTTTCGTTTTATACTGCAGGAGGCTTACATCTTAATGTATGCCCGAAACACTGAGCATTTGGCTGAAGAGTCTAAAGTGTTGGAATCATAGTTTTTACAAGCCCGGTGCAAAATAAGGCCGTTTGGTTTTGTATCCGGTTCTGTAAAAGATGGAATATTTTTATCAGATAGGCAAAAATAGAAAGGATGCACATCCTCATAATGAAGGCGGTTGACAAAAGCAATGCTTCCACCTACAATAAGACTGTATTAAGGAACCGGCGGCAAGAACCAGTAGAAGTCCGCTGGTATATTGACATGCTTTAGGGCGTGAAAGAAAGGTTGATTTAGAATGAGCGAAAGCTGCAATCATGACTGTGGAAACTGCAGCGAGAACTGCAGTTCCCGCCAGACAAATCCGGCGGATTTTTTGGAAGCGCCTCATGCAATGAGCAGCATTAAAAAGGTAATCGGCGTTGTCAGCGGCAAGGGCGGTGTAGGCAAGAGCCTTGTAACTTCTCTGATGGCCGTTACTATGAATCGAAGAGGCCACCATGCGGCTATTTTGGATGCAGATATCACCGGGCCTTCCATCCCAAAAGCTTTCGGCCTGCATGAAAAGGCCAAAGGCTCTGAGATGGGACTTCTTCCTGTAAAATCGAAAACAGGTATTGATATTATGTCCGTTAATCTCCTTCTGGACGATGAATGCGCTCCGGTGGTATGGCGGGGCCCCATTATCGCCAACACCGTTAAACAGTTCTGGACGGAAGTCATCTGGCAGGATGTGGATTATATGTTTGTGGACATGCCTCCCGGAACTGGGGATGTTCCGCTGACGGTGTTCCAGAGCATTCCTTTGAGCGGCATCATCATTGTGACTTCTCCTCAGGAACTGGTTTCCATGATTGTTTCCAAAGCAGTTGCCATGGCGCAGATGATGAATGTTCCGATTCTGGGCATTGTAGAAAATATGAGCTATGTAAAATGTCCCGACTGCGGGAAGGAGATTCGTGTGTTCGGCGAGAGCCATGTGGATGAGGTAGCTCAGAAATACGGCCTGAAGGTGCTGGGCAAACTTCCTATGGATCCGGACGTGGCGAAAAACTGCGATGCAGGTCTCGTGGAGCTTTGCAACGGCGATTGGCTCGATACGGCGGCAGATGCTGCTGAGGCGCTCTGAAACAAGAGTTTAGAGCCATTTTTTAGGCAGAGGGGCGGAAAGGAGCTGTAAACATGCCGAAATTGCAGATTCGGAAGAAGGAACTTTCGCGGGGAGCATGCCTGGTGGCAGCTGTGCTGCTGATTTTCGGGGGGATTCTTTCTTTGGTAGCTCCTGGCTCTGTTCGGCCAAATATTGCATTTGTTTTTGGAATGATTATGGCCCTGGCAGGTGTGATATTTCTTTTGATATATGCATTGATGCGCTCTCTTCCAGTGGGGGCAGAATGGATATTGGCTGACGGTATCGCCGCTCTGGCACTCTGTGGGCAGGTGGGGAGAGAGGAGCTGATTCCGTTTTCTATGGGAGCATGGCTTCTCTTTTCCGGTGTGACAAGATTGGTAATGGCGGCTGTCTTATTGAGAGGAAAGGCAAAATGCTGGCGAATAACCGGCCTCGTTGGGCTGGATATCGGTACACCTTTCCCAATACAGGCTTGGCTCCCTTTATCGGCCTGAACCGTATCGGGACAGTCAATACCGATTGGCTGGAGGCTGTGGACATGGAAATGCCCACTACTCTGGATGAATTCAAAGAGATGCTGATTGCTTTCCGCGATGAGGATCCCAACGGCAATGGTCAGAAGGATGAGATCCCGCTGAGCTGGCAGGGCGCTCTGATGAGCACCTTCGGTGGCTGGGACTTCGGCCTGAACTGGCTGGCAGATTCCTTCCAGTGCCCCTCTCCCGACAGCTTGATGAATGTAAAAGACGGTAAAGTCTATTTTGTAGGCGAGACCGAAGAATACAGGAACTTTGTCAAATGGCTCCATGAGCTTTATAGCGAAGGTTTGATGGATGAGACTGGCTTCAGCCAGACCGGCGACCAGTATAAGGCTAAGCTGAGTGCCGATCCTCCGGTAGTAGGCGTAGCTTCTGTTTGGGAAGTTTCTGACGATTTCGCTACCAACGATGCTATGGCTAACCATGAATATCTGGATCCCCTGACAGGCCTCGATGGTTTGGAGCCCACTCCGTATTGCTCTCCTTATGATGCAGGTTGTGGCATGTGGGCCATCACCAAGGATTGCCAGTATCCCGAAGTAGCGGTTCGTGTTGCAGACTATTTCTATGAAGATCCCAAGAGGAATCTGGAATTCCTGGAAGGACGTTTCGGCGAAACGCAGAGTGAAGAAGAGCAGATTCGTCAGGTTCCCTGCACCGTGTGCAACAACGGCGAGGCCTACATGGTAGGCGATCCGCCGGAGGGTGTTAATACTCAGGTGTTCCGTAATAAATGCTGCCCTGCCGGTGGTTTCCCCTTCTATGTGCCTACTGAAATTTATGAAACCTACCAGCATCTGCATTATACGGATGCAAAGGCAGAAAAGATCCGTAACATGAAGGCCAATGAGAATACTGATATGGAAGTTCTTCCTACTCTGACCTACACTCAGGAAGAATCTGATCTTATCAATCAGGTCCAGTCGGATATCGTCACCAATGCAAACCGCTATGCTGCCGAATGGGTTGCAAACGGCAAGATTGATGAGCAGTGGGATGAGTATATGAATACTCTGAACGGTATTGGTCTGCAGGATATGATCAACGCCATGCAGTCGGCTTACGACCGCTTCTTGGAGGCTAAATAAGATTCATTTCCGGTGCTTTGCTGTGTTTTACATAGTAAATGACCGTGAATGAAGAGACTTAGGATAGGAGTTGCCCGGAAAGGCTCCTGCTTTTCCGGGCGGCTTTATATCGGGAAGAATGCCGGTGGGGAACGGCAGGAGGAGGCTGGTTTCCCTGCTGAAACGGTGTTTTCCTATACCTCTCTTTACAGGCGGCTGAAGGAAAGGGTGAATTCCTTCTGGCTCCTGTGTAGAATGATCCCTCCCTTTGAAAGAATATGCCTCGGACTAAAAGTCCGAGGCATATTCTTTTGTGGTATTGAAGGGCGAAGAAATGGGAATTTGACATTTCACCTAAAAGATAATAAAATAATGCATAATTGGACATGTGTGTAGTTTTCACGAGATTTTCGCACATAAGTGGAGATTGAAAACTTTCTGATATTCTTGTGAGTGAATGCAAAGGGGAAGAAATATATGAGAAAATCTGTTTTCATGAGTATATGTGCAGCGCTGGTCTCGGTCCTGCTTGTGGGGACCTCTGGCTGTGGGCCTTTGCTGATTCCGCCGGTTGAACAACAGATTCTCTCCGGCGCAGAAGAGAGTTCTCAATCAGAAGCGTCTTCTGCAAATGGACGGGATGAAAGTTCTGCTCCTCAAAGACAGGAGGAAAGCTCTTCTGCCAGTGGAGTCCCTTTTGAGCAGGAGCCGGAGGACTCCTTTGATTACAGCCGGTACATTGGGGAGTGGATTCCAGTTTCCAGAATCGATGCAAAGGATGTTTCCTATCGTGGAGGAAGCCTTCTTACCATTGAATCCGCGCAGGGTGGAAATGTCCGGTTTTCTCTCACGAGTGTTTCTGCAGGAGCCAACGGGCGGGCGGCTCAAGTGGAGGGAACCTGTTCCTGTTTTAATGGAAAGGGAACATATATCTTTGATGACGATGGATGGGGCAACGCTGGAACTCTTCAAATGGAATTTTTAGAGGATGGAAGTATCTCTCTTACAGCACAATCCACCGGAGCGGAGGGCGATAAAGGAATTCTGGGGTCTTCCGGAACGTATTACAGTACCAATGCGAAGGCTACGTATACAGGTGCGCCAGAAAATGAACAAGCTGTGGTGGTGGAAGCGGACGGCTCTTCTGCGATTGTCTCCTTGAAAATTTGGGAAAATGGGGCTTGGGAGTCTGTAATATCTGTTTCCGGGATGGTGGGGAAAAGCGGCATAACGGTTTCTCCATCCGAGACAACTACGGCAACGCCGGAGGGGGTCTTCCGGCTGGGATTTTCCTTTGGCCTTAAAAAGCCCGATACAAAACTGGATTTCCGCACTGTAACGAAGGATACCTATTGGGTGGATGATTCCGGTTCCAAATATTATAATATGTGGCGTGAAGGCACTTCTGGTAAGGATTGGAGCAGTGCGGAGGCGTTATATTCCCAGTTTACAAAGGGGAGCATGCGGCATTGCATCGTGATGGAGTTTAATGGGAACGGCCTCACCAGCGACGGTGTAAAGGCTGGCGGTGGTTCGGTGATTTTCTTCTGTGGACGTGCGGGAGAGCTGACCGCTACCAATGGAGATATTTACATTAAGAATGCCGACATGGTAGAAATGCTTTCCTATCTGGATAAGGATAAAAATCCTGTGATAGCGGTCTGGCCGAGGGGAGAATAAGAGAATGGTGAAAAAAACGATCACCCTGCTGCTGGCGATGGGTCTCCTTCTTTTCTCCCAGAGCTGTAAAACTGCTTTACAGGATGAGACGTACACAGATCCGGTGGAATCAATGGCGGCATCTTCAAAGTCTTATGAAGAGTCGAGTGAGCCAGCATCTTCTTCTGAGGAAAAAACAGCCAGCGAAAGCGGAGAGCTTCAGGCATTGGAAAAAAGTGAATCAGAAATGGAACCGTCTTCTGCCCAGAATGCTCCGGAAGGAGAAGTGAATTTTTTGGCAGGAGATATAACCGAGGGCGTTTCACAGGGAGACTCTGCTGCTTCTTATGAGGAACAGGAAGAGAGCTTTGCCGCGGAGCTTCCGGCGGCAGCTTATGCCAAGCAGATTGTAGCGGTTGTATCCGATGGAAGTTCCGCAGTCGTTTCCATGCATGAAAAAGATGAAAACGGGGTGTGGCAGGAACTGTTATCCACAAATGGTTTTGTGGGATCTGCCGGTGTAGGGCAAGCCTCGGAAAGTGTGTCTCGGACGCCCCGGGGAACCTATTCGTTGACCCAGGCTTTTGGGATCCAGAAGGATCCCGGCACAGATCTTCCCTATATACAGGTAGATAGTTCTCATTATTGGGTGGACGATCCCAGTTCCTCCTATTATAATCGGCTTGTAAGTACAAATGATGTGGCGAGAAACTGGAATTCCGCAGAGCATCTGGTGGATGCCTCCCCTGCGTATGATTATGCTGTGGTGATCGATTATAATACAGATTGCGTACCTGGGGCGGGATCGGCATTTTTCCTTCATTGCAGCACAGGAGCGCCGACGGCGGGTTGTGTAGCGGTTCCCAAAAACGATATGCTGTTTATCTTGCAGAACCTTTCAGAAGATGCATATATTGTGATAGGCCCCCAAGAGGATTTTCAGTAGGCAGATGAAAACGGAACCCCATGAATATGTAATGATTTCGGCGGTTGGCCCGATATTAAGGCTTTTGTCCATAAAAGGACAGAAGCCTTCTTTTATAATCTTTTTCCTTAATAAGAGAATGTTGTATTGTATTTTGGGGGATATCATTATATAATAAAACATAAGTTCTGTTTGAATATGCGGGCAGCAGCACATATGCTAAGCTCAATTCTGCAAGTTCCTGTGTAGGAGGAGAAAAAATGCCGGAACGGGATGGAAAAACAGAATATGGAGGGGCCTTTCTCTCGCAGATGAAAAGCCGGGCCCGCTCCCTCTATGAACAGGTGTTTGCCGAGATTTATATTGAGGAAAACGAGGAACATCCGGAGCAGAGTTCAGAATCGCAGCCTGTCCTCAAAAGAAGCCCGGAAGAGGAGGAAAAGCATCGGATTTTTCTGGAAATGAGACATCTGTGCTCCTGCGTGGGGCAGTCGGGGGGATTTTACACCCCGCAGCAGTCTGCTTCTTTCTATGAGCAGGCAAAGTTTATGGAAACCTTTGAGGATGATTATGAGGGGGAAGCTCCTTTTTCCATGTATTTCCCCGATTATCAGATGATGAATTTTCAGCAGCTGCGGACATATTTTACATGGAGAACGGATGTCCGCCGCGGCGTTGTCAGAAAAACATCCTTTTCCTATGTTTTCCTGTATATCTATGAGCTCATTAACCACATCGGGGTGAAAGATGACCGGGAAGGTTTGGAAAAGCTTCTCTATATATGGGAAGAATACGAAAAGCTTGAAAAAAAACTGAACCGGTATATGGCTGGCTGGGTGAAGGACTATTATATTGTAAACGGAATAGAGGAGCCTTTTGTAAATTTGGTAAAGGAACACGCAGTTCTGCAGGAAGCATTTGGCGCGTTTGAGGAAGACGACTATTTCAGCGCATATGGTCCCCTTTCAGCATATAAATTTGAGAAATCCATTTTCTATACTGAAAAAACCGGGGCGTTTATTCGGGAGTGCTTCAACCGGGTGGTGAAGGTTCTGGAAAAATGGCTTGCCGAAAGAAATCGTTGCTTTGATGATCTTCTCTATTACGGCCACAGAGGCAGCACATGGTATCCCTTCCCGAAGGCTCTCTATTATGCAGGTTTGGAGAAAAACAGGGGAGACAGAGTTGTGCGGATCTCCTGCTCAGAGATCTATTGGCGGGAGAACGGCCGCTGGTTTTCCACCAAAAACCGGGTGAAAAGGGAAAATGGCCGGCTGATTATCGGATATCTGTTCCGAAGAATCGAACAATTCTTCCGCCGGGCGGAGAAATTTCCCTATAAGTTGCAGGCGGATCCGAAAAAGATCCATCTTTCGGAACTCGGGGGGATCGTAGGGGACTGCGGCGCCTTTTTTGCCTGCATCGATGCTGCGATTCTGGAATTTTATAAAGAATCCAAACGGATCAGGCTGGAGATACATTCGGAAAATCTGGAACGGATACGGGAAAGTGCCCTTATGACGCAAGAAAAGCTCTTGGCTGGAGTGGAGGATACTCCCGGCGACCCGATAGAAAGTTTAACTTCCGAATTGAGAGCTCCTGCGCAGGAGCCTTTTCGGCTCACTGTTGTGGAGCAGGATACAAAACCTGAGACTTTTTCCTCTGTGGAGGAGGCGAAAGAGCCTTCCTGTGGGAAAGAAGAGGATCCCTGGAAGCAATTTGTGGATTCCCTGAGTGCAGAGGAAAGAAAATTTTTGCGCCTGGCCCTCAAAGGGGAGCCGTTGGCTGGTTTGCAGCAATATGCCCGCAGCTGCTCCCTTATGCCGGAGGTTCTGGCGGACGGTCTCAATGAAAAGGCATTGGAGGCTGTAGAGGATACTGTTATGGAGTTTTCGGATGATACGGCGGAGATATACGAGGATTACAGGGAAGAGCTGGAAAGGGTGATAGGGAAATGAATCAGAATAACCCGCCCAAGCGGATTACGAGCACAGTTATAAATGCGCTGAAGGGTGGCGTAGTCCCTAGAGTGGGGTTGGAATATATTGCGGTTGGTCGGGAACAGGAGATCAGCGCCCTCTTGCACGATATTGAGATTATCGCGGAGGGCGGCGCAGCCTTTCGGTTCATTGTGGGAAGATATGGAAGCGGAAAAAGCTTTCTTTTGCAGACAATCCGCAATTATGCCACAGAGCGCGGCTTCGTGGTGGTGGATGCGGATCTCTCCCCGGAACGTAGGTTTGTGGGTACAAGAGGACAAGGCCTCGCCACCTATAAAGAACTGATGAAGAATATGTCCACTAAAACAAAGCCGGATGGCGGCGCCCTTCCGCTGATACTGGAACGCTGGATTTCAGGCATAAAGTCCCTTTTGGTTTCGGAAGAAAACCTTTCTCCCGAGGATCCGGCTTTTGAGCTGCAGGTAAAAAGGCAAATTCAGAAAGTTGTGAATAGCCTTGAAGGCATGGTGAATGGTTTTGAGTTTGCCAGGGCTATTGAGCTCTACTATGAAGCGTACACAACGGGCGATGATAGTATGAAATCCAACGTGCTGAAATGGTTCCGGGGGGAATACCCAACAAAGACGGAGGCACGGCGGGACCTGGGAATCAACTTTATTGTCACAGATGACAGCTGGTATGATTTTCTCAAAATTTTTTCCTCTTTTATGGTGCATGCAGGCTATAGAGGAATGCTGGTTATCATCGACGAATTGGTGAATATTTTTAAGATTCCTCAGTCTGTTACCCGGCAGAGCAACTATGAGAAGATCCTTACTATATATAACGATGTGCTGCAGGGAAAGGCTTCCCATATCGGCTTTCTGCTGGGAGGGACGCCTCAATGTATCGAAGATAAGTACAGAGGCGTCTTCAGCTATGAAGCTCTGCGCTCCCGCCTCTCAGAGGGCCGCTTTGCTTCGGATACCATGAAGGATATGCTTTCTCCCATTATTCGCCTGCAGATGCTTACGCCTGAGGAAATGTATGTGCTGATTGAAAAGCTTTCCCGCATGCATGGCCAGCTTTTTGGTTATGCGCCCACCATTACCCGCGAAGAGCTTCTCCGGTTCCTGGAAGCGGAGTATAACCGTGTGGGTGCAGTGAGTCATATCACGCCTCGGGAGATCATTCGAGATTTTATCGAACTTCTGAATATCCTGTTGCAGAACCCTGAAAGCCGAATCGAGGATATTTTGGGAAGCGAAAGCTTTGCCCCTGCACCACCGGAAGGGGAAGAGGGGCTGTTTGCGGAGTTTGAGCTATGAGGAATATGTTTGAAAGACTTGCGCCCTATATACAGGATTTTATCTACTCCAGCCGGTGGACGGAATTGCGGGACATACAGATAGCGGCCTGCGAAACTATTTTCGATACGGATGACAATCTCCTCCTTTCTTCCGGAACAGCCTCGGGGAAAACGGAAGCAGCTTTTCTGCCTGTTCTCACAGAGCTTTACAACAACCCCTCCGCTTCTGTGGGCGTTTTATATATCAGCCCTCTAAAGGCTCTTATCAACGACCAGTTCAAACGACTGGAATACCTGCTGCAGCAATCGAACCTGCCCGTATATAAATGGCATGGGGATGCCTCTGCGGCCGAAAAGAACCGGCTTTTGAAGCATCCGGAGGGGATTCTGCAGATCACGCCGGAATCCCTGGAGTCCCTTCTGATCCGAAAGAGGGGCGCCTGCGGAACTTTATTCCGGGATCTGCGCTTTGTCATTATCGACGAGGTGCATTATTTCATGCGAGATGTCCGGGGTGTGCAGGTACTGTGCCTTTTGGAAAGGCTTCAGCGGCTTACGGGAAATATTCCCAGACGGATAGGCCTTTCTGCAACCCTGGGGGATGTGCAGGCCGCCGTGGATTGGCTCAACGCGGGAACGTCCAGGCAGTGCCGCGCTCCAAAAGGGGATGGAGGCAGGCAGAAAATCCGCCTTCTGGTGCAGCGCTTTGAAAAAACCGGCGATATGGAAGCGACGGCAGAGGAGCGGGAAAATGGGGCAGCGCCCCCTCTGGATCCGGGGGATGCAGCTCATTACGAATATCTCTATCGGATGACATTGGACAAGAAGACTATTCTCTTCACCAATTCCAGGGAGGAAACGGAATTTACCATAGCCCATCTGCGGCAGCTGGCTCTGAAAAACAGGACGCCGGATGTATACAGAGTGCATCATGGGAACATTTCGGCCGTTCTGCGGGAACAGACGGAAGATGAGATGAAGGCCTCAGAGGAAAAAATCGTCACAGGCGCCACTGTGACGCTGGAGCTGGGTATCGACATCGGTTCGTTGGATCAGGTGGTCCAGGTGGGAACGCCTGCCACGGTTTCCAGCTTTGCGCAGCGGCTTGGCCGTTGCGGCCGCAGGGGTCAGATTCCGCAGATTCTTTTTACCTTTGTGGATGATGTCCATGCTACGGCTTCCGATACACTGGGCCCTATCAACTGGAGCTTTCTACGAACTATCGCCATAATCGAGCTGTATACAAAGCAGCGGTGGCTGGAGCCTTTGGAGCCGGAGAGGTATCCCTATTCCCTGTTATATCACCAGACCATGAGTTATCTGCTTTCTGCAGGGGAAGTCTCTGTGAAGCGCCTTTTTGACGAGGTGCTGAGCCTTTCCTCTTTTCGATATATCCAGAGGGAGGAATATCTGCTTCTGCTTAGGCATCTTTTGGATATAGGCCATCTGCAGAAAATGGAAGACGGCGGCCTGATTATAGGCCCCGCCGGGGAAAAAATTGTAAACGATTACCATTTCCTGGCGGTGTTC
The DNA here is from genome assembly GCA_904399395.1 of uncultured Clostridia bacterium. Taxonomy (GTDB): domain Bacteria; phylum Bacillota; class Clostridia; order Oscillospirales; family Acutalibacteraceae; genus UMGS1264. The sequence goes on along the minus strand of CAJFPJ010000011.1, from coordinate 19,265 downwards.
CAGGTGCCGGAATATTATTTGGTCAAAGACGAAAACCGGGCTATCGGCACGGTGGATAAGATCTATCCACCGGAAACGCGCTTTGCTTTGGCAGGCCGCACCTGGGAAACAGTGGAGGTGAACCAGAAGGCGAAGGTGATCTTTGTGAAGCTGGTGCCGGGGATCTCCACAGTGGATTGGAACGTGGACTTTACGGCGGATCTTCATACGGTGCTGGTAAGGAAGATGCGGGAAATCCTTCTCGTTGGGGATGATTATCCTTATTTAAGCGACTCTTGTAAGGAGCGGCTTTCAGAGATCCGTGCTCTGGCTAGAAATTCCGGCATCCTCCATGAATTGGTGACACAACTTTCAGAAATCAAATATGCCGTCTTCCCTTGGATCGGTACCCGGCAGCTGTTCACCCTTCATTTTCTTCTTACAAAGAGGGGTATCAAAAGTAAGATTCTCTGGAGAACCTGTGTATATCTGGAAGTCACCTTCGGGAGAAATGAAAACGGAAAAGAATATCTGGAAAATGCCATTCGGTATATTCTGGAGGAGGAGACAGATCTTTCTGATCTCCCTCTGCCGGACAAGGTGCAGATCGATCACAAATATAATGAGTTCATTCCCCAGGAACTGCTCAGAAAGCAGTTTATCCATGATTTTCTGGATCTGGAAGGATTGAAGAAGGACTTGCGGCTATAAACAGAATGCTGTCTTTTTGAGCAGAGGCTTTTTTCGATAGCAGGTCGCTTAGAGAAGATGTTTTCTTCCTGCGGGGGATTGTTTGCGGACGTATATAGTAGGAGGGGCCTTTTTACGGCTCCTCCTTTTGTGCGCTTATGTGTAGAAGAAAAGCGGCGTGCGGGGCGCAAAGGAATCAGCGTTCCGAGGAGTCAAATTTCTTCCGGAGCTTGAGAAGGGCTTTTTTCTCAATGCGCGATACAGAGCGCCGCGGCTATTGTAAGCGGATATTCCTAAGAAGACGCTCTCGGTTCAGGCTGGCGAAATCGGAATTTAAGCAGAATCTGCCTGTTTTCTGTTAATTCCACTCTTTCTATGAGGCTTATAAGAACCTCCCGGCTGGTTAAGGCGCTTTCTAGGAACTTTTGGGTCAGCTTGCCGGCTTCTTCCTCGGCGGAGAAGGAAACTTTCTGCAGACGGTTATTTAACTCTTTTTCCGCTGTGTTTCGCTCTGTTTTCAGTTTCTGATAGATCCGCTGAAAATCTTCTTCCGCCAAAAGGCCGCTGAGATGATCCATATAGGCCGTATCCAACCTGGAGGTCAGGTTTCTGATTTTGGCCTGCAGTTCCCGTGTTCCCACCCTGCAGCGCTCGTTTTTCCGGGTCTCTTCGAGAATGGCTTTAGCCGTTAGCAGTAAGTCTTCGGGATTTAAATACGGGCTGCATACCTCTTTTATTTTAAAAAGGACTGCTTCCATGACAGCCTTTTCCTGCACCATATGGCCGGTGCAGACGCCTGATTTTGGGGAGCGCTGATAGGTGCGGCAGATAAAATAGAGAATGTCTTCTCCCCGAGCGTTTTTTCGATTGACTATTGCCAGGGGCGAACCGCATTCATGGCAGAAAATCAGACCTTTAAGGGGAAAATCATAGGTGCGGCATCGGGTCTTTCGGCGGCTTTGCAGCAGCAGCTGGACTTTTTGGAAAATTTCCCGGTCAACAATCGGTTCGTGAGTGCCTTCCACCACCATCCAGCTTTCCCTGGGGCGGCGCAGGCATTTTTTGGATTTATAGCTGACCCTTTCCCGCCGCCCCTGAACCATATTTCCGATATATGTTTCATTCTGCAGCATGTCGGAGATCCGTTCTCCGCTCCACAAGCCGGAATAGCGGCCGGGTCTGGAGGAAATGAGGCCGGCATAGGATGCGGGAGTAGGAATTCCCTCGGTGTTGAGCCGTGCTGCTATCTGCCGGCAGCTTGTTCCCTCCAGGGCCATTTTGAAAATACGGCGCACTATAGGAGCCGTTTCTTCATCTATGACGATGGTATTCTTTTCGGTAGGGTGCATTTTGTACCCATACACAGGTTTTCCGCCAATGAATTGCCCCTTGCGCTGTTTATCCCGCTTGACGCTTCTGATCTTTTTGGAGATATCCTTTGCATACATGTCATTCATAATTGCCCGAAAAGGTGTGATTTCGTTGGCGGCAGAATCTATGCCTGTGTCGATACCATCCAGAAGTGAGATATACCGGACCCGGTGCTCCGGAAAATAGCGTTCCATATAATGACCGGTCAGAATGTAGTCCCGGCCCAGGCGAGAAAGATCCTTAGTAATGACCATATTGATTTTTTGGGCCTCAATATCGGCAATCATCCGCTGAAAACCGGGGCGTTCAAAATTCGTACCGCTCCAGCCGTCATCGATGTAAATGTCAAAAACGGAAAGCCCTTGCTCCGCCGCAAAGGATTGAAGCAGGGATTTCTGATTGGTTACACTTTCAGAGGGCCCTTCATTTTCATCTTCTCTGGAAAGGCGAATATAAAGCGCCGCTCTATACTCCCCTGGGTGTTGAATCTTCATATGCTCACCCTAAAATCAGTCATAATTGTTCTTCTGCCTTATGGAAAGATGTTTCGAGGGTTCGGCATATATAAAGCCGCAGAGAGTGGTTTAAAATTTGGCGGATATTTTCGCCTTTTTTTGCATATTCACATTGCATAACAGGAATTTGTCTCATCATACACAATCGCATCCTTTCTGTTCCATGCTACAAAAATATGCGGTTGCGGCAAATTTTTGCCTGTCCCAATTCATAAAGGATACGTGAGATTCCCGAGAATCTTTTCAGCCGTGAGTAAAAAACGGGCCGCAAAAGCGGCCCGTGGGAAATAAAGGAAATGTGGAGATCTTATTCTACATATTCAATTTTTATCACTGTGTCCGTTTCATCGGGGAGCCGGGGAGTATCACTCAGTTCTACAAATACGACATCGGGATAATTTACGACCGACCAGAAGTTGGCGATCTTCAGCTCGCTTCCGTCGGAGAGAAGGCGGATTTTCCGGATTTTTTCTCGCTGTATACCGTGCAGAGGTACAAAACCTATAGAGTTTTCCATCACATGGTAATACAATATATTCCCCTTCTGGGTAATTCTTCCGTTTTCCGGCTTTGGGAGGCTGCTTTTTGAACAGCCGACAATACTTTCCTTGTTTTTCTGCATCCAGGCGCCGATTTCTTTGAGGATTCGGATGCTCTCCTCGGGGAAATTCCCTTTGGCATCGGGGCCTACGTTCAAAAGCATGTTTCCGCCCTTGCTTACGCATTCCACCAATTTTTTAATGAGCATAGAGGATGGCTTGAAGTTTTTATCCTTCGAATGGTATCCCCAGTTGTTATTCATGGTCACACAAGCTTCCCACACAAGGTCATTCCCAAGGGCATCCTGGAGACCCTCGGGGGGAATGATCTGCTCGGGGCTCACAAAATCACCGCTGAACTCTGTGGGATGTCCTGTAGCCAGAGAACCAAAACCTTCTCCGCTTACCTCCAGACGGTTGTTTAGAATAATACCAGGCTGGAGGGAGCGAACCATTTTTACCAGTTCGGTGGCACGCCAGGCTTCTCCCCGCAGATCTCCATAGGAAAAATCAAACCACATAATATCCAGCTTGCCATAATTTTCGCATAGCTCCCGCACCTGCCCATGCATATAGTCAAGATATCTGTTAAAATTTCTATTTTCATTTCCGCATTCCGGATGATTGCGCATGGGATGGTTCTGATCCCCGTAATGAGGGAAGTCCGGATGGTGCCAGTCTATTATGGAATAATAGAGCCCCACCCGAAGGCCTTCCGCCCGGAACGCTTCCAGATATTCCTTTACCAGATCTCTTCCCGCTCTGGTATTTGTGGCCTTATAGTTGGTGAGCTTTGAATCGAAAAGGCAAAAGCCATCGTGGTGCTTGGCAGTTAGCACAGCATATTTCATCCCAGCTTCTTTTGCCAGACGTGCCCAGGTGCGCGGGTCAAAATCCGTAGGATCAAATTCCTCAAAAAAGGGTTCGTATTCCTCAACGCTCATCTCTTCAATAGAGCGAACCCATTCGCCTCGTGCCGGAATGGCATAAAGCCCCCAATGAATGAACATACCGAAGCGGTCGTGCTGATACCAAGCCATTCTTTTTTCATATTCCTGTCTGTTAAACATAAAAAGGCTCCTCTCCGTAAACTTTTCTTTCATTATATCCCGATAGCGGACGAGCCGCAATAAAAATTCCTGTAATTAGGTCTGGGAAGGAACTGCCAGAGACAGAATTTGTGCTCCCTCAGCAAGTAGAAAAACAAATAGAATGAAAAAGGCTGTCACTGTTTTTGTCACAGGTTGCAGGCGGGTTTTGTATCCGGTATACTGAAGGCAGAAACAAAACAGACCCCCTTGCTTCAGAGCAGGGGAGAAATAAGGAGGATTTTAGAAATGGCTGTTTCGATCACCGTAGATCCCCAGAAGCTGGAAGCGGCTTCTCAGCAGATCAGCACCAAGGCGGCTGAGTACGAATCCATCTACAGAAACCTTTTCACAGAAGTGGATAATATGAGCGCGGCCTGGCAGGGAGCTGATAACCTGGCCTTTACCAATCAGATCAAAGGCTTCACGGATAATTTCCAGGATATGAAAAAGCTCATGGATCAATACAGCGAGTTTCTGAAGAGTGCAGCGCAGATGTATCGCAGCACCCAGGAAGACCGCGTGGCCCAGGCTAAAAACCTGACCAACTGAGAGGAGGAACGAACGTCATGGCAGTAGAAGGAATCAAAATTTCGCTGGGAGAAGTCAGCGCTACCGCAGGTGCCATCCGCACACTGAACACAAGCCTGAATGATAAGCTGCTGGAGATCCAGAAGCAGATGAATGATTTGGCCTCCACCTGGCAGAGCCCTGCTGGCGAGACCATCCGGGAAAAATTCAACAGTCTTGTTCCTGCGTTTGAGAATTATAAGCAGATCATTGAGGCTTATGCTAAATTCCTGGATAATACAGTATCCAGTTATGAAGCTACGGAATCTCAGATTCAGAATAATGCCAGCGCATTCAAATAAACTATATGGGGAGTATTCCCCAAGAGGCAGAGGGCTTTGCGGCCTTCTGCCTTGTTGAAAAACAGCCGGCACAGGAAACTTCCAAAGGCCGGCCGCTTTTCAATGAGGCAGAAAACCAGAGAATAGAGGGGGAATGCCCAGTGGCACAATATCAGTCGAATCCCATACGGGTCCATATAACACGCATGCAGACAACGGCCCGGGCAATACGGGTGGATGCAGGAGAATACAGACGGAGAGGCAAATCGCTTTTCAGCACAGTGTCTTCTTCACGTGGCTGGGAGGGTCAGGATGCCGAGACCTTTCGGAATCAGTTGCAGGGTTTTCAGGAGGATGTGGAGAAAATGGCCAGCCTGATGGAAAGCTATGCCTCTTTTCTGGAACAGGCCGCTCAGGCATACCGGAGCCTGCAGGATGCAGCTGTGCAGCAGGCTAGGGACCTCTGGAGATAGGGGGGATATGAATGGATGGAAATGCAAGAGCAATTTTGAACGATATTCTCAGCGATTTGCGGACTGTATCCTCCCGGATGGATCAGGCGGCCCAGCAGCTAAACCAGATGCGGGGCGTGGGAACTGAGCTCTGCGCCCAGCGCTTGGAATATCTGGCGGATAAATATGACAGGGCGCGGATTGAACTTTCCAAATTGTGAAACAGGAGAGAGCCAATGAAAAAAATCTGGATACCGTTGGTATTGCTGGCGGTTATGATGGGAGTGACAGGCTGCATGATAAACAGAACTTCGTTTCAGGAGGAAGCTGTTTCCTATATGGAAGAAAAATATGATGAGAGTTTTACGTGGATAGAGCCGGTGGATGGGCAGCTGGGAAGTTCCCGAAAGAGAGGCTATGTTTCTTCCTCAAACTTTCCGGGAGAAAAAATTTTGGTAGAGGGTGACCGGGGAGAGAAAGAGACGTTTAGGGATAATTATGTGGCGTATCTGCAAAATGCGGAGGCCTGCCAAGAACTGCAGACAATAGCCTCTGCTGTGGATGAAAATTGGAAGGCCTTCTGCAGCCCGGAAGAAATAGGACTTTCTTTGGGCAAGGAGGCTTCTGCCCTGGAATATCTGCAAAATGGTGCATGCTTAACCTCTCTGTTTGTTCCTCGGGAGGGATGGCTTGAAGCGAGAGACACCAAGATGGAAGAATTCAGGAGAGTTCTGTGGGAAAAGGGGATCAGCGCCAATATAACAGTGTATACATTGCCTGCCGGGGAGCTTTCTTCTCTTACAAGAGACACGTATAGTGGATATACGAATAGCAGCGGGGCGGGCCGTTTTGTAATGGATAGGGAAGGAAACTTTGCCGTTTCCAAATGGAGGTGAATTCAGATGGACAGCGCCCTTCGGGAAAAATCGGAGATATGCGCCCTGCTCAATGAATTCCTGTATCTGGGGTTTAAGGATGCTAACGAGGGCGATACGATCAGCGATGTTATTCACACCATTGAGGCCAACCCGGATCTGTATCAGAATTTCCTGAATAAGGATGAGTTTGACATTCTGAAAGCGAATCTGGATCGTATCGGTGATTATGAAATCGGAAACCAGAGCTGGAATCTGACGGATTTTAACAGCGGCACCCAAGCCTGCACTTTTACGGATCCAGATACGGGGAAGATCTATGTAACCTATCGGGGAACAGGGGACGGAGAATGGTTGGATAACGGCCAGGGAATGACCCAGGTTTCTACCCAGCAGCAGGAAGAGGCCGCCCGGTATTTTGATTATGTGATAGAACACAACGGCCTGAATGCTTCAGACGATATCACTGTGACAGGCCATTCTAAAGGCGGCAATAAATCTCAATATGTTACAATCAATGCTCAATATAAGGACTATATTGACCAGTGTATTTCTCTGGACGGTCAGGGCTTTTCCCCTGAAGCTATTGCAGCTTTTAAGGAAAAATATGGGGAAGAGGCTTACCGGGAATTTTTGGAAAAGATGTATTCCATCTGTGGAGAAAACGACTATGTCAATCCTCTTGGTGTGAAAATCATTTTGGACGACCACACGTTTTATATCAAAACGCCGTCGAAGAAGGATGACTTTCCGGCAGGGCATGATTTAAAATACTTCTTTGCTCTCTATGATGAAAATGGAAATCCGATCTTTGACGGCGATACGCAGAAATTCGGCGGAGATATGAATCCGGAGGCGGACAGAGGTCTTCTTTCCCTCACGGCAGAAGAACTATCAGAAGCCCTGATGAAACTTCCGCCAAATGAGCGAAATGATGTGGCTACTTTTATTATGCAGCTGATGGAAAACGGAGAAGGAAACAAGACCGGCCTAAATGGAGAACAGTGGACGATTGAGAATATCATTGGTTTTATCCGGGCAGGAGTCCCCACCGTCCTGCTGACATTGATGACCACACCTGAGGGAAGGGAATTTTTGGTTCAATACGGCGGAGAGCTGCTCATGAATGTATATGAGGAGTGGGGGCCGTGTAAATTTGCAGCTGTAGTGGCCGTTATTGTGCAGCTGTCGCCTCTGATTCTGACAATAGCCGGTGGGGTTTACATTGTTTCTGTTGTATTGGATACGATTATTAAGCTGGTAGACCGGATCAAGGAACTGGCCGAAGATTTGAAGGAATTTGTAAAAACCATCTGCAGCGAAGCGAAGACCCTGTATGAAAGCTGGCTGGTGGGCCGAAAGGTGACGAATCCGGCCGCTTCGTATTCACCTGGAGATCAGATTTCCGTCAATTCTGGCCGTCTTCGTACAATTGCGGATACGCTATCCGGCATCCAGAATATTATTGTGCGCCTGGATGACCAGTTGAATAATCTCAGAAAGAATCAAGAATGGTATGAGATTATTAAAAAAATACGGATTGGGGCCGTGGATTTCCTCTATGTGGGGTACGATAATGATTTGAATCGCTGCATAAATTATCTTAATAATCTGGCATCTATGCTGGAAAATACGGAACGCACACTGAATGGAGCTGCAAGCCAGTTCTGACCAAATAAAGGAGGGCAGCCGGACTTTTAAAGCCTGGCCGCCCTCTTTTGGCGTTGTATGAATAGAAAGGGTGGATCTCACCCTTCAAAGATTTTTTGAAACCGGTTTTCAAGGAGAATGCGGGTTTCCTCCGCAGAGAGGACCAAACCCGTTTCCTTCAGATATTCAAAGAAATCACAGAAAGAATACGCTATACTTTTTTCCCGCAGCTGGAGATTCTGCAAGCCGTATACCGGATGATGGTATGTACAGGTAACCTCCTGAGAGCCGCCGGAAAAGAAACAGAGTTGTTGGGAAATATGAAATTTTGAGGTCTGGATACAATATGGAGTGTAGCTTCCCGCTTTCATGCATGCAAGCATTCTGCGCAAAAGCTCTGCCCGGAAGGCTCGGGGAAGGGGTTCGTAGCAAGTATCCGGCAGTTCGAAAATACGGCCCGTCTCTAGAAAGCGATCAAGCCCTTCCATCGCAAAAAAGGAAATGTTGGTTCTCCCTCCATCTAAAAGCGTAATCTGCTTCTGGCGTTTTTCCAGAAAGGAGAGCAACTCATCCCGGCCGGGAGCATCTTTTTTCACCTGTTTGCGGGCCATATCCATAGTAAAAAAAAGGCCAAAGCAGGGTTCAAATTGGAGTGAATAGGAGGTATTTTGCCCCGGTGAACCCCAGCCCTGAGGGTCCCAGAAAACATTGCCGGGGTGCACAACAGGCGTGCATTCTTCCTTCATATCAAAAAACATTTCCCGGCAGCGGGAGACCGTCTCTATGTCGCTGATAGTTATGGCCCTTTCTTCATCTCCAGAAAGGAGAAGCACCCAGCCGCTTCCCACGATCATCCAGGGGAAAAGAGCAGTTCTGCCAGCTTTGGAAGAAACGGATTCGTAGTAAAAACTGGGGAAATATCGGCTTGCTCCGAAGAGAAAATCAAACATACTCCGCAGGCACTGCAGGTTATATTTGTTTTCCCGCTGATACTGGAGCTCATTATCCAGACAGACGATATGCTCCATCTGTAAACGGGGACAGATGCGAGCATATTGGAGAAGCACACCCGCCGAAGTGCATTCTGGCTGAAGGGCCGCCAGAATCTGGGGAGTTTCTCCGCTGAGTTCTTCCTCCATCAGCAGCCGTAGCGTATCTGTAACAGAGGCCTTGCCGGAAAGAAAAAGAACCGGAGGCCTGGAAAATTCCGGATTTGGGAATACCTCTCGCAGCATAGGGGAAGGGGAAAGACTGCTTCCGGCCCCTTCAATCAGGCGTTTCACCAGCAGCCGTCTGTAGTAAATCACCTCTCCCATCTTGGATATGGAATAGGCCTCGGTGAGCATGCGGCGTTCTGGTGGTGTGAGCATCAGCGCATCTGAAAGCTGCTGGAGAATTTCCGGATCGCTTGGAATACGCTCGCCGGTAAGCATCTTTTGGATGAAGCTCCTTTCCACTCCGCTGATTTTAGCAAGCGATGCAATTTTAATATTGGCTCTGGTAATGCATTCCTGCAGTTTTTCAGAAAACACGGACATGGAACAGCCTCACCTCCTTTTATAGAGAAACGTATATTGCAGAAAGGATATTATAAGAGAATATATATAACTTAGTATACCATTTTCTTCGGTGAAAGGAAACAGCTTTTTTGGGGAAAACACCGGCAGATGGAAACCGGAAAAAACCTGTCACACACTTTGTCACAGTTTGCAATTTTTCCGGGAACCCCGTATACTAAAATACAGAAGACTACAGTAGATTACTGTGCCACGGGGAGACTTTGTTATGTTGCTTACATTGATAGAGGAAACGCAAATTCAAACGCTGGCCCTGCCGGAAAAGGTAAGTGGCCGTTATTTTCTGCGGATGGCTGCGGTAGAGGGGATCGACGGAAAATGGATTCTGCGTTCCAATCGCCGGATACAGTTGGATCCAGCCGGTGGTTTTCCCGACGCAGTTGTTCTGGAAAACGGGGGCGTGTATCCCCTTATAGAAAAAGAAACGGGGAAAAAGCTGCTTCTATTTGCAGAACCTGAGACAGATGACCGACGCACGTTTACCAAATATCTGATTTCCTCCCCTTTTTCCATTTCTATTGGTCGGGAGCCGGGGAATGATATCTGCTACCGCTTACCGTATGTTTCCGGAAGTCATGCACGCCTGGAGGGAAGGGACGGAAAGCTTATTCTCACCGATTTGGGCAGCGCTAATGGAACCTTTGTAAATGGGAAAAGAATTCACAGCTGTGAGGTGCGCCCAGGGGATACTATTGCCATCAATGGGCTCAAAATTCTTCCGGGGAAGGGATTCCTCGCTATAAATAACCCGGATGGCCTGGTTTCCTGTAGCCGGAGGCTGTATCCGTTTTCTCCGGAGCCTGTTCCTCCCCTTCCCGAAGGGCAGGAGGAAGAAGAACTGGTGGCATCCGGTGTTTTTTACCGCTCTCCCCGCTTTAAGCGGGATGTAGAAACGGCGCGCTTTAACATAGACGCACCGCCTACGCCCCCTTCTGGGGATACCACTCCCATGATGCTGGTGCTGGGACCATCCATGACGATGGGGTTGGTTTCTCTTTCCACCGGCTTTTTCACACTGTATAATGTTTTGGGTTCGGGCGGAAGCCTTATCAGCGCCATGCCCTCTTTGGTAATGTCTGTGGGGATGCTGCTGGGCACGGTCCTGTGGCCTATTCTTACAAAGACTTTTGAAAAAAGGAACCGGCGTCGTAAGGAGGAACAGCGTCGCAAGAGATATCGGGAGTATCTGGAGAAAACCCGGCAGAAGATAGAGGAAGAAGGGATCCGTCAGAGGACGATTCTGGAGGAAAATGTAGTTACACTGGAAGACTGTATCGACCGTATACGGAATACCCGACGGAATTTGTGGGAAAGGACATTCCGGCACAATGATTTTCTCATGCTTCGTTTGGGAATAGGTTCTCTTCCCATGGATGCGGAATTCCGGTTTCAGGAAGAGAAATTTGTTTTGGAAGAGGATCCTCTGCAGAAGGAAATGTACGATCTTTGCCTGGGGCGTCATGATATTTCCTCTGTTCCCATTTCTCTTTCCCTGCGTGAGACTCCCATTGTGGGTGTGATCGGCCAGCGGGCGGAGACTGTGGCTTATGCCAGAGGGCTTGCTCTGGAAATTGGAGCCCTGCACAGCTACGATGAAGTAAAGATGGTGTTTATCTGCGGCGAGGAAGAAAAAGCCGGGTGGAATTTTGCCGGTTGGTTTCCGCACACATGGGATGAATCGGGAAGCGTGCACTTTATGGCTTATACGCCGTCGGATACCCGTGAGATCTCCGCATTTCTTGAACGGCGCTTTGCGGCCCGTGCCAACCCGGAGGAGGGAGGAGATCCGCTGCCTTGGTATGTAATCTTTGTGGCAGATAGGAGTCTGGGCAGCCAGGCGGAGATTGTCCGCCAGGTTCTTGCAGAAAAGGAGTGCCGGGGATTTTCTCTTATTGTCCTCTATGACGAGCTGCGATTCCTTCCGAAGGAATGTGCCAAGGTGGTGGAGCTTCATGGAGCAGACGCCCTTCTATATGACCAGGAGGATATTTATGGAAGGAGCCTGCCTTTTTCCCCTGATGTTTACATGAGAGGTCCTTGCCGGGATTTGGCCGTGAAGCTGAGCAATACCTTTTTGCAGACAGCTTCTTCCAAAAGAGAGCTTCCCACTATGCTTACCTTCCTGAACATGTTTGGTGTGGGCAAGGTGGAACATTTGAACGTGCTCACTCGCTGGAAGGAACACGACCCTACCCGTTCTCTTGCCACAGAAGTGGGCGCCGGCGAGGATGGGAATCTTTTCACGCTGGATCTCCACGAGAAAATTCATGGTCCACATGGCCTGGTAGCGGGCATGACGGGTTCCGGAAAAAGCGAATTTATTATCACCTATATACTCTCTCTGGCGGTGAATTACCACCCCAATGAGGTGGCGTTCATTTTGATCGACTATAAGGGCGGCGGTATGGCTAAGGCCTTTGAGAAGTTGCCCCATACGGTGGGAATTATTACCAACTTGGATGGAGCGGCAGTGAATCGTTCCCTGATTTCCATTCAGAGTGAACTAAAGCGCCGCCAGGCGATTTTTCAGGATGTGAGCCGAAAAATCCATGTGAGCAATATCGATATCTATAAATATCAGCAGCTCTATCGGGAAGGCACTGTTTCAGAGCCTTTGCAGCATCTTTTCATTATTTCCGACGAATTTGCAGAGCTGAAAACGCAGCAGCCGGATTTTATGCGAGAGCTGGTGAGCGCGGCCAGAATCGGCCGCAGCTTGGGTGTGCACCTGATTCTGGCTACACAGAAGCCCAGCGGCGTGGTGGATGACCAGATCTGGAGCAACAGCCGCTTCAGAGTCTGCCTGAAAGTGCAGGAAAAAAGCGATAGTATGGATATGCTCAAACGCCCCGATGCGGCAGAGCTCACCCAAACAGGCCGTTTTTACCTGCAGGTGGGTTATAATGAGATTTTTGAACTAGGGCAGTCCGCGTGGGCGGGCGCACCCTATACTCCTGCTGAAAGGCCTGAAACAGAAAGGGATCAATCTGTCTCTGTTCTGGACAGCGTGGGTCATGTGGTGCGTCAGGCTGCCCTGAAGAAAAAGCGGGGCAGTGCCAAACAGCTGGATACAATAGTCCAATATCTTTCCCGTATGGCAGAAGAAGAAGGCGTGCACACAAGGCCTATGTGGATGCCTCCGCTTCAGAAGATGATTCTGTTGGAAGATCTGCTTAAGCGGTACGGCGCGCGGTATGCGCCTTCCGCCATGCAGGGGCTTGAGCCTGTAATCGGCGAAGCAGATGATCCGGCCAATCAGAGACAATTTCCCCTTACGATTCCTCTTTCTGCAGAGGGGAACGCTGTAATATACGGAGCGGCGAGAGGTGGGAAAAGCACCTTTATCACCACTATGCTCTATGGCTTGCTCAAAGCTCGTGACGCACGCAGCCTTCATGTGTACCTCTTGGATTTCGGCTCGGAAACTTTACGGGCTTTTGCAAAAGCTCCCCAAGTGGGCGACGTGCTCTTTTCGTACGATGGTGAAAAGATCCAAAACCTTTTCAAGATGCTGGGGGAAGAGCTGGAACGCCGCAAGAGGCTTTGTGCTGAGTTTGGAGGAGATCTGGATTCTTATAACCGCTCATCGGGGAAGATTTTGCCCTATGTTGTGACGGTGATCCAGAACTATGCGGGATTCTGCGAATCCTATGAGGAACTGGAATCCAAAGCAGCTCTTTTGTTCCGTGAAGGCTCTAAATATGGTATTCTTTTTGTAATTACAGCTCTCAATACCAATGCGGTACGCTACAGGACTCTGCAGAATTTCAGCCAAATTTTCATGCTGCAGATGAATGACGACTCAGAATACAGTGGCGTTCTGGGCTCCACAGAGGGTGTTATCCCTGCTCACGGCAAGGGTAGAGGGCTTGTGAAACTGGATCGGGTCTATGAATTCCAGACGGCTTCGGTAGCGGAAGATCCGGTACCCGCGGTGCGGGCTTTCTGCGCGGCGCTGGCAGAAAGTTACAGCGGCCCCGGTGCTCCCCGTGTGCCCATTCTGCCGGAGAAAGTTACACCTGCTTTTGTGCGGGATTCTATTGACAGTGAGAATCTTCGCTATCCCGTAGGTGTAATAAAAGATACGCTGGCTGTGGCCGTGCTGCCTCTCAGAAGCAGGCCGATCCATTATGTGCTTTCGCAGTCTGGATGCCCGGATTTTATCAGGGCATTAGCGCAGACAGTCTCTATGCGTGGAGGTCTTCAAGTTACAGTTTTGGATGGGGACTCTTCTGCTGCAGGAGTGGGCGCTGCGGCTTATTGCAGCGGCGGGGATGCGCTCAATGAGGCTGTGGTGGAGCTTTTCGGAGAACTTGTCCACCGTCACAATACAGCCAAGGAAATACGAGAAGCGGGAGGAGAAGCGCCTGTATATCCGCCCCGGCTGTACATAGTTAACGGTGTGAACAATGTTTTTGATCAGCTTTCTGAGGATTCCAAGGATAAACTCCATGTGCTAATGGAAAAGTGCGAGATTCCCTTGGGGGTATTCTTTATCCTCTCAGAAGCAGTGAGTGGAATTTCCTCTTTTTCCTTCCGGCCGTGGTTTAAAAAGCAAGCTGTGTTCAATAACGCTGTTTGGGTTGGCGGGGGCATTGCGGATCAGTTTCAGCTGAAAGTAAGACCTGACCGCAGACTGTATGAAAACATTGGCGAGGACTTTGGCTATTTGGTAGAGGATGGAAAAGCTTCTCTCATGAAACTATTGGCTACCGAAGAAGGAGGCGATCAGGATGCGTGAAGGCGTGCAGGAAAAAATTTTGGCGGAGCTCTTTGTTCCTGCTGTGGAAAAACGGTATGAAATACGCATTCCATTGGATCTCCGCATCCATGAGCTCTCTCTTCTTCTTTCTAAAATCTTGGAGGAAATGGAGCCCGGCAGTTATATCTCAGACGGAAATTCTGTTCTATGCGACAGAAAGAGCGGCAACATATACAGCGGAGCTGTGACCCCCAGAGAGATTGGATGGGAAAACGGGAAGCAGTTGCTTTTGCTGTAACGGGCGGCTTAAGGGTCCACAAAGAATTCTGGCAGAACGGATAAAAAGGGAGGCGGTTAATATGAGTCTGGAAGCGGCGGAACTGAGACGACAGGAACAAATGCTTTTGGTCTGCAAGGAAAATCTGCAGGCTGCGGCCGAGAAGGCAGAAGCGCTCAGGGACGGAATACGCCAGGCTTGGCGCTCAGAAGAAACGACATATCTTTTGCAAGCGCTGGAAAGAATCTCCTCTGAGTTGGAACAGGAAAGCCGTCTGGCAGAGGCCTTAGCAGGAGACATCTCTGATAAAGGTGCGCGGCTGCGGGTGGAAGCGGAGCTTTTGCAGGAAACTTCCCTTTTAGAGGGCGGCGGACTGTTTTAAAGCTCTTTTCGGCAGTTGGCCCGAAGAAATTGCGGTGAAAGCAAAAGGTCGGAAAGGAGGAAAGCAATCGTGGCGGAAATACGAATCCAAACCGGCTGGGGGGAGGAGCTTTCGGCGCAGGCGTATGAATGTCTTCAGCTTATTCGGGAGGCATCTTCCATGCTGGCCTCCCTTAACTTGGATCCGGCCCTGAGGTTGGATCGAGAAATACATTCCTCTCTGCAGAAGCTTACAAGAGGTCTGGAAGAAACAGAAGGCAGAATGAGAAAGGCCGGCAGCTTTTTAGAACCCAGCATGCAGAAATATGAAGCCTTGGAAAAGAAATTGGTGGAAAAGGCGCGCGGTCTGGGGACAGGATTTTACCTCCCGGAGATATCTTCACCGGGTTCCACAGAGCAACTGCGCAAGCTGTTCCAGGAAGAAGCCCCCCTGAAACAGAGAGTATGAAGAAGGAGTAAACGACATGGAACTACAGTGCAGAATGAATAGAGAGACAGGCGTTTTTTCCATTATATTACAGCCTGGCGTTATGTTGGATTTTCAGAAGCTGAGCATAACAGAACGCATACCGGGCCTGGCCCCTTGCCGGGTAGAGATTCGGGAGGAGCTCCGGTTCCTGGATTATTATGTGGCTCAGGGCCGTCCTTTGTCAGAATTGCTGAGAAGACCCATGGCGCGTGAGGCTTTTCTCGCTTTAGGCCAGCAGTTGACAACTGCCGGCCTTGTGCTTGAGTCCGCCGGTATTTCCCAGGAACTTTCCGCCGAGCCGGAGACAATCTTTCTTTCTGAAAGGGGTGTGCTTTTTTGTTATATCCCTATCGAGGGGTATAAGGGCGGTGGATTTCGGCGTTTGTTCCAGCAGATTCTCGCCAGAGGTTCCTTTTCCGGGGTGGAGAGCGGCTGGCTGCAGCCCATTCGTCAGTACCTGCAGACTCATACGGTATTCTCGGTAAAGGAATTTCAGGGGCTGCTACAAACGATGGGAAACAGGACTGCTGGCGGTTACTATGTTCCACAGGCGGCTTCCACCGGGCAGACGTCTGCAAAGGGCGGAACAGTTCTGATTTCTGATGCTGTTCAATTCAGGAACCAGGCGGCTGCGGTTGCAGCGGATTTTAAGATCGAAGAAGCCCGCCAAGCGGAAGAAGCGCGTAAGGCGGAGGAAGCCCGCCAGGCAGAAGAAGCGCGTAAAACAGAGGAAGCCCGCCAAGCGGAAGAAGCACGTAAAGCGGAGGAAGTTCGCCAAGCGGAAGAGGCACGTAAGGCAGAGGAAGCCCGCCGAGCGGAAGAAGCCCGTAAGGCAGAGGAGGCCCGCCAAGCGGAAGAAGCGCGTAAGGCAGAGGAAGTTCGCCAAGCGGAAGAGGCGCGTAAGGCAGAGGAGGCCCGCCAGGCGGAAGAAGCCCGTAAGGTAGCGGTGCAGAAAAAAGGATTTCTCATTTATTCCCAGACCGGTGAGAAGATCCCACTGGAAGGCCCCGTTGTGCGTATTGGAAAACGAAAGGACAGCGTGGATTACTGCATTTCTGGCAATCCGGCGGTGAGCCGCCATCATGCGGACATCCTTCATAGGGAAGACGCATATTTTCTTGTGGATCGGAATTCTCTTAATAAGACCTATGTGAATGGCAAAGAGATTGAGCCGCAGAAAGAAATTCGCCTCAGCTCGCAGGATAGAATCTCTTTTGCAGATGAAATTTTTGTGTTTGTTTTCGAAGATTAGGAAGCAAGGTAAGGCCCCGCAATATCTTGAAAGCGTGGCAGAATGCAGAAATGAGCAAATATCGTGAGGAAAGGGGAGAACTATCCCATGCTGAATCGGGGAGACATTCTGGGAAACGTTTATCAGATCGTGGGAGAAATTGGGGCCGGTGGCACAGGCGTTGTATATAAAGCGTATCATCTTCGTCTAAGACGGTATGTAGTGGTCAAAAAAATCAAAGATGAGGTGGCCGCCCGAATAAACGCCCGGGCAGAAGCAGATATCCTGAAACGTATAAAACACACCTATCTGCCACAGGTCTATGATTTCCTTGAAATAGATGGGGGGGTTTACACCGTTATCGATTTCATCGAGGGCCAGTCGCTAGACTATTACATTAAGCAGGGCTACCGTATCCAGCAAAAGCAGATTATTCTGTGGGCCAGACAGTTGTGTGAGGCGCTGGTATATCTGCACGGGTTGGTTCCTCCGATCATACATAGCGATATAAAGCCTCAGAATATTATGATTACCCCTCAGGGGAATGTGTGTTTAATCGATTTCAATATTTCTCTGGATGGGCAGGGCAGCAGCCAGATCAGCGGTATGAGCGCCGGATACGCTCCGCCGGAGCAGTATCTGAATGCTTCGCCTCCTCCTCAGGGAAACGCAACAGGCGCTTCCTATAGCTTTCAGATGGCGGCTCCTTTAGATGCCCGTTCCGATATATACAGCTTGGGGGCTACTTTATACCACCTTCTTTCCGGCAGAAAGCCGGAAAAATCCACCGGCCCCGTAACCCCGATTACTTCTCTGGGGCTGCCTTACAGTCAGGCGCTTCTAGAAGTGGTGGAACGAATGATGCAGCCGGATCCCAACCGTCGGTATCAGACGGCGGCGGAGTTGCTGCGGGTATTCTGCGACCTGCGTAAGCTGGATAAACGCTATACCCATCACAGGGCGGCGCAGCATACCGTTACAGTGGTGTTTTCTGCTCTGCTGGTGGGCTCTTTGCTCCTTTCTTTTTTCGGATATCGGCAGATGGGTGTGGAAAAAGAAGAGCGATATGGTGTCCTGGTAGCGCAGGGCCAGGCGGCGGGAGAAAACGGAGACTATGAGGAGGCAATTTCTCTCTATGACGAGGCTATCAATCTTTTCAGTACGAAGATCCCTGCGTATTATGAAAAGCTGCTGGCCTATGTAGAGCAAGGGGAGTACGAGGCTTGTGTTCAATATGGACGCATGATTTTGACAAACCCTGGCTTGGAAACGGCTATGGAAGAGGATCCCGAAGCAGCTTCGGGAATCTATTTTATGATCGGAAACGCTTGGTTCGAACAAGAAAGCTATCTGAATGCAGTAGAATATTACAAGGAGGCAGTTGCCCGGAATACGGAGAACCCGGAGTATTACAGGGACTATGCCATCGCCTTGGCGCGTATGCAGCAGACAGAGGAAGCGGAGAAAATTTTGGATGAAGCTGTTTCTCTAGGGCTGGATACAGATTCCGTTACCCTGGTGCAGGCGGAATTGGAACTGGCGGCCGGCCAATGGCAGCCGGCTGCGGAAAAATTTATGGAAGCTGTGCGTTCGACTTCCAGTGAAACGCTGCGACAGAGGGCGTATATTTTGTGTGCCAGGGCATACAGGCTAGGGGAGCAGCCGGATAAGGAGATTGCTGTTCTGGAAGAAGCTCGCAACACAATTGCGTCGGAAAAGAACGGTCCGGTATTGACTGCTTTGGGCGCCGCATATATGCGCAGGGCTCAGACAGAAAACGGCGATCTAAAAAGCGACTGCAAAAAGGCCTTGGAATGCTATGAGCTGGTTATGAAACAGGGGAATCGTTCTGCGGCTGTACGGCTGAATATTGCGGCCTTGTATCAGATGTTGGAACGATATGAAGAGGCAGAAAATATTCTTTTAGAGCTCAGAGATGAACTTCCGGAGGATTATCGCCCATATATGCGGCTGGCTATCCTGTATGGCACTGTAGAAAATGGCCAACCGGAGGAAGAACGTGATTATACAAAGGTGCAGGAAAATTATGAAAAGGCCGTGGCATATTATCAAAAGGCTAAAAATGATGGGGTCAGCGACGCGGAGATGCAGGTTTTGGAAACCATGATGCAGCAGATTATCGACGGCGGCTGGCTTTACAACGACTAAGATGAGGTGAAGTAAGATGGATGTAATGCCATATGCAGGCTGGACGCCCGGCGAGTGGATGTTTTATGGTGGATTTATCTGTTTTGGGATTTTTGCAGTGACGATGATCGTTGTGAAAGCAGTGCTTGCCTCTCGAGGTAAAAAGTTGAAAAAACGCTTTGATGACGAATATGGGCCTGCTGTGAAACAAGATGAATTTCATTGATACAAAAGGAGGGAAACCATTTGAAATATTGTACGCAATGCGGAAAGCCTAATCCGGATGAAGCCGCTTTTTGTGTGAACTGCGGCGAACCGTTCCGGATTCGGTGGAATCCGGGGGCAGATGGTGATGGTGGAGAGGACGCTACGGTTCTGCTACCTCAGGCCCCTACAGAGGAAAGCGCTGGGGAAGATGCCACAGTGCTTCTGGGAGCGACTCCGGCAGCAGAGGAAAATGGGGAGGATGC
>CAJFPJ010000010.1 GCA_904399395.1 uncultured Clostridia bacterium | reverse complement strand
TGTCACGACTTCATTCTACCAGAGGGCTGCAAACCATGTCTTCTTTTGTCCTCTTTTCAATTTTGCGAAACTTATTCTACCTTATCTGCAATCTCCATAGCAAAACAAACGCCTGGAATTCAGGGCTCAACCAATGAGCTCAACAATTCCCTGCCTTTGTTTTCTTGTAAAAACATCCGCTGGTATCCGGTGACCATACTCCTGAAGTGCCGGCAAATTTAATCCAGATAGAAGGAAGAGAGTGCCGCACTCCCTGAGCCGCGATATGTAAAGTAGAGGCTCTGGAGGCCGTCCGGAATCGTAATATCAGCAGAATACTCTTTCCAGACATTCGTAAAATCCACAGGAATTTCTCCCAGCACTTCGCCGTCCCATGAAGTTTTCACCTGGAAGGCACCTTTACAGTATCCACGTACCCGAATACCAATACGGCGGACATTCTGGCAGTCAAAATACTTAAAACCGCAGGTGGCAGAGTCTGTCATATTCATGATATACTCCTGCTCCTCATCCCCATCTCTGCCGTCCTGGGTAATACGCGGGCATCGGCTATCCACATAAAAGCCATTTCCCGCTATTCCTCCCGTATATGAAGATTCTACATCGCAGAAAAGATTACACGCGATATATGCAGGATACTCCCCTCTTCCTACGAGCGGCCCTCCGTTGAGCCCACAGGAGGTCATTTCCACCTGGGGGATACTACCGTCAGGCAGGATCTCGATTTCCTCAGCCATGGTCTGCCGGCTGAAGCTCGTTCCATTGGTTTGGCGGTGATAGAAAATATACCATTTCCCCTGCACCTGCACCATGCCGCCATGGTTATTTCCCCCGTAATACATAGGCTTCTCCGCCGGTTTATAGGTATCGATGTGCAGGTCGTTGTTACTAACGATAACGCCACCGAAGCGGAAGCCCTGATCCGGATATTCGCTCACCGCATAGCACAGCTCATGGAACACCACAGAGGAATACACGAAATAATACAGCTGGCCCACTTTGCGGATAGAAGGCGCCTCAAAAAATTCATGCCCCTCAAATCCGCTGCCGGCGCTATATGGTTCACTGGGAGCTATAAAGGCAGGAGCTTTCTGAATTGTCACCATATCCGGCCCCAAAACAGTCGCCATAGGGCCGCTCCGGCCTGTATCGCCAACAGGACAAAAACCGGTATACAGATAGGTGCAGTCTCCCTCTGTAATCACAGCAGGGTCGAACTGGGGCTCGTCCCCCTCTCTTTCTCCCAACCGGCTTCCATCCTCATATTGGACATATCCATAAAACTCATATTTTCCCGCCGGAGAATCGCATACTGCAACAGAGACACAGCTCTTTTTATCCAGTACATAATACAAGTAATACCTGCCATCCGGCCCTTTGGTGACATCGGGAGCATACAGACACATGCTGCCATCCTCGTTAAAAGGATCGTCTGTTTTTTTGTATATGACCCCTTCATATCGCCAATCGCTTAAATCATCCGTAGGAGCGGACCAGCACACATAGTCATTCAGGCAATACGCATGGCCGTTAAACCGATCATGGGAGCCATATACATATACTCTATCTTCAAATACATGCGGCTCTCCGTCAGGAATATACTCCCAGGACGGCAAATACGGATTAAAAGCTTGTTTTTTCATATCAAAATTCCTCCTCACAGGTTTCTCTATAGCTGCGGCAGGCAACATCTATGGAAATGCCACCTCCACGAGGGTTCTTCTATATTTTTTCAATAATACCTCCCACAGTCTCCACCCAATTCGCATCCATCGCCATCAGCTGTAAAAAGAGACCGGTTCATACAGAGCAGCGCTACACAGATTGTATATAACTGAAAAATCACTCAACCCTGAGTTTTTTCGCCTCAGCCGATATATTCCAACTTGGCCCAGATATATTTCTGGTTGGTCCGGACCAGAATTTCTCCATTTCCGGTATTCATTTGCTACTTTCAAATGTATTATAGATCCACCCTAAGCATTCTGTCCAGCAATAATGGCGGGATCTTCGTGTCATTCTGATAAAATCTGGAGTTTAGAACGCATAATCTGGTCCTGTAAAGGAGTCTATGTGCAAAGTGCATCTATCTATTCTAAGAACTTCTTTTATCCATATGAAAAGTACCAGTGTGTTTCCAGCCAGAATTGCACCAATAAGCCCTCCAATATGGGAAAATACAAGATCATTTTTCTCCTGACGTCATTATTGAAAATCAGTCCTGCCGTTCCGCATCAAAAAAGAGGCCGGGATATGTGAGCCTATCCATAGGCTCCAAATCCCAGCCCTTTTCATATATTATGGAAGAGAGACATCAAAAGCACAATTTGTACGTACAAATACCGGAATGGCATCTAAAGGAGCAAGAACATTGACATGAAGAGGCCCCTCCAAAATTTCACCTGTATGTATGTTCTTCCAGCTGCCACTTGGGAGATAAACGCTTCTTTCTCGCATTCCCTCATACAAAACAGGCGCCACCAGAACGTCTTCGCCAAGCATAAACTGATCACAGACATCCCAAGCTTCTGCATCTTCAGGGTATTGATAAAACAAAGGCCGTATCACCGGAGATCCCTTTTCATGAGCTTCTTTCATCAAATTCTTGAGATAGGGGCGAATTTTTTCGCGTAGAAGCAGATATTTCTTGAGAATCTCGTACGCCTCGTCGCCATAGCTCCACACCTCATTATCGGCTCCGCTGAAAAGTGTCCGGCTCATGGAGCCCTCAACTGCGTAAGGAGACTCCTTTTTAACCATCGGAGCGCGCACGCCATGTATACGCATCACAGGACAGAAAGTGGCGTATTCAAACCATCTGATCAGGCACTCACGGAACTTTTCATCGTAGATATTTCCTCCTGAAAAACCACCTATATCCGTAGTCCACCAAGGAATACCCGCTAATCCCATATTCAGTCCCGCGGCAAACTGTTCCCGTAGGGAACGGAAATTGGAATCAATATCCCCCGACCATACCAAGGCGCCATATCGTTGAGAACCGGCCCAAGCGCAGCGGACAAGATTCATGATATTTTCTTGCCCCGCCTTTTCCATTCCTTCATAAGCCATTCTGGCATATTGCTTGGGATATATGTTTCCTATCTCTATATCGCTGCCTCTGTAAAACCGGAAAAAGCGAAAGTCGTAAGGATTGATCTCGGGCTCTGCCTCATCCAACCAAAAGGCGTGAATTCCCTTATCGTAATAATTTTCCTTTATCTTGGACCAGACATACTCGCGAGCTTCCGGATTCGTGAAATCTACAATGTTCACATCTCCCAGATAAGCGCCCCTGCGGCCCGCCTCAGAATGAATAAGATATCCACTTTCGGCAAGCTCTGTATAATTTTCGCTGGCCTTTTCCGCCGTGGGCCAGATGGATACCATCAGTTCAATGCCCATTTCCTTCAGTTCCCGCACCATAGCTGCAGGATCCGGCCAATAAACAGGATCAAATTTCCAATCCCCCTGGGCCGTCCAGTGGAAAAAGTCTACCACAATTACTGAAATAGGAAGATCTCGTTTTTTATATTCCCGCGCAACGGAGAGGACTTCCTCCTGGGTCAGATAGCGAAGCTTGCACTGCCAGAATCCGGTTCCATAATCCGGCATCATCGGGACTTTTCCCACTGCATTTGCATAGGCTTCCTCAATCTCAGCAGGAGTATCACCCGCTACAATCCAGTAATCCATCTTGCGGGTGGATTCCGCCTCCCACTCCGTTACGTTTTTCCCAAAGGACGCATATCCGATAGCGGGATTGTTCCACAGAAACCCGTATCCCCGGCTAGATAAAGCGAAAGGTATGCTGACCTGAGAGTTTCTTTGGGCTAGTTCAAGTTTGCAGCCTTTCAGGTCCAGATGGGGCATCTGGTATTGGCCCATTCCATAAAATTTTTCGTCTTCCTGTGCTTCAAAGCTCACAGTCAGCCGGAAGCAATCTGTTTCCAAATGGGATTCAAATTTACGGGGATGAAGATCCAGGGCACTATAAAAAAGTTCCGTCGTTTGCTGCAGATCCCGATGATCTCTATCTCTATAAAATTCTTCTAGAAGGAGTTTTCCTTCCTGATTGAAAAACTGTAGAGTACCAACCTCGTTAACTTCGCAGCGTATTTTTCCGTTTCGAATAGAAGCAACTTTTCGGTCTACATGGATCTCTGGCTGCAACTCCTTCTGCAGGGGAAGAAGAGCGGATATATCCGTATCATCTTCAAATTCTTTCAGGGGTGTAGCACGCACCCGCAGAGCATTTGGCCCCCAGGGCTCAATCCAAAGCAGTTCGCTTTCCCCCCTACGGCACAACCTGTTTCCAACCTGTGTAAACATACAACTTCTCCTTTTCCGTGATCTTTTATTCTTTGCCGTCTGCAATATTTTGCATATCCTGCAAAATATCGGAACCACCTTGATTTTCCCAGTCGCTTACAAAAGTATCGAATTCATCCAAACTCTTTTTACCAGTGATCACCTGCTGTACAAATTCATCCTCCATTGCGATCAGGTTAGTCCAATACTTTTCAGTATTTTCTGTCATATTATAACTCACCGAACGAATCACATTATCAGGCTCCAGAGTAGCGGCAGGCCTGTCTGTAATCATAAGAGAATACATACGGGCAAAGTTATTGTGAGTTACATCCATATCATTAACAGTGGCAAAATCATCTTTGGCCCAATCCATATTGGTAAAAACCTCCGGCAGGGAAAGAATATCTTCTTTCAGATGTTTATATGCCGTACCTTCCAGATCATAATCATCAATAGTGGTTTCACCTCGTGCGATGCTCAATAGAACATTATGAGTATATTCACTTTCATCTGAAGCAGCCATATTATTCCTCAATGGGAAATATCCTATGCTCTGTTTTGTTTCTTCTACCAGCATAGCCTCATCACGGACATGGATATTGTTCATAACAATAACAGCTTTCTTTACGTCCTCACTGGCCTTGCTGTTTACAATAGTGTATCCATTTCCAAGATTTCCCATGTGAATATTCCATTCACCATCGTTGGTATACAGAGGATATGCCTGCCAGTTAGCAGTAGGATCGTTTTTGAAGGCACTGAAATTACCATAGCCAAGTCCCCACCAAGAACACATATAAATTCCTACCTTACCTGCATTGATATTCTGCATGGAATCTGTCTGGACACCCATCTCCGGATTGATGATACCCTTTTTATACCAGTCTGCCAAAAGGCTCAACGCATCTTTAAATTCGGGAGTGGTGGAACCATAATATACTTTGCCGTCTTCACCCTTCAGAAAATATCCAGGCGTCGCATTACAGGCCTGATATACAGCGTCAAAGGTGCAGATTCCG
Organism: uncultured Clostridia bacterium; assembly: GCA_904399395.1. Classification (GTDB taxonomy): domain Bacteria; phylum Bacillota; class Clostridia; order Oscillospirales; family Acutalibacteraceae; genus UMGS1264. The sequence continues at coordinate 33,731 of CAJFPJ010000010.1, read as the reverse complement.
GGGCTGGAAGCAAGGAAGGTGCAATAGGTACGCGTATTGGCGGCGGGCCCCTCAATAGCATACGAACACTTGCCTGCATCTATAAAGGCCTTAGCGACTTTTTCCATATCTGCAGTTGTTTTTGGAACTTCCAATTTTAATTCATCGAGCCAATCCTGGCGGATATAATAGATGCAGATTTCACTAGCCTGCACGTCCAGACCAGGCAGGCTGTATAATACTCCACCGTCAGTAGCCTTATCAATAGCCACATCGCCAGCTGCTCCTACAATATCCAAAACCTGCCGAGAAGCATATTGATTAAATACTTCTCCGAGATCGGCCAATTGACCGTCCCTTGCGGCCATAAGCATATAATTTCTTTCACTCGTCACAAGCGCATCGGGAAGACTATTACTGGCAATCAATGTGGACACTTTTTGATTGTAGTTCGCGCCTTCAGCAGTATACCAATCTGTAATAACATTGATATTGTAGGTATCTTTTAAGTATTGGGTAAAATAGTTATCTTCTACAGTAGCCCCATTTTCCTCTAGACTGGTATCTGTAGCGCTCACCCCTCTGCCGATATGTACATCAACAGTATTTTCAAACTTCATAAAAGCCCGATCATCCGTTTCCCCTGCTGCCGCATCCGGTTCATATTGCGAAGAGTCCACCGGTTTCCATGCGGTTTCTTGATTTTGAGAAGAACCTCCTGAGCTTGCTTGGCCTCCACTACTGTTGCCCTCTTGATTCCCACTGCAAGCAACAGTACCCATAAGCATTAGTGTTGCCAACAAAAATGCCGTCAGCTTCTTTTTCACGTTTTTTCCTCCTTTTTGATTACAGTTTCTATCTTCAGGCTGTTCTGCAGCCAGAAAACCTTTTTTAGGGTTTTTTCAGCCCTTTACAGCTCCCAAAGTGATTCCCGTTACAAAATACCGTTGAATGAAAGGATATACAAGAAGCATAGGAATCATAGAAATGAATACCTTTGCAGCGTCCAATGCCTTATTCGAATTTTTCAATAACTCCTGATATTGTTCAGTCGTATAAGAAACATCAGGGGATATTTTCACTACAATTTGCTTTATGTAGGTCTGCAGAGGATATTTTTCAGGTGTATTCATAAATAGCAGCCCTTGCAAATATTCATTCCAGTGCCCTACACTGACAAAAAGAACAACTGTAGCAAGAACAGGAACAGAACAAGGAACTATAATTCCCCAAAGAATTCTCCATGGGCCGGCCCCGTCTACCACAGCGGCTTCCTCCAAATCTTTGGGAAGCTGCCGGAAAAAGCTTATAATCAGAATTACATTGAATACCGGAAGACTTCCTGAAAGAATCAGCGCCCAGATAGAATCAATAAGCCCATAGTATTTTACGGTCATAAACCAAGGGATTGTCCCTCCGCTGAAAAGCATGGTAAATATCAAAACCCACATACAGACATTCCGAATCTTGAATTCCTTATTGGTTTTAGAAAGGGGATATGCTATCAGAATCATTACAACCATACTGATAACCGTCCCCAAAACCACTCTTTGAACAGAAACCCACACGGAGCTAAAGAATTCACTGTCTTTCATAATCATGGAATAGGAGCTCAAATTAAAACCGATGGGTGTCATTACTACCATTCCGGCATCCACAGCTTCTTTGGCTGATACTGAGAGACAGAATGTATACCATAGGGGATACAGACAGCTAAGGGCGAGAATAGCTAAAATCAACGTATTTACGACTGTGAAAATTCTTGAACCAATTGTTTTGCTTTTAATCATTTCCCTTCCCCCCTTTTTTAAAAGATTCTGTAATCAGCAAATTTGCGAGCCAACAGATAGGACGCGGAAATCATAATTAAACTAACAACGGATTTCAATAAACCTGCACAGGAAGCCAAGCTGTACTGCATATTGACTAAGCCAATTCGATAAACCCAAGTGTCGATAATATCTGCCGTGGAAAACACAGAAGCGTTATACATATTAAAAACCTGGTCGAACCCTCCATTGAGTATGTTTCCAAGAGATAGTGTGCCCATCAACACAATGGTGGGAATAAGGGATGGTAGGGTTATGTGCCGGATAGACTTCCACCTGCCAGCCCCATCTATGGCAGCAGCTTCATACAAATTTGGATCAATACCTGTCAAGGCCGCCAAATAAATAACTGCACCGTATCCGAATTCTTTCCACACATCTGTTCCTATAAGGAGCTGCCGAAATGTATCGGCATTTCCCATGATTACAGACGGTTCTACACCAAACCAACCAAGGATTAAATTTACAACACCTGTGTATCCAAAAATATTGGACATAATGCTTGCCAATATTACCCACGAAATAAAATGCGGAAGATATACAATAGTCTGCACAGTCTTTTTAAATTTTACATTCCGCACTTCGTTTAAAAGCACAGCGAAAATAATAGGAACTAACAAATTCAAAACAATTTTCCCACTGGCTATAATCAAAGTATTGGCAAGCACCTGACGGGTATCCCCCAAGCGCCACAGATATTCAAAATTTTCCCATCCTACCCACTCAGAACCAAACCATCCTTTACTGGGAGAAAAGTTCTGAAAAGCCATGACAATTCCTACCATTGGCACGATGCTGAATAGGATAAGCCAAACAAAGCCCGGTATCACCATAAGCATATAATGGACTTGCACTGGGATCGGTTTTCGATGCTTACGAATTTTTTCTGTGTTACTATTACTATCTTTCATAATCTACTACTCCTCCTTTTTTACAGTAGTGGCGATTATTTCCTTTTTTACTTAAAAGACACCACGCCTTTTATAAATAGGGAAATATTGACATTTTTAGATTTTAAACATATTTTATTGCATTTGCAAAACTATATCTAATCGTTCAATTTATATTTATTCATTATAATGAGTTTTTTTACAAATTATATAATTAAATAAAACATATTTTGTATTTTTATGCTTTTAAAGTCTGCACGATAATGTATACTTTTATGTGCATATATGCAAAACATCAATTTATCAGCTAATTTCTTTAGCAATAAAATGTTAAATTATTTATAATTTTCTCTGTATTTTGTTTTATATTATATCAATTATTATTAATTTTGGTTATAATAAAATAAATCTTATATAGGTGTAAATTGATATAAATTTTAAAAGATTTTGACGGAGATGAACTGTATGAATAAGCCTATTCCTATTAAAGATCCTATCCAGCACGGAACTGATGATTTTAATTTTTCGATCTACCACCACTATACAAAGAAAGGACACAACCTGTTTTTTGGAAATCACTGGCATCCGGAATATGAAATCATCTATGTAAAATCCGGTTCTCTCATTTTTGAAATTGACGGAAAAAATTATTCCGTTTCAAACAATCAAGCGCTGATAATTAACCGATATCAAATTCACTCCTGGCTTGGCGTTCATACCTCTCCCTTTCACTTTGCCGCTATAGTATTCGGAAACTCATTTCTGTTCCCCGATCCTCATTCTTTCATTTATAAAAAATATATACATTCTGAAAAAGGAGAGCTGAGTCTACAGACACAAATTCTTGGAAAAGACAACTGGGAAAAAGAAATCCTATTAATCCTTCATAAAATCTGCAGCACTGCTGATTTACAAAATCTAGGATATGAATTGGAACTTCAAATACAACTCTTAAGAATATTTAACATAATGATAACTAACGATGCTTGCATATATCTTTCCGATCCGCACGACGTATTTCGCACACGTATACGGGATATTCTGTATTACATGCACGAGAACTACCAGCAGGATTTAAAAATCTCGGCGCTGGCTCAGAGTATGTATATGAGTACTGAACACTTTATCCGTTCCTTTAAAAAGGTGACCGGGAAATCACCAAAGAGATATCTGCTAGATTACCGTCTTCAGTGCGTAATTTCCCAGCTTATAGAAAGCGATGAAAAAATAGCAGCGATAGCTGAAGCCTGCGGCTTTTCAGATATGAGCTATTTTTCGAGAATTTTTAAGGCTTATACGGGAAAAACCCCTTCGGAATATCGAAAATTGAAGCGAGGTCTATATTCTGTTTAAAGCATAGAAATACATTCGTAGTATCTCTGTGATACTATAAACACAAAACAAAAAGCCGACTACTTTACAGTAATCGGCTTTTCAATATAGGTTTGGGTTACAATAAAGATACCAACCCCAAAATGAGAATTCCAGGTTAGAAAGGATTCTGTTCTTATTTTTACACGGCAATTTTCTGATTTTTATTTTTCGATGTCCCATTTTGGACCAAAGCAACAGACCTTCAAAATCAGCTAAAACACAAGAGCCGCAACATAGAAAAAAGAGGCCGAAATTTGGATGTCCCACTTTTGAACTCCAAATTTTGGCCTCTGTTCAAATGGTGCGCGAGACGGGACTTGAACCCGTACGTCATGCAACACACGCCCCTCAAACGTGCCTGTCTGCCAGTTCCAGCACTCGCGCACATATCAGCGACGATGATTATTATAGCACCCCTAAAAGCCTATTGTCAATAGTTTTATGAGAAAAATTTCCCGATATAAGGGGAACCATGGGAAGACGGATGGTTTTATCTCTTCTAGATTTCTAGAGCCTTTCACCCGCTTCATTTGTCTCTTTCCCTTCATACGGCTCCTTTGTCGCATCCTGGAGCTCCTCCAAAAGAAGAGGAATCTCCCGTCGGGAAGATACGGTGTTGAGCACCCGCAACAAAGCATTGGAAGAAAGATACTCTGGAAGCTGCAATCTCTTCAACAACTTCTCCCGCAGGAAACGACTTTCCTCCCTGCCGGAAAGCCCCCATTCATAGAGGTCGCTTTTCTGAATCGGATCCGGGAGAAGTTCTTTTTTCGACTCTTCCCCCTCTATGTGAGCCCCCGCCTTTCGCAGCGCCTCCAAAATCATGTGGGCCGGCACGCCTTCCACACCCAACTTTCCCTCTTTAGAGGGCTTTTCTTTACGTTTTTCCTTTCCCAGAACAGAAGGAATATAAGCATGTTTGATCTTTTTAGGATCTATGGCGCCAGAAAGATAATTACGGATCACAAACCCTGCGCCGTCGCTGTCTGTGAGGATCAGCAAACCTCTTGTATCCGCCATCCGGCGGAGCAGGGCCATCTGCTCCGGATCCTTAAAAATCCGGAAACCGTGGGTTTCCAAAATCAGGCCGTCCACCAGAGAAGACAGCTTGATTTTATCGTATTTCCCTTCTACAACGATTGCTTCCCGAACCCGTATCAAGATATCTTCTCCTTTTCTGCTATCCATAGAAGCTCTGCTATGAGTTTTTCCATAGTCAGCCTCTGAAACAGTTTTCTATCCCCTCTGCCGCCCTTTAACTGGGCATCCGCCGCAGAAAGGGCTTCCAAGCTCTGGCGCAGCATGGCTGTGGATAACTTACGTCCGTCCCGCTCCGCGTTACGCAGGCGGAATTCCTTGTTCTTATAATCAAAGTGCTTGGAAGGTTCCAACGCCGTCTCCCCACTCTGTAGCGCGGCTCGAACCCGATACAAATCCAGATATGCAGAAGAAAGCACCGCCAGCACAGAAACAGGCTCCTCATTCTGAGAGAAAAGCGTGTCAAGTACACCATAGGCTGCTTCATACCGCCCGGCCAGAATATCTTTAGAAAGGGCAAAAACTGTGGTTTCCAGGTTTTTCGTCACCAGCCTATCGATAACAGAAGCAGGGATCTCCCCCTCCTTTACATAGGCGCAGAGTTTTTCCAGCTCGTTGAAAAGTGTCTGCAGATCATTGCCGCACAAATTGATCATTCTGCGAGCGTTCTCTCGGGTCAGCACACAATAGCGCTTGCCCGCCGCAGCTCCCAGAAGCTTTTCCAGATCCGCAGAAGTGCGCCGAGGAAACTCCAAAGCATTTCCCTTTTTTACGGCAGTGGAAAGGAATTTCTTCCACTTAGCAGAACGCTTCATATCCGGCGTAAGACCGGGCAGATAGAAAAACAGCACCGTGCTCTCCGGCACATCTTCCAGGCAGGCATAGAGCTTTTCCAACTCGCCTGCATTTCTCGCCTCCACATCCAGATCAGAAACCAGCACATATTTTTCCTCTGCCATAAAAGGAAGGGCCTCCACAGCTTCCGCCAGCTCATCCAGAGAGCACTCCGTGCCGTCAAAGACCTGCAGATTGAAATCTGGAAAAGGGCCCTCAGAAGCCTTTTCTTTCACACGCGCCGCGCTGCGCTGCACCAGGTATTTTTCAGGGCCATAGACGAAATAGAAACCTTTCAGCACCCCTTTTTCCAACTGTTTTTTCCATTCCGCTTCCGTGATTTGGGGCATACTATTCCCTCCTCCATTCTATTTGCCGTTCGCCGATGAAACGAAGTTCGATAGTCCCGTTTTCCGCTGCCGCCGCCGGAAAAGGCACATCCTCCGGCCGAAGTCTTGAAAGAGCCCGGCTGTCCATACAGAGGATGGCAAAAGACGGATGCAGCACGCCCGGTTTCTTCGGCAGCTCTTCCAACAGAACACAATCGCTGTATTCCCATCCCTCCGGAAGCTCCTCCTCTTTGCTCCCCTCCGGCCAGAATAAGACAGTGGTCCCTCTGCAGGAAATACGTGTAAAACCACCTTTTGCTTCTACACGTATTTCGCCCAACAGAAGGCCTTCTCCTTCTTCATAAAGAAGTTTCACATGTTCAGCCTCTTCCACCGAGCGGAGAAGCTTACCGCTTGCCAAGGCGCCTTCCTTCACTACGAGGAACTCTGCTGGGTGGGAGGCTAAAACTCCTCCCAGATTATCCGCCTCTTCATACCGATCCGAAAGCTCCCACACCGCCTGTAGCTGAAAAATTCCTTCTCCCAGGAGAAGGCGATTCAAAGGTTCCTCTGAATAGCCCGCTCCGCCCAGCACCGCCCCGGAACCATCTTTCAGAAGAAGAGCAGATATACCTCCGCCGGACCGGGCCACAACCATCCTTGGCATATTTTGCAGAGAAAGCTGCCAGGAAAGCTGGCTAACGAACAGAAGTATGAGGCACAAAAGCCCTGTGGCCCGAAACAGCTTGGGCTTTTTCATAATCAGAACTGTGATACCGCAGAGCAAAAAGCAACATGCCATCCAGAAAAAGGCCTTTCTCCCCGAAAAAGGAGCCCTGGCAAATGGAATGTTGGCCAGCAGATCTCCCACCGAATACACATACCCGCAAAGGAGTTTTATGAGGCTTACAAATGGCAGCAGCAGAACCCGGATACATGGAATAAAACTCAGCGTCACCACTGGCAGAGCAACTTCAATCAAAATCGTTACAGGCGCCATGAGAAATAGATTGGCAATAGGCCCCGCCAAAGTGATGGTGCCAAAAGCCAACACGGAAATCGGGAGTGTGAACAGAGAGGCCGCTATGGTGCCCGCCAGCATGGAAATCAGAGAGCTGACCGCCTTTTGTAGAATTCCTTTCTTTCCCCATGTGAGCTGGAACCTCTTGGGCTGCATCGCCTGCTGAAGCCTAGGCTCCAGCAGAATCATTCCCAAGCTGGCAAAAACAGAAAGCTGAAGGCCAATATCCGCCGCAGCCCAGGGATTTTGCAGCAGAAGCAAAAGCATTGCAAATCCCATGGAATTGAGGGAATCTGCCTGACGGAGAAAAATCCGTCCTGTTAAAAGAACGAGATACATGATCCCGCTTCTGGCGACAGAGGGCTGAAAACAGGTAAGCCCCATAAAACAGAAAATTCCAGCCATACAGAGTGCCGACTGCAGGCGGCGGAAGGGGATGCACCATCCTAAAATCATCAGGAGCACCTGGGCGATCAAAGCCATGTGAAAGCCGGATATTACCAGAAGATGTGACGCTCCAATTACCCGAAAACTTTCCTCCAATTCCCTTGAAAGCGCTGAATCATCCCCCAGAAGCAAAGCCCGCACCAAGCCGTGATCCTCCGGGAAAAGTTCTAAAGCTTTTTTATTCAGCTCTCTTCTCACATCCAGAAGAAGAAAGTAAAACTCCGGATACTGCCGTGCTTCATATTTTACAGCCTCTTCATCCGAAAAAGAGCCATACAGAGCTATACCGTCTGCCAAAAGGGACGAACGACTGTCAAACCCACCGGTTTCCGGCGGAAGATAAAAGGAGATCTCCCCCGAAAGCCTGTCCCCCGGCCTCTCGGCCAGCTTTTCCCGGGCATATACCCGGAGCTGAAACCGCTGGGAAACACCGGGAAGAGTTCCCTCTTCCACACGCAGCACATAACGATAGCGGCCATTTGCATACTCCGGTTCCTGGCAGACGATTCCCTCTATCCTAGCCGTTTTTCCCGCATAGGCAGCAGGTGGCTCCACATATTGCTCCGTATAGGCATAAAAGCTCCCGAAGGCTATAGCCGCTGTCACAAGGGAAAGAGACACCACACGAAACTGTTCATGACGGTTCAGAATGAGCAGCATCGCATAGAAAAACAGGCAGGCCGCTCCCATATAAAGTGAAAATTCCTTAAGCGCAACGGCGGCCGTCAGCGCCAGCAGATATGTACATCCAACCAACGCCAACGGCCGCTTCATCGCCCTGCCTCCCGCCTCTGCAAATTCTACATTTCAGGCCCCGGAGGCCCAGCATTTATTTCTGCGCTTCTTTAAAGAAAAGGGGCAAAGGCTCCAGAAAAATAATATCGTCCCTATCTGCAGCGTCTCCTTCGGCCAGCACGCAGGCCTTGCCAACGATATTGCCGCCCACATCCTTCACCAGTTCTTCAATGGCGGCAAGAGACTCACCCGTGCTGATTACATCGTCTACGATCAGGATGCGCTTTCCTTTAACGCCCTTGTAGTCGTCCTCCGCGAGGATCAATTTCTGCACATGGTCGGTGGTGATGGATTTCACCTCCACCTCAATGGGGTTGCGCATATAAGCCTTTATCCCTTTGCGGGCCACAATATAACGGCCACAGCCCTGGCGGGCCATTTCATAGGCAAGAGGAATTCCCTTTGTCTCCGCCGTAACAATGATATCGTGCTCCGGGCACTTTTTCAAAAGGGCTTCTGCCGTTTTTTCTGTGATCTCCACATCTCCCAGCATGACAAAACCGGCGATGTCCATAGTATCGCTGATGGGGCAGATGGGAAGATCTCTCTCACAGCCCGCAATGGTCATATGATAATATTTGCGCTCTTCATTCTCGCTCATTTTGTTCCCTCTTCTCTGTTCTCTGCCGAATGCCTTACGCTATCTCAAAAAGCTATCAGCCCGGAGGCCATTCCATAGACCGCCCGCCTAAAAGATGGAAATGAAGGTGAGGCACCGTCTGGCCCCCATCCTTTCCCGCATTGGAAACGATCCGGAATCCCTCCGAAAGGCCTTTCTCCTCGGCCAGCTTTGCAGCCACCTCAAAAATATGGGCCACTATGGCGGAATTTTCCGGCGTGATATCTGCGCAGGAACCTATATGTTCCTTGGGGATAATCAGGATATGCACCGGCGCCTGGGGATCCAGATCGTAAAAAGCCAGAACCTTTTCATCTTCATACGCCTTATTGCTGGGGATTTCCCCTGCGGCAATCTTACAAAATACACAATCCATTTTCATTCACCTGCCAATCTCTATCCTATTGTTTCAGCCGTTCGTTTTCCGAAATATATGCCTTTTCTTCCGGAAGAAGGGATACGGCGGCCCGTGACCCAAATTCCCAGACCGCCTTTCCCTTTTCTGTATCATATCATTTTTGCAGCATTTCCGCAACAAGGCCCTCCACAGAAGCAAGCGCCTCGTCTATCTTGGTCAAGTCCCTGGCTCCTGCCATGGCAAAATCCGGTTTTCCGCCGCCGTTGCCGCCGGTGATCTGGGCCACGGCCTTCACCAGCTTGCCTGCATGAAGGCCCTTCTCCTGCGCATTCTTACCCAGGGTTGCGGCAAAATTGCCCTTACCCCCATTGACGCCCGCCAAAACAGCCACAATATTGGGAGCCTGCTCCCGGATACGGTCGCACATGGTGCGCAGGGCGGAGGAATCTGTGGAAGAGAACAGAGCCGTCACCACCCGGACGCCGTTTACCATTTTGGCGTTGTTGAAGGGGCCTTCCATCCGGAGTTCCGCCAGCTTGCCCTGAAGGGATTCCAGGGCGCTTTCCTTTTCCTTCAGTTCGCCCATGACCTGGGAAGCTTTACTCACAAGATCAGAAGGATTATTGGCTTTCAGCACAGCCGCCGTCTCCCCAATAAGGGAAGCGGAATCCTGAAGAAGCTTCAGGACGCCCAGGCCCGTAACGCCGGTGATACGGCGCACGCCGGCTGCAACAGAGGATTCCGACACAATGCGGAAAAGGCCCAGTCTGCCTGTATTCTCCACGTGAGTGCCGCCGCAGAATTCCCTGGAGAAATCCCCCACAGAGACAACCCGCACAATATCGCCGTATTTTTCACCGAAAAGGGCCATAGCTCCCAGCTTTCTGGCTTCCTCGATAGGCATTTCGCGGCAATCCACCGCTTCGCCCTTGAGGATCTCCTGGTTCACCAGAAATTCCACTTTCTGAAGTTCTTCCGGTGTGAGAGCAGAAAAATGCGTGAAGTCGAAGCGGACATGCTCCTCATTCACCAGTTGTCCGGCCTGCTCCACATGGTCGCCCAAAACCTGGCGCAAAGCCGCCTGCAGAAGATGGGCAGCCGTGTGGTTGCGCATGATGGAATTCCGCCGCACCGTGTCCACCGTCATGGTAACTTCTTCGCCCACAGAGAGGATGCCGGCGGAAACTACACCATGATGCAGGAAGCTCTTAGCCTGGTTTTTCGTGGTGTTCCCCACATCCATGGCCCCATCGTTGCCCTGGATCAGGCCCGTATCACCCACCTGGCCACCGCTTTCTCCATAGAAGGGAGTCCTGTCTGTGAGGATAACCACCTCGTCGCCCTCCAGAGCGTTTTCCACCCGCTGGCCATCCTTCACAATTGCCAGAATCTTTGCCTGGCAGGAAAGGGATTCATACCCCACAAATTCCGTTTCGGGGATATCCTCCAGCAGATTGCTTTCCCCCAGCCATGCATCGGCTCCGGCGTTTTTCCGAGCAGCGCGGGCTCTTTCCTTCTGAACTTTCATCAGAGACCGGAAAGCCTCTTCATCCACAGAAACACCACGTTCGCCGGCGATCTCTCTGGTCAGATCCAGGGGGAACCCATAGGTATCATTCAGGCGGAAGGCATCCTCGCCGGAAATGGCGTCGGTAAGATTTTTATCCAGGATTTCGTTGAGCATAGCCATGCCCTGGTCGATGGTTCTGGAAAAGCTTTCCTCCTCCACACCGATCAGCTTCAGGATCATAGCGCGCTTTTCCAAAAGCTCCGGATAGGCCTTCTGGTTTTCGGCGATCACCGTCTCCGCCACCTCGGAAAGGAAGGGGCGATGTATCCCCAGAAGTCTGCCATGCCGGGCAGCCCGGCGCAGCAGCCGGCGCAGCACATAGCCACGGCCCTCATTGCTGGGCATGACACCGTCGCCGATCATAAATACGGTAGAACGGATATGGTCGGTGATCACCCGCAGGGAGATATCCTTTTTCTTATCCTCCCCATAGGAGATTCCCGCCACACGGCACACATGCTGCATAATATTCTGCACGGTATCCACCAGGAAAAGGTTATCCACGTTCTGCATAACGCAGGCCAGGCGCTCCAACCCCATGCCGGTATCGATATTGGGATGCTCCATCGGCGGGTAATTGCCCTTTCCATCACTGTCAAACTGGCTGAATACCACATTCCAGAATTCCACATAGCGGTCGCACTCGCAGCCGGGGCCGCAATCCGGCTTGCCGCAGCCGTGCTCGGGCCCGCGGTCAAAATAAATTTCCGAGCAGGGGCCGCAGGGGCCGGAGCCATGTTCCCAGAAATTGTCTTCCTTCCCAAGGCGGACAATATGGGAAGGATCCACTCCCACATCTTTCGTCCAGATTTCGTAGGCTTCGTCGTCATCCAGGTAAATGGTCACCCAGAGCTTTTCCACCGGCATTTCCAAAACCTTCGTGCAGAACTCCCAAGCCCACGGAATAGCTTCCTTCTTGAAATAATCCCCGAAGGAAAAGTTGCCCAGCATTTCAAAGAAGGTGCCGTGCCGGTCGGTGATGCCAACATTTTCGATATCGCCGGTGCGGATGCACTTCTGGCAGGTCGTCACCCGTTTGCGGGGAGGCGTCACCTCGCCGGTAAAATATTTCTTCATGGGCGCCATGCCGGAATTGATCAGAAGAAGACTGTTGTCATCCTTGGGAATCAGCGAAAAGCTGGGAAGGCGCAGATGGCCTTTCTCTTCAAAAAAGGATAAATACTTTTCGCGCAGTTCATTTAATCCTGTCCACTGCATAATAAAAACTCCTATCTTTCATTTGTATGGTGTATGCAATCATGGGGCTCATAGTTTTCGGAGGAACCAGGGCTTCAGAAGACCTCACAGGCGCTTTAGAAAGCCCGTTTTCTCCGTGGCGCTGTATCCGCAGTTTTTATAAAAATCCAGGGTGCTTTTACGCTTGGAGCCCGTCATGACCATAATCTTATAGCAACCATGCTCCCTTGCCGTTTCTGCGGCTTTTTCCATCAGGGCGGTGGCATAGTGCCTGCCCCTATAAGAGGCATGGGTAACCACATTCTCAATCACAGCATAGGGCCTGCGGTTATGGGTGAGATTTTCGATGATCACAAGGGTTACGGATGAAACCAGCTTTCCTTCCTCTTCTCCTACAAACAGGTAATAGGATCCGCTCCTTTCAAAGCGTTCCAGCGCTTCCGCCCATTTCCCCATATCCTGCTCCTCTTTGGGAGGGGAGGACGTCAGGTGGCGAAAATACAGCTCTTTCAGCTGAGCGGCATCCTCTTTTTTGGCTCTTCGGATGACCATTTTCCTTCCGCTCCCTTCAACCGCAGTATTTCTAAAACCTCATTATCCGGGGCCCTTCCTTACACTGTATAAGCCATCAGAAGCTCGAAGGTGTTTTCCACACCTTCTTTATGAGAGCGCTCATAGCCGTGGGAGGCATAGACCCCCGCACCGATGAGGCCATGACGCACATCGTAACCCGCCCGCAGGCTGGCATCCGCATCGGAACCGTAATAGGGATATACATCCACCGCATAGCTGAGGCCCTTCTCCTTTGCCGCCTTCACCAAGGCCGTGGTCACGCCATAATCATAGGGGCCCACAGAATCCTTGGCACAGATGGAAACCTCCCGCTCCGTGCAGGAGAGACCATCGCCTACGCAGCCCATATCCACGCTGAGCACTTCCGATACATCCTCGGGAACAGAAGCGGAAGCGCCGTGGCCTACCTCCTCATACACTGTAAAATGCAGATACACCTTTCTCTTCGGCGTCAGTCCCTTTTCCCGGAGCTCTCTGGCATAGGCCAGCAGAATGGCCGCGCTAAGCTTATCATCCAGAAAGCGGCCTTTGATATAGCCGCTTTTGGTGATCACCGTTCTAGGATCAAAGCAAACGAAATCCCCTGCTTCGATTCCAAGGGCCCGAACCTCTTCTTTGGAGGAAACAGGCTCGTCGATCACGACTTCCACATTGGAAAAGCTCCTGCGCGTCTCCCCGTATTCGCCGTTTACATGGACGGAAGCATTTGCAAGCTGCAGCGTACCGGTGTATTCGCCATTAAAACGGGTGCGGATCACGCAGTTCTCAGCCTCACAGTTATTGGCCTGCAGCCCCCCTACCGGGGAAAGCTCCAGCCTGCCGTTATCCTTTATAGAGCTCACTACCGCCCCCAGAGTGTCGATATGGGCCATCATAAACAGCCCGTTTTTCTCTTCCTTCTCACAGCCCCCAAGGCATACCACCACGCCGCCCTTGCGGGTTTTTTCCGGGGCGTAGCCCAGCCGTGAAAGTTCTGCCATAATGTAATCCGCAGCTTCTTCCGTCATCCCGCTGGGGCTGTGTATGGAGCAAAGCTTCATAAGCTGCTCCATGCAGTACTCCATGCTTTTCTGTTCCATCCTGATCCCTCCGTATGTTTTCAAAAGTGGCGCCGAGTTAGAGTGAACCGGCAAAAAAAGAAGGCTTCTCCATCCACAATGGGACGGAAAAGCCCGCGGTACCACCCAAATTGCGCACAAGCGCCGCTCAGTTTCCCTATAACGCAGGGCTGCGCCGCGCTCCTCGCGCGGGGCTCCGGGGCGGCACGACCTTCTTCCTCTGCAGATCCCTTTCAGCCCGGTGGATCCTCTCTTTTGCAGAGCCCAAAAGCCTCTTCCCTTCTCAGCCGTTTCTCTTCTACTATATTTGCTTTGATTATAGCCTCCGCCGCAGAAAAAGTCAAGCCCGCGGCCAGTTTGCCAACTATTTTATTCTACGCCAGAGAGGGCGTAAAGCTCTTCTGCAATCTCCTGGAACACAGGGCCGCAGGTGGCTCCGCCGCCTTCGCCGTCTTCTTCAAACACCGTGATCACATAATGGGGATTCTCTTTGGGCCAAAAGCCCACATACCAGCACTGGACGATCTCTTCCCCATCTTCTCCATAACGTCCCGTTTGGGCTGTTGCCGTTTTCGCCCCTGCACCCCCGGCCTCTTCCGGGTTGCCCCTGCTGCTGGTTCCATCCTCTGCAGAGGCGATCATACAACTCTGCAGAAAAGAAGCTGTCTCCTCGCTCATGACACGCCTTTTTTCGGTAAGGGCGGCCCGTTCCAGGAATTCCTGGGTATCATCCACAATTCCCTCATATAAACGGGGCTCAGCATATATTCCGCCCGATGCGATGGCGTTTACCATAGCGGTGATCTGCACAGGGGTTGCCGTCAGTTCCCCCTGGCCGAAGGAGGCATTAGCCAACCCCTTGGGATACTGCAGCGTCTTCATAGAGGGAAGGACACCCGCTGCGGAAATGCAGCCGGGCATAAGCTCCAGTTCTTCGCCAAAGCCTAGAGAACGGGCCGTTTCCAGAAAACGGCTTTGGGGAACCCCCTGCATCAGATTCACAAAATACGTGTTGCAGGAATTGGCGATGGCTTCTTTCATGGTTTCGGTTCCATGGCTCTGGCCGTTAAAACAGTGAAAATAGCTGGAGGAAACGGGAATAGCCCCCATACAAGTATATTGCGTATCCGGGCTGATTCCATACTCTAAAGCCGCCGTGGCAGAAACAAGCTTGAATACACTTCCCACACTATAAGCGTTGAACGCCCGGTTGAGGAAGGGGGAATCCGGATCCTCCATAGAGGCGGATGGATTCTCCTGAGAAAAACCGGGAACACTGACCACTGCCCGCAAAGAACAAGAAGGAATTTCTCCTATGACCACTGCACCTTTATCTAAATATTTGGATGCAGCGGCCTCCGCTATTTCCTGAATTTTTTCATCCAATGTCAGAACCACGCCTGCGGTTCCCTTATACGCGGTGTTGGTGACGGTCCTGTCCTCTCCCTCCAGCTGGCGCTGAAGGGCGTCCACCTGATAAGTGACGGAAATTTCTCCCTGATTGGCCTTCAGATACTGATCATAGGCAAGCTCTGCCCCAGCCATGCCATCCCCCTCGCTATTCACATAGCCCAGCACATGGACAGCCAGGGGATTTTCCTGGTAACGGCCGGAAATCTGGAATACATCCATTCCTTCCGCCTCTATTTTCTGAGGGACCTCCAAAAGGAAAGGTCTGCCGGCATCAAACAGTTCCCGGATATCCTTCATCTCACTGGCAGTGAACATGCGGTTCAAAGCCGAGAGGGATTCCATGCCCGGGGCCACAGCCGCCACATATTTGGATTTTCCGCCTGTGAGGGGATGAAGCCTACAATCGTAGATTGTTCCCCTTGTCTGCGCAATATCCAATGTCCACTGGCTCTGGGCCTGAGCGGCCTGCCTCAGCTCTTCCCCCGAAACGGCGGAATACAAATTCAACTCACATAAAAAGAGAGCCAACAGAATGCCCGCAAATACAGATACGACTCTTTTTTCCAATCCGATCCTTCTTTCCCCGCAAAACAGCGAAAAAATAGCTCTATGGATACTTATTTCGCTGTCTTCTGTGCTGCCGAAACTGCCGCCGGGAGATTTGCATTTGCCCTGCAGATAAAAAGAGTAAAATCTATGAAAACAGGTTTTCATAGAAAATCCCCCATTCCGGTTTCTATAAGTGTTGCCGGAATGGGGGATTTTTAATCATATTTTGTTTTCTTATCCTGAACTCATGCTCTTCGCAGCAGAACCGGTATTTGCTTCACTGCCCCTCACAAGGAAACTTCTTCAAAGAAGCAACACAGCTGCAGGGCCGCAGCAGAATAGAAAAACAACGGGCAAAACACGGCTTTACCGTTTTTCCCGCAAAAGGGCCCCGGGAGCTATAGGCGTATCCGTATCCAGCAGCACGCGCATAGTGGCGTGAGGAGCCGCCTCAATAGGATTGCCTTCTTCATCGAAGATACGGTCCAAGGGCACTGTGTAAGGCTCCCGGCCGGGCTCCAATACATCCGCCGTATCGCCCCGGAAGAACCGGTTTCTCTGGGAAAGGACCGTCATGCCATCCTCCCGCCTACCTTCACACACAGCCACCACTTCATAAGAGCGGACATAACCTCCGCTTCGAGTCTCCTGGCCGGGCTCGCCGCCCATATAAAAGCCTGTGCTGTATTCTCTGTGACTGATTTTTTCCAGTTCCTCCGGAATCCAGGCAGGCAGAGGCTCGCCTGGGTTTTTCAGGTGAAAATTCAGAGCCGCCCTATAGGCATTTGTCACCACCGACACATAATAGGCGGATTTGGCCCTGCCCTCTATCTTCAGGCTGGTAACTCCCGCAGCCAGCAGCTCGGGGATATGACCTATCATGCACATATCCCTGGAATTCAGGATGTAGCTCCCCTCTTCCGTCTCCACCACCGGCATGTACTGACCCGGTCGCTTTTCCTCCACCAGAGCGTATTTCCACCGGCAAGGCTGGGCGCAGTCCCCTCTGTTGGCGTCCCTGCCCGTCAAATAATTAGAAAGGAGACACCGGCCCGAAAAGCTCATACACATTGCCCCATGGCAAAAAGCCTCCAATTCCAGCTCCGGCGGTGTTTTTGCCCGGATCTCCCCAATCTCCTCCATAGAAAGCTCCCGGGCCAACACCACTCGGGAAGCTCCCATCTCGTAAAACATCCGAGCCGCGGCCCAGTTGGCCACCCCCGCCTGAGTGGAAATATGCCGCTCTACCTTAGGGGCATATCGCTTTGCCATATCAAATACACCCAGATCCGTCAGGATAAAAGCATCCACGCCCGCCTCTTGCGCAAACTCCAAAAATGCGGGCAAGCGGGAGAGCTCGTCGTTTCTGGGAACCGTATTGCAGGT
Source organism: uncultured Clostridia bacterium (assembly GCA_904399395.1). GTDB lineage: Bacteria > Bacillota > Clostridia > Oscillospirales > Acutalibacteraceae > UMGS1264. The sequence continues at coordinate 16,472 of CAJFPJ010000010.1, read as the reverse complement.
AAGATACAACTTCGCCCCCTTCTTATGGCAGAGCTCCGCCGCCTGGAAAAGCTCTTCCCGGCCAAAATTCTTGGGTGCACTGCGCATGCCGAACTCCTTCCCAGCCAGATAGACCGCATCCGCTCCAAAGGAAAGAGCGGCCGAAAGCCGCTCCATATCCCCTGCGGGAGCCAAAAGCTCCGGAATTTTCGGTGCTGCATGTTTCATCATTCGATCAACCCCGCCTCTCGCAGATTCTGCTGATGCTGCGCATAGGTGGCGGCGTAATAAGCTGTTCCATCCGCACTATGGCAGAAATAGTAGTTGTTCGATTCCTCCGGGTTGAGCACTGCGTCGATGGCATCCATGCCGGGATTGCAGATAGGTCCAGGAGGAAGCCCCCGGTTGTTGTAGGTATCATAGGCGCTTTCAAATGTATCCCGTATATCTGAAGGGATATCGCCTTTTGTCCTGTAGGGATAATAGGTGGTGGAGTCGCAGTCCAGTGTATAAATATCCATAGCGGCCCCATTTTCGAGGCGGTTCTGCAAAACGGCAGAAACTTTATACATATCCTCTTTGTTGGCCGATTCCCTTTGGACGATAGAAGCAAGCGTCAGAAGCTCTTCCAGCGTCATACCCTTTTCTTCGGCCTCCTGCCGGATGTTTTTCGTCAGCTTCTGATTGCAGTTGCGAATCAATTTCTGCAGGGCCGTCTCCGGATCCTCATTGACATAAAACTCATAGGTATCCGGGAACAGATAGCCCTCCAGGCGGTATACTCTGTCTTCATTGTCAGAAAGCTGCCCCAGCATTTCATAGGTTTCATCATATGTGTTGCTGTCGCAGAGCTCAAGAATAGCGTCTGCATCGCATACACCGTTTTTCTCCAGCAATTCTGCCACTTCGGGCACACTGAGCCCTTCTGGGAAAGTGACGGAAACCACATCCAGCCGGTTGGCGTTGGATTGAAGGGTAGAAATCAGCGCCTGGTAATCCATTCCGGTATCCAGCTCAAAGGTACCATTGCGGAAATATGCATCCGCGTTGGTAATTTTGCAGTAGAGCGTAAAAAAGTCCGGATTTTCAATGGCTCCCTTTTCCTCCAGTAGGGAAGCCACTTCCTCTACTGTAGGATCCTCGGGGATATCCACCGTTATGTTCACCTGACTTCGGTTGGAAGCCAGCATATCGTTGACGCCGAACACCAGATATTGCCCAAGCGCAACAGAGACCAGCACAATCATGGCGGCCCAGATGGCCCTGAAAAACCGGCGGTTCTTTTTCCGCTTCATGCGGTTGCGCTGCTGGTGGGCTTCCCGAGCCTTTTGAGCAGCCGCCCTTTCCGCCGCAGTAGGAGTACCGCTTTCAAGTGGAATGGGCTTGGTAGGGTCGCTGAAGCTGCTGATAGCCTCCACCGTCTGGCTTTCTTTTTGCAAGGGTTCTTCCTGCACCATAGGTTGCCTGGGAAGAGACGTCTCCCCACCGCCTGAAGGTATCTGAGACGAGGCGGTCTCTTCCCCGCCTTCCCCTTCCTCATCGGGAATGTGGAGGGTAAAATTCTTCACCCGTCTTTCATACAGGCGCCGGTTCAGTTCCCCCTCATCCATCGTCTGGGGGCCATTCCCTTTCTTTTTATCGCTCATCGGGATTCCTCCTGCTTTTCCTCCCGCCGGATATTCCGCACATACCGCTCGGTAATCAGAATATCCACCGGTCTGTCATAGTAGCCGTGGGGCAGGTTCCACTGGACGCACCCCAGATAGCAGATACCCACCGTTTTCCCCTGAAACCCAGATAGAAAACGATCGTAATAGCCTTTTCCATAGCCAAGCCGGAAGCCCTGAGGGTCAAAGGCTAGGCCGGGCACAATGCAGAGCCCTTTTTCGCCCCTATCCACCAGATTTTCGGCCTTGGGCTTTGGCTCCAGCACACCGAAAGCTCCTGGCTCCAGATCTTCCATGGAGTTGATAGCATAAAATTCCATCTCTCTGGTGCCTGGGACACAGCGGGGCACTGCAACCCTTTTATGGTTAAGAAGGGCAGCCCGGATAATTCCTGTGGTATCCACCTCAATAGATTTGCTCACATACGTAAATACCGTCCCCGCCTGGGCATATTCTCTGAGACCCAGCACCTTGGCCTCTATGGCCGCATCCAGCTTCCGCTTCTGCTCCGGATTCATCCGTTCGCGGAAACGGCGGTGCTTTGCCCGCAGATTGATTTTGATTTCTCTGATATTCCGAATATACATGGGTTCCTGTTCTCAGGGCCGGGAGTAGCCGATTTTAGCCGCCACTTCGTCCGCCTTTTCCTTTCCACAGAGGACTTCCCCCAGCTGCAATGCAAAGGGCAGCGCAGCGCCCGCTCCCCAGCCTGTGATGAATTTACCGCTTACCACAACGGGCTCCTTCACATGTTCTGCGCCATCCAACTCACTTTCAAATCCCGGAGCACAAGTGGCCTTCTGCCCCTTTAACAGCCCCAAATGTCCCAATATGGAAGGAGCTGCACAGATCGCCGTCACATACGCCCCACACTCTGCGGCGGCCTCCACTGCGGCCCGCACAATAGGGGATTTTTCCAGATTATACGTCCCCGGCAGGCCCCCGGGCAGAAAGACCATCTCCGTCAGGTCCGTGTCCACATCTTTTTCCTCCAGATCCGCTTTAACGGTGATGCCGTGAGAACCGGTGATTTCCTTCCCGCCTACGCCCACAGTCTTCACATCACAGCCCATACGGCGGAGCATATCCACCGGAACCAGAGCTTCTGTTTCTTCAAAGCCTTCTGCAAGAAATACATAAATCATAGCAGCATTCTCCTTTTCCTGTTGATCTTCCGGCGCTGGTATTCTACGCCAGATATATCGAATGTTTCAGCAGCTGTGCCGGGATATACTCCCCGGTGCAAGCGGCAGCAAAGCGCCCAACGGCATCTATCCAAACGCCTTTTTCCACTGCCATACCTTAGTCCAGTGGAAAAGAAAGCCAAGGGGGGCCACACTCCGCCAGACGAGGAATCTCCCAACCCGAAAGGGATTTCACCATACCGAATGGGGTCCTTTTTCCTTCTCTGCCGAAAAGCTCTCTGCCCTTTCCAACCGGCAGACGGAAACGGTACCGCTCCGCCGGGGCCTCTCTGAGAAGCGCACCCAGCAGTTGGGGGAACAGCTCCCTGCTGCAGGAAAGTTCTGAAACAAGACGTGTCTCTGCCGCTTCCCCGCAAAGGGCGAATCCCTTGGCGAAAGAGTTCCCTGCGGCCACAAGCTTCCCGCCACAAAAGCGGTTCATCAAAAAGGCATACAGTATGTCCCGGGGCCTCCAGAAAAGAGATCCCTCTCGGCCTGCCAGAAAAGCGCTCTGGGAGCCGACAGCTTCCCGGGGCGAAAGCAGAGTCCTGCCCACATGGTTTTTGCCCGCCCAGGCATCCAGTTCTTCCGCCGCCGCTTCCACGTGTTCTGCTTCAAAATACTCTCTATAACCGAAACGGCCATAATAGGCATAGAGACTTTCCTCCGCCGGCAGGACAGCGGAAAACATCTGTCCCCTTCCGGCCCCTTCCAAAGCTGCGGCCGCCATAAGAGAAGCCATATACCCACGCCCCCGGTAAGCAGGCAACGTGGCCGCTGCATAGATATAGTGGCCGGGAAATAGCTTTCCCCTTGCCTGCATATGGCAGGGCAGCATATACACGGCTGCAGCCGCTTTGCCCGCTACTGTATAGACAAGGCAGTGCTCCGGTTTATACCACACCGCAAAAAAGCGCCGGATAAGGCCTTGGGCATCCCCAAAACAGATTTCCCACAGGCGCATCAGCTCACGCTCCATGCCTGGGCAGGGCCGGCCGATCATGTCTGCTCCCTGGGGGAAGCCACATATTTTTCCTGTAATATGGCCGGATGGTAGGAGAGTTTCGCCTTACGAAGTCCCTCTACGCCCATATCCTCTTCCCGATTCACATATTCATATTTTTCCAGCCGGCGGGCGGCAAACTCATGGTTGATGACCGCATAGAGCCCTGTATATCCTTCCAGTGCCTTCTCAAAATGGAGGACAAAGCAGCAACTGTTGATCTCCTCGCCGATGGTAAAAGCCACCGGCTTTTCATCCACTCGAATCAGACCACCTGAAAATTCCAAAGGTCCGAAAAATTCCAAAGCTTTAAAAATCGCCTGGTTTTCAGAGCTAAGGCCGCCGGATTCATCCACACCATTCTGCCTTGCCCATTCCCTTGCCACCTTGCGGACATCCTCAAAATTTTCCGGGGAAATATCCTCATAGCTCCAGGAATAGTTCCTGCTGAACTGAGAAAGATGGTTCCGCTTGCCATGATACTTCCGCCCGGCAAGCTGAATCAGATCCTGGGATCGGTAGATATAATCAAAATCATTGCGGAAGGGCTCGTAGCTGAAACGGCCTGGAAGCTCGTCCTCAAGCTCCTCGCAGTCCTCCCGGGAAAGGCCCCACAGCCTGAAGGGAACCCCTCTTTCTGCAGCGTCGCTGCGAAGCACCTCCAGAGCCTCCCGAAGATTTCCCTTTCCGATAGGGTAGGTATACAAATCCTCCCCTGTGCCGTAATTATAGCATACAAATACAAACTCCCCGTGCCGGCAGATCCGGCAATTATAGGCCTTTGACCAGAGAAAAAGAGTGCCAAAGGCAAATTCGTTCCCCATGCCTTCTGCACCAGCCAGAATCGGCTTGGCCCATTCTCTATCCTCAATCTTTGGAATCTGAAATTCCAGCATAAATATGCATATCCTCCAAAACTGCGCTTTTGATTTCCCGGTGGATTTCTTCCACCAGCCGGGGCAGGCCGCCCTTTGCGCAATGTATGACGCGCCAGCCCATTTTTTCCGCCGCATACCGGGCGCTCTCCCGGCAGCGGGCAAGATATTCAAGGTTCTTTTCGTGGATATCCTTTTTCCCTTCATCCCCTTCATAGCGGGTGCTCAAAAGCTTCTGCGAAACCTCCGGCGGCATATCCAGATAGACGGTGATATCCGGCCGGGGCAGGGCAAGCTTCCCGTATTCAAAATCTTCCACCCAGGAAAGGAAGTTCTCCCATTCCGCTGGGGGGAGTTTTGTCAACTGATAGACCATATTCGAAGTAGTATACCGGTCCGCGAGGATCCAGGTTCCTCCCTCGAAGTCCCTTTTCCAGTATTTCCGGAAGCTGGCATAACGATCCACAGCGTAAAAGGATGATGCCGCATAGGCATTTACATCCCCCGGTCGGCTGCCAAATTCCCCATTTAGATACATCTTCACCAAGGCAGAAGAAGGGTGGCCGTAATCGGGAAATGAAACCGTTTTCAGCGGCAGATGAAGATCCCGCAGTGCTTTTTCCAACAGAGCCGCCTGGGTTCCTTTCCCGCTGCCGTCAAGCCCTTCCAGGGTGATCAGCTTGCCCCGGCTCATGGGTTCACACCGTATTTCCGGCGAACTTCCAAAGCCTTGCCGCAGGACATTTTCCCTTCGGGACATGCTCCCCGCAGGCAGGGCGGTCCCGCCTTTTCAAAAATATGGGGAGCCACTTCCTTCACAAGGCGGAGCATCTCCTCTGCCACCTGCCGGATCTCCCACTGAGCCCGGTTGCAACACCGGTGTGAAAAGAAGTTCAAAAGGGATCTGGCGTTCATCGTGCAGATCATTTTGGTAGCACAGGCGTTAGGGAGAACGAAGCGGGCATCCTCAATGGCTTTTTTCCCCGCAAGGCGGCGGGCTTCCTTTTCCGTCTTCCCCTCACGGAGAAATTCTTCCTCATGCTTCTTCTGCAGGAGGGCTGTCAGATTTTCATAATGGCGCTGATCTTCCTCCATAGCCCGGAGAAACTCCGCCTTTGCCTCAGGAATTTTCTCGATTTCGGGAGGAACCACATATTCAAAGGCTTTTTCCGCCACATATCGCTGGCTCTGCACACTGAAAGAGGCAATGCGGTGGCGTGTGATCTGCGCCAGCAGAGAGCGGGAAACGCCCTCGATACCAAAGGTGAAGCTGGCGTGCTCAATAGGGCTTTCATGGCCGATTTGAGCCAGCATTTCCACAAAAGAAGCGGTCTTTTCCTCTGTGAGTCCCTCATAAACGGTTTCGATATCCGAAGGAGAATAACACAACTTGGCGGAAGCCGCCACTACCTTTTCCGGAAGAGGCGTATACGCTAAAAGGGTTACTTTGGCCATTGAAAAAACTCCTTTCCGGTTTTCCTATAGTTTACTCATGTTTTGATTATTATAGCAAAGTATGAAGAAGATTTCCACTCTCTTCCTTCTCTATCCATTTGCTTTCTGTGAAACCGGCCTCCTCCGTCTCATTGGGAAGCCATAGCATGAACCGGGGGAGTTTGTCAGAAGCATATCTGTGAACAGATTTCAGGCCCTGGACCCCCAAAGGCCTTAACAGGAACCTTTCCATATAAAATTTCCATATATCCTGCTTCTTGATCCAGAAATTTCTGAATCATCCTCTTTAAGCTGTCCCCCTGGGAATAAATATGCTACAATACATTGCAGCTCTGTTTCTTCGCAGCCTGAGCGGTCAGCCGTTTCCGATGCGCAGCCTCTCCTTCAGCTGCAGCGCATGTTCTCCTATTTCAACTCATTTTTATACAGAAAGGATGTTTCACATGTCTCCTAAGCATCCCACACCGTTAGACCAACCTGAACCGCCAAAATCTTCTACTCCCCACACAGCCGGGAAAACGCCTCTTATGAGCCTAAAGGAAATCCGTCAAACTCTTTTTTCCCTGGCCGAAGAGGAATATAAAAAATTTTCCTCCGGCCTGGTTCCTGACGCAGGGCCCATGTTGGGTATCCGCCTTCCGGAGTTGCGAAAGCTGGCAGCCCGTATCCTAAAAAGCGACTGGGAGCAATTCCTCCAGGAGAATCCCGGTGAATATTTCGAGGAAACTATGCTGAAGGGCTTTGTCCTGGCCCGGTGCCCTCTGCCGCCAGAAGAACGTATCCAGCGGCTGCGGGCCTTTCTGCCCGAGATCCGAAATTGGTCCGTATGCGACAGCGTGTGTGCTTCTGTGAAAGAAGCCCCCAGGCACCCGCAGGCATACCTGCCTTTTCTCCGGGAATGCCTGGCCTCTCAGGAAGAATTCACCCTGCGCTTCGGCCTTATCATGCTGATGGACCATTTTCTCACAGAGGAACACCTCCCCTGGATACTGGAGGAAGCGGCCTCTGTGCGCCACCCAGGCTATTATGCCAAAATGGGCGCCGCCTGGGTATTGGCTACTTGCTGCGCCAAGAGACCCGAAGAAACGCTTCACCGCCTGCAAAAGGGCGGCATGGATGAAGACGTCCGGCGAAGAGCGATCCAGAAATCGCTGGAATCCTACCGGGTTCCAGAAGACATAAAACAGGAGCTCCGCCAGCTGCGGGAAACACTGCCAAAAAGGCCCTCTCTCAAAGTTCCCCGCTGAAGCCACGGAGCAGGGCGATCTCCCGCTCATAGCCGGGGAGTTCGTTGGGCGTCTCCAGACACATGGGCAGATCCCGAAGCCATGGGTGGCGGACGATCCGGCGGAAGGCCTCTTCCCCTATAGAGCCTAGGCCGATTTTTTCGTGCCAGTCCTTGTGGCTTCCCATGGGATTTTTGCTATCGTTCAGATGAAGAGCTTTCAGCTTTTCGATTCCTATGCACCGATCAAATTCCCGCAAAACACCCTCCAGATCGTTTACAATATCATATCCTGCATCATAAACATGGCAAGTATCCAGGCAGACGCCCATTTTATCCGAAAGTTCCACCCGATCCAGAATAGCGCGAAGCTCCTGAAAGGTGCGGCCCACCTCCGAGCCCTTCCCAGCCATGGTCTCCAGAAGGACAGTGGTGTGCATCTCCGGCCTGAGAATGTCGTTGAGCGCCTCCGCAATCAGCCGAATCCCCTCCTCCGGCCCCTGCCCCACATGGCTTCCCGGGTGGAAATTATACAGGTTCCCGGGAACGTATTCCATGCGCAGGAGGTCGTCTGCCATGGTTTCCAGCGCAAATTCCCTGGTATGAGCGTCCGCAGAGCAGGCATTCAGCGTATAGGGCGCATGGGCAATGATGGGGCCAAACTTCTTTTCCTCCATGAGCGAGCAGAGGGCTGCAGCATCCTCCGGGTCAATTTTTTTGCTCCTGCTTCCCCGGGGATTCCGGGTAAAAAACTGGAAGGTGTTCCCTCCAATGGAAAGAGCCTCCTTCCCCATGTGCAGAAATCCCTTTGCTGAAGACAAATGACAGCCGATATACGCCATACAGCGCTCCTTTCCAGACAGCCCTGCAGGGCCGCTTTTGTATACATCCAGTATTTAAAGAGTATAGGGCGAAGAAATGCCCCTTATTCCCGGAAGGAAGCCCCTTCCAGGCGGAGAAGAAAGCGTTTGGCATCTGAAGCACCGCCGTAGCCTCCAAGAGAACCGTCCCCTGCAATCACCCGGTGGCAGGGCACCAGAAGCCACAGCGGATTTTTATTGCAGGCGCCTCCCACCGCACGGGCCGCAGTAGGCTTTCCGATCATAAAAGCCACATCCCCATAGGATCGCACCTGCCCATAGGGGATCTTCCGCATAGTCTCCCAAACCGTATTCTGAAATTCCGTGCCAGTAAGCCGGATGGGCAAATCAAATTCCCTCCGGGAGCCCTCAAAATACTCCGCAATTTCCCGGGATGCCCTCTGAGCCAGGGGAGAAAACTCCCCTTGAAAGCCAACCTCCACAGGTCGTTCCCTGCGCATGAAAACCCCTGTCACAAAGCCATCCTCCAGCTGCAGAAGAGCCCACCCTAAAGGAATCTTCACCCCGATGCGTTCCTCCATAGTATTTCCTCCTCCGTGCCCTCCGCAGACGTAAGAATCTCAAATACACCGGGCTTTTCTGTCGGTCCGGTCTTATCCTCTGCCAGCAATTTTATCCTTTAACAGAACAATCCGCGCTTCATGAGACCGGATGGCATTTTTCACCCGCTCCTGCACGTCGTGAGGCTCTACCTCTTCTCCTTCTTCATAGGCTTTGCGAAGGCGCGCCAGCCTCTGCTCCGTTTCCTCCAGCTCTATCTGCAGGGGAACCGGCTGGCCGAGAGCATCCCCATAAATAGCAATCAGCGTTTTCTTTGCCTCCGGATAAGAAACCGTATCGTTTTCCTTTAAAGCAATGCTCTGAATCGCCTTCAGCAGCAACCGCTCCACCGGTTCGCCGCACTGCAGGCCCCGCATTACTTCTGCCCTGAGCTGATCCGCCAGGGCGATCTCACTTTTTCTCTCTTCGCTCAGTTCCTGAGCCATATGGCATTCTCCTTTTTATACAGGGGGGAATATGGGAAACAACGGGCCGGGAATCATCTTTTCAAGCTTCCGGCAACATCCCAATTTTGAACCCAGTATACTTCTTTTCCCTATTCCTGTCAAACCAGCTTTTTCGTTTACTTCACAAAAGAAAAAATCCCGCTCTCGAGAAACCGAGAGCGGGAAATTTTCCAAAACTGCGTATTAACAGCCTACTTATCTGCAGAAATTCAAGCTCTGTCCTTGTAAAGAAACATATAGAGAGCCTTGCTGATAGCCGTGCCGACTACAGCGCACACAATGGCTTCAATAAGGCCGTTGACGCCCACAAACGCCAGCACAAAGGCGAACACATTCATAGATCCCTGCATACTCAGAATATACTCCGACTGGCCAAAAAACAGCATAAGAGCAGACATAAAGAGTATCGTATTTAAAAGAGCGCCGCCCAGGCACGCCGCCAAGAAGGAGAAAAACCGGGTTTTATCCACCTTCCGCAACCCCTTGAAGATCAAGGCAGAAAGCCAGCCCATCAGCGTACGGGGAACAAAGCACACCACAAATGTCCAGAAGGGATTGATCCCCAGCAGAACCGCTCCAAAGGGGCTCATTCCAAAGCATTGGAGAAAGCTGCACAGCCCAAACACTGCCCCAAGGATGGCACCGCCCGAAGGCCCTAAGAGAACAGCCCCCACCACAACGGGAATGCCGATCAGGGTGATCTCAAGGCCGGGGGTTCTGATAAAGCCCACCGGTGTAAAGGCCATCAGCACAATAATAGCGGTTAGAAGTGCCAATTGAATCATTTTCAGGGTTTTTGCGCTCATATTGGTTTTTTGAGACATTTCGTTACCTCCTTGCTGCCGTTCCTTCTCTAAACAGGATACGGCGCCGCCTGTTTCCCGAAAAGCGGGAACAGGAATTCTGTTTTCGTCTTGCCCGGGAACCCGTTACCTGCTTTTATTTTTGCAGGCCTCATAGATCACCCGGAGCCCGTCCAGGATCAGGTTTTCGTCCAGAAGAATCTTCCGGCGGCAGTGAGGAATAACACAAGCAGCCAGGCCGCCTGTGGCGACCACGGTCTTCATTTCCCCCATTTCTTCTGTAAACCGGTCGATCATCCCATCAATCATGGATGCCGTCCCCAGTATGACGCCGGACTGAATCGCTTCTACCGTTTCGGTGCACACAGCCTTTCCCGGAGCCCTCAGGCTAACCGTTGGAAGCTGAGAACACCGGCTGGCCAAAGCATCCAGAGAAATGCGCACTCCGGGGGCAATCATGCCGCCGTGATAACCGCCCTCCGCATCCACCACATACATCTTGGTGGCGCTGCCTAAATCCACAGCCATGGCGGGAAGCTCATATTTCCCGATCAGGCCGATGGCGCCGGCCGCCAAATCCGCCCCTAACTGGGAGGGATTTTCCAGAAGCACCCGCAGGCCCGTTTCCGTTTCAGGGCCCACCACCAGAGGCGGCGCTCCCACCAGCTTATGCACCGCGCTGGAAAGCGTCCCTGTAAGCTCCGGCACAACAGAGCCTATCACAGCACTTTCAAACGCTTCCGGCGAAACATGGTGCAGTTTAAGCACCTCACTGAGCTCAATGGCGTACTGATCGTCCGTCCTGGAGCTGTCTGTTGCCAGCCGGGATATAAACTGAAGAGCCTCACCCTCATATGCGCCAAGGGTTATGTTGGTATTTCCGACGTCTACGGTAAGAATCATATTAGTATGATTTCCTCCTTTCCTTCGGTTTCTACCTGTATTATATACGTCTTTTCAAAAAAAAGAAACACCTTTGTCAAAAAAACTACAAATAATTTTTCTGGAACAAAGCACCGTTTCCCCCGATAGGAATATTCGGAGGCATGCGGGAGAAAATAAGCCTTGCCGGTAACCTAAGCCGGCAGAAGGTGAGGAATCAAGCTATGACAAATTTAAAATGTACAGTGGAAAGCTGCATCCACAACTGCCCCGGCAGATGCTGCAAACCTGAAATCAAGGTAGAAGGCCCCATGGCCTGCGATTGTGAGCAGACCTGCTGCGCCTCTTTTGAAAACAAATCTGCAGGCGGCGCCATGAACTCCCGGGGTTACAACACGCCCAACGAAGCGCTTCAGGTGGCCTGTGCCGCTGAAAACTGCGTGTATAACCATTCGGGTGAATGTTCCGCGGATTCCATTTCCATCACTCCCTGCAGCTGCTCCACTCCGGACTGCAAAAGCGCCACCGAGTGCGCCAGCTTCCGCATGAAGTAATACGGATAGGGATATCCGTAGAAAACCAAGCCGCAGATGCGTTCCAGAAGATCGAGAACGCTCTTCATACGCTCTGGGGCCTAACAGAACAGGGGCGCAAACCACTTGCAGCAGGGAGGGCTGAGATCAGCCCTCCCTGCTGCAGTTTCATCTTCTCGCGCCGCCTGAATATCCGGTGGTTTTCTGCTGTAACAGGTAGAAATATAAGAAAAAATGGATTACAAAATAAAATTCCGCTGTCATCTTTTGTAACAAAGGTTGAGATATGAAAACGGGTATGCTATACTAGGTGCAAGTTGTCTGCCCAACAGGCAGACAGGTTTTGTATTGCCTTTTACAGTTTCTGTTTTTAGAAACTTCAGAAACGCACAACAGAAGCTTATAGAAAATGATGGGGGAATTCAACAGTGAAACTTCGTATTGTATCCTTTTTCTTGGCAGCCGCTCTTCTGCTGATGACCGCCTGCTCAGGAAGCCCTTCCGAAAGTTCCAGCGGGGGTGAATCTTCTGCCGCTCCGCAATCCTCAGAGGGAACCTCTCAAAGCCCGGATAGCTCCAGCGATTCTTCTGAAGAGGAAAACTCTCAAAGCCAGGCCTCACAGGCGGAAAGCTCCGCTTCAGAAAGTGAGAGCGCTTCTTCTACGCCTCAGAGCGGGCCGGATGGAGAAATTCCCTATGCATTGCCGGAAAGCACCCGGGCAGCGGATTCCTATTTTGACGATGCAGTCTTCATCGGCGATTCCGTAAGCCTGAAGCTGGAGCGCTATACTACCCAGCAGCGTTCCTCCAACCCCGGCTTCTTCGGAAAAGCCCAGTTCCTCACCGCCGGGAGCATGGGAAGCGGCAACGCTTTGGAAGCGCCTAGCAGCGATTCTATCCATCCCCTTTATAACGGTCAGAAAATGGCGTTGGCAGATTCTGTGAAGGCATCCGGCGCGAAAAAGGTCTATATTATGCTGGGAATGAACGATATGGCCGTCTATGGCGTGGATGGAGCCGTTTCCAACATGGAAACGTTGATTGAAGGTATTCTGGAAAAGACGCCGGACGCTCAGATTTTTGTGGAGAGCGCAACGCCGCTGGTGGCTTCCAAAAATATATCCAGCCACAAGTTGAACAACACAAATTTGTTCTCTTATAACCAGAAGCTCTCTGCCCTCTGCAAGGAAAAAGGCTGGTATTTTGTGAATGTCTGGTCCACAGTGGATGACGGCACCGGGAACCTGAAAACCTCTTATTGCAGCGACCCGGACGATATGGGCATCCATTTTACAGACGCAGGCTGTGAGGCATGGATCGAATACCTCTATACCCACACGGCATAATCAAAGCGATTTAAGCGATCATAGAGTTATATTGCCGCCGGCGACAGAAACTATGCGCATATTACCCGGCTTTGTGCAGCTTTCCGCCCTCGGCGCAGCCCATATAGTCTGATTTTACTGAAGATATAGCGAGAAAGGATGTTTTGAAATGAAAAAGCTGTCTGCTCTTCTTCTGACCTTGCTGCTGGTTCTTGGGATGACCGCATGCTCCGGAAACAACAGTGGTACAGAAGGGAAAAGTGCTGATCTCACAAAAGTGATGAGCGACATGAAAGCTGTTCTGGAAAATAAGGAAATGATGGATCTGGGCGAAGAGAATTTAATGCAGAACTACGGCATTGATCCCGAAACCGTGAAGCAATTCGCCGTCTATATCGATTCTACAGGCCTTAAGGGAGATGAGATCATTCTGCTGGAAGGCAAGGATGAAGAAGCCACAAAGACGATAAAAGAAATGATCGACGCCCGCTATCAGCAGAAGGAAAACACCATGAAGAGCTATCAGCCTGAAGAATACGCCATGCTGCAGGAATGCAAGGTGCAGCAGAACGGAAATTATGTGAGCCTGATCGTATCTCCTCAGCATGAAGAGCTGGAAAAAATCTATACTGATTCCTTCAAATAATGCAGTCTTGCAGGTAAATAAATATAGGTTCAAAACAATGCCGGTGGGAAACGCTGCACCATGCTTCCCATCGGCATCTATAATAATTGGGCCTACAACTTTTTTTATTGGATATACATAAAAGGAGATGTAGATATGCCCTTTCCGGGACCAAAACACATTCTGCATAGAAGCTTCCATCGTGGCGGAGATTCTGAGTGTGCTCAACGGTCACATGTGTGTGTTTGAAGACCAACTTTTGTATCCGGGAACGGATTTTCGTTTCAGCACGCTGGGATTCGCTAAATTTTTCCGATAATCCGACAGAAATCTATGCACAGACAAATTTTCTACCGGTTTTTGCAAAGTAAAATTTGTTATATGTTGACACAAATGGTAAATAATGCTATACTTTCACTAAAGTTTCGTCGAAAATTTTCGTTGCTTAGAAAGGGAGTGGCACATTGAAACCAACCGGAATTGTACGGCCGATCGATAGCTTAGGGAGAATTGTAATTCCCACCGAACTGAGAAAAACACTCCATATTAAGGACAAGGATCCACTGGAGATTTTTGTGGACAACAACTGCATTATTTTGAAGAAATACCAACCAGCATGTATCTTTTGCAGCAGTATGGAAGAGGTAGAGATTTATAAAGGCTACACTGTATGCCGTTCCTGCATGCGTAAGATGGGGCAGCGGGCAGAGGATTGATTTTACCAGAGTAATGAAACCAAAAGAGCGGGATCGTAAAGATCCCGCTCTTTTCTACTATTATATGCACTATGCGATTATTCCTCTGTTGCCATACGATACATCGCTTCAAGGCAGATCTGGGCATGCACCATGAACTTTTCAATCTCAATATGCTCCCCGCAGTTGTGCAGGCGGCGATCCGGTTCGTCAGAAAAGAATGGCCCAAAGGCCACGCCGCACCCTTTCAGGCTGCGAGCATAGGTTCCGCCCCCTGTGGAATATAGCTCTGCTTCTTCCCCTGTAACCTCTTTATACGCCGCCTTCAACAAACGGATAAAAGAGCTTTCTGCCGGAAGATAGAGCGGCTTTGAGTGGCTTTCTGCCGCGCAGGAAAGACCGGCTTGCTCTGCCGCTGAACGGATAACTGAGACGATCTTTTCCCCATCTACGGTTACCGGATATCGGATATCGATCCCAATAAACGCATCCTTATCGCTGGATTTCACCATTCCCAGGTTCAGCGTAAGAGGGCCGGATTCTACATCTTCGCACGCTACCCCCATGGTGGCTCCGGAATATTCTGTTCCAATGCGTTCAGCAGCGAACGCAAGCAGAGCTCCCAGTTCCTCGTTTGTAAATACCTTTTTCAGCAGGCACAAAAGATAAGAAGCTGCATTCTTGCCCTCCTGGGGCTGCATGGCATGGGAGGCCACCCCCAGAGAAACTACCTTTCCGCCCATGGCCGTTTCTTCAAAATAGAATTCGCCTTCGCATTCCCCAGCAGCTGCCTGAAGCCTGGAAAGCTGTTCCTTTGTGCAGCAGAGCTCCGCTTCCGCCCGGGCCGGAACAGCATTATACACGATCCCCGCATCAAACCAGCGAACTGTTTCAGAAGGTTTCCCGGAAATTTTTATGTGCAGCATTCCCTTTTCCCGGTTGCACACACCGTATTCCGCATCTGGAGTAAAGCCCATAACCGGCAAAGGCTCTTTTGAAAAATAATACCGCATATCTTCACTGCCTGTTTCTTCAGCTGCACCAAGAATCACCCGGATTTTCCGTTTCATAGGAACGTTCTCATCCTTCAGCACCTTCAAGCAGTAAAGAGCTACCACAGCTTCCCCTTTATCATCTGCCGTGCCGCGGCCATAGCAGCAGCCGTCACGGATCACCATTGTGAAGGGGTCGCTTTCCCAATCTCCGCCTGCGGGAACAACATCCACATGCGCCAGCACAGCGGCATATTCCTCGCCTTCTCCATATTCGGCGTGCCCAGCATAATTATCTACGTTTTTCACAGTGAGCCCCAGGCGTTCCGCCTGCCCCAGAGCTGTCTTAAGGGCAAGAGCGGACTGCTCCCCAAAAGGCATTCCTTCTTTGGCTTCACTGCGGACAGAAGGAACCTTCACCAACTCAGCTAAATCCCGCAGAATATCCTCCTGATACCGTAGTATCTTCTCACCAAAACTCATACATTCATTTCCTTTCTGTTTCCAATATGCCTGCAGCAGCAGGAAACTGTTTCCTGCTGCATCATACTGCCGCGAAGCTCTCAGCATGCAACCTGAAAACGGGAATTCTTATGGGAACTTTCCTCATTTCCAGGAGCTTGTGAAATATAGTATAACACAGCCCTTGAAGAATGAAAACCTTTCCAATAGAGTTTCCCGCAACATAAGATGTATATTCTCTTTTTTCATGCAAACACTCTTAAAAACATCCCATCAGGAGGTTAACGCATGAAAAAAGATATTTGCCTGTTTTGCACAGGCGGAACCATTTATCCTCTTCTGGAGATTGCCAGCCGGGGACGCACAGATTTTTCCATGGCTTTGGCTGGCGGTGTCTGCCTCTGCCTTATTGACCACATATGTTGTAAAAAAATGAAGGGACGTTCCCCTGTTCTCCGCTGCCTTGCCGGCTCCGGCATTATTACAGTAGTGGAATTCTGCACAGGGCTCATCGTCAATATTCTTCTGAAAATGGACGTCTGGGATTATTCTGCCCTGCCCGTTAATATTATGGGGCAAATCTGCCTTCGTTTTTCTGTAATTTGGTGTTTTCTCACCATCCCTGCCATGGGTGTCTGCACTCTTTTTGATAAAAGCAAGCTACTGACAAAAAAGCACGTCATTTTTCACAGACATTCGTGAACAGTTCCTGCGGTGAATAAAAAGTTTCCGGAAATTGGTTGACAAGTTCCCCCACATGCGATATAATAATTTGCGTCGCATCAAGGGACCTGGAGAGGTGTCCGAGTGGTTTAAGGAGCTAGTCTTGAAAACTAGTGATCTCGCAAGGGACCAAGAGTTCGAATCTCTTCCTCTCCG
>CAJFPJ010000009.1 GCA_904399395.1 uncultured Clostridia bacterium | reverse complement strand
GGTACCCAGTGGGGTAACAAGAAGTACATGAACATGAAGCACCTGGAGGCCGCCCTTGAGGACGCCTCCATTGCTGGCTGACTTCACTCACATCAGAGTCTGCAAACCTTTTTGCGAAAAATCCTTGACACTACCTGTTCACACATCTATTTGCAATGATAATAATAACAATAGTGAAACTAAAGAAAGTAGCTGTGGAAGATAAAAATCTATGGTTGATGAATCGTCATGGTTGAGGTACTTATCAACATCCTTTATAGATAGAAAATATTGCTTCGTTGTCATATGATAGCTCTTTGATAGGCTAGGACAGTTCAGATTTTTCTCTGAAACTATAGTGTGTGGTGCAAAATTTAGATCGTCTTAATTTGTTTTTCTATTATATTCTTTTAAAAAAATTATACAGCTAAGTTTTGGTATAGATTGTATAAAACCAAGATAAATAATCTTGAGTGCATAGTATAGTTTTATTTGACTAATTTTTATCGATTCAATTTTATGCGCAATTCTATACAAAATATCGGTTGAAATAGAAAATAAAAAAACAAAATTATTGACAAACAAATATGTAAGTTTTATAATATAGCCATATTTTGAATCGATAAAATATTTACATTTAGCACTTGATTTTTTTATAAATTGTTGCAAAATAGGGACGTCCCTGTTTTAGAAGGCTTTTCTTAGAAAGCCTTCTAAAACCTCTGACTAGCCTCAATATAAATGTGGATGCGGGCGGAAAGTATACAGAAAATCGTTGAGAATTGAGATATAAAATATTGAAAGGGGAATATTTCATGCAAGCCAATCCAAAAGTGCGGAAGGGCAAATTTCGCAAAAGATTTAAAAAAGAAAAGGAACTCTGGTTTTGGAGTTCACTGAGCATTATCTGGTGGGTTTTCTTCTTTTTGATACCTCTATATGGTATTCTGTATGCATTTTTTGATTATGTTCCTGGCCGCGAGCTTACTTGGGATCGCTTTGTGGGTCTTGAAAATTTCGCAGCTTTCTTTGAAGCTCGAGATGCCTGGAACATTATCCGGAATACATTGGTCATCGGCGGCTTGAACATAACAGTCGGGTTTATAGCACCAATTATTTTAGCTCTGCTTTTTGATGAGCTTAAAAGCATGAAGCTGAAGAGGGTAACCCAGACAGTTTCCTACCTGCCTTATTTTGTCTCTTGGGTAGTAGTTGCAAGTATTCTTAACACCTGCCTGGGCAGCGAAGGTGTTTTGAATGAAGTATTGATTGGACTGGGAATTTTGGATGAACCGATCCTGTTCCTTTCAGAGGGAGAATATTTCTGGACGATTATTACAGTAACCAATATATGGAAAAATGTTGGTTGGAGCACGATCCTTTATATGTCGGCTATCGCAGGAATCGATCAGGAACTTTATGAGGCAGGTGCTGTTGACGGCCTTGGACGTTGGGGAATGGTTAGGCATATTACACTTCCCAGCATTTTGCCTACGATTGTCTTGCTGTTTATCCTGGGGATCGGCAACATTCTGAATCTTGGCTATGAGCAGAATCTGCTTATTGGTCAGCCTACCACTAGGGCATACTGGGATATTATCGATACATATGTGTACCGGTACGGTATTCAGATGGGGCGGCATTCCTTTGCTATTGCCGTTGGACTTATGAAATCCGTTATAGGATTGGCACTGGTGTTCGCAACGAACCGTATTGCAAAGAAAACGATGGATATGTCCATATTCTAAGGAGGGAATACCGTGGTATCAAGAACCAAATTAGTCAAAGCTACTGTCGGCAGCAAAGTCTTTGACGTATGTAATGTGATTTTTATGTTGATTCTGCTCTTCCTGATGGTATACCCCTTCTGGAACCAGCTGGTCATCTCTTTAAATGATGGTATAGATGCGCAGAGGGGGGGGCTTTATTTCTGGCCCAGAGAATTTACCCTGAACAATTACGACTATATTCTGAAATCTAAAGGACTGTTGAGCGCTCTTGGTTGGTCTCTAGCCCGTGTGATATGGGGTACTTTCGCACAACTGGTTTGCACAGGTTTTGTGGCGTATATCACAACGGTTAAGTTCTTTTCTTTCCATCGGAAACTGCGTGCCATGTTTATGATTACAATGTATGTTTCCGGTGGGATGATTCCGGTCTACCTCTGGTATCAGCAAATTGGTCTGACGGAAACTTTTGCCGTATATTGGCTGCCGGGGTTGATTGGTGCTTACAACATGATGATTATTGCTTCCTATATCGAAGGTCTTCCTGAAGCGGTTACGGAATCGGCGCGAATCGACGGTGCCAGAGAGGTTACGATCTTCTTTCGTGTAGTGGCGCCCCTTTGTATCCCCGTTTTTGCAGCTCTCGCTATTATGACGGCGGTGGGGCATTGGAATTCCTGGTTCGATGTTATGATTTACAATCCCTCCGGCAAGTTTGACACGATGCAGATGCTTTTGCGGGATATCCTGATTGAATCTGATAAGATTAAGGAACTCATGTCGGATTCAATGGTAGGAGGGGATGCAGCTAAGAGTCAGGCTTCCCGTATTTCCACCCAGTCTATGCGGGCGGCAACGACTATGCTTGTGACGATTCCGATCGTATGCGTATATCCGTTCTTCCAGAAGTATTTTGTCAAGGGTATTTCTATAGGAGCAGTAAAAGGATAAACCGCTTTTAATTCTGGCTATTATATGTTTTTACATATACCGGCATATATCATCCCAATGTTTTGACGGGATGTATTTTCAAAGAAGAAAGGATTGGTAAACAGTGAAAAAGCTGAAAAAAGCTCTGGCGCTGGGCATGGCTGCGGCAATGGCTCTTTCTATGACAGCCTGTATCGGCTCAGGGGATTCCTCCTCCGGCAGCAGTTCAGGCGGCGGAGAAGGCTCCGGTGCCACTCCCACCGATGTGGAGCTCACCGGCGAGGTCAACAAATATGGTTGGGAAGTCCCCAAAGAGACCATCAAGTTTTCCTATTACTATGCGGGAGATAATACTCTGGATCAAGCTGAAGAAGATGAGCGCCTGCAGCAGGTGGCAGATGTGCTGAAGGATGAGTTTAATGTGGAGATTGAGCGCATCGTTTATAAGCAGGATGCTACGGAACGCTTGAACCTGATGCTGGCTGGCGACGAGTATCCGGATGTGATCGTCGGTATGCCCGACGATATGGCGGAAACCTTTATCGATCAGGATCGTGCTCTGGAGTTGACTCCTTATCTGGAGAAGTATGGTCAGAACCTTATTGATGGCTTCGGAGATTACCTGAATTTGCTGAAAGATGATGATGGAAACCTTTACAAGTTGGCGTATTCCTGGGGACATACCACAGACGTAATGGGCAGGGATTTCTCTATCCGTTACGATCTTCTTCAGGAGGCAGGGCTTCCGATGTACGATAGCTTCGAAAGCTATTATGAGACAGTGAAGAAGCTGGTAGAACTGAATCCCACGAATGAGCAGGGAGAGAAGACCTATGGTTTCACTGCCTTCAGTGAGAAAGGCGAGGAGTTCTATAAAACACCCCTTGCTTATATGGGTCTCTATGGTGTCAGCAGTGGCACAAACACCAGCGGTGGCACCATTACTCACTATTATAAACAGAACGACGACGGCTCCATCACACACTGGGTAGATACTGAGGAAGGCCTTGAAGTAGCGAAATATATCAACCGGTTCTGGCGTGAAGGCCTTATTGACCCCGACTTCCAGACAAAGGATTATGATTCCGCTCTGGCCTTTATGTCCAACGAGCGTGTTGTGGGCAATATCGGAACATGGTGGCACAGCTATGTAGGCGGCCATCAGGTGTGGCAGTCTACAGAAGAAGACTGGACTATTGACAAGCGTATGCAGTGCGTGACCTTTGAAGAGACGGATGCTACTCCTGCGCTGATTTCCGACAATTTCATCCGTACCACCCGCAACATCATCACCGATAAGTGTGACAATCCAGAAGAGGTCATGCTGTTCTGGAACTGGGAGTGCACTCCCATGGGCGTGGCGTTTACTTCCATGGGGCCTGAAGGAGAAGGCCGCCCCTGGTCCATTGATGAGGATGGCAACTGCAAGGTAAACGACTGGTACTGGTATGGCAAGGATGGCGACAACACCTTCCTGTGGGACAGCTGGGAAAACGAAATGGGCAGCGGCAACTATTGGATGGCGGCTCCCGGTTATACGCCGGAGAACCGTGTAGATGACCCTAGCGAAGGCTGGGCTGATCCGGTAGCTGCTGTAAACGAATGGGACCTGGTTCCCAACTTTGATGAAATGGATCAGTCCAGATTGGCTCCCGGCCAGCAGATTCAAAAGCTTAACCAGGAAACTTCCAAGGCTTATGTGTGGGATCAGACCCTCTGGACCATTTCCTTTAGTCCGGACGATCCGGAAAAAATCATCAACCAGGATATAGCGGATCATATCTCCAGTGCTTGGGTTGAGATTGTCATGGCAGACACAGAAGAAGAGTGCGTTGAGCTCTTTGAGCAGATGCGTGAAGATCTTCACTCTATGGGTCTGGATGATCTGGTAGCCTATCAGCAAGAAACTTTGGAGAAAAACACGGCGAAGTTTAACGGAACCTCTGCAGAATAAGGAGAGATTCCCCAGACGGGCGGCATTTAGAAAGATTCTATGAAGATAGTCGACCCGGGATGCCCGTGCCACTGGATTTCCACTGTGGCACGGGCTTTTTTTGTAACAGATACCTTCATCATCTAAATGAGAAAAAGTCGGCAAAATTTTGAGGAGGAGAGATAATTGAAGATTCTGCAGGAACTCTTGCTTCAGGAAACAGAGATTACAGGAGGAATGCTTCAGGAATATCAGCGTTTGCTGGTGGAAGAGATGCTTCCTTATCAGGTGGCTATTATGGAACAGGGAGGCGCACTTGATACAATCCGCCGTGCTGCCGGGTACCGCGTCCCGGAGAGGAGGGAGAAAGAACAGCCGACCGATGTAGGCAAACTGATGGAGGCTATGGCCTATGGCCTTATGCTGCGTGAGGAACCGGTGCTGCGGCAAAAGTTGAGCGATATAGTGAAGCTATTAGAACGCGTTCAATATGCCGACGGCTACCTGCACCCTGCTATGCAGGCTGAAAGGCCATCGGAGCGTTTTCTTTCCCTGCTTATGTCGCACGAGATGTATACTCTGGGTCATTATATCGAAGGCCTTCTGGCCTGTGAGGGGATATTAGGAGACGGTCGGGCTCTTCGTGTAGCTAAGGGGATAGGAGACTGCCTTTGTGAATGGTTTGGAAAAGAGCCGGGCAAGATATGTGGCTATGACGGACATCCGGAAATAGAGCTGGCGCTATATCGCTTATATCGCTGCACGGGCGAGGAAAAATATCTTTCCTGTATGCGTTTCTTTGTGGAAGAAAGAGGCACTTGTGGGCCAGGGCATCCCCACTTCTTCGACTGGGAGCAGGAGCGTAATGTGCGAGAGTATGGAAAGCCTGTGCTTGGGGAGCTTTCCCGCTGGGCGGATCGTCATCGGCCTTTCTGGGGTCATTATGAATATTTTCAGGCTCATCGGCCTGCCCGACAACTCCGTGAACCCACAGGTCATGCGGTCAGGGCTACGTATTTTTATTGTGGTATGGCGGATCTGGCCATGGAGACGGGGGATAAAGAACTCCTAGAGGCCTGTAAAAGCCTGTGGAGGGGCTTTGAACAGGGGAATGTGGCTCTCAATGGTTCTATTGGCCAGGACGGCTTTTGGGAGGGAATTGGAAAGGCGTATGATCTTCCTCCGGATTATTCCTATAATGAGACTTGTGCTGCGATAGGCCTGTTTCTGTTGGGGCACCGTATGATGCGTCTGGAGCCGGATGGAAGATACGGAGATCAAATGGAGCTTTCTTTCTATAACACAGTCCTGGCTGGAACATCCTTGGATGGAAAGCATTATTTTTACTGTAATCCTTTGGAAGTATGGCCGGATTCTCTTTATCGATATGATAAAATGCATATTCAATCCCGCCGGTATGAATGGGACGACTGCCCTTGCTGCCCTCCTAATGTAGCCCGCCTTTTGGGAGAGATAGGGGGTTTTGCAATGCTCACTGACGAAAAAAGCGTGTGGGTGAACCTCTATATGGGCTTGGACTGCACGGTCCGATTGGACGGTGGACCGGTTCGATTAAAAATGGAGACGGAATATCCCAAGAAGGGAGATATCCGGATTTGGGTAGAGGATAAGGCTCGGTTTGCTCTACGACTGCGGATTCCCTCCTGGTGTGAAAAATGGAAGCTGTTTGTAAATGGGGAACCTGTTTCGGCAGAGAAGGAAAAGGGATTTGTCTCTATAGAACGCAGCTGGCAGCCGGGAGATGTAGTGGATCTAAAGCTTTGTATGCCTTTCCGCCGTGTATATGCGGATGCCAGGGTTTATCATTTGGCTCACCAGGTTGCTGTGATGCGAGGGCCGTTGCTCTATTGTGCAGAGGAAACAGATAACGGCAAGCTTCTTTCCAGAATTCTTCTTCCTGCTTCTTCGAATCTAGAAGAAAGCTGGAATCCGGACTTATTGGGAGGTGTATTCACTGCTTCGGTGAAGGCACGGCGGGTAGCGTTGCAGGAAGGACCTCTCTACCGTTCGGAGCCGCCTAAGAGGGAGGACTTCTCTCTGCGGTTGATCCCCTATTATGCTTGGGCAAACCGGGAGGATGGAGAGATGCGGGTCTTCTTCCCGGAAATACCTTTGGATCCTTAAACAAAAATTCTGAATTTATAAGGAAAGGGAAACACTCGATGTGTGTTTCCCTTTTTTATATATTCCCCAAAATTATTGGGCTCCGAAACTGTATCTGAAGAAGAGAAAAGCCATCAGAAAAATTGCGGAATTGTATGCGGCTTTCCTTCCCAAAACACCATATAGGAAAAGCACGCGATCTGGTCTTTCTATTTACTATTGAGAAAAAACGTCCATCTTTCTGTGATTTTTATACTGGTATTTCAGGCGGACCTTTTTTATAATGGGAAGCAGCAAACGACCTGTTAAAGATATGTGGTTTGGTGAGAAAATGGAAGCTACACCGGGTGGACGCCGGCGGGGTAAACCCCTTGAGACCAATTATGCTCCCGCGCTATATGTTCGGAATAAAGGGCCATTAACGGTCATACAGTCTTTTACAAAGCCGGATTTGCGCAGAGCAATCAACGGTGGGCCTCTCGCTATGGAATTCCATGATAGTGTGTTCCGGGATGAAGAAAGCATTCGGGGCCTCTCTGGTGCAGGCCTTTGTCCGCATGGGTGGCCATCAAATGCAGCTTAACGCCGTAAACCGCGATATTCTGCTGGATGCGCAGGCACACCCGGAAAAGCATCAAAACCTGATCGTGCGGGTCTGGGGCTGGAGCGCTTATTTCGTGCAGTTGGATAAAAAATATCAGAACCATGTGATCGCCCGGCAGGAGTTCACATGGTAATGGAGGAAAAACTGTGAAAGGCGTTATCTTTGACGTGAAGGAATTTACCGTTCACGATGGGCCTGGCATTCGGACCACGGTGTTTTTGAAGGGGTGTCCCCTGCGCTGTATTTGGTGTCATAATCCGGAAGGGCTTTCTGCGCAGCCGCAGTTGTTGGTTTCCTCCAGCGGCTGTATACATTGCGGGGCATGCCGGGTACCTTGCAACCATCCTCAATGTCAGCCCTTTGGGCGTTGTGTGTACGCGTGTCCTAAGGGGCTTTTGCAGATTGTAGGAGAGACGGTGGAGGCAGAAGATCTTGCCTTGCGGTTGCTGGGGCAGAAGGCTTTTTTTGAAATGTCCGGAGGGGGCGTCACTATTTCCGGAGGGGAGCCTCTGATGCAGCCGGATTTCCTTTTTACACTACTGGATAGTCTCCAGCCTATTCATCGGATTGTGGAAACCTGCGGATATGCACCGCCAGATAGTTTCAGACGGTTGTTGAATCGCTGTGAAACCGTATATATGGATATCAAACACCCTGATGAAGGTGTGCATGAACGTGTAACGGGAAGAAGCAACCGGTTAATTGTGGAGAATCTCAAGCAGCTGCAGGCATCGGACCTTCCTTATCATATCCGAGTGCCTCTCATACCGGGAATAAACGATACGCGGGATGTTTTGGAAAAGATTGTACGTCTTGTGGCTGAAAACCGTGGAAATCTGGAAAGAATTGATTTTATGCCATATAATCCTTTTGCGGGAGCCAAGTATGAGATGGCAGGCATGCGGTTTCAATATAAAATGCCACGGGAAAATGATTTATCGCAGATCCCTGAAGGGCTTTTAAAACGGCTGGACATTCCATACGCCGTATTATAAAAAGGACCATGATGCCAGACTTATGAATCTACATGTGTTAACGGAAGGGGTCTAAGACGTCGTCCAAGCTTATAGGTTTGGATTAAATAGCTTTTAATGGTGTTCTGCCATTTAGATATTTGATTTTATATGTCGGGAAAAGCGGAAACGTATTCCCAGATGTAGGAGGTAAAAGTATGCTATTTGAAGAATTTTCACCCAGAAGTGTCTGCCTGAAGGAGGGTGAACTCCTTCGCCGCAGGGAAGAAAACCGGCGGTATCTCATGAGTCTTTCCAGTGAGGCGCTGCTGCTGAACTACACCCATGAGGCCGGGCTGGATCTTTCTTTCAATTCGGGAGAAAAAGAGGATATGCATGGAGGCTGGGAATCCCCTCTTTGCCAGCTGAGAGGGCATTTCCTGGGCCATTGGCTTTCTGCAGCTGCCATGCACTGGGCCGCTACAGGTGATATTGAGATAAAGGCAAAGGCCGACGCTATTGTCTCGGTTCTGGCAGAGTGCCAGCAGTCTAACGGAGGCGAATGGGTGGGTTCCATCCCGGAGAAATACCTGACTTGGATTGCCCAGGGCCACGCGGTATGGGCACCTCAGTATACATTGCATAAAACACTTATGGGCCTCATGGACATGTATGAGCTGGCGGGAAACGAGGAAGCCCTCTCTATTGCGGTGAATTTTGCAAAGTGGTTCACCCGCTGGAGCTCACAGTTTACTAGAGAAGAATTCGATAATATTCTGGATGTGGAGACCGGCGGCATGCTGGAAGTGTGGACGCAGCTTTATAAAGCTACGGGAGCTCCGGAACACAGAGCCCTGATGGATACGTATTACAGAGGCAGGCTGTTTGATGCGCTTCTCCGGGGTGAGGATGTCCTCACAAATATGCATGCAAACACTACGATTCCTGAAGTCTTGGGTGCTGCGAAAGCATATGAGGTGACCGGGGAGCAGAAGTGGATGGATATCGTAAAGGCCTATTGGGATATGGCTGTGACAGAACGCGGATGCTATGCCACCGGCAGCCAGACCTGTGGCGAAATCTGGACGCCTAAGCATGAGCTGAACGCGCGGCTGGGCGATAAAAACCAAGAACATTGTGTGGTTTACAACATGATGCGCCTGGCGGATTTCCTCTTCCGGTGGACAGGCGAGGCACGATTTGCTGATTATTGGGAACGCAATCTGTATAACGGCATTATGGCCCAGGGATATTGGGACGGCCACGGAAATTCGGCCAACGGTATGCATCACGACCATCCTCTTACAGGTCTTTTGACGTATTTTCTTCCTTTGCGCGGCGGTTCTCAGAAAATGTGGGCCAGCCGGAAGCACGATTTCTTCTGCTGCCATGGAACTCTGGTGCAGGCCAATGCTATTCATAATCACGGCATATACTATAAGTCGGAGGATGCTGTAGCCATCTGCCAGTATTTTGCCTCGGATCTGAGAGGAGAAATGAAAGGCACTCCTTTTATGATGGAGCAGAGGATCGACACGCTGGCAGGAACAAAACATCTTTCCTCTGATTCCAGCGGTAAGCAGACAATCGGGGCTACTACCCGCATCTATCCCCACGATCCCAACAAAGTGGCCTCAAGAATCACGATCAGAGCGGAAAAGCCTGTGGAATTCACCCTTCTGATCCGCGTGCCCTCTTGGGTGAAGGCAGAGCCGGCCCTCTATGTGAACGGAGAGCAAATGCCTGTTTCAAAAAATGATAAGGGCTTCATGGAGATCCGCCGCTTATGGGAAAACGATGAGGTGTATTTTGAGTTCCAGAAAGGAATCACCGCTGTTTCCCTCCCCGGAGATGAGAATCAGGTGGCATTCCTGAATGGCCCTGTGGTTCTAGCCGGCCTCTGTGAAGAAGAAAGAACCCTGTATGCTGGGGAAAATCAACCTCTGGAAACCCTTTTGGTGCCAGACAATGAAAGAGAATGGGGCAACTGGAAGCAAACTTTCAAAACAGTCGGGCAGGATAGGGGAATCCGCTTCTGGCCCCTTTATCAGGTGGGCTATGAGAAATACAGCGTCTATTTCCCCATAAAACGAGTTAAAGAAAACGGCTGAAGGAAAAGATACCCTTCTCTTGGTTTGTAAGAAATCTGTAAGGTTTTCCATCGGAAAGCTGTAATCTTCCTCCCGTATGGTTATAGATAGAAAAACCATACGGGAGGGATTTGTATATGGCAGTTTTGTTGCAGGTTCTGGCTGGAATTATCAGTGTATTTTTTACCGGATACAGCGTGTTTTTCGCAGTAGTTTTCTGTGGGTATTTCCGCAGGAAAAAGAAATTTCCCGAGGCGGCGCCGAAAACCCGTTTTGCCGTTCTGATTGCCGCCCGCAATGAGGAAAAGGTGATCGGCGATTTGGTGGATAGTCTTTTAAAGCAAAGATATCCCAGGGAACTTTACGATGTGGTGGTTATCCCCAACAACTGCCGGGATCACACAGCCCAAAGAGCCCGGAAACACGGAGCGAAGGTTTTGGAATGCACGGTTCCCGTGAAATCTAAGGGTGAGGTGCTGCAGTTTGCTTTTTCCCGGCTGATGAAAGAGAAAAAATACGACGCTTTTTGTGTTTTTGATGCAGACAATGTGGTAGATCCCGGGTATCTCGAGGCGATGAACAGAGCTTTTTGCTCCGGTGCACGCATAGCCCAGGGCTACAGGGAAAGCAAAAATCCAGGCAGCAGCTGGGTGTCGGGAAGCTACTCCATCTATTTCCGCATGATCGCTGAGTGTGTGAACCGCCCCAGGGCGGCGTGGGGGCTCCCTGTGTTTCTGGGCGGTACAGGATGGGCTGTAAGCAGTTCTTGTCTGGATGAGAGAGGCTGGGAGACGGCTTCTATTGTGGAAGACTGCGAGTATTCCCTGAAATGTGTCCTCTGGGGGGAAGAGGTTGCGTGGGTACACGACGCAATTACCTACGATGAACAGCCGGTCTCCTTTCGACAGTCCTTCACCCAGAGAAGGCGGTGGAGCAGCGGTATGCTGCAGCTACTTCCCCGTTTTGCACCTCAAATGCTGCGCGGCGCACGTGCCGGAAAGATTATTTCTCGTCTGGATGCACTTCTTTCTGTGAGCGCTCCCCTGATCCAGGTGGTTTCGTGTGTTCCTTCTCTCCTGCTTGGCGCCGCCTTCCTTTTGGACGGAGGGAAAGCAGGGGGGACTGCGCTTCTCTTCTGTGTCCTGATTCCTTTTCTTATGAATATTCTGGGGACAACCTTAGCGGCAGGTTTTCTGGCGTGCATTGGAACGGGCTACCGAAAGGGATTGTATAAAGGAATTCTAACATATTGGTTGTTTACACTGAGCTGGGCGTGGATCAGCTGCATCAGCCTGTTTCGCAAGACGTCGGCCTGGAAGGAGATTCGGCATACAGAAGCAGTGGGATCTATTTCAGAGGTTCTTGGAAAACAGCCGGTTTAGGAAAAAACGCTGCATTATTTCTGTTTTTTAGAAATAAACCTTGGTTTGTTCAGATTTTCTCTTGACAGAATCCTTCCAAATCTGTATAATACAATTCATGTAATGTGTTTTACAGTTTAACCCCTGCCAGTTGGCGGATGGGAGGGAAATAAATGGCTGAGATCAGAATTAAAGACAATGAATCACTGGAAAGTGCACTGAGAAGATTCAAGAAGCAGTGTGCGAGAGCTGGTGTCATTGCTGAGGTTCGTAAAAGAGAAGCGTATGAGAAGCCTTCTGTCAAGCGCAAGAAAAAGTCTGAGGCGGCTCGTAAGCGTAAATTCAGATGAAATGTAAATCTGGGACTTGAAAAGCGGGCTTATAGCCCGCTTTTTTAGCTCCTGACTGTTATTTGGAGGAACCGGATTATGCCCTTATTGCTGCCGGATGCGGCGGAAGAAAAAATTACAGATATCACCCCGGAGCTTCTGCGGGCTATGGGGGTGAAGGCTCTGATACTGGATGCGGACAACACTCTTTCTGGCCACGGCTCACAGCTTCCCTTCGAAGGTGCAGTGGAGTGGGTGGCAAGAATGCGGAAGGAAGGTTTTAGTGCTATAGTGGTTTCCAATAATTTCAGAAAGCGTGTGGAACCCTTTGCCGCTCAGTTTGATCTTCCCTTTATCTCCATGGCGCTTAAACCTTTTCCCTTTGGATATCTGCGGGCTGTGCGCAGGATGAATTGCTCCCGTAAGGAAACGGTGGCCGTGGGAGATCAAGTCTTCACAGATATTCTGGGGGCCCGTCTTTCGGGAGTCCGCTCTATTTTGCTCACTCCCCAGGGTGAGGAAAGCGCGCTCCGTTTTGGTTGGCGCCGCCGCTTGGAACGGCCTATACGCAGAAAGATACAAGAACGAAATATAGGGGAAAAGTGGAAGGAAGCGCACGAAAAAGATGAATAAAAAGAATATTCTGCTTTTGCTGGGGCCCAACCTGAACATGGTGGGTATCCGGGAAAAGGGTGTTTATGGCGAGGAGACGGCAGAAGATATTGCCCGCCAGGTGAAGGAGTATGCTAAGGGGCTCGGCTGGAATTGCGACGTATATCAGAGCAACCACGAGGGGGACTTGGTGGACAGAATACACGAGGCCCGGGAGAAGTATGACGGCGTAGTATTGAACGCAGGGGCATTAACGCATTACAGCTATGCTCTTCGGGATGCTATCGCCAGCGTAAAGGGGGTTCCCTTCGTCGAAACACATATGAGCAACATCCATGCAAGGGAGGAATTCCGGCATGTTTCTGTGATTGCACCCGTGTGTGCAGGCCAGATTTCCGGTTTTGGAAAAGTCAGCTATTTTTTGGCCTTGGAAGCCCTACGTAACATGCTGTAAAAAATAACTGACCGGCAAGAAAGAAAAAGGAGGAATAACCATGCAGACTGCTATTGAAAAATTGATGGACCGTCTCTCCAAGTTGGAAGGCGGCGCCCAGGCAGAAGCCGCTCTCATTACTTCGGATCGGAACCGTTTCTATTTTACGGGTTTCCCCTCTTCGGCAGGGGCCCTGCTCATTCTCAGAGATACTGCCTATTTCATGACGGATTTCCGCTATGGGGAGGCCGCAGCCAAATCCATTCACGGTTGTGAGGTTGTCTGCTATTCCTCTATGCGAGAAACGCTGCAGCAACTTCTCAAAAAGCACGGCGTGAAGAAAGTTCTTCTTGAAAACGAAAAAATGTATCTTCAGGAATCCAGAGTTCTTACGGATATCCTGGCTTCTGCCGGCGCGGAGGCTGTTCTGGACGATACATTGGACAAGATGATCATAGCCCTGCGTACCATCAAGACGCCAGAGGAGATCCAGAAAATTCGGGATTCGCAAAAAATTACAGACGATGCATTTTCATATATTCTGGGCCGCATTGCCCCCGGCAGGACGGAACGGGAAATCGCACTGGAAATTGAATTTTTCATGCGCAAACAGGGGGCGGAAGGAGTAGCCTTTGAGCTGATCGTTGTCTCCGGGGCTAATGGTTCCATGTGTCACGGTGTGCCATCTGAAAAGGTGATCGAAAAGGGCGATTTCATCACCATGGATACGGGTGCGCTGCTGAACGGTTACCATTCGGATATGACCCGTACTGTGGCAGTGGGGCAGGTCAGCGAGGAACAGCGCCATGTGTATGAGCTTGTTCTTAAGGCCCAGAAGGCTGCTATCGCTGCAGCGGGACCGGGTGTTCCCTGCGGTGATGTGGACAAGGCCGCAAGGGATTTGATTGAAGCAGAATATCCTTATGCTTTCGGACATTCCACCGGCCACGGCGTCGGTGTGGAGATCCATGAGTGGCCTCGCTTTCAGAAGGGCAACACTCAAAAGGCAGAGCCCGGAATGGTCGTTACAGTGGAACCCGGCATTTATCTGGAGGGAAAATTCGGTGTTAGAATTGAGGATATGATTGCTATTACGGAGGATGGGATTGAAAACCTGACCCATTCCCCCAAGGAATTACTCATTCTGTAAAATATTTGTGTCCCCTATCAGGGGGAAATGAATTCTTTTCCCCTGTTTCCCTCGCGGATTTCGGGTATTTACCCGAATTTATGAAAAATATTTTTGCAATTCCTTGAAAAAAGGACAAGAATATTATACACTTAAGCTAGTAAATACAAATATTGGAGGATTTCAGTATGATCACTGCAGGCGATTTTAGAAACGGCGTTACCTTCGAGATGGATGGCAGCGTATATTCCATCATCGAGTTCCAGCATGTAAAGCCCGGCAAGGGCGCAGCTTTTGTGCGCACTAAGATTCGGAATGTTATGACTGGTGCCGTAACGGAAAAAACCTTTAACCCCAACGATAAATATCCCACGGCTTATGTAGAGAGAAAGGAAATGGAATATCTCTACAGCGATGGGGATCTTTACTATTTCATGGATTCTGAGACTTACGAGCAGACCCCCATCAATGCCAATATCCTGGGCGATAATTTCAAATTTGTAAAAGAAAACATGGTCTGCAAGGTGCTTTCCTATAAAGGCACTGTATTTGGCGTGGAGCCCCCGAATTTTGTGGAACTGCAGGTTACGAAGACAGATCCCGGCTTTAAGGGAGATACGGCTACGAATGCCACCAAGCCCGCCACGCTGGAAACTGGTGCGGAGATCAAAGTTCCGCTCTTTATCGATGAAGGCGAAATGATCCGCATTGATACCCGCACAGGCGAGTATATGGAGCGCGCCTGATTCCCCCGCCGGTTTTGGCTTTTGAAACCAGAGTGTAAAGGAGGAACGAAAATGACAAATTCTGAGAAAGTGGCATATATCCGTGGTTTAGCTGAAGGTTTGGAACTGGATGCTTCGCAGAAAGAAGTAAAGGTTTTGAACGCAATCATCGATCTTCTGGGTGATATGGCGTCTTCTATAGCTGAAACAGAGGGCAATCTCAAAGAGGTTTCTGCTCAGCTGGATGAAGTGGATGCCGATCTCGGTGCTCTGGAAGAAGATTTTTATCTCGATGAAGATGAGGACGAAGACGAGGAAGACGACGAGTGCTTCTGTGATGATGACTGCTACTATGAAGTCACTTGCCCCAACTGCAACGAGACAATTTGTCTCTCAGAGGATATGATCTGTGACGGCCAGATTGACTGCCCAAACTGTGGCGAGCTTCTGGAATTTGATATCGACGAATGCGAAGATGAGGAATGCTCAGAATGCGGCTGTGGCTGTGATCACGACCACGAGCATTGATTTCCTGTTGATAAGATTTTGTAAAAGCGCTCTGCATCGCTGCAGAGCGCTTTTTTGTGCGCCGAAAACCACTCGCTAGTGAACTGTTCCAGAAGGAATAGACAGAAATAAAACCACCATATGTAGGATAGGGAAGG
>CAJFPJ010000008.1 GCA_904399395.1 uncultured Clostridia bacterium | reverse complement strand
TTTCTTTATGCAGGTGTCTCATTTTTACGGAAAATGAGACACCTGCTTTTATTTCTGAAGCCCTTCTAACCAGACTGAAAAAGTATAGTTTTAGTATAATCCCTCCCGGTCACAAAACAGTCACAAAAACTATATGCACAGATATTTTTTTGGCGCATATTCTAAAGAAAATCCCCGTACGTATTCATACGGGGATCTTTTTACATATTCTACTTTTTATCTGTTCTGGAAAATGCTTCTCCTCCGAACCGATTATTGCAGGGCTGCCCGGTCAAATTTTTCCAAATATTCCCGGGCGGCAGTAGAAATTTCACTGAGGGCCTTCTCTCCGAAGGGGGAGGATAGTCCGGCTGTCTCCACAAGACCGCGGTAGGTCTGAGTCCCAGCCTTTTTCACAAGGCGTATATAGCGTTCCCAGGCATCCTTTCTATCCTTTTGGATCAACGCCCAGAACTGCAAAGCCACCGACTGAGCCAGACAGTAATCAATATAATAGAAGGGATCCTCATAGATATGATGTTGCCTCTGCCAACCCCGGCCGTCCCCATAGAAAGGCAGGCCTTCCAGTTTGAGCCAGGGGCGGTACTCCGCTTCCAGCTTCCGCCAGGTTTCATGGCGTTCCTCCGGCTTCATTTCCGGATGCTCATACATGATGTGCTGGAAGTGATCCACCATGCTTCCATAGGGAATAAAGGTAATAGCGTCCGCCAGGTGACCGTAATGGAATTTCTCCGTATCCTTCCCAAAGAAACCC
Source organism: uncultured Clostridia bacterium (assembly GCA_904399395.1). Lineage (GTDB taxonomy): Bacteria > Bacillota > Clostridia > Oscillospirales > Acutalibacteraceae > UMGS1264. The sequence continues at coordinate 9,753 of CAJFPJ010000008.1, read as the reverse complement.
TCAGCCCAGGCCCATGCAAAGAACTCCATAGACATAGAATGGATCTCACAGGCTTCCAAAGTGGGGGATTGATTCTCTAGGGGGACGATATCTCTCGCCATATAAGCCGCGAAAGCATGGCCGGCCTCATGAGTAATCACCTCCACATCGCCGGAGGTCCCGTTGAAATTGGCAAAAATAAAGGGGGCCTTGTATTCCGGCAGAGAGATACAGTAGCCGCCGCCGGCCTTGCCCTTGCGGCTCAGCACATCCAGAAGTTCGTTGTCATAGAGGAAATCGATGAATTCCGATGTTTCCGGTGACATCTCATGATACATTTCCCGGCCATGGGCCAATATCTGCTCGGGAGTTCCGAAGGGCTTTGCATTTCCGCTTCTAAATTTCAAAGCTTCATCCCAGAAGGAAAGAGGGTATGCGCTGCCGTTGCGCCGGGCCTGCTCTCTTTCCAGAGAATCTGCCACGGGAACAAGATACTTGCGTACGGCATCCCGGAAATTCTTCACATCCTCTGCCGTGTAGCAGTTGCGCATCATCCGGTAATAGCCCAGCTCCACGTAGTTTTTATAGCCCATCTTTTTGGCCATTTTATCCCGGATTTTCACAAGTTTATCATAGATCGTGTCCAGCTCTTCCCCGTGTTCCATATAGAAAGCGCCTTCCGCTTTCCAAGCCGCTTCCCGCACAGCATCATCGGGGGATTGCTTGAAGGGAGTCATCTGGGGCAGGGTGCGTTTCTCCCCCTCAAACTCAATCTGAGCAGAGGCAATCAGCTTGGCATATGCAGATGTAAGGCTGTTTTCTTCCTGAATTTCGGGAATGATTTCCGGAGAAAAAGCTTTCAGGCTGATTTCTGCATTTGTGAAAAGAAGAGTGCCGAATTCTTTCTCAAATTCATCCCGAAAGGGTGTTTTCAAAAGCTCTTCTGTAAATTTCTGAGAAAACTCCTGCAACATGGGGTTGGCAGAATCCCAATACTCGTTTTCTGCATCGTAAAACGAATCGGCCGTATCGATGGAATGACGGACATATACCAGCGCATATTGTGTTTCGATTTCCGTTTCCAACTTCTGCTGTTCCATGAAGGCGGCCCGCGCCTCCTCATAAGAAGAAGCTTCCGCCAGATTTCTGCGGATGGCTTCTGAACACTCTCTGGCCTCATCTACTTCCACACGCTTATAAGGCATCTCGCTAAATTTCATATGAATACCTCCTGTTCATTCTGCCGCCAGCACCTCAATGGTCTTTAGATGCTCGGGCACTTTTATGCATTCGCCGCATATAGATATCCAAGTTTCTAAAAAACCATACCATATTCCCGTGGATCCGTCAACCGCAGGGCATATCCGTCCCCCAAAAAGGATAAATCCGTACAACTTCGCCCACACAGTAACAGTTCTCCGTTGACTTTCCCCGCTTTTGAAACTATAATGTGAAACGAAGAGAACCGCAAAACAGGCGTCTATCCTGAATTCGAAGGAGAGAAGGTGCTTCTGCTTTTCGCGGAAGAGGGAACGGACTTTTTCCCTCACCGTCATCACTACAGTATTCCGGTTTTAATGAATATATATGTATACGGGAGGCAATAGCTATGATAAATCTCGGCTATTACAATGGGAAATACGGGCCTCTTGAGGAAATGACCATCCCCATGAATGACAGGGTCTGCTATTTCGGAGACGGCGTGTATGACGCTACCTACACAGCTAACCACACGATCTTTGCTCTTGACGAACATGTGGATCGTCTTTTCCGCAGTATGGCCTTGATCCGGATCAAGCCCGACAAAACCAAAGAAGAGGTAAAAGCCCTTCTGAAAGAAATGGTCCAAAAGGTAGAAAGCCCCGACCAGTTTGTATATATCCAGGTGACCAGAGGAACAGCTCCCAGGGCCCATGTTTTCCCAGAAGACGTTAATCCAAATTGGTGGATCACCCTGACCCCAGGGCAGCTTTACGACGTGAGCCGCCCTATCTCCTGCATTACAAAGGAAGACACCCGGTATTTTCACTGCAATATCAAAACCCTGAATCTGCTCCCCAGCGTTCTTGCAGCGCAGGAAGCCAAAGAGCATGGATGTAAGGAAGCTATTCTCTATCGGTTCGGCCGGGTGACGGAATGCGCCCACAGCAATGTGAGCATTCTGAAAGACGGCGTCTTCCAGACCGCCCCCACAGACAATCTGATTTTACCCGGTATTACCCGGAAGCATCTGATTGAACTCTGCGGCGAACTGGGAATTCCAGTCCGGGAGATTCCCTTCAGTGTGAAAGAAATGATGGAAGCCGACGAGATTATCGTATCCAGTTCCACCATACACGGCGCCCGTGTAGAAAAAATAGACGGTATCCCTGTAGGCGGCAAAGCACCGGAACTCATAAAAGCCCTGCAGGAGGCTTACCACGAAAAATTCCGTAGGGAAACCTCTATTTGATCCCAGGAGCTTCTTGGGCCGCTTCGGCAGATTTCTATGAACAGCCGGAGAATCACTAAATCTCCTGCCGACAGGCAAGTGGAAGTATTCCCAAACGCTTGCAAAAAAACATAAAAAGAACCTTCTCCCCTTGGGAAGAAGGTTCTTTTTAAATTTCAGCGTGCTATCCTTAGAACAATTTTACTCCGGTTTAGTAGGTTCCTCATGCTTTCTTTCTGCTGTCCTTGCGCCGTCCTCTATGCCTTCCGTACTCTCCGGCAGGAAAAGGATCTTGATGGTCATAAACAGGAGCTTCCAATCCAGAAGAATGGAATAGTTGCCGATATACATCAAATCCATTCGGAGTTTGTCATAAGGGGTAGTGTTGTAACGTCCCATTACTTGGGCATAGCCCGTAAGCCCAGCTTTTACCTTCAATCGGAAACGGAATTCCGGCATGGTCTTTTCATATTCAGCAGCGATCTCAGGCCGTTCCGGCCGGGGACCTACCAGACTCATATCTCCAAAAAGAATATTAAAGATCTGCGGCAGCTCATCAAAACGGATTTTGCGGATAAATTTTCCCACCGGTGTGATCCTGTCGTCGTTTTGGCTGGCAAGCCGGGCTTGTCCATCCTTTTCTGCGTTGACCACCATACTGCGGAATTTATACACATAAAATTCCCTGCCGTCCTTTGTGAGACGTTTCTGTTTATAAAGAACGGGCCCCTTATCATACAGCTTGATAGCCAAAGCCGTAATCAACATAAAGGGAGAGGCCACAATGGCCGCAATGCTGGAAACAATCAAATCCAGAACACGTTTTGCCGCCCGTTGGGTCAGGGTAAGGCCCAGATTTCTGCAAACAAATATAGGGGTATCAAAAAGATCTACCACGTCCGCCCCGCGCAGAAGAATATCCGATATCTTGGGCGTTATGTAGACCCGCACGGAGTGCTCATAACAAAATTTTAAAAGCGTGTTCCTATCTTTCGCCGGAATATCGCACAGGATGACGGAAGAATGTTTCAGAATGGTGCTTTCCACCTCCTGCACGCCGCGGCCAATGGATATAGCGCGCTTCACCTGATACCGGTCCCTGCGGGAAGAAAGCTTCCCCATCAGGCTGTAGGCCAGGTCGCTGCCGTAAACTAGAAGCACTTCCCTGGGAGGATACAGCTTTGTATACAAAGCGCTGGAAAGAAAGGACCATATGCAAATCAGCACAACATCCCCCAGCGTCATCAGCACCATAGGCAGAGGCGGAAGCAGCTTTCTGGCAATCAGGCTGATCTGGAAATAGGTCACTACATTGGTAAAAAGGAGTTCCAGCATATTGGAATAGATGATTTCTGAACGCTTCTGGTGCCCCACCCGGAAACCGCCATAGATACGGCTGAACACCAAGAACAGAAGAACGTATATCAAAATAAGCAGCCAGTTACCCCTTCTAAAAAAGGGATCGTCAATCAACCCCTTATAGGCCGTATACCAAGTATAGGTGAAAACAGCTCCCACTCCCAGAAGCAAAACAGCCGACATTCCAAGAGAAACTAAACCTTTATATTTATCACGTGTATTTTCCATCGCAATTTAAGCCTCCAAAAATACCGCAGCATCCAGCCGCTGGTATCTTCTTTTGTCAGACGGTCCCCCGGCCGCAGCCCATGGAAAACCATCCGCATTAAAATGGCGTTATGTTTTATTATATAGAATTCCTCCGCTTTCGTCAACTGATGCATATGGCGAAAGGATTTCAGGCCCTTCCCCACTTATATTGCGTATTCCGTTGACAGAACGATGGAATACGGTATACTGATAACTAAGAAATTGTCGGCTATCCGGGCTGCGGACCGCACCACGTCGGCAAAGATATAAATTTAAAAGAAAGAGGTGCCGGCCTGATGAGTGCTGATGATATCCGGGAAAAATCGCGAAAGCAAATACTCTTTTATAACGGAATCTTCTATCCCCTTACAGCTCCCTGCGAACCTTCAAAAGAAGCCATGCTTGTAGAGGGGAATCGCATCGCCGCTTTGGGAAGCAAAGAAGAAATCTTTTCTCTTGCACAAAAGGAGGCGGAAAAGATTGATTTGAGAGGGGGCTGCGTCCTCCCCGGCTTCAATGACAGCCACTGCCATCTTCTGCACACTGCCATAACGGAAGAAAAGCTGGATGTAAGCTCTGCTTCTTCCCCGGAGGAAATGGTTCGTATGGGTCGGGAATATATAGAAAGGGAGCAAATTCCCGAAGGTAAGTGGGTGCACATCATCGGTTTTGACCAGAACCGTTTCTCGGAGCCCGTTCTTCCTGATGGAGCTCTGGCAGATGCCATTTCACAGCGCCACCCGGTTCTTTTAGAGCGCATCTGCGGCCATGTGGGAGCGGCCAACCCGCTGGCCCTGGAGCTAGCCGGCATCACTCCGGAAAGTTGTATCCCCGGTGGCTGCGCCGACGTTGGGGCAGATGGAAAGCTTACCGGAATCCTGCGGGAAAATGCGTTGGGAGCGGTGAGCGCCTGCATACCCCGGCACACTGCTGAAGAAATACGAATTCTGCTCAAAAACGCTTCCCGAAAAGCTGCTTCCCTGGGCATCACTTCCCTGCAGTCCGATGACTTGGGGTTTGTTTCTCTGAAAACGCTTTTCGCCGTCTGTGATGAACTGGAACGGAATGGAAAGCTCTCTGTTCGCATCTGGGAAGAGGCCCAGGCTCCCCACAGAAAAGAACTGGAAGAGCTTCTCTCTCTGGGATACCGAACCGGCGACGGCGGCCTTTTCAAACTGGGAAACATAAAGCTCTTTACAGACGGTTCTCTGGGCGCCAGGACGGCCTTCATGCGGGAACCTTATGAAGGAACAAACGACCGTGGGATCGCTGTTTACAGGCAGGACGAGCTCGATTCCCTTGTTTCTGCGGCGCATCAAAACGGCATGCAGATCGCCTTTCACGCCATTGGAGACGGTGCTTTGGAGCAGTGTGTTTCCGCTGTGGAAAAGGCCCAAGAGCAATTTCCGCGGAAACTGCGTCATCGGATCGTTCACTGCCAGTTTGCGGGGGACGACCTTCTTTCCCGCATGAAAAAAGCCGGGCTCTGCGCAGACATACAACCGCCCTTCGTGCCTTCCGATGCACCTTTGGTTCAACCTCTTCTGGGGGAAACACGGGAAAAGACCGGCTACCGCTGGAAAACCATGTTGCATATGGGTATTCCTTTGGGAGGCGGCTCAGACAGCCCTGTGGAAACCATGGCGCCCCTATGGGGTATCCGCTGTGCTGTCACACGGAAAACGGCAGAAGGTTTTCCACCAAAGGGCTGGCACCCGGAGGAAAACCTTAGCGTTTATGAGGCTGTCTCCCTCTATACAAAGGGCGGCGCCTATCTCTCCTTTGAAGAAGCTGAGAAGGGAACCTTGGAGCCCGGCAAACTGGCGGATTTCGTCGTTCTGGGCAAGGATATCTTCCATTCGGATCCGGAACGGATACACGAAATTCCCATCCAAATGACAGTGATGGACGGCATTATCCGTTTTCAGGCGGAATAGTTCCAATTTTGAACCCGCCTGTCCTTCGGCCCGATAGCAATTTTATAGCAGCGAAAAACTCCAAAGTTTCTCAGAGGCGTGGGAAACCAGTATATAAAAACCAGGAGGGCTATATATGAAATTTTTAAATGGCATGTGGCTTGTAAAGGATGGGGTGGAAATCCTCCGGGCGAGAGAAGCCTATGAGATTTTCCCAAAGGGGGACCGGGTAGAGATCACCGCTCCCACCTCAACAATAGAAAGCAGAGGCGTCACGTTAAATCTTCCCGTGATCTGCATCGAGCTTTCTTCCCCCAGAAACGATGTGATCCGGGTGCGGATTACCCACCATGCAGGAACAAAAAAGCGCGGACCTTATTTCGGTCTGCAGGAGCAGAACGCCCATGTGACCATTTCTGAACAGGAGGACCGGGTAATCTACACCTCGGGAAACACCTCCGCCCATATTCTGAAAGGATCGCCTCTTGTGATCGAATACTATCATAAGGGCCGTTTCCTCACCCGGACGGGGGACTCCCTCACAGGCATCGCCTATGTGCGGGCGGATGGAAAACCCTATATCCGGGAAATGCTGAACCTGAGCGTAGGAGAAAAAGTCTATGGTCTGGGGGAACAATTCGGCGCCTTCACGAAAAACGGCCAGACAGTGGATATGTGGAACGAGGACGGCGGCACCTGCACGGAAATCGCCTATAAAAACGTCCCCTTTTATTTGACAAACCGGGGATACGGCGTATTTGTAAATCATACCGGGAAAGTCTCCTTTGAAATCGGCTCTGAGGTAACTTCAAAGGCTCAGTTCACCGTTCCCGGCGAGGAAATGGAATACATGCTGCTGGGCGGCGACACTTTGCGGGACGTGCTGGTTGCCTACACCGACCTCACTGGTAAGCCCGCTCTTCCCCCTGCCTGGAGCTTCGGCCTGTGGCTCACCACCTCTTTCACCACCAGCTATGACGAAGAAACTGTGAACCATTTTGTGGATGGCATGAAAGAGAGGAATATCCCCCTGCATGTATTCCATTACGACTGCTTCTGGATGCGGGAATTCCGCTGGTGCGATTTCACCTTTGACCGGCGCATGTTTCCCGATCCCGCCGCCATGCTCCGCCGCATGAAGGAAAAAGGCCTGAAAATCTGCGTTTGGATCAACCCCTATATCGGTCAACTTTCTTCCTTATTTCCTGAAGCTGCGGAAAAGGGATATCTGCTGATGAAACCCAACGGGGATATCTACCAGACCGATCTCTGGCAGGCCGGGATGGGGATCGTGGATTTCACCAACCCCGCCGCTGTCTCCTGGTATCGGGAAAAGCTTCAGGCCCTGATCGATATGGGCGTTGACTACTTCAAAACCGATTTTGGCGAGCGCATTCCTGCTGACGCCGTATATTTCGACGGCTCCGACCCGGAACGGATGCACAACTACTACACCTATCTCTATAACAAGACCGTCTTTGAGCTTTTGGAAGAAAACTATGGGAAGGGGAACGCTGTCCTCTTCGCCCGTTCCGGCACGGCCGGCTGCCAGCAGTTCCCTGTCCACTGGGGCGGCGACTGCTCCGGCACCTATGAATCCATGGCCGAAACCCTCCGGGGAGGCCTTTCCCTCTCCGCCAGCGGCTATGCCTTTTGGAGCCACGATATCAGCGGCTTCGAAAACACTGCCACCCCGGATCTGTATAAACGCTGGTGCGCCTTTGGCCTGCTCTCCACCCACAGCCGCCTCCACGGCAGCAGCAGCTACCGGGTTCCATGGAATTTCGACGAAGAGGCCTGCGACGTGCTGCGCTTTTTCGTGAACCTGAAATGCAGGCTCATGCCCTACCTGTTTTCCGCCGCAGTCAAAGCCCACAAAACGGGGATCCCCGTTCTTCGCCCCATGGCTGTGGATTATACGGAAGATCGGGGCTGCGACGATCTGGACCGCCAGTTCCTATTGGGAGACAGTCTGCTCATAGCGCCTGTTTTCACAGATACCGGAGACGTAGATTTCTACACGCCTGCAGGCGGAAAATGGACTCACCTGCTGGATGGCGAACGTTTTGAAGGCGGACGCTGGTACAGCCGGAATTACCCCTACACCAGCCTGGGCCTTCTGGCTGCGCCGGGCTGTGTCATCCCCATGGGGCAGAACGACCAGGAACCAGCCTATGTCTATGGGGACGGCGTCACCTACTGTGTATATCCCGATTGCAGCAAAGATGCGGAAGCTTTCTCTTTCACCCTCTATGGGTCTGACGGCGAAAAGGCCGACGTCGTATCCGTAAACCGGGAAGGGAATCACCTTTCCGTCTTCGTAGAAAAAGCCGCTTACCCTTGGAAGGTGTGTGTGTTTGGGGAGACCTATTCCGCCAAAGCCGGGGAGCACAATCTGGAGATCTCCCTTGACCTAGAACAGGGGAAATAAGCACCTCGCTCCCTATCCCGGACAGAAAAATCCGCCGCTTTATTCCATCAAAAGCGGCGGATTTCTTCTATGCCTCATCCTTATTTCAAAATTTCGCGCACCAACGGTATTACTCCCCATTTCGGATACTGCTCAGAAACTGTCTGCACACGGGGGATTCCATATACTTCCGTATGTCCCCCTCGGTTGCAATCATAACATACAGCTCGGCATCCCCCTCTTCCCTGTGCTCCAGGCAGAGCCGCAGTTCACAATACTGCCGCAGCTCCGTGCCGTAAAGACGGAAATGCCCCGCGAGGCCGTTGATCTGCAGCGGCTCAATGGGATCCTTAAAGATATACTCCTGTGAAAATTCCTCTTCATCGAACAACAATCCCTCCGCTGTGCCCTTGCATCCCAGCTCCAGGGCAAAATGCAGAGAAGTCTTTCGATCGGGGGACAGAAGCTCCATGGTATCGTCATCGGTGCTTTCGGCATTCAAGTAGTATTTATCCGGAATGGCGAAGGTGAGAAGGCGGCGGCTGAAGCGGCCCTGTGCATAATGAAACATATTCTTTCCTCATTCCCTTTCTTGCATAAATCTGCGATTAATTATATAAAAGCATCTATAATCGTATAGACCTTCTCACGGTCTTCTTCTGATAAAGCCTCCATCTGTTCAGATAACCTAGATACCTTGACTTTATAGCCGCATTTAATTACATCTGCAAAAATTTCATCTGCCGAACACTCTAATGCATTCATAACCGTCACCAATTTGCTTAAACGTATAGAGCTCTTCCCTCTTTCAACATCTGAAACATAGTTTGTTGAAAGATCTATCATTTCAGCAAACTGTTGTTGTGTTAACCCCTTCTCCTTGCGCAGCTTTTGAATCCTTTTTCCAATCAGTTTTTCAACCGTATTATCCTTTTGCACCTCGAACCTCCATGCCGACAAAATACAATAAGAATAGTTTCATTGTAAACATTACTATCATGATGATACACAAACTAACAGCGATTAAGTCACGATAGTAGACTGACTTCTGGAAAATTATGTTAGAAATCTTTTTTAGTTTGAGAGCAATATCCATTCTTTTTTCTTTGCCAAAGAAGTCTATCCATGGATTTTTACAATGTACCAAAGAAGCATATACTTCATCTGCCTGCATAGATTATTATATCACATCAATATTCTATATAAGACTTTAAATGTCTTACTAAAATTTATATAGGACATTGTACATCGCATTCACAAAAAATTTACAATTAAATAGAACTAATATTTATAATAAAAAATACCAATTTATAATTATGAGTATTATTATATATTATGTTAACCAAAATCATACGTGAAGTTCTTATTGTATAGCGATGGAAATATAAATTTTTACTTCTGCGGTCTCT
>CAJFPJ010000007.1 GCA_904399395.1 uncultured Clostridia bacterium | reverse complement strand
TGGAGCGAACGACGAGGCTCGAACTCGCTACCTCCACCTTGGCAAGGTGGCGCTCTACCAGATGAGCTACGTTCGCATATTTGGTGCCTCCGGGCGGAATCGAACCACCGACACGGGGATTTTCAGTCCCCTGCTCTACCAACTGAGCTACAGAGGCATAATTTGGCGACCCGGAACGGGCTCGAACCGTCGACCTCTAGCGTGACAGGCTAGCGTTCTAACCAACTGAACTACCGGGCCAAAATGGTGGGAACAATAGGACTCGAACCTATGACCCCCTGCTTGTAAGGCAGGTGCTCTAACCAGCTGAGCTATGCTCCCAAGAAGCACCAACCGGTTTTGTTTTCTTGCCGTAGTGCTTACCAGCGACGTGTTATATATTACATCATCTCATTGAGAAAGTCAACACCTTTTTTTGATTTTTTTTCGTTTTCTTTTGTAACCAGCACTATACACAAATTTTATCCATAATTAGAAGTTTATTCCAAATTCTTATAAAAGAAAACTCTGAGAATATAGAGAAAGAAACAGGGCCCATTCGGATCTTTCCGGATACGGGCCCTTCTGCAAATGATTTCAGAGGTTCTTTTTTCTCTCACCCACTACTGAAGCCAATGTCTGAAGTTCTTTTTCTGTGAGAATATATTTTCTTCCACAATATTGGCAACAAATCTCTGCACAATTCGTTTTTTCATCTGCCAAGGTAAGGATATCCTCTGCCGGAAGAGTCATGAGAGCCCTTTCTACTCTTTCTTTGCTGCAGGTACAGGCATACCCCACCTTATATTCATCCAGAATTTCCATCTGAAAGCCCTTGAGCGCCTTTTGGCACATTTCTTCAATTGTCATACCTTGGGCAAGCATCGTGGTCACAGAGGGCAATTCTGCGATGTTTTTCTCCAATCTGTCTATATCCTCAGGCATAGCTCCCGGTAACAGTTGAATTAGCAATCCGCCCGCCAACACCCGCCTAACGTCTGTCTTATCTACCAGGACACCTAATGCGCATATGGTAGGGATCTGCTCGCTGTCTGCATAATATCCTGTCAAATCCTCGGCGATTTCCCCAGAACGGAGAGGGACCTGCCCCATATGGGGTTCCCCTTCTCCCAGATCACGAATCACACCCAGAAGACCTTCACTTCCCACCAGGGTACCAACATCCAGCTTTCCGTTTGGTTTGAGAGGAACATCCGCCTCTGGATGCTCCATATATCCCCGGCAATTGCCATTTCCATCTGCTATGGCCACCAGCGTTCCAGCAGGCCCGCCGCCGTTTATTTTAATCGTAACAGAAGCATGCGTCTTTTTCAGCATCGATCCCATCAGAGAAGCCCCCGTCAAAAGCCTTCCCAACGCCGCCGTAGCCGTAGGGGTTGTATTGTGGATCTGCTGCGCAGTAGCCACAATATAAGTGGAATCTATAGCTGCCGCCATAACAGCTCCTTCAGAAGTAATACACCTGATTATCCGATCCATATTTTCACCAATCTTAATTCAATTTTTTACACACAAACATGAGCCGTTCCGTTGTTTTTTCCGGCTTGTCAAAGGTCATAGCCCCATATACAGCCTCTGTCTGCAATCCCACAGCCTGTAGCCAAGCAGAGAGCTCTTCAACACCATATGCTCTTTCCGAAAAAGCTTCAGAGCTTCTATGGTACAAAGATCCTTCTTTTTCAAAAAAGTCAAGAGTGATAGATACACGTGTCGTTTTCTCTTCCAGAGCATTCTGCCAAACACAGTATACCTCCTCTGTATCATAGACAAAGGTATTGTTTCCTAAAACACAACGGTGTTTATACAGGGAATTTACGTCAAATAAAAAGTATCCCCCCGGATTCAGAAACAAAGAAACCCTGCGGAACGTTTCCTGTACGTCCTTCTCTCTAACAAGATGATTGATACTATCTAACGTACAGAAAACGGTATCTACTGTGCCAAATAGATCTATACTTTGCATTTTTTGGCACAAAAACAAAAGCTGCAGATTTTCATCCGCCGCTTTTTGCTGCGCCTCTGAAAGCATTTCTATAGAGCCGTCTATCCCGTAAATATCCACACCCTTTTTTGCCAGGGCAATCGTCAGGCTTCCAGTACCACATGCCAAATCCAATGAAAGACCCGGAACATGGCCATGACGGCGAAGGAGTTCCAGCAAATATTCCGCCTGCTTCTCATAGGGGATATTTCTGGTCAGACCATCGTAATATAAAGCAAAGGAGCCGTAACTCATTTTTCTTCCTTTTCCGTTTTATCCGTGCCTTCCATGCGGTTGAATACAAGCTCATAACCATCGCAGCCGTAATTTAAAGAACGGTTTACCCTGCTGATTGTAGCAGTGGATGCACCTGTTCTGGCTACAATATCGCTGTATACGCATTTTGTGCTCAACATATGAGCCACCACCAGCCGCTGGGACATTGCTTTAATCTCCGGCACTGTGCAGAGATCCTCGAAGAAATTATAGCACTCCTCTTCTGTTTTCAGTGATAGAATTGCCTTAAACAGAAAATCAACGCTTTCATCTTTGATTTTAGAATTCATATGAGACACTTCCTTTTTTCGAGAAATGGTTTATTCTTATAAAAGTTTACCATACAAAAGTTAAAAAGTAAAGCAATATTGATAAGAGAAAGCGGAAGGAGTAAGCTTTGCCTCTCTTCCGCTTTCTAGATTATTCAGAGACTACAAACATTTTCCAAAACCTTTTGCAAAGTCTCCAGGCCTAACCCTGTTTCCGCTGAAAAAGGCAACACAAGAGTCCCCTCCAAAGTGCTGAAAAAATCCTTTAGCTCCTCTTCTCTGGCTTTTAGCTCCGTTTTATTCAGCTTATCGCTTTTCGTTGCCACAATGATAAAAGGAAGACCATTCTCCGCCAAAAAGGATATCATATGAAGGTCGTCCTCTGTGGGAGGATGACGTATATCGATGATTTGCACCACACAAGCCACATTTCTTGCCTGAGCAAAATATCCCTCCACTAATGCGGCCCAGCGCTTTTTTTCCTCAGCCGAGACTCTTGCATATCCATATCCAGGTAAGTCCACTAAGCGGCATTCCTTTAGCCGGTAAAAATTGATCGTAGCCGTCTTCCCCGGTTTAGCACTCACCCTTGCCAAAGCCTTTCGATTCACCAGTTTATTGATTAGGGAGCTTTTTCCCACATTGGAACGGCCAGAAAACACCAGCTCCGGCAAAGTGGAAGAAAGGAGCTGATCTGCCCTTCCCGCCGCTGCCTCAAATACTGCATTTTGAAAATTCATAGTCGTCTCCTTACTGCTGCAGTCCAGAAGTAGCACTGCTCTCCACAGATTCCGACACTGGAGCAGGCATAGCAGAGTCTTTCGCGGAAACAGACACAGGTCTACGGACTAGTGCTTTTTCCAGCACCTGCTCCACCCGCTCAACCGGTATGAATTCTACATGCTCTTTTACCGTCTTATCCACTTCATACAGATCCGGTTCATTATCCGCTGGAATCAGCACCGTCTTAATCCCCGCCCTGTAAGCCGCCATGGTTTTTTCCTTCAGGCCGCCTATAGGTAGAACCCTCCCTAGAAGGGTAATCTCACCTGTCATTGCCACATCATGGCGGATGGGGATTCCCGTGAGGGCAGAAGTTATGGCAGTAGCCATAGCTGTTCCCGCGGAAGGGCCATCCTTAGGCACTGCTCCCTCCGGAGCGTGAATATGGATATCATATTTCGTATAAAAATCACGCCGGATTCCCAATTCGTCTGCTCTGCCACGAATACAGCTGATAGCTGTTCTGGCAGATTCCTTCATAACATCGCCTAAAGAGCCTGTTAATTCAATCTTACCGTTTCCTTCCATAACCGCAACTTCCAGCGGCAGAATGGTTCCTCCAATGCTTGTCCAAGCAAGGCCATTTACCAAGCCTACTTCATCCGTCTTATGGATCGTATCCTTTTTGAAGCGCTTCGGCCCCAAAAGTTCTTCCAACATGGCGGGTGTCACCCGAATGCGGATCGAAGGCTCCTCCACAATCTTCTTGGCACATTTACGGCAGAGAGAAGCAATTTGCCTCTCCAGCGTGCGAACACCAGCCTCGGCCGTATATCCATCGATCAAATCGTGGAGAGCCGCAGACGTAATCTGCATATTTTTTGCCGAAATACCGTTTTTCTTCCTCTGCTTGGGAATCAGATGCCGGGAGGCTATTTGGAATTTTTCCTCATGGGTATAGCTTCCAAGAGAAATCATGTCCATTCTGTCCAAAAGAGGAGCAGGAATCGTGCTGGCGTCATTTGCAGTGGTAATAAACAGCACATTGCTCAAATCAAAGGGCATATCGATATAATGGTCATAGAAAGCAGCATTCTGATCCGGATCCAACACTTCCAAAAGCGCAGAGGCCGGATCTCCTCTGTAACTGCTTCCCAATTTATCAATTTCATCCAGAAGCAAAAGAGGATTTTTCGTTCCCGCCTGCTTCAGAGCAGATATTATACGCCCCGGCATGGAACCGATATATGTCTTCCGGTGACCCATAATATCCGACTCATCCCGTACGCCACCCAAAGAAACTCGAACGTATTTTCTGTTTATCGCTTCTGCAATAGAATGAGCGATAGAGGTCTTTCCCACTCCGGGAGGTCCAACCAAACAGATGATCTGCCCCTTTACATCTGGAGCCAGCTTCTTAACAGCCAAAATTTCCAGAATTCTCTCTTTTACTTTATCCAAGCCATAGTGATCCCGATCGAGGATTTTGCGAGCTTTAGCAAGATCGATATGCTCCTTTGTCTCTTTGCCCCAGGGAAGCTCCAGGCAGGTCTCCAGATAGGTAAGAATCACACTTCCCTCGTGAGAACCCACAGGCATCTTTGAGAGCCGGTCGCATTCTTTCAAAAGCTTTTTCTGTTGCTCCTCCGGAATGGGAGCTTTCAAAATTTTCTCCCTGAGCTCGTCCGCCTCTTCCTGGGGAGAATCCTCCTCACCTAACTCGTAGGCAATGGCTTTCATCTGCTCCCGCAGAAAATACTCCCTTTGGTTCTGATCGATCTGTTCTTTTGCTTTTTCGTTAATTTCATTTTCAATGGCAAGAACCTTGATCTCATCCTCCAAAATGGAATCGAGCCTCTGCAACCTACGGACCGGACGTTCCTCATCCAGAATCTCCTGTTTTTTTGTATAGTCCAGAAGAGTATTCATGGCAATGTAATCTGCCAACTTTCCACAATGCTTCTGTCGCACCACCCCAAGGATGATGTCCGGTGGAACTTTGGCATAATTCCGCACATATTCCTCAAATACATTCTGCGTATGCCGCAGAAGCGCCTCTGTTCTATGCGTCTCCCTATAGGAAGCATCCTCCACTTTTTCCACTTCCGCTTCTAAAAACGGATGTTCCTTGGAAAGAGATACCAGCCTAGCACGGTAAAGACCTTCTGCAAATAGGCGCACACCTTCATCGGAATGGCGGACAACCTGCTTGATTTTTGCCACTACGCCAGTGGAATAGAGCTGTTTGAAGCCCGGCTCGTTATCTCCCAAATCTTTCTGGGCTACCAGAAAGATTGTCTGATCCCGCTCCATTGCATCGGCCAACGCCAAAATGGATTTTTTCCTTCCCACATCAAACTGAATCATCATCTCAGGAAATATCACAAGTCCGCGCAGCGCCAAGGCTGGCATTTTTCGTGTTTCCGTCAGACCATAGGTCTCCATAACGATCCTCCTATCCAAAAATGGCCGCCGCAAGGCACGGTATACGCCCCCGCAGCAGCCACCTGCAAAACATTTTCTCACGCGGTATCTTTTCTACCACGCTTTTTAGGAGCGGTAATCTTTATTTTGACAGGCTTCCTGTCTGTATTATGCACCAGCTCCGGTTCACCGCCATTTACCGTTTCCGGTGTGACGACAATTTTTTCTATGGTATAATCCGATGGGACGCTATACATCAGCGGCGTTAGGAATTCCTCCATAACGCTGCGCAGGCCGCGGGCCCCAGTGTGAAGGGCGATCGTCTTTTTGGCAATCTCCCTGAGAGCTTCCGGCGTAAACTCCAGTTTTACCTTATCCAACCCAAACAGCTTCTGATACTGGCTCAAAAGACTATTTTTAGGCTCTGTAAGAATCCGGACCAGCGCCTCCTCATCCAAACCACTGAGAGAAGCAATAACAGGGAGACGACCTACCAATTCAGGAATCAACCCAAATTTCACCAGATCATGCGGTGTCACATCTTTCATCCAGCTAGTAGTATCCAGTTCTGTCTTACTTCTAACCTCTGCGCCAAACCCCATAGAAGAAGAACCCGTTCTCTTTTCAATGATCTTTTCCAAACCATCAAAGGCGCCGCCACAGATAAACAGGATATTCGAGGTATCGATCTGCAGAAACTCCTGCTGGGGATGCTTCCGGCCTCCCTGGGGCGGAACATTGGAAACCGTTCCCTCAAGGATCTTCAGCAATGCCTGCTGCACACCCTCTCCGCTAACATCTCTTGTAATAGAAGGATTCTCTGATTTTCTGGCAATCTTATCGATTTCATCAATATAGATGATACCCTTTTCCGCCCGCTCAATGTCAAAGTCTGCCGCTTGGATCAGGCGAAGAAGAATGTTCTCTACATCCTCACCTACATAGCCAGCCTCTGTAAGAGTCGTAGCATCCGCTATGGCAAAAGGAACATCCAAAATTTTAGCTAACGTTTGAACCACAAAAGTTTTTCCAACGCCTGTGGGGCCCAAAAGCAAAACATTGCTTTTCGTCAGCTCCACATCGTCCTCTTTGCCGAAGTAAATACGCTTATAATGATTATATACAGCTACGGAAAGAGCGATTTTTGCTTCTTCCTGCCCAATTACATATTCATCGAGCCCAGCCTTAATTTCCTGAGGTTTTGGCAGAACCGTAACCGTCTCAGGCGCATAACGGGCAGATTTCCGGGATGCCAAGCTGTTTTCATCCTCCAGAATAGACATACAGAGCTCTATGCATTCATCACAGATATAAACACCTGGGCCTGCAATCAGCCTTCTGGCATCTCCCTGAGGCTTTCCGCAGAAAGAACAGCAAACGCCTCTTTCATTTGTCTCGTCATTACCGGACATGGAGCTTCACCAACCTTTTAACACTACTCTCAGTGATACAAATCAAAATAAACTCAGTGCCTTTCAAGCACTTTATCAATCAAACCATATTCCAGAGCCTGCTGCGCCGTCATGAAATTATCCCGCTCTGTATCCCGTGCAATCTCTTCCAGGGGACGACCGGTTTTTTCTGCCAAAATCGCATTCAGCTTGTTTTTCGTAGCAATAATATGATCCGCATGGATGCGAATATCGGTAGCCTGGCCCTGAGCACCGCCGCTTGGCTGATGAATCATGATATCGCTGTTAGGGAGGGCAAAGCGCTTCCCTTTCGCGCCGGCGGCCAGAAGAAAAGCCCCCATGCTGGCTGCCATCCCCATGCAGATGGTGGAAACATCGCACTTTATATACTGCATAGTGTCATAAATAGCCATTCCAGCCGTCACAGAACCGCCCGGGCTATTGATATAGAGACTGATATCCTTCGAAGGATCCTGCCCCTCCAGATATAAAAGCTGCGCCACCACCAAGCTGGAAGTGGTATCGTTAACCTCTTCTGTCAGCATGATGATGCGGTCATTTAAAAGGCGGGAAAATATGTCATAAGAACGCTCCCCGCGATTGGTCTGTTCAACAACATAAGGAACTAAGCTCATCGTATTAACCACCTGTCTCCGCGCCGGATAAAGCGGACGCCGGCCTGCGCGGGAGGCCGGCATCTTTTTAAGGATTGGATATTAAAATGATTTTTATTCAGCCTTTTCAGCGGTTTCCGTAATTGCCAATGCATCACGGACTATACCCGCGGCCTTCTCCACAGCGATATCCTTCGCCAGATCTTCTTCTGCGATCATCTTCTTGACATTTTCAACGTCCATCTCATAGGCTTTTGCAATCTTATCGTATTCAGCGCTAATCTCTTCCTCAGTAGGCTTAATAGCCTCCAGCTCTGCGATTTTTTCCAGAGCAAGACGCACCTTCACCTGACGCTCCGCCTGAGGACGGAAAGAAGCACGGATGGAATTTGCATCCATACCGGTATATTTAAGATATGTTTCAAAATTCAGCCCCTGAGACTGGAGACGGTACCCAAAATCGCGGATATCGTCGTTGATGCGGTTTTCATACATAGCCTCGGGAATCTCGGCCTGCACCAACTCCACCAACTTATCAACCATCTGGTTTTCCACTTCGTCGTTAGCACGCTTTTCAGCTGCTTCCGTCAGGTTCTTTTTGATATCCTCACGATAGGCTTCTACCGTGTCGAAATCGCTGACATCCTTTACAAATTCATCGTCAAATTCAGGAAGCTCCTTAACCTTGATCTCATGAAGCTTAACCTTAAATACAGCCTCTTTGCCCGCCAATTCTTCCGCCTGATACTTCTCGGGGAAGGTAACATTTACGTCGAATTCATCTCCGGTTTTATGACCTACAATCTGATTCTCAAAACCAGGAATAAACTGGCCGGAACCCAGCGTCAGGCTGTAATTTTCACCTTTTCCACCTTCAAAAGCGGTATCGCCTACAAAGCCCTCAAAATCGATCACAGCGATATCATCTTTCTGAGCAGCGCGGTCTTCCACTGTAACCATGCGGGAATTGCGATCCAAGACCTTTTTAACTTCAGCGTCCACGTCCTCTTCAGAAATGGAAACCGGTTTCTTCGTCACAGCAATTCCTTTATAGTTTTCAATGGTCACTTCCGGCTTGGTCGTAACGGTTGCCTTGAAAACTAATCCATCCTTACCGGCAGAAACCAGCTCAAAATCGATCTTATCTTCTACGAACTCTATGCCGGCTGCTTTGATGGCGTCATCCAAAGCGTCGGGATACAGCGCGTTGATCGCATCCTCATAGAATATGTTTTCACCATAGTATTTCTCAACAAATGCACGGGGAGCCTTGCCCTTGCGGAAACCAGGGATCATGATTTTTTTGTTTTCCCGGCGGTAGGCAGCTTCCAAAGCTTTTTCAAATTCCTCACCGCTGATCTCAATTTCCAGCTGGCTGCGGTTGGTATCAACCTTATTGCATGATTTCAGACTCATTTTACTTCCTCCTGCGAAATTGCAAATTATCTTATTAATTATAGCACACTCTTTATAGAAGTGCCAGATTTCCTAGAAAAATTTATAAAATATTCATCTTACTCGAACTGGCGTGAAATGCACGTAATCACAAGAAACCAAATGCATCTTCACACCTTCATATTCACCTGTAACAGCGCGTTTGGCAGCTTGCGTCCCGTGAATATGGCCGAAATAACAGTCGCTGATGCCATGTTTTACTAGAACCTCCAAGATCTCACGGCATTCCTGCCCATCGAAAATAGGAGGATAGTGCAAAAACACCACTGGTTTCTTCCCTGTTTTTTCCGCCTCCTGCAGAGAGGCCGTCAGCCTGCCTACCTCACGGTTCACAATTTTTTTATCTTCATCCGTTTCCGCGTTATAGAGCCATCCCCTAGTGCCGCAAATGGCGATATTCTCGACCACCACAGCATTGTTATGAACAATTTCCAGGGAATAGAAGCCCTGCCGGGCAAAAAAATCCTCCAACTTTTTTCTGGTGCTCCACCAGAAATCATGGTTCCCTTTCAGCAGAAGCTTTCTGCCGGGAAGAGAGTGGATGAATGCAAAATCCTTTGCCGATTCCTCCAGCTTCATGGCCCAGGAGATATCCCCGGGAATTACCACAGTATCCTCTTCTCTCACCAGAGATTTCCAATTCTTCTCCAAGCGGAAAACATAATCCTTCCACCCCGGAAACACATCCATGGGTTTATCCGCCCCCAAGGAGAGGTGGAGATCGGCAATGGTATATACCGCCATATTATCGGACCATAGCCAAGACGGCTTCCGTCATGCCATCGGGCCTGCAGTGATTTTCAAAACGGATCTCTTTCCCTTGAAGCTCCCCTATAGGAGGCGGAACCGGCGTGCCTGTTATGAAGGCAAGTTGCATGATCTGCTGGAATTCATCCCCCGGCTGTTCTTCACCTGTAACAGCAGAAAGAACATCTCCCGGAAATTTATAAGGAGAGGCTGTAGAGACCACTACCGTAGGAGTTTTGACGTCTCCGGTATTTCCTACATACTGCTTATAAACATTTGCAGCCACCGCTGTGTGAGGATCGATCAGATAATTTTCAACGCTGAACATCTCATGAACGGTATTCTTCGTTGCTTCATCGTCACAGAAACCAGCCCAGAAAAGCTCCTGTAAGGTTCTTTTTATGTCTTCATCCACTTCATAACGGCCAGTCTCCGAAAGCTGTTGCATCCATTCGCTTACCTTTTGGCTGTTGCCATTGGTCAGATGATAAAGCAACCGTTCCAGATTACTGGAAACAAGAATATCCATGGAAGGAGAAATAGTGGTATGGAAAGGCCGGTTCCGATCATATACGCCGGTGCGAAGAAAATCGGTAAGCACATTGTTGGCGTTGGAAGCACAAATTAGCTTATGCACGGGCAATCCCATCTGCTTTGCATAATAGGCGGCCAGTATATTGCCAAAATTGCCGGTAGGAACAACAATGTTGATCTCTTCGCCCTCGTAATCCATCTCTCCTGTGGCCATTAAATCACAATAAGCAGAGATATGATACACGATTTGAGGCAGAAGGCGGCCCCAGTTGATGGAATTAGCGCTGCTGAACATCATATTCCTGGCTTCCAACTGAGCGCGGACAGCCTCATTGGTAAAAATCTTCTTAACGCCAGTCTGGGCATCGTCAAAATTACCTTCAATAGCACAAACGGCTACATTACTGCCTTCTTGGGTATTCATCTGCAGTTTCTGCATGGGGCTCACGCCGTTTTCAGGATAAAACACCAGAACTCGGGTGCCATCCACATCTTTAAAGCCTTCCAGCGCTGCTTTTCCCGTATCTCCGGAAGTAGCCACCAGAATCACTGCAGTCTTATCGGAATGGATCTTCTCCAGCGATTTGGTGAGCAAATGAGGCAATATCTGAAGGGCCATATCCTTAAATGCACAAGTGGGGCCATGCCAGAGCTCCAACATATACATATTCAGCTCGCCGTTTTGCTGCAGCGTAAGCGGCGCAGGATGGCCTCCAGAAAATTTATTCCCGCCATAAGCATTCACCACGCACTCCCGGATCTCAGTCTCTGAAAAATCCGTAAGAAAATCCTTTAAAATCCGAACAGCCCTTTCTTCATAGGAACACTTTGAAAGCTCCGTCAAATCCTCATAGGAATAGTGCGGCAGTTCACATGGCACGAAAAGCCCGCCTTCTCCGCTGATTCCCTGGGATATGGCCTGCGCTGCAGAGACCGATTTTGCCTCGTCTCTGGTGGATGTATACTTCAAGGAAACGACCCCTTTCTTCTGCTGTATCGCGCTACCACCCTGCTTATCTCTTTCAGAGGAAACAAAGTAGGATTCCTGGCAGCATCCAGACACTATTGTATAATACATGACACCTTCTGTCAAAGAGAATGAAAAAAATTATAGGCGTTTTCATAGAAAATTTTGGAAACCAGCCGTTCCGGATAGTTATGGCGCAGAAACATATCGGCTATTTTCTCCATGGATTCAATCCCCGTTATGCCTTCGGGCACCACTGTTCCATCGAAATCGCTTCCCATGGCCAGTATATTCTCCCCGCCCAGAGCCAGAAAATGCTCCGTGTGGCGCAATATATCCTCCGGGGCGGCTTTCTCTCCGTCCCTACAAAGGAATTCTCTTGTAAAGTTCAATCCTACAAGGCCTTCACGGCGGCGTATTTCCAAAAATTCTTCGTCTGTAAGGTTTCTTCTATGAGGGCATACCTTTCTGGAATCTGAATGGGTCGCCACAAAAGCTTTTTCAGTATTCTCCGCCACAGACCAAAACAGAGGATCACTGGCATGGGAAACATCTATCACCATGCCCATCCGCTCCATTTCTTTCACAGCGGATTTTCCGAAAGCTGTCAATTCGCCGGGCTCATCGGCTCCCCCGCCGATTTCATTGGCCCCATTCCAGGTCAACGTCATCATACGGACGCCTTCCTCATACAGATGGTGGAGTCCTTCCAGAGTCCCTCCTGCGGCGGAACCGCCTTCCACTGCGAAAACAGCAGCACATTTTTCTTCCCTAGCAGCCGTATCCAAATCGTTTCCGGCGAGGATCGGTAGCATACACGCTGCATTCTCTATAAGGAAACGCTTATAAAGGCAATTCATTTTCTCAAATACATTCTGCGCAGCTTTTCCCCTGTGTTCATCGGGCATCCAGGCCGCAAAACATTGAAGCCAAGGGGAATACTGGCCTCCACGCTCCAGATCGATATGCAGAGAATTTTTCCTTAGAGAGGGGATCTTCTTGTTGTAGCACTCCCATAAAGTATCGCAATGCAGATCTGCCAGCTTCAATACCTATTCATCCTCTCCAAATGCATTTTCAACGTGGCAGAAAGAGTAGCCGCCGTTATCTTCTACAACCGCCACCACGTCAAATCTTGGCTGTAAAAGGCAGGAACTTTCCTCTTGCATTAGATACTGTTTTGCTGTCAACCGCAGCTTTTCCCGCTTTTTTGCCGTCACCGCTTCCAAAGGATTTACAAGGGAGGAAACTTTTCTCTCTTTTACCTCTATGAAAACAAGATATGAATCTTTGCGGCAAATAAGATCAATTTCTCCATAACGGCTGTGATAATTCCGCGCAATCACTGTATACCCTTTTTCTTCCAGATAACGGGCTGCCAGGAATTCTCCCTTTTTCCCTCTTTCATTCATACCGCTTTTCAGTCCTTCAAAATTTTGGTCAGAAAGGAACGGCGGTGTATGGGACAAGGGCCGTATTTTCGCAAAAGTTCCACATGAAGAGCCGTGCCATACCCCTTATGCTTGGCAAACTGATATTCAGGATACAAGGAATCCAGTTCCAGCATAAGTCTGTCCCTGCTCACTTTCGCCAAAACGGAAGCCGCAGCTATACTGGCCGAAAGACCATCTCCTTTTATGATCGTCTCCCCAGGCACAGAAAGAGGCGGCATGCGGTTTCCATCCACCAAAGCATAATCCGCCGGAATGGAAAGGCCTTCGCAGGCCCGCCGCATAGCCAGATAGGTCGCCTGCAAAATGTTAATTTCATCGATCTCACTTTCTGTGGCAAAAGCCACAGACCAGGAAACTGCCTTTTCCTGAATCAACGGGAAAAGTGCTTCCCGTTTTTTGGCCGTCAACTTTTTGGAATCATTTAGACCCGGGATCTCCACCTCAGCCGGCAGGATAACGGCTGCCGCAAAGACAGGCCCGGCAAGGGGCCCACGGCCAGCCTCATCGATCCCACAAACCGCCGAATACCCTTTTTGAGCCGCCTCTTTTTCATACAGGAACCAATCCATATCCATTCCTCCGCAGATTTACTCTCGTCCGCTGCATAAACAAAATCACTCTGCTTCTCTTGGCGTTTCCAGAGTGATGCGGCCGATAACAGCGCCGCGGAATTCATCCAATACAGCAATGGAAGCCCGCTCCGTATTGATTTCCCCGCCGGAAACGAGCATCCCTCTTTTTTTTCCGATCATCTCCAAAAGCTCATACCCTTGATACTCGGAAAGATCTATCTCGTCCAGCTTATAGCGGGCCTTAAGCTCCTTCGGATACTCTTCTGAAAGGAATTCTAAAAGGCGGGAAGCCAGATGTTCTGTATCTACAACATCATCCTTAACAGCTCCCGTAAAGGCCAATTTTTCTCCTACCAGCTTATCCTCAAATTTCGGCCAGAGAACGCCGGGAGTATCCAATAGCTCAAAGCCTTTTCCAATGGTAAACCACCTGTTCTGCCGGGTAACACCCGGGCGGTCGGCTACATCTGCTTTTCCGCCCTTACAGAGCCTATTGATGAGAGATGATTTTCCAACATTTGGGACTCCTACAATCATAACGCGGATCACGCGCCCCACCATGCCCTTGCTCCGCCAGATTTCAATTTTGTCCTTCAGGACCTCCTGAACAGCAGGGATAAAGCCGTTCAGTCCTCGGCCGCTTTTGCAGTCCACTGCAACGGCGGGAATTCCCTTCCCTCGGAACCACTGGATCCACCGGGAAGTTTTATCAGGATCCGCCATATCGCATTTATTGAGGAGCACAACTCTGGGTTTTCCTTTTATAATGCTGCCCAAAACCGGGTTACGACTAGAGAGAGGAATTCGGGCATCGATAACCTCTGCCACAGCATCCACCAGCGGGAGGCATTTCTCAATCCGGCGGCGGGTTCTGGTCATATGCCCGGGAAACCATTGAATGGATTGGGCATTCTCTTCTTTACGATAGTTTTGCTTCTTATTCATGCTTTCACCTATTCCGCCCGCGAGAGCGCGGCTCTTATTCGATCTTTCCAAAGCGGTCGAAAGGAAATACGATCCATTCCGCCTTTCCCAAAATATAGCGCTCATCCACCATTCCAACATCCTTGCTGCGGCTATCTTTAGAAACAGGGCGGTTATCCCCCAGCACAAACACACAGCCTTCCGGAACTTCCATAGGGAATGTAAAATCCGAATACTGGGTGGTGATTCCATTCTCAATATAGGCGCTCTCATCCAGAGGTTCTCCATCTACCAAAACAAGCCCTTTTTCAAAATCAATATCCACCGTCTGCCCCTCTGTAGCAATCACACGTTTGATAATCGGTTTTGAAAGCCCAACTGTGCGGGATATTACGACTATATCTCCCTGTTTGGGAGTATAAAACAAACTGGACAAAAGGACTCTGTCATTGCTTTCCAAAGTGGGGAGCATGGAGCTTCCGCTTACATTTACCACCCGGAAAAGGAACGTAAACACCACTACCACTACGATCAAGGAGGCGATCAGAGCTTCCATCCATTCATAGCAGCTGTTTGTAAATGAATCGATCTTTTTCCTGGGGGCTTCCTGATATCTGTTCCCTGCCATCCGGCATATCTCCCCTTTCGCTGTGCAGGCAGTGCTTCACCCGCATCCGTATGCAGCCCAGAATTGGTTCAAACACACATTCCGGAGTTCAACAGGTAACGCAAAAAGGGACACTCTCGTGTCCCTTTTTCTTTTCTTATTTGAGCTGTTCCTTAACCTTGGCAGCCTTACCAACCCGGTCACGCAGATAATACAGCTTTGCTCTGCGGACACGGCCCTTGCGGACAACTGCAACCGCTTTCACATTGGGGGAATGGAGCGGGAAAACTCTTTCCACACCAACACCGTAAGAAACACGGCGTACAGTAAAGGTTTCGCCGACTCCGCTACCCTTACGGGCAATAACGGTTCCTTCAAAAACCTGAATTCTTTCTCTTTCACCCTCGCGGATATTTACATCCACGCGGACGGTATCACCAATCTCAAACTGGGGTACCTCATTTTTTACGGAAGACTCCGCAACCAATTTCAAAGCATCCATTCTAAACGATCCTCCTAATTTTCAGACATTCATGCCGAGGGAACTCGTGCAGAGGACTGTCCGCTTCAATGTCTCAGCGTTTACTGGGCATTGAACCCCACCGAAAAGGAACGGCGGATTCCAAATGCTTATATAGCTTACCACATTCTGCCGGTAAGTGCAACCTTTTTCTGCTTTCTATTCAAAAATTTTCATAGATGCGTCATATAGGTACCGGCGAATATATTCACAGTAAAACTCCTTCTCAGTTTGTGCACGGAAAGTTTCTACCAAAAGAGAAGGATTTACATTGTATTCGCTGCCTGCAGGAAGGAGAAAATCAGAAACGATTCTGCCCTCTTCTTCACGGATCTTCAAATTTTTTATATCAGGTTTAATGTCAAGAGTCAGCATACCGCTTTTCGATTTCTTCTGGGTGAGGATTGTCTCCTGGTTAAGAAAGTCCTCCCATTTCTGCCGGAATTCTGAGAGTTCTTCCTTTTCCGGCTCCATGCGAAGGGTATACGAAGCAAAAGCTATTTTCCCCGGTTTCATTTTCGGCTCTGTAACGGCAAAAACCGGCAGATCCGGCGGGAGCGCTTGTTGCAGACGAGAAAGTATTTCATTCTCGGTGATTTTCGTCTCATCAATCTTCATATCCATGCTCTCCCGCTCCCCGGTCATACCCAAAGAAAGGGGAAGCGCAAAAGTAATAAACGCATGGGGATTAAATCCCTGTGTATACCAAAGAGGAATCTTCGCCATATGCACTGCCCTTGCCATACAACGGTTTAGATCCAAATGGGAAATAAACCGGGCAGCACCAGTTTTCCTAAACCAGATTCTTACGGTCTTCAACGCAGATTCCTCCTTTGAAACAGGCCGCCCCGCAGGCGGAACAGGCTTCGGCGCAGTTAGGGCTTGTCTCATTGGCATATGCCTTTTTGCATTCTCGGATCAAGAATTCCTTTGTAACGCCATAATCCAGATGATCCCAAGGGAGAATCTCATCAAAGCTCCTCTTCCGGTTGGCATAAAAAGCCGGATCTACATTACAGTTCTCAAAGGCCTGCATCCATTTTGTATATGAGAAACAGTCGTTCCATCCATCAAAGCGGCACCCCAGCCTATGGGCCTCCAAAAGGACCTTTCCAAGCCGACGGTCCCCTCTTGCAAATACTCCCTCCAAAAAGCTCACCACAGCCTCATGGTAATTACAGGAAAGTTTCCTGCTCTTCACACAGGCAACAAGATGTTTCTGCTTTTCGTGAAACATCTCCACCGTATCCTGAGGTTCCCATTGAAAAGGCGTAAATGGCTTTGGCACAAAACCAGATGCACTTACTGTTACAGAAACACCTTTCCCCTTAGGCCTTTCCGGGTTCGCATAGAAGGCATCCACCACCTTTTGCCCCAGTTCCGCTATGCCTTCGATATCTTCTAGCGTTTCTGTTGGCAATCCTATCATAAAATATAGTTTTACAGAATTCCACCCGCCTCGAAAGGCCGTCTCCACTGTCTTCATTAGCTGTTCTTCTGTTACATTTTTGTTGATAACATTCCGCAGGCGCTGAGTCCCTGCCTCCGGTGCAAAGGTTAACCCGCTACGCCGCACCGTTTTGATTTTGCTCATCATATCCGTGGAAAAATTATCCACCCGCAGGGAAGGCAGCGAAACACCAATTTTTTCCTCCTTTGTCCAGGTCAAAAGCTGATCCAGAAGCGGATTTAGTTCCCTGTGATCGCTAGTGCTCAGGGAGGAAAGGGAAATTTCATCATACCCCGTATTTTCGCAGAGATCTCTGCACTGTTTATCGATAGTGGAAACCGACTTTTCCCGGAAAGGCCTGTAAATAAAACCTGCCTGGCAGAAGCGGCATCCGCGGATACAGCCCCGCAGAACTTCCGCCACCACTCGGTTATGCACTACATCCAGATAAGGAACCACAAACCGATCCGGAAAATAGATGGAGTCTAAATCCATCATCACCCGCTTGGTAACAGTGGCCGGAACACCCTCTTCTGGTTTTACGGCTTCAATGGTTCCGTCCTCATGGTAAGACACTTGGTATAAGGAGGGCACGTAAACACCGGGAATCTGTGCTGCCTCCCGAAGGAAGGCCTCCTTGGAACCGCCCTTTCTTTTATATTCCCTGTAAAGTTCCACCAGCTCGCAGTCCACTTCTTCCCCTTCTCCCAGGAAGAATAGATCCACAAAATCCGCCAGAGGTTCCGGATTGCACGCACAAGGGCCACCGGCAACCACAAGATGTTCAAGCCCTGGCCTTTCGCTGCAGAGAAGCGGAATTCCAGAAAGTTCCAGCATATTGAGCAGATTGGTATAACTCAGCTCATATTGAAGCGTGAAACCAATGATATCAAACTCGCGGAGACTGTCTCCACTTTCCAGAGCATAGAGATCCATTCCAGCTGAACGTAATTGCTCTTCCATATCAATCCAGGGAGCAAATACGCGTTCACACCACACACCCTCCATATCATTCAGCACTCCATAGAGGATCTTCATCCCCAAATGAGACATCCCTACTTCGTATGTGTCGGGAAAGCAAAAGGCAAACCGTACATCCACTTCTTCTTTTTTCTTTATAACGCTGTTCAGTTCCCCACCCGTATATCTTCCGGGTTTTTGAACTTTCATCAGTATCTTTTCAAGCTCAGGCTTCATTCTTTTACTCCTATTTTCTCATTTGTTTTTTATGTGCATCTCATACAGAGTTTCCAGAAGACCCCATTATTGCCAACCGAGCCTCTTAATTTTCTATCTTCTGGAAACAACGGCTATTATAGAATTTTTATTTTATTATACTGTAATTTCCTATACTTTGCAACGCCGGACCATTTTTCGCGGTATTTGCAAACGAGGCAGATATCATAAAAAGACGCCCTTTGCCCGTACGATACCAGACAAAGAGCGCTTCATATTTAGAAATTCCTGAGAGCTTCCCTGCGTTTTAAAACAAGATAGAAAACTCCATAGATACTGAAAAACAGAAGTGAAAAATTATAAACTGACCGGAAAACCAGAAGAAAGCCACAGATCCCCAGAGGTATCAGAGAAAAAAAGGAAACCCATTCCAGCAACCGCAGAGCCGTATTTTCATTGATGTGAAGACACAAAAAAGAATATAACGCCTGACCCCCGTCCAACGGCTCGGCTGGCACCAGGTTTGCAAGAGCCAGAGCCAAATTGGCAATGGCAAAGGGAAAAAGCGGATTGCCGGAAAATCCCCAGAAAATCAGGAATAGTAAGAGATTCATCAAAGGACCTGCAAGGGAAACAGCTATATCCCTTTTCAAACTTTCATTCGCATTACTATCCTGGCGGATTTCCGCCCCAAAAACAGAAAGCCTAATAGATATGATTCGCCTGCGGCACAGCAATATGGCAGCTATATGGCCGGCCTCGTGAAAGAATGCAGCACAAATCCCCGCGAGGAATGTCCCACTCGTATCCATAAAAAGCCACAGACAAACCACTGCGGCAAACCAGAAGCTAATTTCAAAACGACAGTTTCCAACAGAAAAGCGCATGTCCTTTAACCGCCGGATGAGGCCGTTGATTCCGCAGCCTGCGCATCAGAATTCATTTTCGATGAAGACGAAGATTCAGAATTAGTTTGAGACGAAACTGTATTTTCTTTCTTCTCTGAAGAACTCTCTTCTTCAGCTTTGGATCCTTCTCCAACAGGGGCATGGGATGCTGCTGGAAACAGCTCCAAAACCTTCTGCTCCATGTTTTGCAGATCTGCATCCGTTAAAATACTTTGGTTTACGTGCTCCACATACCAGCTTCGGATCACTTCATACCATTCTCCACCAAAAAATTTCATACATACCGCAGCCAAAAGCACAACCGCGCAAACAGTAATCTGAATTACGGTGAGCCAATGTTCTCTGTTTTTCGGTTTTTTAGGGCTCTCTTCTTCCGGCTGATCCTCAGAAGCAAAAAACGGATCCTGTTCCCAATCTTCTTTTTCTTTTACCTTTTGAAATTTCTTCATGCCTTCTCCTCCTTTTATCCTTTTTATCCTGCACATTTCTCTATCACTATATGCCGTCTTAGGAGAAGTCAGAACCTTAAACCTCCCAACCAAAAAAAGAAGCAGGCACCTTCGTGCCTTGCACTTGTCAAGAGAAAGTAGACAGTAAAAAGAATATTTATCAGAAGCCCCGTTCGGTTTTGAACTGACCGGGGCTTCTGTAACC
>CAJFPJ010000006.1 GCA_904399395.1 uncultured Clostridia bacterium | reverse complement strand
GGTTACAGAAGCCCCGGTCAGTTCAAAACCGAACGGGGCTTCTGATAAATATTCTTTTTACTGTCTACTTTCTCTTGACAAGTGCAATATAAAAAATGTTCAGCCCGTTGTTTTAACTCAAAAAACATGTTGTTATTCCATTCCATCTGATTTCTCCATAGAGCTCTCACCTATATACCGTTTCTGTTTCTGAAACCACCTTTGAGCCTCACAGAGCAGTGCGTCCTTTTTGTTTTCACAGGTGCCCTCAATAACACTATCCAAGAGGAATGAGAGCAGTCTTCCCATTTCCGGCCCCGGGGATATATATGCTTTCAGGTCGTTTCCTGTAATTTTCATATTTCTCAGAGAGAAGCATTGCTCTTCTTCCAAAATCTTCTCAAAAACAGCTTCTGCCGCATCCAGCTCTTTTAGTTTTTTTCCCGGTTCAGCCAAAGCGGAAGCGTCAGCCCGCTGTATCACAAAAAGATCCCGAATATTCTCCTCTCCAAACCTTCGAAGGCGCTTCTTTAAGAGAATTTCATCGGGTGGAAGAGAAAGATCGTGACGAGCAACTAAAAACACCACTTTTTCTCTCGAAACGCTGTCCGCTCGAAGCCTAATAAGCAATTCTTCTGCTATTTCCGCACTCTTTTTTGCATGGCCATAAAAATGGCCGGTCCCATCGGCAGCTCTAAAAAATGTATATGGCTTTCCTGCATCATGGAAAAGGGCCGCCATTCTTAGGGGAAAGAGGGAAGGTGTGTGCTCCGTGGCATGCAGGGAATGTTCCCACACATCGTAGCAATGATAAACGCTGTGTTGTTCAAAACCACACATGGGAGTAAGCTCAGGCAGAATTTCCGCCACAACGCCGACATATTTCCGCAGCACATCCACTGCATTTTGGCCACACAGAAGCTTCTTCCATTCCGAAAAAATTCGTTCCGGTGCGATGTATTGAAGAAGACTACGCTTCCGTTCCATAGCTCTTGCCGTTTCTTTCTCAATGGTAAAATCCAATACAGCAGCAAACCGAAGAGCTCTGAGAATGCGAAGACCATCTTCTTCAAACCGGCGATCCGCTTCTCCCACACATCGGATCACCTTATTCTGCAGATCTGAAAAGCCATGAAACAGGTCGATCAGGCCATTTTCCCCCAGTGCCATAGCATTTATGGTAAAATCCCTCCGGGCCAAATCCTCCCGGAGATTTCCGGTGAAGGTGACTCTTTCTGGATGCCTGTGATCCGCATACTCTCCGTCCACCCGAAAAGTAGTAATCTCAACGGAAGGAGCGTCCGGCTGGGGAAACACTGTCAGAGTTCCGTGCTTCAACCCTGTTTCAAGGGTACGGCAGCCGTGAAATACTTCCTTTATCTGATCTGGGAGGGCAGAGGTAGCAATATCCCAATCACTGGGTTCTTTGCCTAAAAGGGAATCACGAACACATCCTCCAACAGAATAGGCCTCATATCCCCATTTGTGAAGACGGGAAAGAACTTCCTTAATATATTCCGGTATGCGAATCGTACCATTCGTCATACGGATACTCCCTCTGGGACTGTCTGAAAAAATTCCGCCGCTTCTCGGAACAACATCTCTCTTTCAGGCCCCAATGTGCAAACGTGAGGGCTTTGGGGAAGTGTCAGCATTTTGACTGGCCCGTTGGTTTTGCCCGATATTCGGTCCATTTTTTCCGGACGGACGGTTTCATCTCTTCCCGCCTTGGCTATCAGGAGCGGACAGTGGATTTTCGAAAGATTTCTGTATGCTGTCCGCATAAGATGGTTTAAATCTGCCGCACAGCGAACCGGTGTTTTTTTGTAAGAAATGTTATATTCATTGAGAAAATCCTTCTTGGGAATGTATTCTGTTTCCTCTGTATACCGTATAAAGGGCCAAAACAGACCTGCCAGCCAGCTTTTTCTGTTATATACCGACAGAGCCGGAGCAATCGCCACTGCAGAACGAAGAGCCTTCGTTTCCGCAAGAAGAAGGGTGAGCGTTCCGCCCATGGAGAGGCCCGCAACGCTGACCGTTTTGCAGATTTTCCGCATCTCGTCAAAAGCATTTTCAGCAGCTCTGAGCCAATCGTGCCACCGAGTGGCGGCCATATCCTCCACCGTTGTGCCATGCCCTGGGAGCAGAATCCCGCGGACAAACAGCCCTGTGGTTTCATGCAAGGTTTTTCCCATAGGATAAAGTGTCCCAGGAGTCGCCGTAAACCCGTGGATCATCAGAATTCCGTGCTCTCTGGAGCCTTCAAATTCAAAGGGCCTCCCATAGGGATTCCCCGCCAAAGACGTTTGCATAGAGTTGTTGCCCTCCCCATTAAGTCCCCCGCATAGGCCATTATTCCGGCGTCGCAGGTTTCTGCATTTTTGAAATCTTACTTTTCCGCTACACGGAAGGGATTTTTCTATTCAAAATTATTATATCACCCCGAGATCTCAGTCGCAAGGCTGAAGAAAATCACGTTGTATGAACATACAAAAAGAAGAATAAATTTTCTTTTCATGTAAGCGGAGTTGTGATATAATGTGTGCAGAAATTATGGGACTCCATCATAGAAGAATCGATACATTCATCTGTTCCTCAATAAGGAGCCCTGGCTTTCAGAGAGAACGTATGGGATGCGGCTGTTTCGTCCATACTTTTATACGCCCCGGTGAACTAGAATGAAAAAAGAGTACGGAGAATTCCGCCTCATAGACAAAGAATGTTGCTAGGGAATGTATTTTTGAAAGCGTATCAACAGATTTCAGCTGTATGGAACCCGGCAGGTATCCCATGCATAAGGTTCAAACAGGCTAGAAAAAGCTGAAATTTTGAATTGGAGATGAGTGAATGACGCAAAACATGCGCCGTTCCATTGGAAATGGCGTACATTTTTTAGGGATCCAGGATCCCAAATTCAAAACAATGCGGATATCCGTTCATTTCATCCTGCCACTTGATAGAGAAACGGTATGTGCCAATGCCATGCTGCCGTTTCTTATGGGACGGGCAGGGGGAGAATATCCGGATTTCACACAGCTTAGCCGCAGGCTGGATGATCTTTATGGGGCCGGTCTCAATACGGACGCAGGAAAAATCGGGGATGCCCAGATCCTTTCCTTTTCCATCACAGGTCTTTCTAGCCGATACGCCTTCATGGGGGAAAATATGTCCTTGGAACTTGCCGGAATGCTGAAAGGACTCATATTCAGCCCTGCTCTTTCAGAGGGTAAGTTCAGAGAAGAAGATATCCGGCAGGAAAAGCGGCAGATTTGCGAGCTGATTGATTCCGATATGAACGATAAACGTCTATATGCCAAAAGACGTTGTGAGATGCTGCTGGCGGACGGCGAAAACTGGGGGCTTAACCCTTACGGAACAAAAGAGGGGATTGAAGCTGTTTCACCGGAAGAGCTCACGAAAGCATGGGAACATATGCTCAGAACTTCCCAAGTAGAAATTTTGGCAATGGGGGACTGTGATGCTTCCGGGATTGAAGTGCTTTTCAAAGATGCCTTCGCGCATATAAAGCGGGAGGATGTTTTTGAATATCGTAGTTTTCCTCTGCAGAAAGAAAGAGAACTGCGCCGCATATCCGAAACCGCCTGTGTAGCGCAATCAAAGCTCGTAATGGGATTTCAGACAGGAATAAATCCTCAAGATTCCCGCATGGCAGCTGCGAAGGTCATGATCGGCATGTTTGGTGGAAGCCCGACCTCCAAGCTGTTTATGAATGTCCGGGAAAAGCTGAGCCTCTGTTACTACTGCAGCACAGCTTTCAGCAGTGCAAAAGGTATTCTTTATGTGCAGAGTGGAACGGAAAGCATAAACCTGAAGCGTGTAGAGGAAGAAGTTTTAGTGCAGTTGGAAAAAATGAAAGCTGGAGAATTCACCAAAGAGGAGATGCTTTCTGTAAAAAGAAGCATGCGTAACAGCTATACTTCTCTTTCTGATTCTCTCAGTGCATTGGAAGGCTGGTATTTTTCTCAAATCCTCACAGGCTCACTTTCCACTCCCCAGGAGGCCTGCGCAGCAATGGAAGCTGTAACCGAAAAGGATATTACAGAGGCGGCTGCCGCCGTAAGGCTGGATACAATCTTCAGCCTTATTGGGAATGGAGGTGCACAGGTATGATACCTACATCTGTGGAAACAATCCGCAGCAGCCTTACAGGGGATTCATACTACAGAATCCAGCATTCTTCTGGCCTTACAGTTTATGTATATCCAAAAGAAGGGTGCACTTCCGCTTTTGCTTCTTTCGCTGCCAACATTGGTTCTATCAATACAGCCTTTCAGATAGAAGGGGAATCCATTGTTCACCGTGTGCCTGACGGAACCGCCCATTATCTGGAGCACAAGCTGTTTGAAAGCGAGGAAGGTGACGCCTTCCTGCAATTTTCCAAAACAGGCGCTTCGGCTAACGCGTATACCTCGTTTGAGAATACCTGCTATATCGTTTCCAGTGCTGAAAATCTCTATGAATCGCTGGAGATTCTTCTTTCCTTTGTGCAGGATCCTTACTTCACAAAAGAAAACGTGGCAAAAGAGCAGGGAATCATTGGGCAGGAAATACAAATGTATGAAGACGATCCCCAATGGAAGGTCATGTTCAATCTTCTCAGAAGCATGTACCATGTTCATCCTGTAAGAAACGATATTGCAGGGAGCCTTGAAACTATCGCGAAGATAACACCCGAGGATCTGTATCTTTGCTATTCTACTTTCTATTCGCCAGATTCCATGGTGCTGTCCCTTGCGGGAAACATAAAGCTGGAGCGAGTTGTGGCTTTGTGCGATAAGCTGATACAACCGAGGCAGAGGAAGCGTGTACGGCGTGTGTTTGAAAAAGAGCCGGAAACCATCCTTTCTCATCGCATAGAACAAAAATTGCCTGTTGCCATGCCGCTTTTTCAATTTGGTTTCAAACGAACCCCCGGGGATGCCCCTGCAACTGTAGAAGAAATTGCCGCAACCGAAATTCTTTTAGAGCTTATGGGCTCTGATTCTTCCCGGCTTTTCCGGCGGTTGCTGGATGCGGAGCTTATCAATGAAACCTCCTTTGATACCGAGTACTTCGAAGGTCCGGGATATGACGCTGTGTTCTTTTCGGGGGAATCCAAAAGCCCGGATGCTGTGGCAGAAGCGATTCTCAAGGAAGCGGAACATCTGAAAAAAGAAGGTATTCCGGAAGAAGACTTTCTCAGGGCCAAAAAATCCGTATACGGAAGAAATATAGCTGCCTTGAACAGTGCGGATTCTATTGCGAGTTCGCTAGTCTCTATGCATTTTGCGGGAAGGGAGCTCTTTTCCTATCTGGAAGCTCTCAGGAGCATAACACCAGAGATGGTATATAAAGAGATGAACAACGGCATAGACGCTGCACACAGTGTTTTGTCAGTTATCCTTCCTGAGGACTAACCTCTTTCGTTTCGACCGTACCGGAACGCAATAAGAGAGAATATAATTTGTGCGGAGAGGAGAATGGGTGATACCTATGTATACAGTTCAATTTCCGAAATTAGGATGGGAGTTTCAGATCAATCCCGTGGCGTTCACCATTGGCAATCTGGAAATCCGCTGGTATGGAATTCTGATCGCAGCAGGATTTCTGCTTGCGTTTTTCTATGCCCTTGCAAGCTGTAAAAAGATGCGCATAAACGAAGACAAGCTTATTAACTGCGTAATCGTGGGCATGATTTGTGGTGTGATAGGGGCAAGGCTTTATTATGTAATTTTCTACCCCGGCAGTGATTATATTGAGAACCCCATGGCGATTTTCGATCTGAGAAAAGGCGGATTGGGAATTTATGGTGGCATTATCGGCGGACTCCTTGGGGGAGCCATCACCGCGAAAATCTGCCATCTTCGCATTCCTCCGATTCTGGATTTGGCGTCTCTTGGCTTTTTGATCGGCCAGTGCATCGGGCGCTGGGGGAATTTCGTGAATCAAGAGGCTTTCGGCGGAGCTACTTCGCTTCCCTGGGGCATGCAGAGCGCCGCTACAGAGCTTGTGGTGCCCAACAGCCCTGTGCATCCCTGCTTCCTATATGAATCTCTCTGGTGTTTGTTAGGTTTTCTGCTTCTGCATACGTTTACCAGAAAATTCAGAAAATATGATGGGCAAACCTTCCTTCTGTATCTGCTGTGGTATGGGGTAGGCCGCTTCTTTATTGAAGGTCTCCGGCAGGATAGTCTGCTGACCCCCTTCCTGGGGCTTCGTGTCTCTCAGGTGGTGGCAGCAGCTACTGTCATCATCAGTTTGGTTCTGCTTCTGGTCTTTTCTAAAAAGACTTCTCTCACCGGTTGTGGTTCCCGCAAAATCATGTTAATGAATTCCATTATCGATGAAACCCCAGTTGAAGACGATGGCAAAAGCACCATTTTCGGCGATATTGATCCTTCAGAGTTGAATCTTAGCGAAGAGGATGCCTTAGCAGAAAAAACAGATGCGGACGATGAAATGGAAAAAAGCGTTGATAATGATGAGGAAAAAGAAGAATCCGTGTCTGATGAATTGGTTGAGGAAGAAATTCCTGCTGGCGCTCTTGCAGACGATACCGAAGCTTCAGACGAAGAGGCTCTTGAAGAGATCCGGGAAGAAAAGGAATAAATCAGGCTATACAGACATACTGAATTCATGTGAAGTATGGATAGTTAAGAGATAGGAGATTTGAAAAGCATGGCGCAGATTATTGATGGCAAGGCTGTTGCTGCAAAAGTTCGGGAAACGGTGCGCGTAGAAACAGAGGCGCTAAAGGAAAAAGGAATCACTCCGGGATTAGCCGTTGTGATTGTGGGAGACGATCCGGCTTCCAGAACATATGTAAACAATAAGAAAAAGGCCTGCGCTCAGGCCGGAATTTATTCAGAGGAATACGCACTCCCGGCATCTACTACCCAGGCAGAACTGATGGAACTAGTAGAAAAACTGAATGCTAAAAAGGATATAAACGGAATTTTGGTGCAGTCTCCTCTCCCAGAAGGCTTGGATGAAACAGCTGTAGTGGAAGCCATTGCGCCGGAAAAAGATGTGGATGCTTTCCATCCTTCAAATGTGGGAAGAATCATGATCGGGAATTTTCATTTCCTTCCCTGTACGCCCGCAGGCGTGATCGAACTTCTGAAAAGTGTGGGAGTGGAAATCAGCGGCAAAAACTGTGTGGTGATAGGCCGCAGCAATATTGTGGGTAAACCTATGGCAATGCTCCTTCTCCATGAAAATGGAACCGTGACCATATGCCACAGCAAAACCCGTAATCTGAAGGAAATATGCCGCCAGGCAGACATCCTGATTGCTGCCGTGGGGCGCCGCCGGTTTGTGACGGCGGATATGGTTAAGCCAGGAGCCGCTGTTATCGACGTGGGCATTAACCGGGATGAAAACGGCAAACTCTGCGGCGATGTGGATTTTGCTGAAGTGGAGAAAATTGCTTCCTGCATAACGCCAGTTCCCGGAGGAGTCGGCCCTATGACCATAGCCATGCTGCTACGCAACACTATCACAGCCGCTAAACTGCAGAATGGCGTGGAGACCTAATCAAATACAGCGATCGAGGTCTTTTACAGATGAATATATTGAACAGATTGCACGGCCCCGGGGATCTGCAGAAGCTATCGCAGACAGATCTGAAGCAGCTTTCCTGTGAGATTCGGGAAACAATCACAAAGACGGTTTCTGAAAACGGCGGGCATCTGGCCTCTAATCTGGGCGTGGTAGAGTTGACTTTGGCATTGCATCGCGTTTTCCCTCTTCCAGAAGACAAAATCGTCTGGGATGTTGGTCACCAAGCCTATACACACAAGATGCTTACCGGCCGGAGAGACCGGATCGGAACTATCCGCAAAAAGGGAGGGCTTTCGGGTTATCCTTCAATAAAGGAAAGTCCCTTCGACGCTTTCGGAGCCGGGCATGCCAGCACCTCTATTTCAGCGGCTTTGGGGATTGCCCAGGCCAAACGTCTAAAAGGGGAAAAGGGCCATACCATCGCGGTAATCGGTGACGGAGCGCTCACAGGAGGACTTGCCTACGAAGGTCTTAACAATGCAGGGCGGTTCAAAGGAAATTTTATTGTGATTCTCAACGACAATACCATGTCCATTTCACGGAACGTGGGATCTATTGCCAAATATCTTACCCATATCCGCACAAGGCCCGGATATCTACGACTGAAAAGCCATATGGAAACAGCTGTAGACCGTATTCCTTTAGTGGGAAAGCCTCTCCGCAGAGGAATCTCACATGCAAAAAGCTCTGTCAAACGGTTGGTATATACCAGTACGCTATTTGAAGATTTCGGTTTCGCTTATTACGGCCCTTTGGATGGCCACGATATAAAAGGGCTTATGGAAGCGCTGGAAAGCGCGAAGACAGCGGAACGTCCTGTTCTACTGCATGTGATCACCAAAAAAGGAAAAGGGTATTCCTTCGCCGAAAGAAATCCGGGGAAATATCATGGTGTTTCTAAATTTGATGTAAAAGCCGGTGTTCCCTTATCCGAAGAAGATACCTTTTCCTCAGTAACCGGCAGATGTCTCTGTGATTTTGCAGAACGGGATCCTCATATCTGTGCCATTACAGCCGCCATGGCGGAAGGAACCGGCCTTACAGATTTTGCCTGTCGCTTCCCAGAGCGTTTTTTCGACGTAGGTATAGCAGAGGAACATGCTGTAACCTTTTCTGCCGGATTGGCAGCGGGGGGAATGTTGCCTGTTTGTACCCTTTACTCCACATTCCTGCAAAGAGGATACGACCAAATCATACACGATGCTGCCCTGCAAAACCTTCGGATGGTCTTTGCAGTAGACAGGGCCGGTATCGTAGGAGAGGATGGAGAAACCCATCAAGGGATCTTCGACGCCTCGTTTCTGAATGCCATTCCCAATATATCCGTTTATTCCCCTTATAGCTACAGCGAATTGCGGGAAGCTTTAGAGACAGCATTATACAGTTCTAAGGGCGTAGCTGTGGTTCGTTACCCCCGTGGAAAAGAACCTTTTCTTCCAAAAGAGATTCAAAAAATCTGTAAAGAATATTGGCTTTACGGAGAAAACTCAGCCTCAATTGCGATCATCACCTATGGAAGGCTCTTCAGCGCAGCCTGTGAAGCCGTTCATCTTTTGGACGCCGAGGGAATTAAGGCCCGTGTGATTAAGCTGAATCGTATCAAGCCTATTGCGAGAGAGGCTGTTTCCAACATCTGTACTGCCTCAAAGGTTTTTTTCTTTGAAGAGGGAATTGAAAACGGTGGAATAGGAGAACATTTAGGTTCTCTGCTTTTGCGGCGGCATTTTACAGGCACATACTTTCTGAAGGGGATACAGGGCTTCGTGCCCCATGCCTCTATGGAGGAAGCTCTCCATTCCCTGGGACTGGATGCACAGGGAATGAAAAAAACGATTGAAGCGGAGTGCAAAAAGTGAGTGAAAAAAGACGTTTGGATCAACTGATTTTCGAGAAAGGGTTGGCCCCAAGCCGGGAGCGGGCAAAAACCATGGTGATGGAAGGCCGTGTATACTTTCAGAACCAAAAATACGATAAGCCCGGAACACTTATGCCCGCAGATGCTAAGTTGGAAATCCGGGGAGATGATATGCCCTATGTCAGCCGTGGTGGGCTTAAGCTGGAAAAAGCCATGGCGGTTTTTCCCATTTCTCTTGAGGGAAAAACTGCCATGGATATTGGCGCTTCCACCGGTGGCTTCACCGACTGTATGCTTCAGAAAGGAGCTGCAAAAGTATATTCCATCGATGTGGGATATGGCCAGCTTGCTTGGAAGTTACGGACGGATCCACGGGTTATAAATCTGGAAAGGACCAATGTCCGTTATCTCACAAAAGAACAAGTTCCGGAATCCATCGATTTTTTCAGTGTAGATGTATCTTTTATATCTCTGCGTCTCGTTCTGCCGGTAGCCAGAGGGTTTTTGAAAGATGGAGGCGAGGCTGTTTGCCTTATTAAGCCACAGTTTGAGGCTGGCCGTGAAAAAGTTGGGAAGAAGGGTGTCGTCCGGGAAAAGAGCACTCATAAAGAGGTCATAGATACCATCATTTCCTTCGTTTTAGAAAACGGTTTCTCTGTAAAGGGAATAAGCTTTTCACCAGTGAAAGGCCCTGAGGGGAATATTGAGTATCTCATTTTTCTGAAAAAAACGGAAAATCCTGCCCTGGAAGCAGCTGTGGACACCTCTGCTTTGGTAGAAGAATCTCATAGGGTGCTGAATGGAGGTAGCTCTTCATGAAAATAGCGGTCATTCCCAACCTGACCAAACCAGACGCCTTTCTTCTGACGGAGAGAGCTGTAAAGACACTGCTTTCCCTTCATGCGGAAGCTTTGCTTTCGGAAGAGCAGCGTTCGGTTTTCTCCCAAAGCGGGGCGACATTTGCACCCGAGAGCGAGCTTTATAAAAGTTGCGACACTGTTCTCTGCATCGGCGGTGACGGCACAATTATCCGCTGTGCTAAAGAGGCGGCTCGCTATGAAAAACCGGTTTTGGGAATCAATGTAGGACGCTTGGGATTTGTGGCCGGGCTGGAGGCCAATGAACTGGGGCGCCTTTCTGATCTTATCCATGGAGAATACACCACAGAGGAAAGAATGATGCTGGAGGTATCCCTGGAGGAAAACGGATACATAAAGCGGTATTACGCGCTTAATGATGCTGTGGTCGCCAGAGGTACCTTATCCCGGATACTGGATCTCCGAGTGCTTTTAAATGAATCCAATGTGTGCGACTATCGGGCCGATGGGCTGATAGTCGCAACCCCTACAGGCTCAACGGCATACTCTCTTTCTGCCGGTGGCCCTGTTATCGATCCCAGGATGCGCTGTATTCTGCTTTCTCCCATTTGCCCGCACTCTCTTTTTACCAGACCGGTGGTCTTTGGCGAGGATTCTGAGCTTGCTGTGATGCCCCTTTCTGAATTGGGCGCAGAAGAAAGTTATCTGACTATAGACGGTGTCATCTCCGTGCCCCT
Organism: uncultured Clostridia bacterium; assembly: GCA_904399395.1. Classification (GTDB taxonomy): domain Bacteria; phylum Bacillota; class Clostridia; order Oscillospirales; family Acutalibacteraceae; genus UMGS1264. The sequence goes on along the minus strand of CAJFPJ010000006.1, from coordinate 34,538 downwards.
GAAGACTTATTCCGGGTGTATCCGTATCCGAAAAGCAGAGATTTCTGCAAAAATCATTAAACTTAAAGATCTAAATTTTTACGAAGTAGTGAATATGAAACTGGCTGAAAGGAGGGCATAAACAGCTTTATGAAAAAGAACCGCCATACAAAAATTTTGGAATTGATCAACACTTATGATATCGACACGCAGGAAGAACTGCTTCGTCGTCTCCGGGAGGATGGCTTTGATGTGACACAGGCTACTGTCTCCAGGGATATCAAAGAACTTCGTTTGGTAAAGAGTCTGACACCGGGGGGAAAATATAAATACTCAGCTGGTAAGGATGGTAACCGGGATCATTCCACCAAATTCTATTCCCTTTTGGCAGATTCCGGTATCTCCAGCGTTAGTGCGGGAAATATAGTGGTCATCAAATGCCAAGTTGGAATGGCTCAGGCTGTGTGTGCCTCCATGGATGCCCTCCATTGGGAAGGGATCGTCGGAACTCTCGCTGGCGATGACACGATCTTTATCGTTGCCAAGGATTCTGCATATGCCCAAAAGCTGGCGGATGATTTCAGAAAGATGATGGGGTGACCGATTATGCTTTCTCAGCTATATATTGAAAATATCGCTGTAATCGAAAAAGCCTCTATCGACCTGAAAAAGGGCCTAAATGTGCTTACCGGTGAGACCGGAGCCGGAAAATCTATTTTGATTGACTCCATAAATGCCGTGCTGGGCGAAAGAACGTCTCGTGAAATTGTGCGCACTGGAAGCCGGGGAGCACGGGTCAGCGCCCTTTTCAGCAGCCTTTCACCGGGAACCCTTTCTAAAATTCAGGAACTTGGTTATGATACGGAAGAGGATTCTGTTCTTCTGCAAAGAGATATCTCACCGGAGGGAAAAAGCACCTGTCGGGTAAATGGCAGACCTGCCACTGCTGCAATCCTTCGGGAAATCGGCGGCAATCTTCTGAGTATTCACGGACAGCATGAAAATTACGAGCTTCTTTCTCCAGATCTCCATATGGCGTATATTGACCGAATGGAGGCAGATACTTCTCTCCTTTCAGAATACCAAAAGGCTTATTTTCACTGGTCAGAGCTAGGAAAAAAAATAGAAGACATGCGCATCGATGAATCGGAAAAAGCCAGGAGAATGGATCTCCTCCGCTTTCAGGCAGAAGAGTTGGAAAGCGCTCAGTTACGAGTGGGGGAGCGGGAAGAACTTTCGGAGCTCCGCACTATGTATACGAACAGTGAAAAAATCGCTTCCGGCCTTACCACTGCTCTCCTTTCCCTAGATGGGGACGAAGATACAGATGGTGCGGTAAACCGCCTTCAAACAGCGGTGGACTCCATTTCCGATATGGTCAGATATCTGCCGGAAAGCGATGCGTTGGCTGAACGGCTGAGAAGTATTTCCTACGATCTGGAAGACTGTGCCGGTGAAATACGCGCTCTTTTTCAGAAGGCCGAGTATGATCCTAGAGAATTAGAAGAAATCGAAGAGCGCCTGGATCTTCTATACCGTCTGGGTATGAAGTACGGTTCTACAGAGGAAGAAATGCTTTCTTATCTGGAAAATTGCCGGGAAGAGCTCCAGACCATGGAATTTTCTGACGAGATTCTGCAAAAACTGGAGCAGGAGCGAACTGAAACCGAAGCGCGTATGCAGAAGCTTGCCTTGTGTTTGTCTGAACGGAGAAAAAAAGCAGGCAGAGAATTTGCTGCCAAAGTAAAAGCAGAATTGACCTTTCTCAACATGCCCAACATTCAATTCGTAGTAGAACAAAAGCATTGCGATTACAACAGCCTGGGCTGTGATCGGATCCAATTTCTTATTTCCACTAATCCAGGAGAGCCGCCGAAGCCTCTTGCCAGAATAGCTTCCGGAGGAGAGCTTTCCCGCATTATGTTGGCTGTGAAAACAGTTTTGGCCGGCAACGACCGAATCGATACACTGATTTTCGATGAAATTGATACAGGTATCAGCGGCAGTGCGGCTCATAAAGTAGGCCTTAAGCTCCGCGAGGTCTCCAAGCACCGGCAGGTTCTCTGTGTGACCCATTCTGCTCAAATAGCCGCCCTGGCGGATACGCATTTTCTCATTGAAAAGCATATAAAAGACGGCAGGACTTATACTCAGGTGCGCCCCTTGGAATATGAGGAGCGGGTTAGGGAGCTGGCCAGAATCATGGGAGGTGACGAGATCACTAAGCTCATGCTGGAAAACAGTGCTGAAATGCTGAAAATGGCACAGAGCTCTTGACATTCCATTCTGGATACCGTATAATACGCTCATCGGCAGAGATGGGAAGAAGTATATAGATCCTTACCTCCAAAGAGAGCCTGTGGTTGGTGTAAACAGGTGTGGAAGTCTATAGAAATACATCCCTGAGCCGCCCGGTTGAAATGATTAAAAATCAGAGTAGGCTTGGCCGTGTGCGCACGTTACAGCGTAGGGGTATATTTATGTACCCATGAGGCCTCAGCCGTGAGACTGAGGTGAACTGAGGTGGTACCGCGGTTTTTCCGCCCTCTGCAATTTGAGCAGGGGGCGTTTCTTTTTCCCCTGCGAAACAAAACAGGAGGTAACAAAAATGGGTGTGTATGACGAATTGAAGGCTCGCGGCCTGATCGCCCAGACAACAAATGAAGAAAAGATCAGAGAGCTGCTCAATGGAAAGGAACCCGTGAAATTTTATATCGGGTTTGACCCCACGGCAGACAGCCTTCATGTAGGGCATTTCGTGCAGATTATGGTTATGGCTCATATGCAGCGGGCCGGACATATCCCGATCGCTCTCTTCGGAGGCGGAACAGGAATGGTAGGGGATCCCTCTGGCAAAAGTGACATGCGCAAGATGATGACAAAAGAAATCATCGACCACAATGTGCGCTGCTTCCAGAAACAAATGTCTCGCCTGATCGATTTTTCCAATGGAAAAGCTATCATGGCTGATAATGGAGACTGGCTTCTGAATCTGAATTATATTGAATTCATTCGCGATATCGGCGTTCATTTCACTGTAAATCGGATGTTGGCCGCAGAATGCTATAAGCAGAGGATGGAGAGGGGCCTTTCCTTCTTTGAACTCAACTATATGCTGATGCAAAGCTATGACTTCCTGGAGCTGAACCACCGCTACGGATGTATTCTGGAATTGGGCGGCGATGACCAGTGGAGTAATATCATCGGCGGCGTGGAGTTGCTCAGAAGAAAAGAAGGGAAGGATGTTTATGGCATGACCTTCACTCTTCTGACTACCAGCGAAGGAAAAAAGATGGGGAAAACGGAAAAGGGCGCTGTGTGGCTGGATCCCGAAAAGACCTCCCCATTTGAATTTTATCAATACTGGCGCAACATTGCCGACGCCGATGTAGTTCGCTGTATGAAAATCCTCACCTTCCTGCCTTTAGAGCAGATTGCCCAATATGAAAAGATGGAAGGCAGTGAGCTGAATAAGGCTAAGGAAGTGCTGGCATTCGAGGTGACGAAGCTGATTCATGGGGAAGAAGAGGCTGTAAAAGCTCAGGAGGCAGCCCGTGCACTCTTCAGCGCGGGAACAGACAGTGAGCATATGCCTACAGCCGCTGTTCCGGCTTCTCTTTTTACAGAAGGAACCGCTGGCCTGCTGGATATTATGCAGACTGCAAAGTTGATTCCTTCTAAGAGAGAAGGACGCCAGCTCATAGAGCAGGGCGGTGTAACTGTGGACGACCGGAAGGTCACTGATCCCCAGGAACGGCTTTCTATTTCTGATTTTGAAAAAGGTTATATAGTTATCAAAAAAGGAAAGAAAAAGCATCTTAAGATCACCATAGAGGAATAAGGACTTCCTGGAGACGTAACTGCAGACGTAATACCATAACAAAAAGGCGCGAAGGCCCAGCGGATTGGATACCGATTCACCCGCTGGGCCTTTTCATCAAAGAAAATATCCGGATTTCCCTTTTCATACACTCCCCATTTTAGTATAATACATAGGACGGTAAACAACGTCAAAAAGGAGGATTTCCTATGAAATTTGAATTTCCCTCTGAACCACATGAAAAAGAAGCGAAGAAATTTATAGAAGAATTCTATACAGCTGCATCTGCTATCAACGGTGACGATGGTCTTGCGCGGTATCTGCAAAATCTCTCGTATGCTCAATGGCTGGATAAACTCCAGCGCGATTTGGATATTGCCAACATGCCGCCTGAGAGAGTTCCCTCTTTTACCTATTTTTATGTTTCAGAAGAGGGGCGTATCATCGGTATAATAAATATCCGCACAACTCTGAACGCCTTTCTTCTGCAGGAAGGGGGACATATTGGTTATAGTATCCGGCCATCAGAAAGGGGAAAGGGTTACGGGAAAGCTATGCTGCGGGAAACGTCGGATTTTTGCAGAAAGGCCGGAATTTGGCCCCTTCTTCTGGTTTGCTCTAAAGAAAATAGAGCCTCTGCGGCAATCATACAAAGTTGCGGAGGAATTCTAGAAAATGAAACCATCGGCGATCAAAACAACGGTTTAATACAACGGTATTGGATCGGCAAAAATAGCCAAAACTGATAGTGGAAAGAAAATACTTTCTTCTTTGCAAAAACCAACAGAAAGGAAGAAACTGCATGACGCAGTGGGCGTTGAATACAAATCGGACCAGCAATTCCATATCCCCCTGCTTTCTGGCTCCTATATGCACGGCGGGGATATTGGCAGCAATTTTTGCTGCCTTTGGTTTGTTTCCCTTTGGGGAGAAAACGCTTTCCTGGTGTGATATGAATCAGCAGGTAATTCCTCTGATGCTGGATTTTAAAGATATATTAGCAGGAAAAGGATCTCTCTTTCTAAATCTACAGAATGCTGGCGGTATGAATTTCTGGGGTGTTTTTCTTTTTTTCCTTTCTAGTCCATTTACTTTTCTGGTAGTCTTCGTGGAAAAATCTCAGATCTTCCTGTTTGTAAATCTTCTTGTCTGGGCCAAAATGATGGTATGCGCTTTTACTGCCGGAGTCTTTTTTCAAAAGCGCTTTCCGCTCCTCTCTCTGCCGGAAGCCACCGGTCTAAGTACTTTATATGCCTTTTGCGGATATTCGCTGTTTTACTACCAAAATATTGTCTGGCTGGATATGATGTATCTTTTTCCTCTGCTTCTCTTGTCGCTTCTCTCTCTTGCGGAAAAAGGTAGGATACTGCCCTATATACTGGTATTTTCCGCTATGATGGCAGTACATTTTTATCTCAGTTATATGATTGTCCTTTTTCTTCTATTAGGCTGTGTTCTCTATATATACTTTATGCTACGCCCTTCAGAAAGAGGGAGGGCCTCTCTTTTGTTAGGGATAGGAACGGCTATTTCGGCTCTGCTCACCGCCCCCATATGGCTACCTTCTCTTCTGGAATACGCAGCCTCTGCCCGCACGGGCGATCTATTTACAAATTTGACCACCGGCAATTTTCTCACAAGGCTGGATACGACCCTTCCTGTTCTTTTTTGCACAGCAGGTATCCTCGCTGCGCTTCCTGCGGCATTTTCTCATATTTCCTTCAAATCGCCTGCAAGGAATCTGCTCTGCCTGGTGTTTATCCTGCTTCTACTGCCAGTGATTATCGACCCCATCAATAAAATGTGGCACACAGGCAGCTATCAGGCCTTTCCTGTGCGTTACGGCTATATTACTATCTTTATAGGTCTGATTCTAATGGCCTACCTGCTCTCTTGTTCCGAATCAAACGGACTGGGGAAGAGGGTTGAACTATCTCGTACCGCTGTTGCCCTTTCCATCCTCTCGGTAGGAATTGTACTGTTTTTGGCAGAATATCTTTTACGCACATCCTTCTCTTCGATTACGTCTTACACGAGGACTCTCTGGGGATCTCCTGAAGCATTGGAAAAACTTTCTGTCTTTGCTTTTATTGCGGCCTGTTCCTATTTTCTTCTTTTTCTATTCCGTTCCTACAGACAGATCCAAAAACCTCTGTTTTCAGCGTTATTTTCCCTTTTGATTCTAATGGAATGCCTATTTAATGGCTGCATCTATATAGGCTCAGCCGCCAGAGATGCTGATTCCTATGCTCCTGTTTTGGATCTGGCAGATAGAATTGACTGTGCACCTTATCGCGTTAAAATGCAATCTAAATATTTTGATGTGAATTTAATAGGTTCTCTGGGATATCCTTCCCTAAGTCACTATACATCTTTAACTTCCAAGGACTATATGTATACCATGAAGAGGCTTGGATATTCCTCTTACTGGATGGAGGTAAATTCCAACGGTGGAACCCAACTCACGGATTATCTTCTTGGAAACCGGTATATTATCAAGTCCATTTCCAGTTGCTCACCAGAAGATGATGTGGTTTACCAAAATGAAAGCTATGCTATCGTAAAAAATCCTGAAGTTTCTTCTTTCGGTGCCGTTTTTCAGACAAATTTCATCGAAGAGCTAGCGCAGATTCAAACCAATTCCCGGGTAGATATTCAAACATCTCTTTTTCACACCTTTTTTCCTACCGAAAGATCTCCTATTTATGAATATGCTCCCATAGATTGCAGCGATGTGCGGCGGGGAACCTCTTTGGATGGAAAAGGCGGGTGGTATTTGGAAGATGAAGCGTATGTCGGGGGCAAGGGTGGTATTCTATATTATGAAATCACCGTGGAGGATGCACAGACTCTATATTTTGACTGCTTTGACGAACCGCACAATTATCTGCGGGAACATATCAATGACAGTTTTGATATTACAGTCAACGGCGAAACTATCGAAACCGGATATCCCTCTCAAAGCAATAATGGAATCCTATGCCTAGGAACCTTCGCAAACACAAATGTTTCCATTCGCATCCGAGTCAATAAAGACGTGGAAGCTAATTCCTTCAGTGTTTTCGGAATCAATCAGGAAAGACTCACCCATATCCTGCAGGAAAGTACGCCCGTCTCCTGCAGTAGTGCCAACAATTCTCTGACTTTTTCTGCAGAGAGCAGGGGAGAGGAAAACTATCTGTTCATCCCCATTTCCAATGATGGGGGCTTTACCGCCACAGTAAATGGAAAAACAGCGAAGATATATCAGATATTTGATACTTTTATGGCTGTTAAATTGGAAAAGGGGAGCAATACTATCCAGCTTTCCTATGTTGTTCCCGGGATGAAGATTTCACTGCTCCTTTTTGCGGCCGGGATTTTCCTTTTGATAGGAAGCCTTTGGCTTCTCAGACGGCAACCCAAATGGCTCGCCAGACTAGAAAAGCCTGCACAGATTCTCTGCACTACATTGGGAGCACTGGTAATTCTATGCATCTATATCGCTCCAGTAGCATTATATCTATCAAGACGAATATAAATCACAGGAAAAGAAACAGATAAAAGGGAACTGTCTCCATATTGTGTACCGCCCCAGGGTAGTGCAGACAGCACAAAAAAGGCCCCTGGTAGGAAAAATGAGTTTTAGGAGGAGTGGCGCAGCGTCAGCGGCGCCACTCCTGTTTTGTACTGGATGCGCTCGTGATTATAAAAGTGGATGTACCGATCGAACATTTCATTGGCCTGGGCGAAAGTGGCCGGTTTGTGGCGGTAGATACATTCCGTCTTTATGATGTGGTATTTTACCGAGGGCTTCACCTCCTTCAGTGGATCGCAGAAAATCCCGAAGCAATTTGTTCTCCATCTCTAATCGCTCAATCTCGTACGCCTGCTCAGTGACCACATCTCCTCGTCCTATGTCTTTTCTCGGCCTTCCCTTAGGCCGCGGTACAATTTCTGCCTCCAACTTTCGCTGCTTTTCCCGCTGCCGATGTAGCAGTTTTTTTACCACGTTTTTGTCCTTAAATCCGAAATTTTCCGCTACTTCACGCTGCGTTTTCCCTTCAGCTATCATTGCCTCTATTTCTGGAAGCAGCATTTGCATGTGTATAATTCCGTTTCTCCATGACAATACCCCCTGATGTAGTACTTCTATTTTCCTACATCAGGGGGGACTTTGTCACTGTACGTTTTTACTGGGGCGGTTCAATATGGAGACGGTTCACTTTTTATCACTGTTCCGAATTATTTCGCAGCGGCCTCAATAGCCTTCAATGTAGCATGAAAATCTGCTTCTGTTACCAATATGGATATATCCACATCCGATGTGGTTATGATCCGTATATCTGTCTCAACCGCAGCGGCGGCTGTAAACACCTTAGCAGCTACACCGGGAGTATCCTTCATGTTTTCATCATATACGTTAATTTTACAGTTTCCACTGCTGATGATAGGCTTTACTTTGTAATTTTCTCGAAGTTCTGTAAGAAAGGAGAGAATCTTGCCCAGATCATCGTCCGCAATAGTAAAGGAAATTGAGATGGTATCCCCATGTATCGGAGCTTGAGAAATCATATCCACATTGGCGCCAAGCTTAGCGATCCTGGAAAACACATCTGCCGAAAATGTCAATGCAGCAGGGCAGCCCTGCAGTGTAACGAGCGTAATCGCATCTGACGAAGAAATTTTCATTTTACATGCCTCCTTATTTCAACAGGTCAGACATATCGTATAATCCAGCTGGCTTTCCACAAAGATATACGGCAGCATTTACCGCTCCGGAGGCAAATACCTCCTTGGATTGAGCCGAATGAGAAAGAGTAATAGTCTCATGATGGCCCGCAAACAACACATCGTGCTCACCCACAATGGTACCGCCGCGGACAGAGTGAATCCCAATCTCGTTTTTCTCTCGTTTCATACGCCGAGAGTGCCGGTCATAAACATACTTCGGCTCTTCGGACATCACAGAGGAAATTTCATCTGCCAGCATCAGAGCTGTTCCGCTGGGAGCATCTATCTTCTGATTGTGATGCTTTTCTATAATTTCAACATCGAAGTTTCTCCCCAATACTTGGGTAGCCTTTTTGGAAAGTTCTATCAGAAGATTGATTCCCAGAGACATATTCCTGGAATAAAAAATAGGAATCTCACGAGAGGCCTCTTTCAATTCTTCCACCTGAGTCTTACTGTAGCCTGTTGTGCAGAGCACAAGTGGCAGTTTCCGGGTTTTCCCAAACACCAACAGAGAGGATAGGGCAGAGGGATGGGAAAAATCCACCAAAACATCGGCGTCAACAGATACGTCCTCCGCCTTTGAAAATACCGGAAACTCCTCATTTCCAGTCGTATGAATATCGATCCCCGCCACAACTTGGCAATCGGAAGCCTCAGAGACAATGGATACAATTTCATGCCCCATCTTGCCATTGCAGCCGCTTACAACAATCCTTGTCATGAATCTTCCTCCCAGAACCTTACACTAGACTATATTTTTTTAATACTTCCACCAAATTTTTCTTTCCACTTTCAGACATTTCCACAAGAGGAAGACGGCAAGGCCCCACCTGCATTCCCATCAGATTCATGGCTTCCTTTACAGGAATCGGATTTACATCAGAAAACAGTGCATGAATCAAATCCAGATATTTCAGCATCATGCAGCGGGAACCCTCCACATCACCTCTGAAAAACAACTCACAGATCTCATGGGTCTCACGGGGAAGCACATTGGAAAGAACACTGATAACCCCTTTCCCGCCAAGGGCAAGGACAGGAAGAATCTGATCGTCATTTCCAGAATATAACTGGAGATCGTCCCCGCATAAAGCGGCAATCTCCGCTACAGCGGAGATATCACCGCTTGCTTCCTTTACAGCTACAATATTCGGATGTTTAGAAAGCTCTAAAAATGTTTCCGGCTTGATATTGCAGCCTGTGCGTGACGGCACATTATACAGGATAATGGGTAGATTTACCCGATCGGCCACATATGTGAAATGTCGAATCAGCCCCATTTGAGAAGTCTTATTATAATAGGGTGTAACCATCAAAAGGGCATCAGCCCCAGCCTTCTGGGCTTCAAGAGAAAGCTCCAGAGCATAAGCTGTGTCGTTGCTTCCCGTTCCGGCAATCACAGGAACTCGTTTGTTCACGCGACGAATCGCAAAATCCAAAACCTCTACATGCTCTTGATGAGAAAGGGTTGCACTTTCACCGGTAGTTCCACATGCTATAATCGCATCCGTACCACTGGCGATTTGATCCTCCAATAGCTGAGAAAAAACGTCGTAATTCACTGTTCCATCTTCATGCATAGGGGTGACGATTGCTACCCCTGCACCTGTAAAAACTGTTTTTTTCATGTGCATATCTCCTAAAGGTCACAAAAGATCAATTTCAGTCAAGATATCCCTTTGCGCAGAGAAGCTCCGCCATAAGCACGGCTCCACCTGCCGCCCCCCGCAGTGTGTTGTGAGAAAGACAGACAAATTTAACAGTATACTGCTTATCCGGGCGAAGACGGCCAATAGAAACCGCCATACCATTTTCCAGATTACGGTCCAGACGGGACTGGGGCCTGTCGTCCTCGCGGAAATAATGCAGGAACTGTTTGGGAGCGCTGGGCAGATTCAGCTCTTGAGGAGCCCCCTTGAAGCTTTCCCATCTTTGAATAATTTCTTCCATCTCAACTTTCTTTTCAAAAGAAACGAATACGGCAGCCGTGTGACCATCTGACACAGGGACGCGCAGGCACTGAGAGGTAATATTGGGTGTTTCAGCGTTCACGATCACACCATTTTCCACATGGCCCCAAATTTTTAGAGGTTCGTTTTCAGACTTCTCTTCTTCTCCACCGATATAGGGAATTACATTATCAAGAATTTCAGGGAAGGTTTTGAAGGTCTTTCCTGCACCGGATATCGCCTGATAGGTACATGCCAGCGCATTGGTGACACCCAAATCCATCAAAGGATGGATAGCGGGCACGTAGCTCTGCAGAGAACAGTTGGATTTTACGGCTATAAATCCCCGCTTTGTGCCAAGTCTTTTGCGCTGTGCCTCAATAACCTGCGCATGCTCCGGGTTGATCTCCGGAATAATCATGGGGACATCCGGCGTCCCCCGGTGGGCGCTATTATTGCTCATTACCGGGCATTCCGCCTTTGCATATTTTTCTTCCAATGCCTTGATTTCTTCTTTTTTCATATTCACTGCGCAGAAGACGAAATCACACAAAGAAGCCACCTTTTCAACGTCCTCTTCCGCGTTAAAAACAACCATCTTAGCCATAGAAGCAGGCATAGGCGTGCTCATAAGCCAATGATCCCCAACAGCATCTTCATAGGTTTTTCCTGCAGAACGGGAACTTGCCGCGAGAGCGGCTACTTCAAACCAGGGATGATTCTCTAAAAGAGTAGTAAATCTCTGACCTACCATACCAGTCGCGCCAATAATACCCACCTTATACTTTTTCATATCTGTACCTCCAAGACATTCATATGTCTCTGCAAAAAAATTATGTATCTTCAGGCGGCAATGATTTTTCCCGCCAAGACCATTGAAATTATGTGCTGCGATAATAAAAAAACCGGTTGAAAACCGGCTGCCAATTCAATATAATAATACTATTCGGAATCATGTAGGAAACCGATAGCACTCCATCATATTGAATGATGACAGTTGCCGCGCTATTAACAGCGACCCCCAGGGATCTCTTGCCAGAAGCTCCCTTCGGCGGTTTTGCCTTTCCCTCCATTCTGTGGCGCCCGTGGCAGGGCTGGAATGAGATACTGATCAAACCCGCGCCTCTATCGTTATTCGCTCTATATTATAACATGCTGCAAAGCGGTGTGTCAATTTAAAAATAGGAGATAAGAAAAGTGGAATTGCATACAAAAACCAGTGATTATTTCTATGATCTTCCGGAAGAACTGATTGCTCAAACTCCCATTGAGCCAAGGGATTCTTCCCGTCTTCTTGTTTTAGGCAGAAAGGATGGTTCTATCCGTCATGCCGTATTTCGGGACATCATAGGTTTTCTGGAGCCGGGAGATTGCCTGGTTCTAAACGATTCTCGCGTTCTTCCTGCAAGACTGTATGGAATTCGGGAGGGGACAGGAGCAAAGGTGGAATTTCTGCTCCTCAATCATAAGGAAGGAGATATCTGGGAGGCTTTGGCGGGTCCAGGCAAGCGTGCCAAGCCAGGAACTCATTTTACCTTTGGTAACGGGCTTCTGAAGGGGGAAGTTCTGGATATACTGGAAGGAGGAAACCGGTTGATCCGGTTTTCCTATGAGGGGAATTTTTATGAAATTCTCGATCAGATCGGCAGTATGCCCCTTCCTCACTATATTACGCAAGAACTCAAAGATAAAGAGCGCTATCAGAATGTGTATTCCCGGGAGGTAGGATCTGCGGCTGCTCCCACAGCAGGGCTTCATTTCACTCCGGAACTTTTGGAAAAAATCCGTGAGAAGGGTGTGCGGATCGCCTTTGTAACTCTTCACGTAGGTCTGGGTACCTTCCGGCCTGTTAAAACAGAAAATATAACAAATCATAAAATGCATTCCGAGCATTATTCTTTGGATGCAGCCAATGCAGCCCTTATCAATAAAACAAAGGAAGAGGGGAAAAGGGTCATCGCTGTGGGGACTACCAGCTGTCGGACTTTGGAATCCATTGGCAGTAAAGAAGGCCGTATCTGCGAAAGCAGCGGATGGACGGATATTTTCATCTATCCGGGATATACTTTCAAGGTGCTGGATGGATTGGTGACGAATTTCCATCTGCCAGAAAGCACACTGATCATGCTCGTATCAGCATTTGCAGGATATGATAATACTATGAACGCCTATAAGACGGCAGTTGCGGAAAAATATAGATTTTTTTCCTTTGGAGATGCAATGCTCGTGGTGTGAAAAATTGAAGCAAATAAAACTATATAAGCGCTGTAAATCTATACTATCGAGAGGCTTACAAGTCGAAAGTTCCACAGGTTCTCCTGTGGAACTTTTTATATATATATAGAACGTATTTTTTCTAACCTCCTGCACCGAAAAAGAATTGTGAATCATCTGCGGCAGCAGTATAATGAAAATAATTCTAGATAGAAAAACAAAGTAATGGGGGCCATGCCATGGAAAACCAATACGATGGTATTTTACAGTTTAAAGGGAAATGGCGCAATTATCAGGAGCGGATTTTGTCTCATGCAGAAAAACATCTGACTGATCATAAGATTCATATTGTGGCAGCTCCCGGCTCCGGAAAAACAACCCTTGGAATTGAACTCATCAGGAGGCTGGGATCGCCTTGCTTAATTGTTTCCCCAAGCATTACTATCCGGCAGCAGTGGCTGGAACGGATTACAGATGGTTTCCTGATTGCAGGTCATCAGCCAGAAGAATTGCTTTCTAATGATCTAAAACGGATGAAATCCATAACAGCCATCACCTATCAGGCCCTGTATAGCGCAATGAAACAGTATCAGGGGGAAGTAAGCGAAGCCGACGATGAGGAAGCCGGGGAAGAAGAAACGGACATAGAAATCGTGGATTACAATGGCTTTGATCTGTTTGCGGTAATTAAAGCCACCGGTGTCAAAACCATCTGTCTGGATGAGGCGCATCATCTGCGGAGTGAATGGTGGAAATCACTGGAAGTATTTTTAAAAGAGCTCAGGGGAATGACGGTTATTTCTCTGACAGCCACACCACCTTACGACAGCACCCCAGGGCAATGGAAGCGGTATATCGACTTATGTGGGCCGATTGATGAAGAAATATTCACCCCAGAGCTTGTGCGAGAGGGGAGTCTCTGCCCTCATGAGGATTATATCTATTTTAATTGGCCGGCTAAGAAGGAACTGCAAGAAATCGAAACTCATGAAAAAAAGATAGAAGAGCTGCGGAATAGGATTTTGTCTGAGGGAAATTTGACACAAATGATTGCTACCCATCAGGGATTGCAGCATCCGGAAGAATACAGTGATCAATTTTTAGAGAATCCGCAGTATTTTTCATCGCTCCTGATTTTTTGTCAGGCACAGGGAATCCAGTTTCCTGGCTACTTAAAAGAGTTGATCGGGGAAAAGGGGAAACTGCCAAAACTTACTGATGAATGGCTGGAGATCCTTTTGCAGGGCTTTTTCTATGACGATGCAGACTCGTACCGAATTTTCGAGGTACAGCGGCAGCATCTTTTGCAGGAGTTAGAAGAAGCCGGCTGCATATACCGGAAGAAGGTGATCCTTACAAAGAAAGAGGCGATACAGAAGCTGCTGGCCAAAAGCCAAGGAAAGATGGAGAGCATCTGGAAAATCGTGGAATCCGAGTATCAGGCGCTGGGAGAAAAGCTGCGGCTTTTGATTTTATGTGATTACATTAAAAGAGATCAGTTGCCGTTTATAGGAACGGATCGGGCGATAAAAACGGAAATCGGCGCTGTTCCTATCTTTGAGTTTCTGCGAAGAAAGGGCCGGAAAGAAATTCGCCTGGGGTGTCTGAGCGGAACGGTAGTTCTTCTCCCAATTGATACCAAAGAAACTCTGGAGAGCTTGCTTGAGAAACGAGAATGTGAGGGAAATCTCTCGCCGTTGGGAAATACTGGATATGGACTATTCCAAATAAAAGGGAAAAACACACATGTAGTAGCAGCGGTCACCGAGTTGTTCCGTCAGGGAGAAATCAATACGCTCGTTGGAACGAAATCTCTTCTTGGAGAAGGCTGGGATGCACCTTGCATCAATTCCCTGATTCTGGCTACCTATGTAGGCTCTTTTATGCTAAGTAATCAAATGAGAGGACGAACCATCCGAATTGACCGGGAACACCCGGAGAAGACAGGAAATATCTGGCATCTGGCCTGTATTTTTCCGCAGAAATCCGGAAAGACCGATCATGCAGATTTTTCTGGTGACTATGAAACGCTTGCTCGCCGGTTTGACACCTTTTTAGGGGTATCCTGGAAAGACAATCTGATCGAGAGTGGAATTGATCGATTGGGAATGCCAGAATTTGATTCCCGTGAAAAAATGGAAACAGTCAACCGGATGATGCTGGAGCGGGCGGCGGATCGAGATGCCCTGCGCTCGCGGTGGCAGAATGCTCTACAGGAAATCCATGGCGAAATGGAAGTAGAGCAGATGGAAACCATCCCTAAAGAGGAAGTTAAAGCTGGGTATGTGTTCCAAAATGCATTGGGAATGGAGATTCTGAGTATTATCCTGATGATACTACTGGCCGCCGGTCGCTTTTTGATATCGGGCGGCGCCATCTGGGCTACCGTGTTGGGAATCGGCGTGATTGCCGCAGCTTTGCTGGCCGCCAGATACGGTATCAAGCTGTTCCGTTTTAGTAGGCCGGAACGGAGAATGAAACGGATCGGTCAGGCGATGCTCCGTGCGCTGATTGAAACCGGTGAAATCGAGGATGCCACACATTGCAGGGCCGAAGTGGAATCTGTGGAGGGACTCCTCATTGGCACATGGCTTAAAGGTGGGAGTATGCGGGATAAGACAACCTTTGCCTGCTGCATGGAAGAAATCTGGGGAATCATTGATAACCCAAGATATTTGCTGATGAGGGAAGCGAAATCTCGGACTACCGAATACTATTCTGTGCCAGAGGTATTCGGCAGGCAGAAAGAGCGGGCACTTATTTTTGAAAAGCATATGCGCGCGGTTTTGGGAAAATACAGGGTTATCTATACGCGCACACCGGAAGGACGTAAAATTTTGCTTCGAGCAAGAACAAAATCCTTTGTGAATAAAAATCAACAGGCCTTGCTCGGGAGAAAGGTGGCAAAGGGAAAGTACGAATAGAAAGGATTGCTGTCACCCTGATCAAAAATGTAATTGCACAGTAAAATTGTATCACGCTTCATCTTTTTTCTTCCTCCATTTCAAAAGTAGCGCGGAATGTACTATGACAATTACCGACCCGGCATTATGAACAAGGGCTCCCACCACCGGATTTAAAATACCGCTTATGGCCAGGGCAATGGCTACGAAATTCAATCCCATGGAAAAAGAAAGATTACATTTTATAGTAAACATCATTCTTTTAGCCAGTGCCAACAGATGGGGCAGTTCTTTTACTTCATCATCCACCAGAGCGATATCTGCAGCATCCACAGCGATATCACTTCCCACACCACCCATAGCGATTCCCACAGTCGCCTTCTTTAAGGCCGGAGCATCATTAATACCATCGCCAATCATACAGACAGGATTCTTTTCTTTTTGATATGTATCGATCCAATTCAACTTATCTTCCGGCAAGCAGTTCGCATGCACTTCATGAATCTGCAGCTTATGGGCAATGCTGCCAGCAGCTTCCTCATGGTCACCGGTCAGCAGGACCGGCTGCACATGGAGTTCAGAAAGATCATGTATCATATCCGCGCTTTCTTCACGGAGACAATCTGCTAATGCCACCAGCCCGGCAAGTTGGCCGTCCACAGCAATATAAATCACGGTACACCCTTGGCCAAGATACGTCTCAGCCTCCGTGAGCGCTTCCTTTGTAACCGGTATAAAGTGATCTTCTAAAAGTTCCCGATTGCCGGCAAGGATTCGCACTCCACCCGTATATGCCACCACGCCGCGGCCGGGAATCATTTTAAAATCTGCCGGTTGAGAAACGGAAGCGAGATGCTTCTGCCGAAAACAACGAACAACGGCCTTTCCCAACGGATGCTCCGAACGCAGCTCTGCCGAAGCCGCAAAAGAATACAGCTCCTCTTCTGTATATACTGGGGTAAAACTCCTGACGGCCGTTACCTCAGGAGTTCCATAGGTCAGTGTCCCTGTTTTATCAAAAGCAATTTTAGTTACGGAAGCCAAACGCTCCAAAGCATCACCTTCTCGAACCAAAAACCCGTGCTTCGTAGCGTTTCCGATAGCGGCCATAATGGCGGTAGGAGTTGCCAATACAAGAGCGCAAGGGCAGAATACCACCAGAATGGTAACCGCTCTGATAATTTCACCGCTGATGATCCACGTTAAGGCAGCAGCCGTAAGGGCTGTCA
Organism: uncultured Clostridia bacterium; assembly: GCA_904399395.1. Lineage (GTDB taxonomy): Bacteria > Bacillota > Clostridia > Oscillospirales > Acutalibacteraceae > UMGS1264. The sequence goes on along the minus strand of CAJFPJ010000006.1, from coordinate 17,728 downwards.
CTACGATCCAGGTCGCCCAGCGGTCGGCAATTCCTACAATCTTAGCTTTACCCGCATCGGCTGACTGCACAAGGCGAATCATCCGTTGGATGGAACTGTCTTGCCCAACCTTAGTAGCCCTCATATCAAAAGAACCGAACTGGTTTACCGTGCCGCTGGAAACCTCATCACCGGCCGTTTTATCCACAGGGAGAGATTCTCCTGTCATAACTGCTTGGTTCACAGATGTCTGCCCGGAAACAATTACACCGTCTACTGGTACGCTTTCTCCCGGAAGCACCCGAAGCAAATCCCCGACCTTTACCTCTTCAGCCGAAATAATTTTCTCCGTTTCCCCAGATAGAATCCTTGCCTTTTGCGGCGTAAGGTGAACCAGCTTTTCTATTCCAGCGCGTGCTTTCGCAACCGTCAGATCTTCCAGGAGAGCGCCAAGCTGCATAATAAATGCCACCTCGCCTGCCGCAAAATTCTCGCCAATTATAATTGAGGCAATTAATGCGATGGAGACGAGCACGTCTGCCTTGATATCAAAGGCGGTGATAAGCCCAATGAGCGCTTCCAGAATAATGGGAACACCGCAGAGAACAATCGCCACCCAGGCTGTATCAAAGGGGAGAATATCCGGAATCAGTATACTGATAAGCAAAGAGAGCCCTGATATAACAAGCAAAGTGATATCTTTTTTCGTACCGCCCCATTCCAGAAATTGCTCTATTTTTTGAATTCCTTTTCGCATAATATACCTCCCACGTCATATACTTATACCCCTATATGTATAATACAGTATACAGGTAGGGGTATAAAATGTCAAGTTTCCCCAGTTTTACATTGGCATATATTTATATAACATAGGAGATCCAAGCAGAATTGAAAGGCTTTATGCTAATCAAGTATCGTGCCATCCACAGCAAATAGCTATACCAAAATGGATACCCAAAAGGTATCCATTTTGGTAACTAGATTTTCGTTTGCCTCATAATGATTTCTTTATGAGGCAACAGGGCAAGGCACATGTGATATATTTCTTTATAAATTTTTATATACCATATTTTTCAGAAAGAGAATCCAGTATTTTTTCTTTTAGTTCAGAAAGAGAACGCATTACATCCTGTTTTACAGAGGAACGAATCGACACTACTGGCTCAAGAATACGAATCTTCTTCATATCTTCAAGCAGCGTCCGTATCTGTTTGGCGCTGGATGGTGCCCAAGAACCATTTTCAATCAGGGCTACCGTCCTGTTTTGCAAATTCAGAGCCTTCATATCATGAAGAAAATTCAGCATAGCCGGATAAATACCATTGTTATAGGTAGGGCTGGCCAGCACCAAATGGCTGCAGCGAAACACCTCTGCAATTAGCTCGGAAACATGTGTGCTGGACATATCATATACTGCTATATTCCGAATTCCGCGCTCAGCCAAACCAGCGGCCAGAATATTGACTGCATTTTCTGTATCTCCATACATAGAACCGTAAAATAGCGCCACAGTTTTTTCTTCCGGTTCATAGCGGCTCCAATGATCGTATTTTCCTAAGATATAATCGAGGTCATGTCTCCAGACAGGGCCATGAAGAGGGCAGAGCATTCGAATATCCACTCCTGAAAGCTTCCGAAGTGCTGCCTGCACTTGAGGTCCATATTTTCCCACAATATTTCCATAATATCTGCGGGCATCACGAAGCCAATCCCTGTCAAAATCCACCTCGTCACTAAACAAAGCTCCGTTCAGAGCACCGAAGCTACCAAAACCATCTGCAGAAAACAGTATCTTTTCATTTTCTTCATAAGACATCATTACTTCGGGCCAATGCACCATAGGGGTAAAATAAAATCGAAGGGTGTGACGACCAAGAGAAAGAGTGTCGTTTTCCTTTACCGTCAGGATCCGGCCCTCCACATCCATATCGTAGAACTGACGGATAAGGGCCAGCGTTTTTTCATTGCCTACGATATGGAGATTCGGAAATCGCAGCATAAGCTCTTCAATATTAGCACAGTGATCCGGTTCCATATGATTTATAACAAGGTAATCCAGAGAGCGGCCGTTGAGTGCATGATGAATATTTTCCAAAAACTGACGTGAAATAGAAGAATCCACTGTATCAATAAGTGCTGTTTTTTCATCTAAAATTACATACGAATTATAAGCCACGCCCCGGGAAATAGGGAAGAGGTTTTCAAACAGCGCCAGTCGCCTATCACAACCGCCAACCCATATAATAGATTCGGTTACGTTTCTAGTGCAATACATACCACATTTCTCCTTTTGTATTCTCTTTGTTATAAGATTTTTCCATATAGATTTCATCATCCGAATAAACAGCAACCGCTGTAGAGCTATTCGAATCTGTGATCTATTCCTAATTTGCCTACTTATCTTTATTTTTAATATGCTCCACATACTCCAAAATAACGCATGCAACCAAATATTTAAGACCTTTCATCTGGCTCTTTCTAGTCTATAGGACTCTCTATGGCGGATCATACTCCAAAGTGTTTCTTTTTATCTACACTCTAAATTTTTAACATCCTACTACATACCAACAATTTGTGCCCGATAAAACGCCGTTGGTTAGCATCAGCTAACTCTATATAGCATACTCGCTTTCTCGCAAAAAATCAATGGGCAAGAAACCTTTTTGATTTTTACTTTATGACCACCGCAAAAATTAAAAGCTTAAAAACTAACGTATGAAAATGATTTGACAGATAGGAAAAAAGATGTTTTTAATTTTAATACAAAAGGGGACTTGCCTTTTCTGGAAATCCGTATTATAATTCAATCAGTTCAAGTTAGTTAAAACTAACCAATAAAATTGAAAGGATGACGGCTGCATGAATTCACTTTCTATCGTATCCGTAAAAGGCCGCGAAATTCTTGATTCCCGCGGAAATCCTACTGTTGAAGCAGAAATTCTTCTTGCGGATGGAACCCTTGCAAGAGGCGCCGCTCCCAGCGGAGCATCTACTGGTGAATTTGAGGCTCTCGAACTGCGAGACGGCGATAAAAACCGGTTCGGAGGGAAAGGTGTCTCCAAAGCAGTAGAAAATATCAATACCATAATTTGTGAAGCGATTTACGGTATGGATGCCTCTGCCATCTATGCTGTAGATAAGGCCATGATCCAGGCCGACGGTACAAAGGATAAATCCAGACTGGGCGCCAATGCTGTTCTAGCAGTATCCATTGCCTGTGCCAGGGCCGCAGCCGCTTCATTAGGGCTGCCTCTTTATCAGTATCTGGGTGGGATCAACGGCAATCGCCTTCCTGTTCCTATGATGAACATTCTCAACGGCGGAGCCCACGCCGCCAATACAGTTGACGTGCAGGAATTCATGATTATGCCTACAGGTGCGAAAAGCTTCCGTGAAGGACTCCGCTGGTGTACAGAGGTATTCCATGCTCTGGCGTCTTTGTTGAAATCCAAGGGTTTGGCCACCTCTGTAGGGGATGAAGGCGGTTTCGCTCCTGATTTGGCCAGCGACGAAGAAGCCATTCAGTATATTCTGGAAGCCATCAGAAATGCAGGCTACGAACCCGGCACGGATTTTGTTCTAGCAATGGACGCCGCATCCAGTGAATGGAAAGGGGAGAAGAAGGGTGAATACCTCCTACCCAAAAGCGGTAATCGTTTTACATCTGTAGAGCTTGTAGCCCATTGGAAAGCCCTCTGCGAAAAATATCCTATCTACTCCATCGAAGACGGTTTGGATGAAGAGGATTGGGAAGGCTGGCAACTTATGACAAAGGAACTGGGAGGAAAAGTTCAGCTGGTGGGAGATGATTTGTTTGTTACCAATACAGAGCGACTGGCAAAAGGCATTCGGCTCGGCTGCGGAAATTCCATTCTTATCAAACTAAATCAGATCGGTTCTGTGTCCGAAACACTGGAAGCCATCAAGATGGCACATAAGGCCGGATATACGGCTATTGCTTCTCACCGTTCCGGTGAAACGGAGGACACCACTATCGCCGATCTTGCTGTAGCTTTGAATACTTGCCAAATCAAAACCGGCGCCCCCAGCCGAAGCGAACGTGTAGCAAAATACAACCAGCTGCTACGGATAGAGGAGGAATTAGGAAGTAGCGCCGTTTATCCGGGCTTTGAAGCTTTCAATCTTCAAAGATAAAGTATTTTATCATATGAATACAACAAAACGGGACGAAAATTTTCGTCCCGTTTTGTTGTATAGCCGCTGGAGCCGCTTCATCTATCATCCCCGATGAAAAAGCCCTTTCTTTTTATACGATTCACTGTGAACCGACAGCACTTTATAGCCTGTGTTATCGATCACATTCCGTATAGCCTCTTCATCAATGGTATCGTTCGCCAGAATAACTGTTTGTTTTTTAGTATGAGAAGAAGAAACCTTTTTAACTTGGAACGCATTCCGGACTGCATCGTTCACATGAGCCTCACACATACCACACTGCATCCCTTCCACCTCTACAATGTATCGAACCATACTGTACACCCCTTAAACAGTATTATCAAAGAATTCTACAACTTACTCTACAAAAACAGAAACCAATTTAGTTAGCGATCTCTAACTAAAATAATATCATGTAGATTTTCTTACGTCAATGGTCCCTTGCAAAGAATTTCTGAAAGGCGGAGGCAAGATAAAGTATTACCTATTGAAATACGTCATTATATTGTCCATTACTTCCATCTTCGTATAAAGAGGGGGATAGTTAATCCATGACTATTCAGATCGTTCTTCAGCAATTTCAACACAATTCCTCCTCTAAAAAGTAGCTATCCCTGATACGAGACATTTTTTACAGAGTTTATTCTATGAAAAAACGGAGATATAGGTTCTTCCGCTGACAATACTACTAAAAATCTTTTCACTAACAATGTATTGTTTTCAAAAATTTGATAAAATTGACTAAATTATTCTTTCCATTTTTTGCTTCATCAGCTATATGCAAAAAATCGTCATTATTTTTTTGTAAAATAGCTTGAAAAATTCAAAAGGATTTGTATAATGAATGAGATGAAAAGAGGTTGATAAAAGAATGGAAAGCTATCGGTTCTTACTAGATTTGGCGCTGATCCTGCTTACGACTAAATTATTCGGTCTCATTACAAAGCGGTTTCAGATGCCTCAGGTTGTGGGAGCTCTGGTCGCAGGTCTGCTTCTGGGGCCCGCGGTTTTTGGGATCATTACGGAAACTCCCTTTATTAAATCCTCCGCAGAAATCGGCGTTATTATTCTGATGTTCTGTGCAGGTATGGAAACGGATATTGACGAATTGAAAAAAAGTGGAAAAGCCTCCTTTGTAATCGCCCTGATCGGCGTTATCGTTCCTTTGATCGGTGGTTTTCTGGTGGCCTACTTCTTTAATAGACCTGGTGTGATCGATTCTGATGCTTCAGCAAGCATTTTCTTACAAAATATTTTTATCGGTGTCATTTTGACAGCTACTTCTGTTAGCATCTCCGTGGAAACTCTTAAGGAAATGGGAAAGCTCAAAACCCATTCAGGAAATGCCATTCTGGGAGCTGCCATTATCGATGATATTCTTGGTATAATTGCTCTCACTATTGTTACCAGTCTGGCAGATTCCACCGTTAATATTGCAATTGTTCTTTTGAGAATTGTAGGATTTTTTGTTTTCTCTGGTGTTGTGGGTTTTCTCTTCTACAAGTTCTTCAAATGGTTTACCCGTTCCAATCAGGGAATGCACCGGCATGTAATAGTCGCTTTTGTATTCTGCTTGCTTATGTCTTACTGTGCAGAGGATCTTTTCGGTGTAGCGGACATCACCGGCGCTTTCATTGCAGGTCTGATTATTTCTTGCACGCAGCGTACCCAATATCTGGCCTCGAAATTTGATGTGCTTTCGTACGCATATCTTTCCCCGATCTTCTTTGCCAGCATTGGCCTCCAGGTGGTTCTGCCTCCTATGACACCTACGATCATCTGGTTCTCTGTTATCTTGGTTCTCGTTGCTATTCTGACAAAGGTAATTGGCTGCGGTTTGGGAGCTAAGCTCTGCCGCTATAAAAATTATCAGTGCATTCGTATCGGTGTAGGTATGATTTCTCGTGGAGAAGTCGCTCTCATCGTAGCCAGCAAAGGTTCTGCTTTAGGCCTTATGGGAGCTTCTTTTCTGGGGCCCGTGATTCTGATGGTTGTGATCACTACTATCATAACGCCTATTCTATTGAAGCCTGTTTTCAAAATTGGGCCGAATCAGCCTCTGCCGGAAGCTGGTTTCTCCAATGCCTATGAAGAACTAGATCGGTTGCGCGATGGAAGCGAGGGAGAACTTCCCGAATTTGTCGATGCAACTCGAAAGGAAACCAAATAGGTTTTTGTTAAAAACGGAGCGGCAGTTCAGATCCTGCCGCTCCATTTTATTGACTCCATCTGCAAATACGGATATAATGGGATTCGGATTCGCTTTTAGAGCGTGTTCCTCGATTCTTTGGATAGGATAAAACTCAAAAATGTGAGGTATCAGCTTTGTATACTCTGAAAAAGATTTGCGGCAATGCTCGGAGAGGGGAATTTAAAACACCTCATGGAACCATCCAGATGCCTGCCTTTATGAATGTGGCAACCGCTGCTGCCATCAAAGGTGGGATTTCGGCTCTGGATTTAAAAAATGAACTGAAAAGCCAGGTTATGCTTTGCAACACCTATCATCTTCACTTGCGACCTGGAGACGATGTGATTCATAAGCTAGGAGGACTTCACGCCTTCACTCGGTGGGAAGGGCCAATCCTTACAGATAGCGGCGGATTCCAAGTTTTCAGTTTGTCAAAGCTCCGCGATATTCGGGAGGAAGGTGTGACCTTTGCATCCCATATTGATGGACACAGAATCTTCATGGGTCCCGAAGAAAGCATGCGTATACAATCTCATCTTGCTTCTACCATCGCAATGGCTTTTGACGAATGCATCGAGAATCCTGCTGAATACGGATACACAAAACGCTCCTGCGACAGAACTGTTCGATGGCTCTACCGCTGCAAAAAAGAAATGGAACGTCTCAAAGCTCTTCCCGATACCATCAATCGGGAGCAGATGCTTTTTGGCATTAACCAAGGTAGCACCTATGCCGATCTGCGAATAGATCATATGAGGCAGATCCGAGAGCTGGATCTGGATGGATATGCTATCGGAGGTCTGGCGGTAGGGGAGCCCGCGGAAGAGATGTATCGGATCATCGAAGCCGTAGAGCCTGAGATGCCAAAGGATAAGCCCCGCTATCTTATGGGGGTTGGGACACCTGTTAATATTCTTGAGGCGGTTCGCAGAGGAGTGGATCTATTCGACTGTGTTCTGCCTTCAAGAAATGCCCGCCATGGCCATGCCTTCACTTGGGAGGGTTGTCGAAATTTGCTGAACGCAAAATATACACTGGACGAGGCACCTCTGGACGAAACTTGCCAATGCCCTACCTGCCGTAATTTCAGCAGGGCATACATCCATCATCTCTTCAAAAGTCAAGAGATGCTGGCCATGCGTCTGACTGTTATGCACAATCTCTTTTTCTTTAATACACTGTTTGAACGAATCCGGGAGGCTTTAGATCAAGGTACTTTCGAAGATTTTTATAAAAATAATGTGGTAAAACTAGGGCTGCGAATATAATTTCTATTGCAAGAAAGCGTTTCCTTTGCTATAATACTAAAGACTACTATGGAGGTGGCTGAAAAAAGATGTCTAATTTTATTCCTTTAAGTGCAGGAACTGACGGTGGAACTTCTGGTTCGAGCTGGATCATGGTAATCGCTATGTATGCGATCCTGTTTATAGCGCTGTATTTTATTTTGATCCGTCCTCAATCCAAAAAGAAGAAAAAAGAAGAAGCAATGCGTAAGGGTGTCCGTATCGGCGATGAAATCACTACTATCGGCGGAATTTGTGGGCGCGTGATCAGCATTAAAGAAGAGACGGATACTCTCGTAATTGAGACCGGTATTGACCGCGACAAGATTCGGATTAAACGCTGGGCTGTAGGCAGTGTAGACACGATTCATGACGACGGTGAATAAGCAATTTCCATAAATTGGCAGATCTCTGCATACTGTGAATTCCTCCCGAATATCTATTTTCTAAAGGATATTCGTGGAGGGATTTTTTATGAAAAAAACAGGGCGTTCAGAAGGAAACATGTGGGTAAAAATCATTCGGTCTCTGGTAATTGCCGCAGGAGTGGGAATCGTTCTTTGTGCGGGATTAATGGCCGTTTCTGCGTGGGCCATCGTATCGCTTCAGTATATTCCGAGAAACGCTATTCCCGCCTTAATTATTGGGATCATTGCTATTTCATCTTTGGTTTCAGGTTTTATAGCTGCTAAAATGATGGGGAAGAGGGGACTCTTTATCGGAGCAGGATGTGGAGCTCTGCTTTGCTTCTTATTTTGGGCGGCTGTTCTTTGCTTTGGAGGAAACGGTTCACTGCAAGGCGTCTTAACTCGCATTCCCATATTTCTCTTGGGAGGCTCCTTGGGAGGCTATCTCGCATCCTTTAAAAAGAGAAGATGAATAATTATTATATAATATACATTAGTTTACATAACAAAATCAAGCGTCAAATATTGTTTACATAATTTTGATAAGTTGCATAATCTTGTTGTTTTTATGCAGTCTTTGTTGCATTATGCTGATTTTTGTATTATCATAAGAATAGATTCTTTACAGCTTTACGGTAAGAAAAATTTTGTTCTATTTCTTCTTCCCCTAACATACACTGATTACATAAGATATAACTCATATATATCTTCGTAATCAGGATGGGGGTTGTTGCTACATGGTTCTCAGAAGCAGGACAAACAGTATTCCTGTAAAGAGCAAAAATTTACCTCTTACGCATAAAAGCATCGCAGAAACTACTAAGAAAAAAAGAGAGTTACAGAGTCTTATATCTAAAAATTCTTCTCTTTTTTTCTTTGCCTGTATTTTTCTTCTTGGAATTGCGGCCGGATCTTTGGTGGGTGGATTTACCCGTGGAACGATTTTAGAAAAGCTGGATTTTTTATTTCATGCCAGTTTTTTATCTCGTTCTGCAGATGCATATTCTACTGTATTTATCAGTTCATTTGCATCTTCTTTTTTATTTGCGCTTGGTTTCCTTCTTTTGGCGCTCTCTGTATGGGGATTTTTGTGTACACCATTTTTGCTTTTTTTTCGTGGATTTGGTTCCGGGCTTACGGCAGGATATCTGTATATATCCTTTGGCTGGAAGGGTTTTTTATATTACTTTCTTACAATTTTGCCGGGGGCCGGTCTCTGTGGAATTGCCCTTTTGCTGGCTGCTAAGGAATCTGCAAGAGTATCTCGTTCTATAGGAATGCAGAAGAAACCTGATTATATACTTCTTTTTAATCGGTTTGGTGTAGTATTGGCTATGCTTTTTTGTTCTGCTCTTTTAGACATGGGTATGAATTTTTGTTTTGCGGATCTTTTTTCTTTTGTATGAGTATCTATTTCTACTAATGCATTTTTGAGAGGAGCTGAGAGTGGGTATGAAAAATCTTGAAAAAGACTTTCAGCAATATTTGATATATACTAAATCAGCATCTCAAAACACACTGGAGTCCTATCTTCGGGATGTAGGATACTATCTTTCTTATCTGGAGGGGAAGGGAATAGGGGATCCCGTGTATGTTCGTCAAGAAACGATTCAGGCATATGCCGCCTATTTAGACGAAAAGCAGCATAAAAGTGTTGCAACTATAACCAGGAGCATTGCTTCGATCCGTTGCTTTTATCAATTTCTTATACAATCCAAATATACGGATACTAATCCTGCAAAAGATATTCATCTGAAAAAAGAACCGAAAAAACTGCCTCAAATTCTTACAGGGAAAGAAATCGAAACCCTTCTGCAGCAGCCCGACGCCCGGGAGCCAAAAGGTTGCAGGGATAAAGCTATGCTGGAACTTTTATATGCCACCGGTATTCGAGCTTCTGAAATGATCGAACTGGATGTGGGAGACATCAATCTGAAAAAAAGCACTCTAATCTGCAGCCGGGGTAAAAATAACGAACGTATGATTCCTGTTTATCCCACGGCAATTTCGGCTGTTTCATATTATATCGGCCATATCCGACCTCTTATGCTTTCATCCGAAGGGGGACAGGCCCTGTTTTTAAACCTAAATGGAAAGAGGCTTACCCGGCAGGGATTTTGGAAAATCGTAAAGGGGTACGCAAAATTGGCCGGCATTACAAAGGAGATTACCCCGCATACATTGCGCCATTCCTTTGCGATTCATCTACTGGAGAACGGTGCCGAGCTTAAAGATATTCAAATTATGTTAGGGCATGCAGATATATCCTCCACACAAATTTACTTGCACCTCTTGAATGATCACTACAAAGAGGTTTATAATAGTTGTCATCCAAGAGCAAAATTGGGTTAAGCGCTATATATTTTAGGAGTTGATTATTTTGGGTTTTTTTAAGCGTAATTATGACAAGCCCGGTCCGGGTGTATCCAAGGATGAGCCTCAGAAAAATGCGTTTTTACGTTTCTGGGAGATTTACTTCCGGAAGTTTTTTTCTTTGAGCAAAGTAAACATGCTGTTTGCCATTCCCACTATCATATGTCTTGTATTGATTACATTCATTCAGTCTATTTTGCCCAATGGACCCTTTTCCTTTCTAACCAATTATCTTCTGGTGTTGATTTTTCCTTTTTTGGGCGGTCTCACATATGTTTGCCGAAATTATGCTAGGGAAGAGCATGCGTTTATTTTTTCAGATTTTGTAGACGCTGTCAAAGCCAACTGGAAGCAATTTTTGGGGAATGGTTTCATCAGTGTAACGCTATATACGCTTCTATATATTGCTATCAATTATTATCAATCGCAGCTCTCTAACAGCTGGTTCTTTTATATTCCGTTTGCCCTGTGCGTTATTTTAGCTATTTTGGCCATCTTTGCTGAGTTCTATATTCCCGTGATGATTGTAACCTTTAATCTGAAGCTTCGGCAGATTTATAAAAACGCCTTTATTTTCGCTATTATGGGCTTATGGCGGAATATTTTGATCCTGTTTATCTTTGGAGTAGTTTGGTTTATTTTCGAGTTTATCTCTTACTGGATTGTGATTCATCTTTTAGTTTCCGCTATTGTATCGTTTTTCTTTCTTTTCTCTTTCTTTGGTTTCTTGATTAATTTCGCTGTGTATCCTTTGATTGATCAGTTTATGGTGCAGCCGGCTAAAAATCAGAATAAGCCGCAGATAGAGAAAAATGAAAGTGAAGAGGATAATGAACCTACTTTCCGTGATTCTTTATATTGATTAAATTTTATATTGATTAAATATTGATTAACTGAAACAAAACGGTTTCCAAATTTTGGAAACCGTTTTTTCTTTTTTACTAATTCGGAAACTGATAGTCTAAAAATCAAGAGTTATTGATTTCTTTTTTTCACCTTTGACAAAGGGTTAGACTGTGCTGCATTTTCCATTTGCTCACTGGAAAGATGGGTGTAGATTTCTGTTGTCCCTAAATTTTCATGACCTAAAATCTCTTTTAGGACACGGATATCGACGTGTCCATGCTGATACATAAGGGTAGCTGCTGTATGCCGCAGCTTATGAACAGAATATCCCGGGCCATTCAGACCAATATCACCAAGATATTTTTTCACAAGAGCTTGCACCGTCTTAGGGCTGATTCGTTTTCTTTGGCGGCTGATAAAAAGAGCATTTCTATCAGTCAAATGATCAGCTGGCCGCACACGCATATACCGGTTAATAGCGTCTTTGCACGCATCGTTCAGGTATACTATCCGTTCTTTATTTCCTTTTCCAACAATTCTGAGACTATCTGAACCCTTCTGCACGTCGGTAAGATTCAGCCCCACAAGTTCAGATAAACGCATACCACAGTTGAGAAAAAGTGTTAGTATGCAGTAATCCCTTTCAGCATAAGGACCGTTTACATCTGCCAGCAATTCTAGACATTGCTCTAATGTCAAATATTTGGGCAGACTCTTTTTCTGTTTTGGTGTTTCTAATTCTTCGATCGGATTCTTTTCTAACTTATTTACTTTATTGGTAAGATATTTAAAATATGTGCGGAGACTGGAAACCTTTCTGGAACGGGCTGCTGCCTTGTTACCGCGAACTTCTGTTAAGAAATTCATATATTCATAAACTTCTGTAAGAGTTACTTTTCGGATAAAATCCAAATCAATATCTTGTATATCAATTTCTGAAAATGGGATATCCGATGGAGTCAAACCACGTTTTTGCTTTAAATACCGGAAAAAGGTCCTTAGATCCAAATAATATTCCCACACTGTATTAGGTGATTTTCCTTTGACGACTTGCAGATATCCTAGAAAATCGCGAATAATCTCTGGCGCAGCCGAAAGCTCTGCTTGTTTCATAATGCGAACCGCTCCCCTCAATTATACAAAATATTCATTTTGTATAATTACTATACCAAATAGAGGGGAACTTGTCAAGTATCCCCTCAGTCTACGATTTCAAAACTAAGTTGCCCACTTATCTATTATGCAAAATTCCATATTTCCAGATATTCAGATATATATGCTTATATGTGCTATGGTCTTGCTAAAGAGCACCTGAACAACGCACCAAAGAAAATGTTCAGATGCTCTTTTACCATATAATAAAATTCCTTATATCTATTTCTCTTTTTTTATTTCACTCCATTCGCAGTGCATCCACGGGTTTAAGCCGGGAAGCTTTAATAGCAGGATATATGCCAAATACCATGCCACAAACGAGAGAAAAAAGAGAAATCCCGGCTATAAAGCTCCAATCCACTGTAAGCTGTATTCCAAAAGCCCCTGCTCCAATAAAGGAAATCGTGTAACCTATTCCCAATCCTACCACGCATCCCACAGCAGAAATAAATGCAGCCTCCAATAAAAATTCCGTAAGAATGATTCCTCTACTCGCTCCCACAGCCTTTTTAATGCCAATTTCTCTGGTCCTTTCGCTGACGGAAACAAGCATTATTGTCATAATGCTCAGGCTGGCCACAACCAGAGAGATTCCTCCTACAGCGGTGAGAATCAGAGTTACAATATCCATCATCGACATCAGGCTGGCCCTCTGTTTTGCTAGATCATTGGAAACATATGCCTCTGTTAGGCCTATTTTTTCGTTGAGAGAAGAGATGATTGCTTCTCCGGCCTTATCTACATCTTTTGTTTCAGTCAATTCTACGGCAATTTGATCAAAACCTGTACGTCCCAAAACATCCTGAAAGGTAGTATACGGAACATACACAAAGGTGGGAATATACTCACCGATAAAATTCTGAAGCAGACCCGTGCCTGTTTTGACAATTCCTACTACTTCATATTCTCTCGTCTCTGAAATCCCCTGAATCGTAATGGTCTTCCCTATGATGTTTTTTCTCCCATAAGCCTGTTCTGCAAAAGATTCATCCACCAGACAGACATGTTGGCGTTTTTGAATATCTAATAGCTGTAGCATGCGGCCATGGATCACCTGAATCGATATGATTTTTTCAGCTGTAGTGTCGATTCCCCAAACAAAAGCAGAAGAATCATAGCGCTTCGTAGAAACACCTGTGGTTTGCATTAAAACAGGAGTGGCCTCCTCTACCTCATCACATTTCAGCACGGCGTCAAGCTCATCTTCTCCTAGAGGAGCGTATGCTTTTTCTTCCTGTGACACAGAAATGGTGATCCCATTCAAGCCTAAACTTTCCAGTTCACTGGTAACTACTCCCGTTCCGCATTGTCCAATGCAGGAAATCACAACAACAGAAAGAACGCCGATCGATACCCCAAGCACAGTCAGCAAAGTACGGAATTTCCTAATAAATAGACTGCGGAAGGATGAACGCAATAAATCAAGCATTTTCCATCACAATCCTTTCCGTTTCCTTTAAGTGCTGTCCTTCATAAATATCTAAAGGATTTGATAACACCAAATCTCCCGAAGAAAGCCCCTTCGTTACGGCAATGCCGTCTTCATACTCTTTTCCTGTGGTTACATATTGCTTCTTAGCCCTCCCATTTTTCTGCAGGAACACATATTCAGTTCCATTTTCCTCTGCTTGTATTGCTTCATATGGCACAAGAAATTCTTGCGATTCAGAAGTGACAATTTTTCCCTTTGCAGAATAACCGGGCTTTATATCCTCTCCTGGCTCCTGAATCGTCACTACGACCTCTACCACATTTTCCTGTCCGCTGGTTGTTACAACCTGCTTTGCCTCAGAACCAATAGACTTGACCTTGCCATAATAGGTATTATTTTTAAAGCCATTCCCTGTAATTTCAACCTTCTGCCCCGTTTCTATATCAGCGATCTTTGTTTCAGAAACGTTCAACCTGAGCTGCAGACCCCGTTCTCCAGATATTACCATAAGTGCTTTTGTAGGATCCGCATACTCATCCTCTGAAACAAAAAGGGACGTAATTTTACCCGCCATAGGTGCCGTAATGATTTTAGGTTCATCCTTTTTATTGGATGTCTCCTCCGATTCTGAGTCCCCATACAGAGAAGCATATACTTCCATAGCATCCTGTGAAAAAAGCTCCGCATTCAATGGTTCCACTGTAAGAAGCTCATCACCTATGTTCACCGTATCCCCAACCTTTACCCGAAGATCTGTAATAACCCCCATTGCAGCCGGATAGACCTTCTTTGACGAAACCCTTTCTACCAGACCGCTGCAGCTCACAGTTTCCTGCGTCATCACCGGTTGCACCATGACAGTCTTTACCTCAGCAGCAGAAGCCTGCATGGCATTTCCCCATAATGAAAATGCCAATATCAACATGGCAGTAACAGAGAGTAGTCCTACGTATTTTTTCATATTGTATCCCCCACTTCAGATTTACAAGACTCTAGCCTATTGTTTGATAAGAGAGGATAAAATATGACAGTAAAAGAAAAAGGATTTTCCTTACTTTATCGGAAAATCCTTCCTTCTTTTAATTTCTCTTTTCTATTCCTGCATAAAAATCAGTGGTTGTCTCAAACTAGCTATGAGGTGATATATTATGAATATTATTCAGTGCGCAGAGGATTGTATTTATCAAAAGGATGGCTACTGCAGCTTGGATATGCCTTCGGCCATAACCAACTATACCGGAAACGGCTGTGTACACTGTATCCATGTTTTGACCAAAGAAGAGTATGAAAAAGGAGGTCTCATTCACACAGAGCCTCAAAGGCCTCACGCACCGTTTTGACGCCGACCAGTTCAATGGGAATAGAACTCTGTGAAATCTGCTTCAGGCAGTGAAAAGGCAGCACACAACGTTCAAATCCCATCCGTGCTGCTTCATAAACACGTGCCTCTGCATGGGAAACAGCACGCAGCTCCCCCGCCAGGCCGATCTCACCGAATACAACGGCATTCTCACGAAGGGGCGCATCTTTTAGACTGGAAATCAGTGCCATTGCAACAGAAAGATCCGCCGCAGGTTCATCCAGACGCAAGCCACCTACCACATTGATGTAGGCATCCAAATTTGAGAAATAGTAGCCGGCTCTCTTCTCCAGAACCGCCAAAATCAGAGACATGCGATTATAATCAAACCCAGTGGACATCCTCCTGGGGTTGCCATAACCAGAAGTAGTGGCAAGGCCTTGTATTTCTGCAAGAATAGGCCGCGTTCCTTCCATCACACAGGTCACACATGTTCCCGATACATGGACAGGCCGACCTGAAAGCATCATCTGAGAAGGATTTTCTACCTGTCTGAGTCCAAACTCACCCATGTCGAAAACGCCGATCTCATTAGTGGAGCCATATCGATTCTTTACAGCCCGAAGAATCCGATAAGACATTTGTCTGTCTCCTTCAAAATATAAAACAGCATCCACTATATGTTCCAGCACTTTTGGCCCGGCAATAGCCCCATCCTTATTTACATGCCCAACTATAAAAGCAGGAATTTCCAGCGCCTTAATTGCCCGCATAATGGCATTCGTGCACTCTCGAACCTGCGTAACACTTCCAGGCGAAGAAGAAAGATCCGTAAAATTCATGGTCTGGATGGAATCAATCATTACCAAATCCGGCTTATCCGCCCGAATCTGTTCCACAACTGCCTGTACATCTGTTTCCGTCATAATATACAGGTTTTCGCTATCCACACCCAAACGAGCCGCCCGTAGCTTTATCTGCCGACCGGATTCCTCACCAGATACATAGAGGATTCGAAGTGTCTTCCCCAAAAAGCCGCATATCTGCAGCAATATAGTGGATTTACCAATTCCAGGATCTCCGCCGATCAAAATCAACGAACCCTTTACTATACCTCCACCCAAAACGCGATCCAATTCTGAAAGGCCTGTATGATACCGTGCTTCTTCATTTGTATCAATTTCTCTTATTGGAACCGGTCTGGAATATGGCCCCCTAGGAGAAACAGTTGCTTTCTGCTGGGAGGAAGTCTGCCGTACTTCCTCCGACATAGAATTCCAAGCACCACAGGTCGGGCATTTTCCATACCATTTTGCCGATTCAAAACCGCATTCCGAACATATATATACATTCCGAAGTTTTCCTGCCATATGATTCCACTTTCCCTTATTCTTTCTAATGCATTTCCTACGCTTTTTATATCTTATAATCCTAAAATAATATAGAACCTTTAATTCTAAGTATACTCTATTCACCAGGATTAAACAAGTAATCTGAAACACCCCTGTAAATAGCGAAAGCCATCTGCTGCTGATAGGTCTCATCCATTAACTTCTCTGCTTCACCGCTGTTTGAAAGAAAACCACACTCCACCAAAACTGAAGGTTTTGTGCAGTTCCAAAGCAAATAGATAGAATCTGTGGCAGGTTTACACTGCCGTTTGTTTTCCGGCTGAAGAAGAGAAACTACATTTTCCCGGATTCTTTCCGCTATCCATTCGCTTTCCTCAGCTTTGGTCGAATAAAAAATCTGTGTACCATAATATTGGGCTTCTAAAAAATGATTTTGATGGATGCTGATCAGCAAACAATTTTCCTGATCCTCCACCATCTTCAGCCTGTTATGAAGATCGCTTACTTTGCGTTCCCGAATTGTCGAAAGGTTTTGATCACCTATAGATATATCCGTTTCTCTTGTCATCACTACTGTATATCCGGATGACCGAAAAAGATCCGCCAATTTAAGCGCTATGGATAAATTGATATCCTTTTCCAGGATCCCAGAAGAACTCTGCGCTCCTCCATCCTCTCCTCCATGTCCTGCATCCAGTATAATCACAGGAGTTCCTTGCTGTACCATAGCAGACGCCATTCTTTCCACCTTTCCGTATGAAAAAAAGGAAAGGGCAAAAAAAGAGATACAACACACTATAAGCAGAATTGCAGGAGCAAATTCCCGGATCAGAATTCCCACTCTGTTTTTCACTCTCCAGCCCTCCATACGATCGAATCTCTTACAAGATATATGCAGGTCGCTATACTGGATATGTGCAGAAGAGTGTTTAAGCGGTATAAGTATCCACACATAAAAATAGCACCTAACCTATACGATCAGGTGTTATCCAATCTACCACGCAGTAAAAGTACTACCAATCTTTACAAAAAACAAAAACTCGAATGCTTAGCATTCGAGTTTTTCTGGAGGCGTCACCCAGATTTGAACTGGGGAATGAGGCTTTTGCAGAGCCTTGCCTTACCACTTGGCTATGACGCCACTTGGAGCGAACGACGAGGCTCGAACTCGCTACCTCCACCTTGGCAAGGTGGCGCTCTACCAGATGAGCTACGTTCGCATATTTGGTGC
>CAJFPJ010000005.1 GCA_904399395.1 uncultured Clostridia bacterium | reverse complement strand
GGGGAGCTCTGTCGTAGGCATTTCGGTAGCGGGTGGATTTCCGTAACAGGGTTCTTCGATCATGTAATCTCCGAAAACAGTGACGTTCCCCTCACTGTCCGCCTGAAATTGGGAACGGTAGGTACGTCGGTCCGAATCCACAAAAACTAAGACGGTACTTCCCGGTTCGGGTTTATCATAGTCATTCGTTTTAAAGAGGGTCCCGTCCTCTGAGATTCCGCCCATCTCCCAATAGGTAATCGTTTCCCCGTCCTCACAGCCCTGCAGGCCCTTTTCCACCTGCATGGTGACTCTTTGATACCGTTTGTAGTCTTCCACTTCCTCCGGGGAGAGAGAAGTCAATGGTTCCGGCGTCTCCACATATTCGCTTTTTTCCAGAATGGTGCCGTAAGCGATGGTGGGGCAGTTTTGTACCAAATCCCCCAACGTAGTTTGTATAAAAGAACCATGCCCTTCAACAATTTTGGTGGGCACAAAGGAAGAGACTCCGCCGTCGTCCGCCTCTGGGGCTTCCGTGCAGGCGGAAAGGGAGAGGGTGAACAGCAGGAAAACAGTGAACAACACAAGGAAAGACTTTCTGCATTTTATATTTCTAAACATAACCGTCACATATACCGGGCTCATACAAAAGCGCTTCCGGTAATCTCCTTTCTTACATACTATATTGAAGGCAGTGCAGCGAAACGTTCTGCCTGTGCGGCTAATATTTTTTAACTTTACAGCTCCATATAAATAAATTGGTAGGAGCCGGAATCGTAAGCCTGCAAGGTGGTTCGTACAGTATTAGGATTAATTATAGGCTGCATGACATTTTTAGAGCAGGTGGGGCTGAAGCATGAGGAATCTCCCTTTTCATGGCAGTGGGCCACTCCAAGGGCATGGCCCAATTCGTGCAGGACGACCGTTTCCACATCATAGCAGCCCGCTTTCTTGCCGATGGACCAGGATACATATGGGTAAAGCCATATTTCAGTAGAAGTATATTCATTCTTTTCGTTATATGTGACATAGGTATATCCCACATCGTTAAAGCCTGAAGATCGCATAGTAATTTGGCATTGCCCTGTTCCGGGTCCTTTCTTTCCCTTCAAAGTAACCTGTGATTGATTGGTGAGCGGATCCTTCACCCTGTTCCACACGTTCATGGCGGCCACAGCCGCATTCGCGTAATTGGAAGGCAGAGAGGAGATATCAAAGGTTACCGTCCTTGGCGTCCCGCCCCAATGGTACGGCAGGGATAACCTGGGCTGAACCGTATCCGCGGATACAAAGCTTTCTGTGTAAGAGGGAAATACTGCCAGCATGACAAGAGCGAGAAACAGGGAAAAGAACTTTTTGCACGTTTTCATGCACATACGCTTCCTTTCTGTTTAAGCTGTTGAACTTCTTAAGATGGGTGCAGGCTCCGAATTGGCATCTGCCACTATGCTGACGGCCCATTGAGATTGTCCCAACTAATAATTTTCTGTGAAAATATTTTCTAACTATAGTATATATCCAGCCACATGCGATGTACATATACAGAAAGGAGAAAAACACGCAATAAAATAGGATATATAGCATAAAAATATATAACACTTACATTCTTAATATACAAATATGTGCATATAATTCCTGATTGCAATGCAGTTTTGGAAAACTTCTTAGAAAGGGAAGAGGTCTGAGAAAATTGTAAAATCTTTTACTTGTTCATACATTCTTCTCCCTTTTTTCAGAAGAATCGACTATAATAGAGACAGTTTATACAGGCATATATTGTAATATGCAAAAGCAGGAAAGAAGGAAACGGACATGGTGACGCAGAGGCATGGGAATGTGATGGAGGTGGATATCCACGGGCTTACGGAGATGGACGCCAAGCGGCAGCTGGAGCAGTTTCTCTCTCGGGCGGACGCCTCCCTGAAAGAGGTAGTGGTGATCCACGGCTATCACAACGGCCAGATCCTGCGGGATATGGTACGTCAGAGGCTGAAGCATCCCCGGATCAGCGCAAAGCTTATCAGTTTGAATCCGGGGGCCACCAGGCTCCTTCTGAAATAGCACGGCCGGGGCCTCTTAGGGCGCCTGGCATCAGGCTCCGCCGGTTTTCCGGCGGCCTTTTGCATTTGGCGCTACATGCCCCCGGGAATAGAATAAAGGAGGCGGCTGTATGCCGTTTGTAGAGTTTCGGGATGTGACAAAATTCTATCAGATGGGAGAGATCCGCATCGCGGCTGCGGATGGAATCAACTTCCAGATTGAAAAAGGCGAGTTTGTAATCATTGTGGGCCCCAGCGGTGCGGGCAAAACCACTGTTTTGAACATGCTGGGGGGCATGGATACCTGCTCCGGAGGGGAGATTTGGCTGGACGGCAGCAAAATCAGCGAATATTCAGAAAAGCAGCTTACGGAATACCGCCGCTACGATGTGGGTTTTGTATTTCAGTTCTACAACCTCGTGCAAAACCTGACAGCCCTGGAAAATGTGGAGCTGGCTTCGGAAATCTGCAAAGATCCCCTTCCGCCCGAGGAAGTTTTGCGTCAGGTGGGGTTGGAAGAGCGGATGGGGAATTTTCCCGCTCAGCTTTCTGGCGGCGAGCAACAGCGGGTGGCCATTGCCAGAGCTTTGGCCAAGAACCCCAAGCTTCTTCTTTGTGACGAGCCCACGGGTGCCTTGGATTATAAAACGGGTAAGGCTATTCTGAAACTTCTGCAGGATACCTGCCGGGAAACGGGGCGCACAGTGGTGGTGATCACCCACAACCAATCCTTCGCCGCCATGGCGGATAGGATTATCCGCATCAGCAGCGGCAAGGTGGTGGATATGCACCTGAACCCGAACCCCGTTTCGGCCGATACTCTGGAGTGGTAAACACTCAATTGGAGGGCCCGGGAAGCGGGGCGGCTCCAGAAAGGGGCCGGCGAAAGGAAATGCAGTGAAGGTAGTGAAAACGTGAAGTCGAAGTCTTTAAAGCCTGTGAAAGCTTCGCCCGGCAGGGCGAAAAGAAGGCACCGGGGAATCCGGGCCTTCACAAAGGATATATTCCGCTCGATTTCCCATTCATGGGGGCGATTTTGGGCTATTTTTGCCATAGTGGCCCTGGGAGCAGGCTTTTATGCCGGCCTGCGAGCAACGGCTCCCGATATGCGGGCAACGGCGGACGCTTATTTTGACAATACCAATATGATGGATATCCGCCTTCTTTCGGCCTTCGGTTTCTCCGATGAGGATGTAGAGGCCATTGGGGATATTCCTGGGGTAAAGGGCCTGATGGCGGGGCATACGGCGGATGTGCTATCCGTGATCGAAGAGAAGGAGCAGGCCATCCGGGTGCATAGCCTCCCGGAGGATATGAGTGAGGACAATGAGAACTATATCAATCGTCCTGTTTTAGTGGAAGGCCGGTTTCCGGAAAAGTCCGGCGAATGCGTGATAGGCCGGAATAAGACCCAGTCCGGTGTGAAGGTGGGGGATACCATCACTGTTTCCGGCGAGGATTGGGAGGATTCCTTTAAATGCCGCACCTTTGAGGTGGTGGGTATAGTGGATTCCTCCTACTATATATCCTTTTCCTTGGGAAGCACCTCTATCGGTACGGGGACTTTGAACCTGTATATGTATATATTGGATACGGACTTCAATCAGGAGGCCGTGACGGATTTGTATCTTACGGTGGACGGAGCCTCAGAGGAATCCACCTTTTCCGGTACGTATGAGGAGAAGGTGCAGGCTGTGAAGGATGCCCTGAAACCTTTGGGAGAGGAACGGGACGATATCCGGTATGAGGAGGTGACGGCCGATTCCAGAAAAGAGCTGGAGGATGGCTGGGCAGAATACAACGAAGCTGAGAGCAAGGCCAAGTCGGAGCTGCAAGACGCGGAGGCAGAGCTGACGGAAGCCCAGGGAAAGCTGGAAGAATCCAGGGCGGAACTGGAAGCAGGAAAGCTGGAATACGAGGAAGGCAAGGCCCAGTGGGAAGAAAAGAAGCTGGAATACGACGCTGCCCGGGAAGAATATGAAGACGGGCGCAGCCAGTGGCTTTCTGGTTACTCAGAATACATAGCGGGCCTTCAGGAATACAGCAGCGGCATGGAGGAACTGCGCCAGGGGAAGCAGCAGCTCAGTGACGCGGAGCAGGAGCTGCAAAGCGCTGAGCAGCAGCTGGAAGCTTCCCGGCCTTTGTATGAGGCGGCTAAACGCCTGAAAGAGGCGTTGGAGCAGTCGGAGGCTTCCGCTTCAGGCCAGTCTTTTGCCGGTGCAGAGGAAAGGGATCTGCCGGAAGACTTGGAGGATCTGCTGGATCAGGCTGGAGGCCTGACGGAAGGTGGTCTCAAAGAGCTTTTGGGAAGGCTTTCTCCTGAGGAACAGGAGGAGCTGGCCCAGTATCTGGATTCCGTTATTACAACTTTTGAGGAAAACGAAAAGCAGTTAGAAGCGGGTAGAAAGGAATTCCAGAAGCAGAAGACCGAAAACGAGCCGAAGCTGGAAGCAGCTGAAAAAGAGCTGACTGCGGCTAAGGCCCTTCTTGATGAAACAAAACAGACGCTGGATGCTACCAAAGCCCAGCTGGACAGTGCCTCAGCCCAACTGAAGGAGGGGCGCACGCAGCTGGATGAAGGAGAAAAGACCCTTCTGCAGACGGAAAAAACGCTGAAGGAGGGGGAAGCACAGCTTTCTTCTGGAGAGAAAGAACTGGAAGAGGGCCGTAAGGAATACGACAGCCAGAAGCAGAAGGCGGAAAAAGAGCTAGAGGACGCAAAAAAGGAGCTGGAAAACGGAGAGAGAAAGCTTAGTGAAATGGATATTCCTGAATGGTATATCCTGGGCCGGGATACCAACACGGGCTACGCCAGCTTTGAGTCGGACGCAGGCCGGATGGATTCCCTTTCCACTGTGTTCCCGGTGCTGTTCTTCCTGGTGGCGGCCCTGGTGGCGCTTACCACTATGACCCGTATGGTAGAGGAAGAGCGTGTGATGATCGGCACATATAAGGCCTTGGGGTATGGGAACGGAAAGATCGCCAAGAAATATCTCTTTTACGCCGGCCTTGCCAGCATTACGGGTAGTATCGCAGGTGTGTGCCTGGGATTTGCCACCCTGCCGGAAATCTGCTGGAATGCCTATCGCATGATGTATACGGCGCCGGAACTGGTGAACCAGTTTAATGTTTTGCATGCCTCTGTAGGCTGCGTTTTAGCAGTGCTCTGCACTCTGGGGGCCACTTGGGCGGCCTGCCGCTCCTCTCTTCGGGAACAGCCTGCTTCTCTCATGCAGCCCAAGGCTCCCAAAATGGGCAAGCGCATTCTGCTGGAAAGAATCCCGTTTATATGGAAACGGCTGAAGTTTACCAGCAAGGTCACCTGCCGGAACCTGTTCCGTTACAAGAAGAGGCTTATTATGACCATCGTGGGTATTTCGGGTTGTACGGCTCTGGTGGTCACAGGTTTTGGCATAAAGGATTCTATCTCTCATATAATCAGCAACCAATATGATGACCTGTATGTGTATAATTTCACGGCTTCCCTTAAGGATGGAGAGCTTTCTGAGGAAGCGGAGGCTCTTCTCAACGATACGGATACCTATTCCGGCTGGATGAAATCCCTTCGGAAAATGGCGGATATATCCGCCGGGGAGGAAACCGTCTCTGGCTATGTCGTGGTGCCGGAGAATGCCGGGGATCTGAAAACCTATGTAAAACTCAGGGATCGCCGCACCCATGAGGATGTCCCCTTTGGGGAGGGCAGCGTGGTGCTCACGGAGAAGCTGGCCAATACCCTGGGAGTATCCCCCGGGGATACCGTAACCCTGGAAAACAGCTCCGGAGCCCGGAAGGCCTTTACTGTTACTGGAATTACAGAAAACTATGTGTATCATTACGCTTATATCGACCCGAAGCTTTATGAGGAGGTTATGGGTGAAAAACCCGTGAGCACAGAGGTGGACGCCGTTTCCCTTCTGACGGATGAAGAGGAGCGGCAGGAATCTGCCCAGAAGCTGCTGGACGACGATTCCATCGCCACCGCCTCCTATACCTCCGATGTGAAAAAGGGATTTGACGATATGCTCCAGAGCTTGAACAGTATCACCTTGGTGCTGATTATCTGTGCAGGGGCCTTAGCCTTTGTAGTGCTCTATAACCTGACAAATATCAATGTTACAGAGCGCCAGAGAGAGTTGGCTACCATCAAGGTGCTGGGCTTTTTCAACCGGGAGGTAGGAGCGTATATTTACCGGGAGACCACTCTGCTGACCATTATGGGCTGCGCGTTAGGGCTTGTTCTGGGTGTGATCATGAACTCCTTTGTGATTCAGACAGTGGAGGTGGATCTGGTTATGTTCCCACGAACCATCGAACCTTTGAGCTTCGTGTGGAGTGCTTTGATAACCATCCTGTTCTCGGTGATTGTGGATCTGTTTATGAATAAGAAGCTCCGCCGCATCGATATGGTGGAGAGCCTCAAATCTGTGGAGTGATTTTCTCCAGCTCTTTTCAGCAGAGACGGAATACACAGGGGCCGGCAAGAGGCGGAGAGGAAATGGAAGCAGGCGGTGGCCGGGAGATCCGGCGGGGCCGCCTGCTTTTTTGTCTTTCCCCTTTTCCCGAGGGAATGAAAATGGTATACTAATATATACATACCGGAACTGTGTGCTCCAGATGAGAAGATACACAGGGCGTGCAGCAAAAAGCAAACAGATATGCCAGGCGATGCATATGAGCGAATGCTGTTAGAATGATAGGGTGTGTTTTGCGCGTTTGTGTTTTAAGGCATTTAAAAAGGCCAACTCCGGTAGCAGAATACCGGACTGGATATGGCTGAAAAAAGGAGGGAAGGGCCCTTTGATTATAGAGGATCTTCGGAATGTATTTACCAGCTGCCGGGATGAACTGATCGAAGTAAGTGGCGACTTTATCTACTATGCAGAAGAGAAGATGGAAGAAGGGCACAATATCCTTTTTCTGCTGGAATATAACCGGAAGACGAAGCGGGAGCGGATTATTACCAACTATATCTTGCAGAATCCTTCCTTTGTTCATCATTACTACGGGTTTCCCAACGACATTCTGATTGTGATGGAAAATGGGGATAGTGAGGTTTGGGTTCTGCGGGTGGATAAACTTACAGGGGCAGAGCGTAATCTGGATAAACTCAGCCTGATCGGCGCTTTTAATGGCTGCGCAGCCTTGAATGCCAGTCATCTGTTGTTTTTCACTGTGCCGAACCAGCGGCATAAGGCTCTTTTCCGGCGGTATACGGAGACGACGGGCATGGAAAAAGCCGTCTGCCTTTACGATCTGGATGAAAAGAAACCCTGCTATGTGCGGGATCCGCGCATCTGCGCGGCGGAGGCTTCCGGCATCATACCTTTTGATCCGGATGGGCTCCCCCGTCTTCTGATCCTTCTTCCTCACGGGGATGAGGAGGAAAAGGAGACATGCTATAAAAACAGGCGTTGGCTGGGGGATTCTGTCTGCGACCGGGTGTGGGAATGCCCTCTTTTTGACTTGATCGTTTCTCTGAAAGCAGGCGAGGAACACACGCCTCTGGAGCTGCTGTTCAGTGCAGGGACCTCGGGGCTTGTGCGATATGCGGGCATGGATGAAGAAAGGCTTTATTTCCGAGCGCGGTATTTCCCCACCAACGATCAGCGGGTGCTTTCTGTCCACAAGCAGACAGGGAAAAAAGAGATCGCAGCGGAGTTGAATTTGAAGGAAGGGGATCCTCCCGCAGGCTTCCTTCTCTCTTTGGGAGAAGGCCAGCCCTTCCGAGTATACCGGATTGTGGAGGAAGAAAACCGGTGGCGCATAGAGGGGCAGGCTCATTCCAACATGAATTGTTCTTACAGCCGGGAACTGGGAGAGATGACGGCTTGTGTGGAAGACCGGTATCTGATTGCCCAGTATATCCTTTCGGATGAGACGGTTTCCTATGAATTCAATTCCATTGTGGATAGCCGCACGGGAAAGCAGCAGAGCTATGAGGGACGCTGTTGTGTCTGGTCGGATACAGTGGTTCTTTATTGATGGGAAAGATCTTTTGCACGCCTGCCGGTGAGCGATAATTTGTTTGATTTTGGTCCGCAACCTTTGGTTGCATGAGGGATTGTAAAGTAAAATGGGTGGCAAAGGCGGCGGTTTTTCCGGTATTCTGAAAATAGAACGGGTCTTTTCCAAAGAAGGAAAACACCCACGGTAAAAACCGGCTGCGCGCAGAGATGGCAGCATGCAGGCGGGAGGGAGGGTTACGATGAATATTGAAATCGCCAACCGGCTTGTGCAGCTCCGGAAGGAAAATGGCTTTTCTCAGGAAGAGCTGGCCGCCCGGCTGGGAATCAGCCGCCAGGCCGTATCCAAATGGGAGCGGGCAGAATCCTGCCCGGATACGGATAACCTGATCTGCCTTTCTAAGCTGTATCACGTTTCATTGGATGGTCTTCTCCTGACAGGAGAAGAGAAGAAAGAGGAAATCCTTTCTTCAGAATCTTCAGGGGAAAAGAGCGTTGAACAGGAGAGATCTATACCTGAAAGTACAGCGGCGCGGGCTGTGAGCGCAAATGATGGCGTTGGTTCTTCCTGTGCATGCGGCGGAGAAGAGGAGACACGGGAAGCTCCCTCTGGAGAACGGGAGTCGGAGCCCACACCGGCAGCGGAAGCCTCATTCCCCTGGAAACGGGAGGTATACGACGCTCCGGATGGCAGCCGGGTGGAGACCTGCCGCAAGGGAGATGAGGTCACTGTTACGGTAACGGATTCACAGGGGCGCTCAGTGACGGTTATAGAAAAAGATGGGAAGAAATCTCTTCATTTTGACGGTCTGGAACCTAACGACCCGGAGACGGAAGAGCTGCTGAAAAAATTCCGTCTTGAGGGAACAGAGGTCCCCGGCAAAAACGGCATGGATGAACCGCTGGAGAGCTTCGACGGCGTGCCTGTGAAAAAGAAGAGCAAGAAAAAGAAAAAAAGAGGTTGGTTTGAGGGTTCCTATCCGGTGCTGTGCGCCCTCATTTACCTGCTTATTGGTTTCCTGTGGAATTTGTGGCATCCCGGTTGGCTGGTTTTTTTGACTATCCCCATTTACTATACTTTTGAAGGATGTATGTACGGGACAGGAAACTTCAAAACGGCCTTAAAAGCAACATGGCCTGTCTGCTGCGCCATGATTTTTCTTGTTTTGGGGTGCGTTTGGGGCCTGTGGCACCCGGGCTGGCTGGTCTTCCTGACGGTGCCTATTATCGAATGCCTCTAGGCTTGTGCGTCCGCAGACTTTTGAGTTCTGCAGTTCTGTATTTGCACCTCGGTAGCTCTGCAGATCTATAAACGTGGAAAAGGAAGGCCGCAAGGCTTTCTCAATGTTGAAACTTTCCGGTGAGAATCCGGTTTTGGAGTATGGAGGAACAAAAAATGCGTATACTGGCTTTGGAGTCGTCCTGTGATGAGACTGCGGCGGCGGTGGTAGAGGATGGGAGAAAGATACTTTCCTCTGTAGTCGCTTCTCAGGTGGAGGAACACAGGCTCTATGGAGGTGTGGTGCCGGAGATTGCATCCCGCCGCCACAGTGAGGCGGTGGTCCCCGTGACCCGGCAGGCTCTGCAGGAGGCGGGGATGGAGCTTTCAGAGGTGGACGCGATTGCCGTTACCTATGCGCCGGGCCTGATCGGAGCCCTGCTGGTAGGAGTGAATTTTGCAAAGGGTCTTTCCCTGGCTGCGGGGAAGCCTTTAATCCCGGTGCATCATCTGCGGGGGCACATAGCCTCCAATTATCTGACGAGCCCGGAGCTGGAACCGCCCTTTCTCTGCCTTGTAGTATCGGGCGGCCACAGCCATATCATCCAGGTGAAAAGTTACACGGAACTGCATGTTTTGGGCCGCACCAGAGACGATGCCGCCGGCGAAGCCTTTGACAAGGCCGCCCGTGCTATGGGGATGCCTTATCCAGGGGGGATCGCCATGGATAAGCTGGCGGAGACAGGCGACCCGGAGGCCTTCCGACTCCCGAGACCGTCCGTGGTGGGGGCTCCGTATGATTTCAGCTTTTCCGGCCTGAAAACAGCTGTGATCAATCTGTTGCACACAGCTGAGCAAAGAGGGGAGGAGATTTCTATTCCCGATCTTTCTGCTTCTTACCGGAAAGCGGTTGTGGACTGCCTCACAGGGAATTTTATCCGTGCCGCAGAGGATACAGGTGCAAAAAAGCTGGTGATCGCCGGAGGTGTTTCGGCCAATTCCCTTCTGCGCCGCGTTTTGGAGAAGGAGTGCGCCAGCCAGGGCTGGGCGTTTTACAGGCCGGATCTAAGCCTCTGCGGGGATAATGCCGCCATGATCGGCTCCCAGGCCTATTATGAATATCTTGCGGGAAAAACCGCGGGCATGGAGCTCAACGGCTGCGCAGCCGTCTCTATTGACGAAGGGTAACGGGGAATTTCCTCTAAAAAGAAGAGGACTTCTGTTTCCGGCATATGACAGCCTAAATATGCAGGATAAGCGCTTCCATCCTGCATATTTAGAAAAATGGGAAAATGAAAAACAGAGGGACGGAAATCTTTGCTCTTTTTTGCAATTCCTTCTATAACGGATGCATTTTCCAAGCGAAAAAGGCCTATGGCACGCGATATGGAGAGCATATTAGGAATATTGCAAAAAACTTCTGGTATTTTGCCTTTCGATTCGTCGTTCTGCCTTTGTTTATTCATAAATTGTTCAGTTGATTATTTCTTAACGATATAGTATAATATTTGCAAGAATGCGTTTAGCCTCTTTCGGCTGAAAGGAGAAAATTGACTATGACGAAAAATCAGTCTGTCCTGACTTGGATCGAGAACATGAAAGATCTCGTCAATCCGGATCAGGTCCTGTGGATTGACGGTTCTGAGGAGCAGCTGGAAGCTCTCCGCAAGGAGGCCTGCTCCACCGGCGAAATGATCAAATTGAATGAGGAGAAGCTCCCGGGCTGCTATCTGCACCGCACCGCTGTGAATGACGTTGCCCGTGTAGAGGGCAGAACCTACATCTGCTCCAAAAAGGAAGTAGACGCAGGCCCCACCAACAACTGGATGGATCCTGAAAAGGCCTATAAGATGCTCTATGATATTGCCAGAGGCAGCTATAAGGGCCGCACCATGTATGTGATCCCCTATTCCATGGGCCCTGTGGGCTCCCCCTTCTCTAAGATCGGCATTGAGCTGACCGATTCTATCTATGTTGTGCTCAACATGGCCATCATGACCCGTGTGGGCAAGGCAGTAGTGGAAGCTCTTGGCGACAGCAATGACTGGGTGCGCGGTCTGCACTGCAAGTGTGAAATCAACGAGGAGAAGCGCTATATCTGCCACTTCCCTGAGGATAACACCATTATTTCTGTGAACTCCGGTTACGGCGGAAATGTTCTGCTGGGCAAGAAGTGCTTCGCTCTGCGTATCGCTTCCTTCCTGGGCAAGAACGAGGGCTGGATGGCTGAGCATATGCTGATCCTGGGCGTTGAGAATCCTCAGGGCGAGATCAAGTATATTTCTGCTGCATTCCCCTCTGCTTGCGGCAAGACCAACCTGGCTATGCTGATTCCCCCCGAGGGATACAAGGCAAAGGGCTATAAGGTATGGACAGTTGGCGATGATATCGCCTGGATGCGCATCGGGCCCGACGGCCGCCTGTGGGCTATCAACCCTGAAAACGGCTTCTTCGGCGTGGCTCCCGGCACCAACAACAAGTCCAACCCCAACGCTCTGGCTACCACCAAATCCGGCACCATCTTCACCAATGTTGCCCATAATCTGGATGACAACACTGTGTGGTGGGAAGGCCTGGATAAGAATCCTCCGGAGAATGCTGTGGATTGGAAGGGCAATCCCTGGAATGGTAAGACCAGCGATGTGAAGGGTGCACATCCCAACAGCCGCTTTACTGCTCCTGCTAAGAACTGCCCCTGCATCAGCGATGAGTTTGATAAGGGCACTGGCGTGCCGATTTCTGCTATTGTGTTCGGCGGCCGCCGTGCACAGACCACGCCTCTGGTGTATCAGTCCCGCGATTGGAACAACGGTGTGTTCGTAGGTTCCATCATGGCTTCTGAGACCACCGCCGCTGCTACCGGCGCTGTGGGTGTGCTCCGTCATGACCCCATGGCTATGAAGCCTTTCTGCGGCTATAACATGGGCGACTATTTTGCACACTGGATCGAGATGGGCCAGAAGCTGGGCGACAAGGCTCCTAAGATCTTCAATGTAAACTGGTTCCGTCTTGATGACGAAGGCCACTTCATTTGGCCCGGCTTCGGCGACAACCTCCGCGTTCTGGAATGGATCCTCAAGCGCTGCGAAGGCACTGTGGATGCTAAGGAAACCGCTATCGGCTATGTTCCCAATGCTGAGGATATCAACCTGGAGGGCCTGGAGGACTTCACCATCGAAGACCTGAAGGGCATCCTGGAAGTCAAGAACGACGAGTGGACCAAGGAAGCGGACGAGATCACCGAATACTTCAAGACCTTCGATCGTCTGCCCCAGGAGCTGAAGGATCAGCTGGAAGCTCTGAAGTCCCGCCTGCAGTAATTGTGTATGGCTGGCAAGCATTTGCTAAACCGGCAAAAAGGCAGGAGTGTCTGTAAGGTGTTTTCTTTGATTGCCTGATTGACCGGCGGGGTATTGCTTCATACTATGCAGATATACAACGGCCCCCGCAGATCCCGAAAGGGATTGCGGGGGCTGTTTTTGTCCTTTATTTCTTTGTTTTCAGATGGGAAATCGGGGTTGTGTCTGCTTAATTCCTTAGGAGTATGGCTGTATTCTGCCTGTTGCCAATGTGTTTGGGCGCTGGCTATTGGCTGGTCAGAGATCTATTAGAATATAGAAAAGGGTTCCGGAATCCTCAGACGATATAGTGCAGGTTCCCATAGAACGATTCCCCTCATACGAGCCGGAAAGGGCGAAAAGCGTTTCTTCCGAGAGAGAATAGACATAGCAGGGAAGCCCCTGGTTTGGGAGATGGTCGAAGAGTTCCCCCGCAGAAGAAAAGGAAACAAAAATTTTTTCTCTGCCTTCAGAAACTTTCGAGAACTCCCAAATCGTTTTCAGAAGGCTTGGAATTCCTTCCAGGGATAGCT
Source organism: uncultured Clostridia bacterium (assembly GCA_904399395.1). Taxonomy (GTDB): domain Bacteria; phylum Bacillota; class Clostridia; order Oscillospirales; family Acutalibacteraceae; genus UMGS1264. The sequence continues at coordinate 59,599 of CAJFPJ010000005.1, read as the reverse complement.
CAGAAGGAGCGGTGACCGGGGAAGAAAGGCCCACGGAAACAGGCTCCGCAGAAAGGCTTTCTCCCTCCCTGTATCGAATGTCGTAAAAGGCATTTCCCTGCCGCACGCGGTAGGAGGCGGAAAGAACCTGGGGAAGGGACGGGGAGCTTCTCCCCTCCTCTGGAGCCGCTTCTTTCGTTTCCTCCAGAGTAAAGGAACCGCTACACAGAAATGCATCTCTATATTCCTGGGGGATATAGGGAGTGGGATCGGAAGGGGCATAGGAGCAGGAGGCGAAAAGATGTAGGAATACTACAAGAAGGGGAAAGACGAAAGCGGCACCTTTCTTCATGATGAAGCCTCCTTCTTTATAGATGCATTTTATGTGCTGCGCAGGTAACGGGAGATATTGCAATCGCCGGCATTCTTTACTTCTGCAGTATGGAAAATGGAATATATCGATAACACCAAGCGATGAAAGAGTTTCTATTCGCATTTTCAATATAGCATACAGGAGAAAAACAAGCAACGGCTCGACCAAAAACGTTGCAAAAAAGGAGCTGTGCTTTTGCACAGCTCCTTTATTTTTTATATAGCGGCAGTTTCATCCTCGGATCTGCATTCAATGCTTTTCCCGCGGCAGCCTTTGTAGGAGGGAAAAGGGAAGTTAGTCATTCCCTGATTCAGCAGAAGCTTTTTTCTGTTCCTCCAGAAGGGGGCGGAAAGTTTTCTCCCACTCCACAATTTTTTCAAATATGGGGAGCAGTTCACGCCCGGCGGCGGTAATCTCGTATTCCACCCTGGGGGGAATTTCCTGAAACTGGCGGCGAATGGTGAGCCCGCACTCCGTAAGTTCCCGCAGGCTTTGGCTGAGCATCATATCGGTGATACCGGTCACTTTGTTGCGTATCAGGCGATAACGTAAGCTGCCCTCTTCCTTTAAAGCCCACAGGATACGCATTTTCCATTTACCGCCTACACATTGAAGAAAATATTCCAAAGGCTCCGGCAGAGAAAGATCTGTATTTTCGTCCAGAGCTTCCTTTCCGGCAGATTTCGAGGAAGCAGTGCCAGCTGTGAAACCGGTCTTTTCCAGAATTTTAGAGGTTTTTTTTATGCGTTTTTTCTTTTTCTCTTTTTCCCTATCCTTCTCTTTCTTCAAAGCACACGTACCCCCTTGGCCATCGGGCCGCGGCATTTCCGCAGGCGGATGGAATCATTTTCAAACACTCTCTGCGCCATATCTGATTTCTGCGCTGGTATCCAGCGCACAAGGACCTGCTTTTTACGTTCATCATTTGCTGCAGGGTTCCCTTGAAATGGAAATGGGGGCGCCCCTTTCCTTTTGTGCCGGTATGACGCGGCTTATCTGGCGCCCCAGTGATGGGAAAATCTTATTTACTCTATTATACCAAGTTAAACAGGAGAGGACAACCACCTGCGGCCGGAAAAACACAAATTCAAGAAAGAACCGTCATCCTATGGGCGAGATTCCAGAAGGGAAGGTTTTTCCACATCAGTTGCAGCCGATAGTTTCTGCTGGGAGACTTTCTGGCGAAGCCGCTCCCGCTGGGAAAACTCACAGCCGCAATAATCCTGCCTGTAAAGGCCGTATTCTCTGGAAAGTTCTATAGAACGCTTGTAACCCTCTTTCTTTTTAAAATCCGATGGCAGATAGGGCACCCCCTGTTCCTTCCCAATGGCCTCTCCCAATTGGTTCAGAAGCTGGGAATCCTTCAGAGGGCTGATGGAAAGGGTGGTGCAAAAATAATCGAACCCTCCAACCTTTGCTGCATAGGCTGCTTCCCTCAGACGCAGGGCAAAACAGGCCCGGCAGCGGGCGCCGCCTTCCGGTTCTTCTTCCAGGCCATTGGAGATACGCTGAAAAGGTTCTGGATCCCATGGTGGAATCTCCACTTTCACAGGGTATATCTGGGGCATGGAGGCAGTGAGCCGGAGAAGCTCCGCCGCCCGCTTTTCATACTCTGCTTTTTGAGAAATATTCGGGTTATAATACAGCTCTGTAATAGAAAAATACCGGGAGAGATATTCCAGCACATAGCTGCTGCAGGGAGCGCAGCAGCCATGGAGCAAAAGGGTGGGGGGAGGCTCTCCCCGCCCGATCCGCTCGGCAATAGAAGCTAAGATACCTTCCAGCTTCTTCTGATAATTAATCTTGGGCCGACGGGCTTTTAAGTCCTTTTCCATGGGATTTCCTCCTTTCCCCCTCTGCCGGTTAGTGTAATATAAGGCAGATTCAGTCTGCGGTTTCCTCTCTCTGTGCTTTAGAGGTATCCTGAGGCGCCAAACGGATTCCCAGTTCTTCCAGCTGTTTTTCGTCCACAGGCGCGGGAGCCTGGCTCATCAGGTCGGCGGAAGAAGCCACCTTGGGGAAGGCGATCACATCGCGCATATCGCTGACGCCCATAAGCACCATCACCAGCCGTTCCAGACCCCAGGCCATTCCGCCATGGGGCGGAGCGCCAAATTTCAAGGCATCCAGCAGGAAGCCGAAGCGGTTCTGGGCATCCTCCTTTTCAAAGCCCAGTGCCTCCAGCATACGCTCCTGCAGGTTGGTGTCATGGATACGAATGCTGCCGCCGCCCGCCTCATAGCCGTCTATGACCATATCGTAGGCAAGGGAGCGCACAGAGCCCGGATCGCTTTCCAGCTTATCCAGATCCTCTGGGTTGGGCATGGTAAAGGGATGATGCGTGGCCATCCAGCGCCCTTCCTCCTTGCTGTATTCAAACATAGGGAAGTCCGTCACCCACAGCAGGCAGGGGCGGCTTGCATCGATGAGCTCGAAACGGCGGGCCAGCTCGCAGCGCAAAGCGCCCAGAGCGGCAAAGACAGTTGCATCCTCATCGCTGGCCACCAGGAACAGCACGTCTCCAGGCTGAGCGGAAAGAGCTTCCCGAATAGCGGCAGCCTCTTCCGGCGAGAGAAACTTTTCATAGCTGCTGGTTTCCTTTTCCGCAAGCCTGGTCCATGCCAGACCCTTGGCGCCGTAAGCCTTGATCCATTCTCCCAGCTTATCGATTTCTTTGCGGGAGAGTTTTTCCGCAAGGCCCTTGCCGTTAATGCCCCGCACAGAGCCGCCGCCCTGCAAAGCGCCCTGGAACACTTTGAATTCTGTCTTTTCCACACAGCTGCTTACGTTGCGGAGCTCCATTCCGAAACGGAGATCAGGCTTATCAGAGCCGAAGCGCTCCATGGCCTCCTGCCAGGTCATTCTGGGCAGAGGAAGGGGGATATCGATACCCCGCACTTCTTTATAGGCTCTCTGGATAAAGCCTTCTCCTATAGCCATCACATCTTCCTGTTCCACAAAGCTCATTTCAAAGTCAATCTGGGTGAATTCCGGCTGCCGGTCGGCCCGGAGATCCTCGTCCCGGAAGCAGCGGGCCACCTGCATATAGCGGTCGAAACCAGAGACCATCAAAAGCTGTTTATAGAGCTGGGGGCTCTGGGGAAGGGCAAAGAATTCCCCGGGGAATACGCGGCTGGGCACCAGATAATCCCTGGCACCCTCAGGGGTGGATTTGATCAGATCGGGGGTCTCAATCTCCAAAAAGCCGTTTTCATCAAAATAGTCCCGGGCCGTCTTGGCTATACGGTGGCGAGCCATAAGAATGCGCTGCATGTCCGGCCGCCGGAGATCCAGATAGCGGTATTTCAGCCGGGTAGCCATATTTACGTTGGAATCCTCTTCAATAGCAAAGGGAGGTGTTTCGGACCGGGCCAGCACCCGCAGCTCGCTGACCTCTATCTCGATTTCACCGGTGGGGATCTCCATATTCTTGGAGGCCCGCTCCCGCACGAGGCCTTTTGCAGCCAGCACAAATTCCGCTCGGGCCGTGAAGGCTTTTTCAAAAAGATCGGTTTTGCTTTCATCATCAAAGGCCAGCTGCACAATGCCGGTTCTGTCCCGCAGGTCGATAAAGATCAGCTGTCCCAGGTCCCTCTGGCGCTGGACCCACCCGCAGACAGTAACCTCCTGGCCGATATGAGCGGGGCGGAGCTCCCCGCAGTAATGGGTGCGGGAAATGCCCGCCATAGTTTCCGCAAATCCTGTATTTTCCATATCAGTTCCCTCCGAAATTCCTTTGATACTCTTTTTTGATGTTTCTGGCTGCTTCAAGCCAAATGCTCGGGCACATGCCCGGTACGCGATGTATCCAATCGGCTCCATGTGTTTACTATTTCCGCATGTTCCAGCCCCGAATCCTTTCGGGCTGGCAACAATACAGCAATACCACCATTGAGCTGGAGTGCCCGAGCCTCGCTTTCAGAATTATTCTTCCTGGGTAAGCTGGGGGAAATCTCTTTTCAGATCGTCCTCCGCTTCGATAGCTGCAAATTGTTCCAGGAAGCCATCCCCGATAAAGACAGTGTGTTTTTCTCCCGTTTCCATATTTTTGAGAACGGCCTCCCCGCTTTCCAGCTCATTATCTCCTAGAACCATACTATAGGCCGCGTGGATTTTATCAGCGTATTTCATCTGCGCCTTAAGGCCCCTGCCGTTGACATCGCAGGCAGCCGGTATGCCGGAAAGGCGCAGCTCGTGAGCCATGCGGAAGGCCGCAAAGGATGCCTTTTCCCCCAGAGCAGCGATAAATACCTTGCAAGGGTTCGTATCCTCCAGCTTTACCTTTTGGGCGTCCAGAACCATGAGAGCCCGCTCCAGGCCAAGGCCGAAGCCCAGCGCCGGCATGGAGGGCCCGCCTATTTCCTCTACCAGGCCATCGTAGCGGCCGCCGCCGCAGACAGTAAGAGGGGAGCCGGTGGCCCGGCTGACAAACTCGAACACGGTGCGGGTGTAATAATCCAACCCGCGCACGATGGTGGGATTTACTGTAAAGGGAATGCCGATTTCCTCCAACGAGCGCTTAACGCCTTCAAAATGGGCGGCGCAATCCTCACACAAATAATCCAGCACGTGGGGCGCCCCTTCTGCAATCCCGGCGCATACAGGGCTTTTGCAGTCCAGAATACGCATGGGGTTCCTATCCAGCCGGGAAAGGCAGGTGTCACAGAGCTGATCTTTGTAAGCGGAAAAATATTCTTTCAGAGCGGCGGTATAACGGGATCTGCAAGTGGGGCAGCCTATGGAATTGATCTCCAGGCTAAGATCCCGGATTCCCAGCCTCTGAAAGACAGATGCTGCCAGAGCGATCACCTGTGCGTCCGACAGAGGAGAGGCGCTGCCGAACATCTCCACACCAAATTGATGGAACTCCCGCAGGCGGCCCTTCTGAGCCTTTTCGTAGCGATAGCAGGAAGTGAAATAGTAAAGCTTCAGAGGGAGACCATCGTTATACAGGCCATGCTCCAGCATAGCGCGAACAGCACCCGCTGTGCCCTCAGGCCGCAAGGTGATGGAACGATCCCCCTTATCTTTAAAGGTATACATTTCCTTCTGCACCACGTCTGTGGTTTCCCCTACGCTGCGCAGAAAGAGCTCTGTATGCTCAAACACAGGGGTGCGTATTTCCCCGAAGCCTTGCAGGTGGGCTTCCTGACGCATAATCTCTTCCAGCTTCTGCCATTTGACTGCTTCTGCCGGCAGGATGTCCTGTGTGCCCCTGGGGGCCTGTGTGAGCAGTGCCATTTGTAATCATCCTTTCTTTCTGTTTGCCTGAATATATACAAATTATATTAATGGAAAAATTAAATACGAATTGTATAATTTTGCTTTGTTCTTTTCTATCGGAGGTAATTGAGATGGAGAAATGAAAACAACGCGGGATAGAAATACAATAATACAGTAATATATAGATAGAAAAAAACCCCGTCCCCGCAAATGCAAAGGGACGAGGAATCAACCCCGCGGTGCCACCCTTTTTCAGAAAACTGAGTTCTGTACTTCTAATGTGCCTCTGCATCCATGCGGAGAAAACCGCAACAAGGATAACGGAGGAAGAAAGGATTCCTTCAGCTTTCCCTTTTTTCTCCCTCAAGCGGAGGGAAGCGCCCGGGCTCCCGGCTGTCTTCACCGATCTCCTTCGCAGGGCGCTCTCAACTTTGCACCCCTCTCTGTGGCGGGAAAAATCGGTTACTCGGTCCGTTCAGCACCCGGTATAACAAGGGATCTCTTACCTGCACTTCAGCGGCTCATCGGCAGATCCCATATTCTGCATGCCGGTGTCGTGGTGTTCTTTTAATTCTTCTGTCTGTTTTTCCAGTGAAGAATCTGACGGGTGCTGCACAAAGTATGCAAGTGTGTATTACACATACCAATGCAGCGGCATAAGAACGGGAGAATACGATAAAACTTTTTTAAGGTCTTTAACATCGCAAAGATGTCTGAAAAACGCAAAAATTCACGTGTCAAGATACTGGAATTCTGCAAAATTGCAAAGCCCAGCACTGGAAAAGATTATTCCCGCACGTAGTTTCTCCAATCCAAATCGCCCCGCTCCAGGCCATGGATCAGAACCTCTGCCGTGGCGATATTGGTAGCCACAGGGATATTATGCACATCACAGAGGCGGAGAAGATTCATATCATTGGGTTCATGGGGCTTGGGAGTAAGAGGATCCCGGAAGAAAAGAAGCAAATCCACTTCGTTACAGGCGATCCGGGCTGCGATCTGCTGATCCCCGCCCTGAGGGCCGCTTAAAAACTTTTGGATCTGCAGGCCGGTCGCCTCGGATACCATTTTGCCGGTAGTACCTGTAGCGCAGAGAAAATGGCGGCTCAATACGCCGCAATAAGCAATGCAGAACTGAACCATTAATTCTTTCTTGGAATCGTGAGCGATCAGCGCAATATTCATCTATGAGTTCCTCCTTTATAGAATGATAATAAGATGTGCCAGCCAAAGCGGCTAGCTCTAACCTTAGAACTTATGCAAGGGAGCAAGAGGAATCTGCTCTCCCTCCAGCCGGGCAGCCAGCCGGTCAAAGGCCAGGGCGGCTTTGGAATGGGAAGGCAGAGGAGTACCGGAGGCTTCACAGGAAGGCAACTCCCCATCCTCCGGAATAACAGCGATCAATCGGATCCCTGCGGAGTCGATCACAGCGTCCAAATCGGGGAATACCTTCTGGGATCGGAAGCTTTCCGCTCGAAAGCGATTGATAACCAGCCGTTGCTGAGAAATTCCCGCCGCTTCCAGTTCCAACCGGGTTTTGGCGCTGGCTCGGATACAGACCGGATCAGGCGTAGCAACCACCAAAGCCCGCTGAGCAGCAGAGGAGGCGCTTTGGAAACCGGTTCCCAGCCCGGCGGGACAATCGATCAGGATATGGTCGTAATAAGGAATTAAAAGATCCGCCACCTGCTTCATAAGAAGGGGGCTGATACAATCCTCTTCCCGGGAAGGAGCGGGCAGAAGCCATAATCCCTCTGCCCATGGGCAGGAGTATAGGGCGTCTTTTATGGAGGCACGGCCTGCTATCACGTCGGCAATGTCATAGACCCTCTCCTCTGCACAGGAGAGAAACACATCCAACGCAGGAAGACCGGCGTCCCCGTCTATTAGAAGGACTCTCCGGCCGCGTTTCGTAAGGGCGGCGCCTAAACCAGCGCACAGGGAGGATTTCCCCACTCCACCCTTTCCTGATGTTATGCACGTAACAGCTCCCATAGATACAACCTCATCTTAATACTAACACAAACCGCCCAAGAAAGCAAAAACTTTTTGCAGGAAGACGGCGTTCTTTGTATTTTTCAGTATGAATACCAAAAGGAACCGGGAATTCCCAGCAAGATGCACAAGCCCTCTGTATGAATTCCCGGAATGACCGAAAGATAAAACAGCAGAATCAACAAAAAAGAAAGAATTTATGTTATAACGCACATGTGGACACTTCCCAGTATCCACGCCGCAGCAGAAGCTTAGTCTTCTGTGTTCTGTGCACCTTCATATTTTTTATTCTGCGGAAGAGGAACCACTGTTGCCCTCATCTTTGCTTGGCACTACGATATTACCCTCTTCATCCACAGTGGCATCGTAAAAATACGCATTGAGTATATCGACCACCACATTTTGGCAATAGGAGCTGGTAGCTCCGTGATCCAGAACAACGGCCACGGCGATCTCGGGGTTATCTGCCGGAGCATATCCGACGAAGACTACGTTGTCAGAGCCGTTGGTCTGGGCGGTGCCGGTCTTACCCGCTACCTTCACAGGATAGTTTCCCAGAGAAGTTTCCGCCGTACCTTCAGTGACAACGGCCTCCATGCCGTCTTTAACATAATCGATATTTTCCTGCGATACCTCCACTGTATCAGCTACGGTAGGCGTTATTTCCTCCAGCACTTCGGTGCGGGTATAATCGGTGATCTGCTTGATGACAGTGGTCTTCAGGCGGGTGCCATCATTAGCGATAGTGGCCGCCATAGTGGCCAGTTGCAGGGGGGTGAAGGTATAGTCGCTCTGGCCGATAGCAGCGTTCAGTGTGTCGCCATCCCGCCAGACGCCGTTTTTCGTTTCGGGGCCCGCTAAAATACCAGCGCTTTCCCCGGTTTCTACACCGGTCTTTACACCTAGGCCAAAACGTTGGCAGTAGAGATTGAGAGCATCGATACCCAGCCGGTAGCCTGTTTCATAAAAAAATACGTTACAGGATTTGGCCAGTGCGGTCCGCAGGGTGATGGGCCCGTGATACCCTAGACAGGTGTGGAAATTGTCGTTTTCAAATCGGTCGTATTTTCTGCGGCAGGTGATCACGGTGGAATTGGTGATGCAGCCTTCTTCCAGGGCGGCACAGGCCACGACAGGTTTGAAGCAGGAACCGGGGGTGAAGGTTCCACTAAAGGCCTTGTTCACCAGAGGATTACCCTTTTGCTCTAGCAGAGAAGCATAGTAGTTAGAATCCTCCTGGGCCTTGAGACCGTCATATCCAGGCGCGGAGCCTGCTGCCAGCACACCACCGGTCTTTACATCCAGAACCACGGCGCCGCCTTCCCAGCAGTCTTCACCCCAGCCCGAATCCGAGCCTCTGTAATTCTGGGCACAGAGCCTTTCTCCATTTTCACGGGTGGCTTTTATGTTTTTTTCCAGAGAGGCATTGGCCACCCGCTGCAGATTGCTGTCTATGGTGAGATAAATGGTGCTGCCGGCCTCGGGTGCTTTTGTCACGGTTTCGCTGGCCAGCTGGCCTGTAGAGGTGGTTTCCACAAGCTTTTCCCCGGCCTTCCCTCTGAGAGTATCTTCGTAGGCCCCTTCGATACCGCTTCTACCCAATAAATCGTCGTAGGAATATCCTTTATCCTTCAACTCATTGTATTCTTCAAGGGAGTTGATTTTGCCCATCTGACCCACGATCTGTGGAATGAGAGACGTATCGTAATATTCTCGGGTGGTGGTAACATCCACAGTGACGCCCGGAAGTTTAGAGGAATTTTCGCTGATAACGGTGACCAGATCCAAGGGGATATCCTCTGCAAAGGTATAGGGGGAGGAGATGCCGAACTGCTCCTTTACCATATTGTAGCGCACAGAGACAATATCCCTGGTTTCTTCCTTGGAGTATCCCTCCACCTGATATTTTTCAATCAGATTTTGCATGCAGATTTCCGCAGAGGCATAGCTGTTTACATCTGCATAGTCCTTGCCTTTCAGAGTGTTGATTTCCCGGTCGGAATCCTCTTTAAACTGATAGTTGCCGTCTTTATCGATGGTGATAGGGAGTGTATCCAGCCAGGGAATATTTTCTTCATCCAACAGCTGTATAAGGCTCAGGATGGTGGCATTTTCCGTTTTAACCGTCTCTTCAGAGGTTTCTTGTTTCATATAGAGCCAGTTGAATACTACGGAGTAACTGGTCTTGTTTACGGCCAGAGGATTGCCGTTGCAGTCCAGAATCTCACCTCGAGCGGCCTCCATGGGAACTACGGTCTGGGTGGAATGGTCTGCGGTAGCCAGCCACTCCGCACCGTTGAGGATCTGCCAGTCGTAAAGGCGCAGCACATATACACCCAGTATAAGAAGGGGCATCAGCACCAGAAGAAGAGTGCGGCCCTTGGATTTCTTTTTTTCTTCCATATAAGAGACCTCCTTTGCGGGAAAAGAACACCGAATTTATTCCGGCGGCGTGAGAAAAGCTAGATTCCTTATTCCTTTTCACGGATAAACAGCCCAAGTGCCCGGTTGAAATAATAGAGGATAGGAACAGGGATAACCGTGCACAAAAGCCGGGGCAGATAGTGATGGGTGAGGATATATCCGGGAAATTCGCTGCCAGCCATCAGGCAAAACACAAACCATTGCAGAAAGAGAATGGCAGCGCATCCCAAAATACCGGTGAGAAGGCCGGTGAGAAAATTGGTGCGGATAAGGTTGGTGGCCAGCTCGCTGAGAAAAAAGCACAAAACAGCCAGCAGAATGGCATGGAATCCGGGCCCGTGGCCCATGCCGAAATCCGCTAGCACTCCGGCTACAATGCCGAAAGACATGGCCGGCAGATTCGTTTCAAACAACGCTATGGAAAGGGCGGCGGGAAGAAGCAGAAAGGCCTTTTCCCCAAGGATGGAAATAGAGAGGCCCGGCGTTTCCTGCAGAATAAAGAGGATAAAAAGTTCCAGCCCATAGGCCAGCCACCGGAGTATGGAATAACGGTTCAAGGCCTGGCGCCGCCTCCTTTCTTTATACATTTAAAAATGCCGGTCATCGATTTGTAAGTAATCCAGCGGATTAACGGGAAGAAGCTGTGGAACTCCCGGAAGAAGCAGATGAATTTTCAGAAGAGCCGGCAGTGCTTGAAGAGGCCGGAGAAGAAGAGGAAGAGGGGGCTTCGGAAGAGGAGGCAGATCCTGCATTGCTGGAGGAATCTCCGGCAGAAAGAATTTCACCCTGGCCATCGAATTCTGTCAGCACCATCACATCCCGGACAGTGGTTACATCCACAAAAGGCTCTACCAGGGCATAGAGGGAAACGTCGTATTCCTCATGCTCCACAGAGGTAATCCTGCCGATTTTCAGATTGGCGGGATATAGGCCGCCAAGGCCGCTGGTCACTACAATATCACCGGCCTTGGCTTTTGTTTCGGCTGTCAGATATTGAAGTTTTATGAGGCCTTGGTCAGAAAGCTTGATATTGGTCCCGATCACACCAGAGTCTCCTGTGACTTTGTCCGTGGCCCCTGCGGAGGTGCCGGATTCTGTGAGACCGCCGATTTTTGTATCTGGGGAAAGGAGCGTGGTTACCTTGGCCGAAATGGAATTGACGGCGGAGACCCACCCCACTACGCCTTCATCCGTGACCACAGGGTCGTTGACAGAAATGCCCGCGTTTGTCCCCTGATCTATGGTGAAACAGTAGAAGGTATTGGGATCCCTTCCGATGACGGAGGCCGCCACAGGTTTGAAATCCGGATTCTCCTGTTTCATATCCAGATATTTATAAAGCTGGGCGTTTTCCTTTTTAAGGTCATAATAATCCACCAGCTGGGTTTCCAATTCGGAGATCCGCTCCCGCAGTGCCCGATTTTCGGCCAGAAGATCGTCCTTTGAAGCAGCCGCGTTTTCGGCCGCCGTATATGCGTTGTTAGAGACTAGAGTGCTGACCCTTTGGGTGGGAACGGAAAAAATGCTCAGAGCGCTGGCAACCAGCCCGCCGTTCCCTGAAAAAATGGAAACACCGAACAGGATGAGCACTGCAAACAGCAATGTCTTAAATTTTTTGGTATGCAGCACTTCTTTCATGCTGAGCCTCACTCCTTTCAGGGGCTTAATGCTAACAACTGGAGGCCGTGCTTTGTATGCCTCTGCTAAAAGCTTGTGGGAGAAGAGATAGTCTAAATTCTCTTTAAGGCCTGCCTGCAGACTGCAGAGCTCCCTTTCTGCAGCATGTACATAGAAAAACAGGGTGGAAGCATGGCGTGCGGCGCATGCAGGTTCCACCCTCTAATCTCCGCCGCCGGACCGGGCGGTGTTGTGTCTGTATCTCTGGTGCTGGGATGTGCATTGATTCCTCAGAATGCTGATTTTCCGCGGCCCGCTGCCGTTACAGACGCCAGGCCGTCTTACAGCTTTCTGCCAGTTTCCGGTTATTTTCTACTTTTATAGTAGGATTTAGGAAGCTCAAGTTCAAGGCGCTTACCGGTGCCGTTTACCACGCAGTCCAAGGGGCTTTCAGCCACATGGACAGGCATGCCGGTTTCCTTTTCCACCAGGAGATCTAGGCCGCGCAACAAAGCGCCACCGCCGGTGAGCATAATGCCATGGTCGATGATGTCGGCAGAAAGCTCCGGAGGCGTTTTTTCCAAAGTGCTTTTGATAGCATCCACAATGGTGGTGAGGGGGTCGCTCAGCGCCTCGCGCACCTCTTCAGCCGTAATGGTGACGTTTTTGGGGAGGCCGTCCACCAAGTTGCGGCCTTTAATTTCCACACTGGCTCCTTCTGTCTCCTCTGTGGGATAGGCGGAGCCAATGGAGATCTTAATTTGTTCCGCCGTGCGCTCGCCAATGAGAAGATTGTATTTCCTCTTTACATAAGAAATGATGGATTCGTCAAATTTATCGCCCGCAACACGAACGGAAACGGACGTCACGATATCGCCAAGAGAAATCACAGCCACTTCTGCGGTTCCGCCGCCGATATCCACCACCATGCTTCCGGTGGGATCCCCTACGGGCAGCCCTGCGCCGATGGCGGCGGCCATAGGTTCTGCGATCAGATCCACATGGCTAGCGCCTGCCTGGCTGGCGGCATCTTCCACGGCGCGACGTTCCACTTCCGTTACGCCGGAGGGAATGCAGACCACAATGCGCGGTTTTGAAAAAGTGGTGGATTTCACCGCTTTGCGGATAAAGTGCTTCAACATGGTGGCGGTGATATCGAAGTCGGCGATGACGCCATCCTTGAGAGGACGCACGGCCACAATAGAGCCGGGTGTTCTGCCGATCATATCCTTAGCCTGGGTGCCAACTGCCAGAACAGTATCGTTGCGGACGTCAACAGCCACCACAGAAGGTTCTCGCATGACAATGCCTTTCCCCTTCATGAATACCAGAGTATTGGCGGTTCCCAGATCGATTCCGATGTCTTTTGAAAACATGTGCGTTTCTACCCCTTTCGCTAGCCGCCCTACAGGCAGCGCGCAAGCTTTTTCAGAAGCCGCTGTGGCTTCTCTCGCTTCCTTATTTTTAAAGTTGTTTTTGCACGTACAACCGGTATGCGCATGTATGAAAGTGTGGGAACGGCAGCTATAGCGTAAAATAACCGCCGCGCTGCTTGATTTTGTATCCAGAATCCGGGGCCCTTCCGGCAACATATCCACACTCCGTCCGCCGCCCGGCGTTCTGCCGGCTTGCAGGACAGTGCGAGACCCTAAGAACGAATATCCCCACAACAGGACAATGCTAAAGATATTATACCCTCATTGGCAATTATACACAATGAAAATTTTGTGAACTTACGGGGAAATTTTCAAAAATTTGGATGAAGCAGCCTTTCCCGTTTCGCTTTTGCCATGTTTCAGATAAGCCGCAGATGCTCCGGTCCGTCGGTTTCCTCTAAGAAACAGAGTGCAACCTCTTTTAAAACACTATCTGTAAACAGTATGGCACCCGAAAAGAAAATTAATCACGAATCCATCCATATGAACAGAATACATAGGCATGCTTTTTCATGCCCCAACGGCAGGCCGGCTTGCGATGCTTTTGTTTTGGGAGATGCATACACTAGGAAAGGGGCCGCTAAAGCGGCCCCTTTCGGGGAAACATAGACCGGAGCCATGGTTTTGCTGCTTTTACAAAAAAGGATAAGAAAGATTAAGCCGGAGAACGACTCAGCGGTGGCGTTTGGAAGAAGATTTCTTTTCAGAAGCATGCTCTTCAAGAGGTTTAGCGTGCCAAATGTTTTCCGCATATTCCCGAATGGCACGGTCTGCGGAGAAGCGGCCTGCATTTGCGATGTTCACAAGGCACATTTTCTGCCACCGCTCCTGATCCTGATAGAGCTCAACCGCTTTTCTGCGGGCTTTTGCGTAAGAATCAAAATCTGCCAGAACCATATAGGGATCCACATTCCGCAGAGAGTTGACAATGTCGTGGAAATCCACGCCGCCGATGCCCTTTTCCAGAAACTCCAGGGCTTCACGAACCTGAGGGGTATTCTGCGCTATGAGCTCCGGATGGTAGCATTGCTGCTTGAGTTGATTCACCTGAGGAGTGGTCATGCCGAAGAGGATGATATTTTCATCGCCCACGGATTCATGAATTTCCACATTGGCTCCATCCAGAGTGCCAAGGGTGACGGTGCCGTTGATCATGAATTTCATGTTGCTGGTGCCGCTGGCTTCCGTGCCTGCCAGGGAGATTTGCTCAGAAATATCCGCCGCGGGGATCATCAGCTCCGCCAGGGTAACGGAGTAATTTTCCACATAGACGACCTTCATTTTTTTATTTACCAGGGGGTCACTGTTGATCAGATCCCCCAGCTTCACGATAAAGCGAATCATCTGCTTGGCAAAATAATAGCCGGGAGCGCTCTTGGCGCCGAAGATATAGGTATGGGGAGTAAAATCTGCATCGGGATTCTTCCGCAGCCACAGATAAGTGGAAAGAATCTCCAAGGCGTTCAGGTGTTGGCGTTTGTATTCATGCATGCGCTTGACCTGAATATCGAAAACGGAATTGGGGTCGATTTCAATGCCGTTTTGTTTCTTCACATATGCCGCAAGGCGTTTTTTGTTTTCTAGTTTGATTTCGGAAAGCTGCTTGAGAACGGAGGTATCATCGGTGAAGTCCATAAGCTTTTTCAGCTCGGAAGCATCGCGGATGAAACCATCCCCAATCAGGGAAGAGATCAGCTCGCTGAGCTTGGGGTTGCTCTGGCAGAGCCAGCGGCGGTGAGCAATGCCGTTGGTCACGTTGGTAAATTTCTCAGGCATCTCCGTGTAAAAGTCGTGGAAGACGCTTTCCTTCAGAATGTCGCTGTGAAGGGCGGATACGCCGTTTACAGAGTGGGAAGCCACCACGGCCAGATTGGCCATTTTCACATAGCCGTCGTTCAGGGGCGCCATGCGGCCCACCTTGTAACCGTCCACACCCTTTTCGTGCATGCTGGCGCAGAACCGGCGGTTGATTTCCTCCACGATCTGATAAATGCGGGGTAAGCGCAGGCGGAACATATCCTGCCCCCAGCACTCCAGAGCCTCAGCCATAACGGTGTGGTTGGTGTAGGCGATAGTGCGGGTGACGATATCCCACGCTGCATCCCAGCCATAACCGCATTCATCCAGCATGATGCGCATCATTTCCGGAATAGCCAGAACGGGGTGCGTATCATTCAGGTGAATCGCCACTGTATCCGGCAGATTATCGAGGGTGCTGAATTTGAAGAGATGGCGGCGGATGATATCCTGAATGGTGGCGGAAACCAGGAAATACTGCTGGGAAAGGCGCAGGCTCTTGCCTTCCAAGTGGTTATCTTCCGGATAAAGGACTTTAGTGATAACCTCCGCCATGGCGTTCTGTTCCATAGCACGCATATAGTTGCCGGAGTTGAACATCTTCATATCGAATTCCGGGGAACGGGCGGACCAGATGCGCAGTTTGCTGATGCTGCGGCCATCCAGACCGGCCACGAACATATCGTAGGGAATGGCGAGAACATTGGTGTAATCTTTGTGGCGCACCACATGATATTGGTTGTTCCAGCTTTCTTCGATATGGCCGTCAAAATGAACTTCCACAGCCTTTTCAGGAACTTCATGGAGCCACACCTTTCCGCCGGGAAGCCAGAAATCGGGCAGCTCCGTCTGCCATCCATCCACCAGCTTCTGGCTGAAGATGCCATATTCATAGAGAAGGGAATATCCAATGGCCGGATATCCCTGGGAAGCCAGACCATCCAGGAAGCATGCGGCCAGCCTTCCCAGCCCGCCGTTACCGAGGCCTGCGTCCGGCTCCTGCTCATATAGATCATCCAAATCGATTTCCAGTTCTTTGAGAGCTTCCCGGAAATGCTCTGTTAAATGCAGGTTGAAAAGAGTGTTTTTCAGAGAGCGGCCCATGAGAAATTCCATACAGAGATAGTAGATCTGCTTTGTTCCTGTATCCTGGGCTTCGTGTTTTGTCTCGGTGCGGCCGCGGCTCATCATATCCCCAAGAACAAGGGCTACAGCCTTATAATAATGCTCATCGGTAGCGTTTTCAGGGCTTACGCCGAAGCTGTGATACAACCGGTCTACAATTTGATTCCGGATTTCTTTTACAGACAGCATATAGTTCATACGGATCCGTCCTTCTGCTGAATTTTCACCTCTTCAGCCTCTGCAGGGGAAGGGTGAATGAAAAAAAGCTTGCCAGCCGGCGGCTGGAATCAGGGGAAGTGACGTGAGTAGGCAAAAAGCTGGCCGGTCATTGCGGCAGCTTCCCCACAGAGTATGACAGCCGTTAGCAATTATGTTTATTATATACCAAAATATAGGATTATTCAATACGCGAAAGCGGGGATTTGAAAAATGGGGGAATGCGCCAGAAATCAGCCTGGGAATGGACTTTTTCAGAAATTCTGCACAAGATTTTTCTGAGGCGTATTATAGAAATTGGTATTTAAAATTTTATGGAAAATAAACAAAATTTATCATTCGCACCGAAAACGGCGAAATTTTGCTGTTCAGTATCCACAAAATTTGCTGTGTATACTGAAAATAAAGCTTTGGGTACTGAAATTCAGTGCTTTTCCTGTAAAAGGGGCTTCCGCATTCTGGTAAAATAGACTATAATAAAAAAGAATATATAGTAAAGTGCGCAAAGGCCTTCAGGCTGGGAATATGTATGCGCTGAAAATGCTGGAACTGGCGCCGCAAAACGACCAAAGGTAAGGGATGAAGAAAGGGTGACACCATTGAATAAAAATAAGGTCCATCTGACAATCTGTGGGATCGAATGTGTGGTGGGTTCGGACGACCCGGAATCCTACGTTCTTTCCGTGGGGGATGAGGTGCAAAAGGCCATGAATGGGGTTATGTCGAAAAACGACAGGATCTCCACAACTATGGCCGCAGTGATTGCCGCCCTGAGTTTTTGTGACGATGCCCGCAAGGCAAAGGATTCTGCGGACAATCTCCGCTCTCAGATTAAAGATTATCTGGAGGATTCTTCTAAATCCAGAATGGAAGCGGATGAATCCCGCCGGGAGATTGAGCGCCTTCGCCGGGAGATCCAAACCCTGAGAAGCCGCCTTTCTGGAGAAGGAGAGGAAACTGCCCCTGCGGCGGCTGCCCACCCATCCGAAGCCCCCGTGCAGCAGGCTGCCAAAACGGGGAGCTACTCCCGCCCTGCAGTAAAAAGCAGTGAACTTCAGGAGCAGGAAGGTTTTATGAGCTTTTTTGAAGATCATGGGCAGGAAAAGTAAAGGGCTGAAGGCACGGGAAATGGCCCTGTGAAGCTGTGCGCTGCCGCGGCATATTCCGGCGGAGTGGGATATGCCGCGGCTCTTTCTATTTTTTCCATAAGGAGGGCGTGGCCGTGAAGAAGAATATGCGGGCAGGCTGGGGTGCCAAAGAAGAACAGGAGAATAAGCCTGGGGAGAGGATGTCGTGCAGCCTGAAGAAAGATCTGGCTACGCCCATGGAAGTTCTGGCGCCGGCCGGTTCCATGGAGAGCCTTCGGGCGGCTGTGCGCTGCGGGGCGGACGCAGTCTATCTTGGCGGGATCCAGTTTTCCGCCCGGGCTAATGCCCAGAATTTCGGGGAGGAAGAGCTCCGGGAGGCAGTCAGGTATTGCCATGGGCGGGGCGTAAAGGTCTATCTGGCTTTAAATACCCTTCTGCTGGAAGAAGAACTTCCCAAAGCGGTAGAGGCGGCGGCCTTTGCCGCCTCTCTGCCGGTGGATGCGATCCTGGTGCAGGATATGGGTCTTCTGCGGCTTTTGAAGCGCCTTACTCCGGGCCTCCCCTTACATGCTTCCACACAGATGAGCATTCACACCCCGGCAGGGGCCAGGGCGCTCTGGGAGGCGGGTTGTTCCCGGGTGGTCCTTTCCCGGGAAATGTCTCTTTCGGAGATAGGGGAGGTTTCAAAGGCTGTTCCGGTGGAACTGGAAGCCTTTGTGCATGGGGCTTTGTGCATGTCTGTTTCCGGCCAATGCTATATGAGCTCTGTGCTGGGAGGGCGGAGCGGAAATCGGGGCCTTTGTGCCCAGCCCTGCCGCCTGCCTTTTTCCTGTGAAGGGGGAACGGGCCACGATCTGAGCCTCAAGGATCTTTCCATGATCCGGCGGATGGGGGACCTTTCCCGGGCGGGAGTGGTGTGTGCTAAGATCGAAGGGCGTATGAAGCGGCCGGAATATGTGGCAGCCGCCGTTTCTGCCTGCCGCCGCGCTGCGGATGGGGAGCCTGTTCCCGGTGAGCTGACCCGGAACCTGGAGGCGGTGTTTTCCCGCTCCGGATTCACCAGCGGGTATCCGGACGGAAAAAGAGGAAGGGAAATGTTTGGGATTCGCTCCAAGGAGGATGTGGAGGCCGCTTCTTCTCAGGTGTTCGGGGCTCTGCGGGGCCTTTACCGGGAAGAGGCCCAACGGGTATCCTTAGAAATGGAATGCTCCATCCTGCCGGGAGAGCCTGCCAGGCTTACGGTGCACGATAGGGAGGGCAGACGGGTGTCTGCCCTCGGAGAGGTTCCTCAGGCTGCTCTTACGCGCCCTTTAGATGAGGAACGCTGCCGGACTCAGCTGACAAAGACGGGGGGAACCCCTTTTCGCGTGGAGCGTTTTTCTCTGCAGCTGGGGGAGGGGCTTTCCCTGCCCCTTTCTTCCCTGAACCATCTTCGCCGGGAGGTTCTGGAAAAGCTTCTGCAGAAACGAGAGGAAAGGCCGCCCATCTCCTTGGATAAGGAGGCCTTGGAGGGGCTGCTGCAGGTCTCTGCTCATCGGGCAAAGACGGATACCCTTCCGCTGCGGGCCCGGTTTTCTTCCCCGGATCTGCCTGGAGAGGCCCGTTCCTGCGAATTGTGCTACATTCCCTGGGAGACGGGCCCTGAGGATTGGGAACGGCTCCGTGGAGAGGGCTTTTCTCTGGGGCTGGAAATACCGAGAGGCCTTTTCGGCGTGGAGAGGGCGGCTGGGGAGAAGCTGCGGCTCTGGAAGGAAAAAGGATTTTCTCACGTGTGGGCCGGAAATATCGGCTCAGTGCGCCTTGCAAAGGAGGCGGGTCTCACGGTCCACGGGGGCTTTTCTCTGAACGCAGTGAACAGCCAGTCTCTTCTTTGGTTGTCGGAACAGGGCCTTGCGGATGCGGAGCTGAGCTTTGAGCTCTCTCTGCCGCAGGCGTACCGGCTGGGCGGGGAGCTGCCCAGAGGTGTGCTGGTTTACGGGCGGCTGCCGTTGATGCTCACTAGGAATTGCTCAGCGGCAAACGGGCCATCCGGCTGCCTGCATTGCAGAAAAACGGGGAAAATTCCCTGGTTGACGGATAGAAAAGGCATCCGTTTCCCTGTTCAATGCACAGGAAGCTGCTCAGAGGTGCTCAATTCTCTGCCTTTGGAGCTTTCGGACATGCTTTCTTCCTTCCGGAATCTGGATTTCGGCGTGATGCGCTTTACCACGGAGAGCAAGAAAGAACAGGTTTCTGTTCTTCGCCGGTATTTTGCCGGCGGCGCCCCGGAGGGGGAATACACCCGGGGGCTTTCCCGCCGGGGCTTTGGAAGCGGCGAGGGGAAAAAGAAATGAGCGTATGCCCTATGGCGCAGTGTGGGGAGTAGCAAATCCGGCACTCAATTTTCCACAGCCCACCGGAAAATACAAGAGCAGGATGAACCAGCAGAATCGTGCAGATATAACGAGAATAACAGGATACTGAAAAGATAGAAAGGAAAGCGTTATGGAAAAAAATCAGAAGGATTGGATACATACACCGCAGGCCGCAGGGGGGATAAAAGAGCCTGGGGGCCTGGGGAGCCTGCGCATCAAACGGATGCGTCCGGAGGCAGTTCTTCCCTTTCGGGGAACGCCGGGGTCTGCGGGAATGGATCTCTGCGCCTGCCTGGAGGAACCGGTGACTATAGCTCCCGGCGGGCTTGTAAAAATTCCAACAGGTATAGCTGCAGCTCTGCCGGGGCCGGAGCTGGCGATTTTTCTCTTTGCCCGCAGCGGCCTGGGAGTAAAGCATGGGATCTGCCTTTCCAATGGCGTAGGCGTGGTAGACAGCGACTACCGGGGGGAGATCTGCGTAGGTCTGTGCAACGTGGGCAAAGAGCCCTACACTGTGCAGCCTGGGGAACGGATCGCTCAGATGGTGGTCATGCCGGTGGCGCTGCTGCCTGTGGTGGAGACTGCAGAGTTGGATGAAACCGCTCGGGGTGCAGGAGGCTTTGGATCCACGGGGAAACTTTAAAGCGATAAGAGCCGCATGGTGGCATCTTTAAGGTAGACTGGCCAACGGATAAATAGATAAACAGGCTGACAGGGGGATCTGAAGACGCATGAAACGAAATTTAGTGAAAACACTGCTTTTGATTGTTTTGCTCTTACTGGCGGTAGTGCTGGGAAAAGTTCTGGGGGATGTATGCGCCAATGTAGCGTTTCTGGATTGGCTTTCTCTTTCCGCTTCCTTCGGGCTGGATCCCACAACTTTGGATCTGGCTATCGTAAACTTCACGTTTGGAGCCCGGATCGAGTTGAATACAGCCCAGGCAATTTTGCTTTTGATCGCCATTCTGGTATATAGCCGTATCCGCGTCAAGGACTGAAGCTGGTACATCTCAGAGACGGAAAAGAAAGGAGAATGTATATGCTGTATTTGGCGTCGGCTTCCCCCAGAAGGAGGGAAATTCTGCAGATGGCCGGGGAGCGCTTTGAGGTGGTTCCCTCCTATGGGGATGAGAGCCGGCCGCCGGAGCTTTCCCCCGGGGAGCTTGTGCAGGAGCTAGCAAGGCGCAAGGCATTTGCCGCCGAGGTTTCCCCCGGGCCCGGGGATATTGTTCTGGGAGCCGATACGCTTGTGGCTTTGGACGGCCGGCTTTTGGGAAAGCCTTCTTCGGAGGGGGAGGCCTTTTCTATGCTTTCGGCACTTTCCAGCAGGGTGCACAGGGTGTATACGGGTTGCTGCCTGCGCACAGCGGGGAGAAGCGAAACCTTTGTAAGCGAAGCAGAGGTGGAGTTCTATCCTCTTACGGAAGAGGAAATCCGAGCATATATCGCAACGGGAGAGCCTATGGACAAGGCCGGTGCCTATGGCATCCAGGGCCGGGGCTGCGTGCTGGTTAGGGGGATCCGGGGGGATTATTACACCGTGATGGGCCTGCCTGCGGCAGAAGTCATCCGCCGGCTCAGAAAGCTGGAACAGGCCGAAGAATAAAAAGTGCTTAAAGCCTGTAAACCCGTAAGCCGCCGGAATACGGAAGGCGGCGCTTTTGAAAATATGACAAATCCGGGGCCGGAATGTTTTTTGACATTCCAACCCCGGATTCCTTTTTGCTTTTTATTTCCCAATAGTGTGGGAAGACCATCTGCCCCCGAATCTGGGAGGATGCGGTGTATCCGGAAGGCGAAAGGGGAAAGAGAGAGCAGCGAGCAGGGAACCGAGCCTCTATATCCATTCCCCGCCGTGTTCCCGCAGGTGAGCCAGGACCTTTTCATAGTGACGCAGCTGCCCCTCCCGGATCATGCGGATACAGGTTTCATCCCCGGCTGCAGCCCCCTCTCGCATTTGGCCGCAGAAATCTTTTTCAATGCGCAGAGCGGTGAGTTCAATACTATTCCGTGGGCAGGGAATGCCATAGGATGTAAAGAAAAGATGAATCCGACGCCTGCGCTCTGCGGCATCCTTTTCCGGGCTATATTCCCTCATCTCTTGGGTTTCGCGATCATAGGTGAAGTATGTAAGCGGGATAGCGCTGAAGAGTGTGGTTGTCAGATCCCACAGGCGTGTTCCGGGGTGGGCCTGGTCGAAATCAAAGAGCCCCACAGGCAGACCGCCCTGGAAAACGAAATTCCAGATAGCGGCGTCTCCATGGCAAATAGTGTCGCAGGGTTCGTCGGGGAAGGGGCTTTTCCAAGAGAACCGGAGAGCTTCCGGCAGAAAGCCTGCGGAAGCATCGTGGAGCCGGCGCATAAAACGCCCCAGTGCAGCCAGGGTTGCGTCGGAATGCAGGCATGGATGAGTGGGAGGGAAATCC
This sequence comes from uncultured Clostridia bacterium, assembly GCA_904399395.1. GTDB lineage: Bacteria > Bacillota > Clostridia > Oscillospirales > Acutalibacteraceae > UMGS1264. Next base: position 37,546 of record CAJFPJ010000005.1, on the reverse strand, counting down.
CGCCCCATGGTTTCCCCGGGCAGATAGGTGAGAATCTCCCGGCCCTCTTCATCTATTCCCAAAAAACGCGGGACGCCTTCCATGCCTTCTTTTTCCAGATAAAGCAGGTATTTGTGAAGGGCCGGATGCCCTTGGATCCTGCGGTGGACGGTGGAACCGGCCTTTGCCACTTGGTTTTGACTGCCTCCGGCCAGCATTTCCTCCGTGAGCTTTTGCGAACCGGAGCGATCGAAAAAGGTATTCTGCATGACAAAGCCTCCTTTTGCCCTTGGTTGATACCGCCGAGAGGGGGGCGGTTAGATCAGGGCCAGTGTTTTTAAAAGGTAGAGCCATCCTGTAAGAGTAAAGGCGCTAAAAAAGGTGGTAATCATAATGGCGCTGGAGGTGAGGGTTCCTTCATAGCCCATATTTTTGGCCATGATAAAGCAGCTTACGGTGGTGGAAGAGCCCAGCATCACTAATATGGCGATCAAGGCTTCCTGCCGGAAACCTAAAAAGACAGCCAGAGGGAGAAAAACGGCGCAGAAGACAAAAAGCTTCAGCACACTGCAGCAAAGGGCGGGCTTTATGTTGGAAAAGGCTTTTTTATACTCAAAGCTGGCGCCCATGGCCATGAGCCCTAAAGGCGTGGCCAGGCAGCCCAGGTTTTCTACGGTTTTATCCAGGATCACGGGTTTGGGGATGCGCAGAACGGACCAAAGCATGCCTGCCAGGATCCCCAGAATGATGGGATTGGTGACGATCCCCCTCAGGGTGGAAAGAAGCAGCCCTTTGCTGAATTTCCCGCGGTCGGGTCTGAAGAAGCTGAGAGTAACTACGGCCATTACATTGTAAAGAGGAACGGTAGCGATAATCATAAGGGGGGCCATGCCGGAGTTTCCGTAAATGTTCTGAATAAAGGCGATACCCAAAATAGCGGCAGAGCTCCGGTAGGAGGCCTGGATGAATTCCCCTTGAAGAGCTTTGTTTTTCAGCAGGAAGGAAAGCCCCATGGCCGCAAAGATGCAGATCAGTGTGGCGCAGAAGCAGAAAAGGACAAATTTTCCATCCCATACGTCGTAAAAATCTGCTGAGCTGATATCCTGGAAAAGAAGAGCGGGCAGAGCTGCCGTAAATACGAATTTATTCAGAACATTCACAAAGCTCTCGCTGAAAAGGCCCAGCTTTTTCAGTGCCAGCCCGATGAGCATGGTTAGAAAGATGGGCATGGTGGCGTTTAGGCTGAAAACAAGATTTTCCATGAAGAAAGAGGACCTCCAAGCATTTTTTCAGAATCGGCTCGCTCGCATAAAGCGAGAAGAAACTCCGGGGCTTTTGGGGCTTTTTTATAATTGTAAGCTATGAGGAATAAATAGTCCAGAAAAAACATTGTATAGCCCCTTTTTAGGCCCCAAAATATGTAATGGTTACTTTTTTAACATCTCTTTCCGGCTCGTTTGCTTAAAGTAAAGATTCCTTCCATATCTGCAGGGCCCTCCTTACTATAGCCGTTGGCTTCCCAGAAAGGAACGGCGCTGTCTGCGGTAAGATAAAGATCGTTTGCCCCCATTTCATAGAGCCGCTTTTCTACAGCCCTGCACAAATACGTTCCACAGCTTTGTCTGCGTTCCGACTGCTCTATATAGAACTCCCGTATGAAGCCCCAGCCTTCCCGCTTACACCAGTCGCTTTCATTTTTGTCGATTTGATAAAGACAAAAACCGATGGGGGTTTCATCCCTGTATAAGAGATCCAGGAAAACGACCCCTTTTTCCACCTGCCGAAGCAGAAAGGTGCAAATTTTTTCATTTACTTGCCGGGGAGTAAGAGGTATTTTGAGATCTTCCAAAAAATAGGAAAGAAATTGGCTGCGAAAGACCACTTCTTGTGAAGATGAGTACCGGATAATTTGCATATTCATATCTGTTTATCTCCTTTTCCAGCCGCCCTGCCTGTTGTTCGTATGAGGATGTAAACGCCAATAAAAAAGTGCTTCTGAAAAATCAGAAACACTTTCACTGCTGTATCATCTATGGATTTGTGAGAGAGGGCGGCAGTATAAAGGAAAGAAATCCTCCGGTTTTCTTCTCACGGTAAAGCAATATGGATTCTGATTTTTCTTTTTGGATGCATCATATTGCTTCACCTGCCTTTCTCTATCTATAGTTGATATTATAGCTAGAATATAAATAGGTGTCAAGGAATTACCGTTTGAGAACCCCGATGCCCAGAAGGCCGGGGCCTGTGTGGACCACGAGCGCCGGGCTGATCTGCCCCTTAGCAAGGATCCGGCCCAGAGGCACCTTTTCCAACAGGGGGGCGCACAGAGCTTCCGCTTCCTCGGGAGCCGCTCCGTTCATAACGGCCAGCCCACAAGGATCCGTATCCCCTGCGAAGGCGGCGGCCATTTTCAGCAGCCGGTCTATGGATTGTTTTCTGCCCAGGGTTTTTCCGGCAATATAATATACGCCATCTTCGTTACAGGAGATAATGGGTTTGAGCTTCAGAGCTGTTCCCATAACGGCGGCCACAAGGCCCAGACGGCCGCCCCTGCGAAGATATTCCAGGGTATCCACGCAGAAAAAAACCTTGGAATTGGGAACCTGCTTTGGAAGTTCATCCAAAAGAGCGGGCCAGCTGATACCCTGCTCCAGCCAGCGGGCGGCTAAAAGGGCCAGCATCCCGCTGCCGATAGAGATATTCCGGGTATCCAACACGAAGGTTTCCATGCCGTCGTATTCCTCGCACAAATTGCGGATCATGGAATATGTTCCGGAAAGCCCGGAGGAAATACAGACGATCAGGGCTTTTTCGTAACCGTCCGCCCGGGCCTTTTCCAACGCACTTAGAACCGTCTCTCCATCGGGAAGAGAGGTCTTGGGTGTTTCCGGGAAGCGGTCGTAGACCTGTTGAGCCGTGATAGTCACTTGATCCAGATATTCATCCTCGGGGTAAATGATTTTTAAGGGCAGCACCCGGATATCATATCTTTCCCGCAGGTTTTGGGGCACATCACACCCAGAGTCCGCAAGGATGACGGCTTTTTCTCGATTCATAGGTTATTCTCCATTTTCTTTTCAAGTTTTGTATTTACAGCAATAGGCCCTGTTGCCGGATCTGATACCCTGTGCTTTATTTTTCATAACAGAGCTCTGACTTCTTGCTTACTATATGATCAAACAAGAAATTTTGAATTTAAAAATACAATATTTGAAACTACATAATATAATAATTATAACTTGATTATAAGGCTTTTCATGTATACCGTCAAGATGAAACCGGGTGGATCGGGTGTAGAAATAGTTTGCGCCATTTTTCAGAAATTTTTCCCTGGTGTGGGCATATTGCTGGAAAATCTGGCCTTTTGGTGCAAGAAAAACGCCCCGCAGAGCTTTTTCGAAGCTCTTGCGGGGCTGTTTGTTGGAATGAATTCGGATACAGGATTATGAAAGTTCTTCAACCGGGCAGAAAGTGAGGTCGGAAAGCAGGATGGTGAATCGCGATGCCTGCTTTCAGATCAATCAGGCCTGTTTGATGCGTTCCCGGATAAAGTCGCGGAAAGCGTTTGCGTCGGTGTCGGTAAAGCCTTTCTTTGAAACATAATAGGCGGTTTCTTCCCCAAAATAGAGGAAGAAATACTCTTTGTTTTCGCCAAGATGAGTAATCTGGAAGTAGGGATACAGAGAAGAGGACTGCATGCCCGTTACGCGGAAATCTCTCTTATGGAAATAATAATCATTATATTTGTTGGGAGAACTCTTAAGGAGAGCCATCTGCGCCTTTTTCAGTTTACTGGGAATGAGGAATTCCCAAATTAGAATGATAATGGCCAAAGCCGCCATAAGAATCCGCATGACTGTATCCATATTGGAGAGGGCTGCGAAGAGAAGAAATGCAATGGAAACGACCGTATAGATCAGGATGGTAGAGAGCCTTCTATGAGACATATGATAGGCTATAAAGCTGCGCACGGCAGCCTCCGAATACTCCGTATGGTTGCTGCAGATCGTCTCGGGTTCGGGGAGGGTACGGCCTTCCTTTTCTGCCTGTTCCTGCTTTTCCTGCTCCTCAAAGCGATACTGAGCCAGTTTATCCGCCAGAAGACGTCTTTCCCGTTCCGCTCTCTTGCGTCTGATATGGGTAACGATCAGAGCTATAATAACGCCTACGATAAGGATCAAGGAACCGATAGCCGTGAAGTAATCCTGCGGAGTAAGCGAGGAAGAAAGCTGAGCCTCCGATTTATCTATAAGTTTGGTAATGTGGATACTATCCACAATCTGCTTTATAAGAGCCTCCTGCTCGGGGCTGATTTTGCCGTCGAGCACCACGGCATCCACAGTGAGCGTATAGCCATTTATGATGGTGGCATAGCATATCTCTGAGATAGAGTGGTTATAGGATTCGCTTTTATCCATTTCAATGCGGGTGATGAAAAAGCGGGTCTCAGGGTGATCGTCATAGCTTTCCACCTGCATGCTCAGATTGTTTTCCTCTTGATAGGCTTCATCCGGCTGCATCTTTTTCAGAAATTCATCGTATTCCTCTTCAGAAAGATCTTTCAGATTGTAATACGAACGAGTTTCATCCGTTTCCTTTTTATAAAAGCCTATTTCCAGGGAGGCATCCTCCGAAATGGCATCCAGAAAAAGGTTGTAATCGGTAAATTTTGCAGCAAATTCGTTCAGATCGGTTATGCCTGCCTTGGAAAGATTGGGGTCGTTGAGAGTAAATGTATCTTTTTCAAAGACATACATGGAATCCGGGATCCGCACGGTTATGTTCAGATCGGGAATGGTGTATTCCGTGCCTTCCTCTGTTGTGGAGGAGGCCTGAGAGGAACTGCCTGCTTCCGAAGTTTCGGCCGCCGCAAAAACCGGCAGAGCGGAGAAGACCACAAGAAGGAGGACAGCGCAGAGGGAAGCAAATCGTTTCATACGTAAACATCCTGTCTCTTTCATTAGTAATGTTCCGGAGACTTTGTTGGGAAAAGCAACTAAATCCGGATTCTTTTATTATACTGCAAAAATTGGGCGTTGACCATAGAATTTTTATGAATTTTTCCTTCTCTTGCGGGTCTTACCGCTTATGTGCTACAATTTAGCTATATTCTGCATATTGCAGCGGGTGGAAAAGCCACTCTCTTTGACCCCTGATTTTCATGGAAAAGAGGAATACAGGATGGAACCTTATACCAATCCCCAGAAGTCTAATGCGTCTTGGGACCCGCCCTCCCAGACCTGTAATGAAAATGAAAGGCGGCCAGTGGCCCCCGGCCCTATCCCTTGGGGAGCGTACGAAGCTCGTGAGCCGGTTGTTTCATATGGAGAAGGAACCGTGCCTCAAAGCCCCAATGGCTGGGAATATAGATCGGATGCCGAATATGAGGGAAGAGGAGCGTTCTGTCCTCAGCCGCCAAACAGGCTACTGCAGAAATGGGAAGGGAAGCTTCTGCGAAAGACTTCCAACCGGGTTTGCTGGACTATGCTGGCCGCGGCGTTCCTCATGAGCTGCACAATGACGCTTTTGGCCCAGATGCTCCATGCTTTTGGTATCCAAGCCGGCACAGGGTCCTCTGCATTCTACCTTCCCCTGGAGTTTTTCTTTCTGGCGGAAAGCCTTGCGTATCTAACAGGGCTTGTGCTGCCGCCATTTTTACTTTTGAAAATGCACGGTATCTGCTTGCAGGAGGCCGTCCCCATGGAAAAAACGCCTTTTTCCACGGCATTCCTGGCCGTCTGCTTAGGAGCTTTTGTTTGCACACTGGCCAATTACCCGGCGGAATGGGTGATTCAGTGGCAGCAGTCCATGGGTTACAGCGGAGTGATTCCCTCTTATGAGGTCAGCGCCGAGCCTGCCGTGCAGCTCCTCTATTTTTTCTCTGTAGCTGTTCTTCCTGCGTTGGTGGAGGAATTCTTCTTCCGCGGTGCTGTCCTGCGCATGTTCCGGCGGTTTGGGGACGGATTTGCGGTTGTGGCCTCTGCTGTGCTTTTTTCCCTCTTTCATGGGAATCTGGCTCAATCTGTTTTTGCACTCATTTGCGGCCTGGTGCTGGGGTTTTTATTGGTGAGGACCAACTGCATCTGGGTTCCTGTTGCGGTGCATTTTATTAACAATGGGCTTTCCTGCGCCTGGAGCATGCTGGCCGTAAGCGTGGGGACTGCGGCGGCAAATGCCTTTTCAAACTGTGCGACATTGGCTATTCTGGCGCTGGGATTGCTTTCCTTGATTCTGTTGGTATTCCTGAAAAAGGGGTTCTTTTCTTCGATGGGGCGCCGGGGGATTCTCTCCGGAGGGCAGAAGATTCTGGATTTTCTTTTGAACCCGGGCTGCATCGTTTTCTTGGTCTATACAGCTTTCAGTTTTCTAACCGTAATGGTTCTGTATTAAAGTTGCTAAGCGGCATTGTGACTATCCCTATGAAAGAGGAAGGGAGCTCAAGAGTATGGAAGCAGAGAGAACTGCAAATGGGCTTCAAGCCGGAGACGAGGCTTTCATGAGGGAGGCTCTTCTGCTGGCTCAGGAGGCGGCCGCGGAGGGAGAAGTGCCTGTAGGCGCCGTGGTAGTATATGAGGGGCGTGTGATAGCTCGGGGAAGGAACCGCAGAGAAAAGGATAAGAATGCTCTTTCTCATGCTGAGCTGGAGGCTATTGCCGGGGCATGCCGCGCTTTGGGCGGATGGCGGCTCTGGCAGTGCACGCTGTATGTGACGCTGGAGCCCTGCCCCATGTGTGCCGGGGCGGTGATCAATGCCCGGATTCCCCGGCTGGTTTACGGTGCGAGAGATCCCAAGGCTGGCTCTTGCGAATCGGTGGTAGATCTTTTTTCCCTCCCCTATAACCACCGGCCTCAGGTGGAAGCCGGCATTTTGGAAGAGGAATGCTCCGGAATTCTGAAGTCGTTTTTTTCCTGCCTCAGAGAAAAGCGCAGGCGGGAGAAAAGCACTGAAAACAAAGAAGAACTTTAAATTGTGGCTGTAAAAAGCGCCGGGAGTTGAAAAATCCATACTCCCGGCGCTTTTCATGTATACCTATTTTTAGAACTTATAGCGGTAATTTCGGCTGGAGCCCAAGATATGAGGGAGATGGGATGGGCAAGAGGCATTGTAGGCTGCATGGTCCATATGCTGTATGCAAAATCGGCTGCCAGCCCGGTTTAAGGCGTTCGGATTTCCGGAATCCCGTGACCCCGGAACTTTGATGCTCAGGATTGGGATGCCTGCAGATACTGAAGGGAGCCGGTCACCATATACTCTAAGCATTTTGCCAAAGACTCCTCCGGAAGGGCCATTCCGGTATCAATCCAGTAGCGCAGCAGACCTACGCACCCGGAAGAGACGAAGGTATAAAACATTTCCAGTTGCTCCTGGGAAGCGCTGGGAAACATTTCCCCATAAACGGATGTGCAGGATTCCCGGCCGGTCTGAAAGAGTTTTTCCAAAAAGCTGCGATCTCCGTAACCGCTGAGGAGAACCGTGCATATATCGGAATTCTTGCGGAAAAATTGCAGGATAGAGGTATAGACGGAAAATGGAGAGCTTTGTGGATTGCGGGATGTAAAATCTTCCAGCGTGTCAGAAAGCTCTCTTGATACCTCGCCCTCGATTTGCTCCATCAAAGCGAAAATATCAGTGTAATGAGAATAGAAAGTTCCCCGGTTGACGCCAGCCTTCTGGCAGAGTTCCTTTACGGTGATGCTTTGCAAAGGCTTCTGCCGCAGGAGTTCGGTCAGGGCCTGACGGAAGAGGCGGCGAGTCATCAAAACGCGGTGATCCAGTTTTTTGGAGGCGGGGCTTTTGGCAGAAGAAGAGGCTTCTGATGGGACAACCGGATCTTTTGAAGGGGAAATAGAAAAGATATTCAACGAATTCATAAACTCCTGTCTCCTTTCTGACAAAGACTTCCTTCTGTGTATAATAACCTTCATTTCACAAAAATCTGATGATTGAAGCGAGAGGTGTGTTTGCATATAATTATAATACATAGTGTATGGATAATCAACATTGTGTACAATATATGAATGAGCTATGAAAAAAATGTGTCTTTGCCGGGAGAGACAAAGAGGGAAAAAGGATACTTCTCCGTTGTTTTCAAGGAAGAAAAGAGGTTTTCACCATGCGTATGAAGGAAATGAAGAATAAAGGGCTGTGGGATATAGAGAGGCTGCCCCGAATTTTATCAACTCGGACCGAATACGGGAAAGACGTGGAAGAAGCGGCATGCTCTCAAGAGGAGGAAGGGAGCCTCCACGCAACGAACACTGCGATTAGCGGCATGCAGGAGAAAGGGCAAGACTGTGAATCGGCAGGGAAAAAGATTTACGCCGTAACAGGAGCGTTTGGCCATTTGGGGAATACAATTGTCCGAGCTTTGTTAAAGAGGGGGGAAAGAGTGCGGGCACTGGCGCTTCCGGGCGATGCCTGCTCCTCTCTGGAAAACCGAGATTCCGGTCAACTGGAAATTTTTAGAGGCGATGTGCGGGATCCGGATACTATGGATGCCTTTTTCCGCCGGGAGAAGGAAAGCCAGGTGCTGGCTATCCATGCGGCGGGGATTGTCACCATTGCCTCGGATGTGAAGCCCATCGTTTACGATGTGAATGTGAACGGCACCTTGAATGTAATACGTTCCGCTTTCCGGCAGAGGGTGACTTCGTTCCTGTATGTAAGTTCTGTCCACGCCCTGCCAGTGGGGAAGGATCTGCGGGTGATCCGGGAATTTTCGGCGCCGGAGGATTTTCAGCCGGAGCTGGTGGAGGGCGGATATGCTAAGACTAAGGCGGCCGCTACAAGACTGGTGCTGGAGGCGGCCAGGGAAGGGCTCCCTGCCAGAGTAGTGCATCCTTCGGGCATCATTGGCCCATGGGATGAAGGCGGTGGTAATCATCTTATGGAAATGATCCGTTCGTATCTCAATCGGAAACTGCCGGCCTGTGTCAGGGGAGGATACGATTTTGTGGATGTGCGCGATGTGGCGGAGGGCTGCATAGACGCTCTGGAAAAAGGACGCCCGGGGGAATGCTATATCCTTTCCAACCGGCATTATGATATGAAGGAAATTCTCCGTATGTTGGGTCAGATCAGCGGGATTCGGAGAGCGTGCCCTGCTCTTCCTCTGAAACTGGCGGCCGTGGGTGTTCCCTTCTGTGAATGGAACGCTAGGCGAAAAAATACCAAACCGCTTTATACACAATATTCTCTTCGGGTGCTGCGGAGCAACGATAAATTTTCCCATGAAAAAGCTGACCGGGAATTGGGGTATCATCCCAGGGATCTCTATGATACCCTGAAGGATACGGTGAAATGGATGGCCTCCTCCGGAATGCTGAAAAAAGCGGATAGCCTCAGCTTTGCGGCATCGGAAAAATAAGATGATATGGGTGCGTGTGAGGCATGTGCGGAAACATATCTGCTCTCAGCAAGAAGCGGTGGTGTATACTCTTCGGAAGACGGATTCTTTGAAAGGGTACAGAGAAGAGGAAGGATTTAAAGTTTACAGACGGCTGCGCCGACTTCTGCAGCAGGTATATATGTGCTGTCGGGCAGAATGTATTGCTGAAAAACTGTATAAATAGATGAAAAACCATTGAAAAACAGTTGAAAATATGGCATACTTTTTGTATAGTATAACTGGCCGCGCTTTACGAAAAAAGAATGGCTGGCAAGAGAAATCATCAGTGTTGAAAAGGAGATGCGGATATGGCAAGAACGTTTGTGGATATTCCCCTTCAGGGGGATATCGCCGCAGCAGATGCAGTAGTAAAAAATGTGCTGATAAGCGATGACTACAGGGAAATCAACTATAATACAGAAGTGGTGTGGAAAAAGGGAACCGGCGTGATGACGGCCATGCATTTTATTAAGGTGGAATATGTGGGGAATGTTCTCCATCTTTCGGGCTGGGTTCAGATCGGGGTTGGCTCCGTAGGAGGAAAAGAGCGGGATCTGAGTGGCATTGTGGGCGCTGTCCCCAAAAAGTCTGTAAAAGGAACTATTGAAAAAATACGGGCGGCTGTTGCGGGAATGTAACGGTTTGGACCCCGTTGCATCCTACCTGCAAGGTTACAGTTTTCGGCGGGGCCGGATAGTGCCGTGCCGGTGCAATCCTTGACGGGCCGGAAAAAATACGATATAATGAATTTGCTATTAGGGCTATATATTTTGCTGTTTCTGATTCCTTCAAACAGCAGTATATAGCCCCTTTTTTGTGGGATATGCAGAGGCGATATATAAAGGCTGCAGGTGAAAAGCGGGGGTAAGATTTCCTGTATCCGTAGGCTGCCGCTTTGTGCCTGGATGCCTGCGGCCATATGACCCAGCATATCTCATGAAGGAAAACCGCTGAAAGGATGCAATTAATGGAACAGAATAATGATTTTATGCGAATGCGCCCCATATCAAAGCTTTTGATGAGCATGTCCATACCCATGATGCTTTCTATGCTGATCCAGTCCCTCTACAATATTGTGGATAGCATCTATGTTTCGCGCTTGGGAACCCAGGCTCTCACCGCCGTTTCGCTGGCTTTTCCTTTGCAGAATATCGTGTTGTCTGTAGCTGTAGGCGTGGGTGTGGGCATTACCTCCGCGGTTTCCATCCATCTGGGCGCCAGAAGGCAGGAAGAAGCAAACCGCGCCGCCACTATAGGAATGGCTCTCACGGTGCTTCATTGCATTCTGTTTGTAGTATTCGGCATATTTGTCACCAGGCCCTTTTTGGAACTTTTCACCAACGACACAGTCACTCTGGAAATGGCTTGCCAATATACGTATATCGTCCTGTGCGTTTCCTTCGGGAATCTGTTGCAGATCGCTATGGAAAAGATTTTCCAGGCTGTGGGGGCCATGAAAACCACCATGGTTCTTTTGGCCACAGGATGTGTCATCAATATTGTTTTGGATCCTATTCTGATTTTCGGCTTTGCAGGTATTCCACCCATGGGCGTGGCGGGCGCGGCTATAGCCACCGTCATCGGCCAGATAGGCGCTTTTTTCCTCTATGTTGTGGTGTATATGAAAAAAAGAAAGGCTTTTCCGGTGACGATTCACCCTACATATCTCAAGATGGATTGGGGTATCATAAAGCAGATATATTCCGTGGGTATCCCTTCCACGATTATGACTGCCCTTCCTTCTGTTTTGATCAGCGCGTTGAATGGCTTCCTTGCGGCTTTTTCTGACGTATATGTAGCCGTTTTGGGGGTCTATTTCAAACTGCAGACCTTTATTTATCTACCGGCCAACGGTATCGTTCAGGGAATGAGGCCCGTTGTGGGATATAATTACGGGGCCGGGGAGTACGCCCGGGTTCGCAAGGCTGTCCGGCACAGTCTGCTGTATACGGCTGCAATTATGCTGATAGGGACAGTTGCTGCTCTTTTCATTCCGGGGCAGATATTTGCCCTTTTTGATGCGGAACCCACCCTTCTGGAGGCGGGAGTGGAGGCATTGCGCATTATTGGCCTTGGCTTCCTTGTTTCCACCATTGGAGTTATCCATTCGGGAACGTTTGAGGCTCTGGGAATGGGAAGAGAATCCCTGATTATCTCCCTTTTGCGGCAGTTTGCCATTACCATTCCCTTGGGATTTCTCCTATCCCGTTTCTGGGGCCCGGCGGGCATTTGGGCCTCCTTCCCCATTTCTGAGCTCTGCGCTTCCATTGTGGCGTATATCTTGTTGAAGCGGACGCACAACGGGGATTTTTCGCCTTATAGCTTTGGGAAGAATCGGAAGAGGGAAAAGATCACAGAATAAAAATGGAAAGAGAGCGCTGGTGCGTTTGGCCGCATCGGCGCTCTCTTTTGCCTGTTTTTGCATGCAGTCTTCCTATATGCTATGCAAGAATCAAATTATTTTCGAAAAAGAAGTTTTGCAAACTCCCGAGCGCTGTATCGCCACACGGCCCATTCATGGTAGCCGGGCGTTACATAGGAAACGATCCGGAAGCCCTTTTCCCTAAGGCTGGAGAGAAGGGGACCGTTGGAGGCCTTCATATCCTCCTGATCACCCCAAGAAACAAAACAGAGATCAAAGAGTTCATTAAAAGCTTTAGGATCGGAAAGAAGTTCCGTATAGTCATCCTCTTCATTCTTTACGATGAAATTAGAACTGAAAAGGCCTACGGAAGCAAAATATTCTGGGTACTGGAACACTGTGCTCTGGCTTTGGAAACCGCCCATAGAAAGGCCCGACATGGCCCGTGCCCTGCGATGAGGGAGGGTGCGGTATTTTTTATCGATAAAGGGGATGCAGTCCTTTACCAGCACATCACCGATCTGCCCCCGGGAGTGATGGCCGGAACCATCGGGGAAAAAGGCGTAGCCGCAATTCATGACCACAATCATTTCCCGGCATTGGCCCGAGGCCAGAAGATTATCGAGAATATAGTTAATTTTTCCCTGCCAGATCCAGCCGGTTTCATCTTCGCCGCCGCCATGCTGCAGATACCAAACAGGGTAGCGCTTTTCCGGATGTTCCTCGTAGCCGGGCGGGGTATAGACAAAGCAGTTTCGTATGCGGCCTGTTACAGAAGATTTGTAGTAATCCATGCGAATGGTGCCGTGGGGCACATCCTGCAGAAGATAAAAATCTGAATAAATATCGGGCATTTCAAAATAGTTCAGCACTCGGAAGCAGCCGTATCCATAGGGAGCCAGGTCGCTGCAGGCGCGGTTGCCATCCACATAATAATCATGGTAATGGAAACCGGGGCCGATGCCGGAGACAGTGGCCTCCCAGTAACCGTCACCCCGAGGGGAAAGATCATAGCGTTGGGTTCCCATAGTGCCGCCTATTCCTGCCACCTGGACGCTTTTGGCATTGGGGGCGTAATAGCGGAAAATAACGTCTCCGTTTTCTAAAACCTGCACACCGGTGGGTTTCGGCACATAGCGACCCATAGGGCGCCCCTTTTCATCCGAAGCCAGCACCAGATCCTTCTCCACTGGGTCAAAGAAAAGGGCGTGGGAATGAAGAGTCTGGTTATCTATGATTTCTTTTTGTATATTCATGCGTCAATTCTTCCTTTCTCAGATAATCGGCCTGCTTCAGCTTTACTCCTAAAACAGAAGGGGCAGGAAAGCGTGAAGGCTGTAACGCCAGATATCCCAGCAGTGGTAGCCCTCATGATGATAGCCTGTGATGTTAGCTCCTGCCTTCTGGAGTTTTTCCACAATGGGGAGGGTGTTCTCGCAGTAGCCCTCCTGGTCGCCGCCGGAAATGAAAAATGCCTTATAGGTGGAATTTACCCGTTCCGGATCGCTGAAAAATTCCGAGTAATCATATTCAGGCCGGGTGATGGGGAATCCACCGCTGAACACACCCACGTGAGTGAAAAGCTCCGGATGTTTCATGCCGGAGAGGAAGGCCTGAGCGGATCCAAGGGAGAGGCCCGCGATGCCACGGTTTTCCTTTCCCGGGGCCACACGGTATTTTTTATCGATAAAGGGAATGCAGTCTTTTGTGAGCTCAGCGTCGAAATCCCCGGGGAAGAAACGGGGGTCTTCGCCTTCCACAAAAGCATAGCCGCTGTTCATAACAATAAGCATTTCTTTGCATTTTCCTTCTGCCAAAAGGTTATCGGCAATCAGGTTCAGCTTGCCCTGCCAGATCCAGCCGGTTTCGTTTTCGCCTACTCCGTGCTGGATATAGAGAACAGGATATTGCTTTTCCGGGTGCTCTTCATAGCCGGGGGGCGTATAGACCCAGCAGGCTTTCATTCTGCCTGTAAGGGAGGAGCGGTATAGCTCCATGCGCACATCTCCGTGGGGGACGTCCCGCATAAGGTAAAAGGAAGAATCGTCACCGGGCATTTCAAAATAGTTGATGGGGTAAAAACAACCGTAGCCCACCGGGGCGTCGGGGTTAATGCAGCGGTTGCCGTCTACATAGTATTCATGGTAGTGGAAACCTTCGTGGATGCCGGGAACGGTTACGCTCCAATGGCCGTCTTCACCCTTTTTCATATCGTAACGGGTTTTACCCATGAAGCCGCCTATCCCCGCTACCTGGACGCTTTTGGCGTCGGGAGCGTAGAAGGTGAATTCCGTATCCCCGTTTTCATAGACCCGGATACCGGGCTTCACATCCACATACCGGATTGAGGGCATTTCGCTCCCTTTTCTGTCTATGACGGCCACCTTGTTGAGAGGGTCGAAAAACAGCATATGGGAATTGAGGGTTTGATTTTCTACAATTTCTTTTTTCAATATAACTTCTCCTTTCGGCTTCTTCTACTCTGCGTGCTACTTGCTGATCTTTAATGAGGATCATGAGGAGCGGACTTCAAGAAGCTAAACTTTTAATCACTATAATTGTAATATATTTAGCTAGTTTGTCAAGAGAATATTGAAGATAATCTAGAGTATATAGGACAAAATGGGATATTAAGATAAATTATTGTTGCAAAATATAGTCATATATACAAATAAAATAGTAATTAAATTGCTAAATTATATTGACATATATAGCGAAGTTTCTGTATTATGTATGTAAAAATACAATAGATATATGCAGTGGCCGGCATATCCCAGCAGACTGCTGCAAAATTTTGATATTCCATATGAAAAGGCCGCAGAAAAATGGAGAAACTTCGGATATGCGGCAAAAGGAAGCGGCGGGAGAAGTGTGACTCAAGCCTGACCAACAGTATAAATATTTTCCAAACCACTTGGAATATCATCCGGGAAATGATGAAAGGAGAATGAAAATGGCTTCCAAATTCGCTGGGAACAATCAGATTTTTATGCAGCAAATGCTCTACTATGATCCTTTTTATGGAGTGAGGACGGGAGACGGACTTCCCGAAATCCGAAAGGTGGGCTTGGAAGACAGGCCGGGGATTTCCCTAATGGAGGATGGAAGGATCCGGGTCCTGTATTATGCGCCGGGGGTTTCTTCTGTTCAGATCGTTGGAATGGGAGGATCTATGGAGGGAAGTTATTCGCTTACTCCTATGGAAGATGGTTCCGGATATTGGGAGGCATATCTGGAAGGAATAGCTCCGGGTTTCCACTACCACAGTTACCGTGTAAACGGCGTGGAAACCATAAACCCGATCGCACCCGTTGGCTATGGGTGCGGCCGGGCAATTAATTATTTTGAGGTGCCGGATCCGGAATTTGACGAATACTGTATTCGGAATGTCCCTCATGGAAGCGTGCGTCTGGAACAATATGCATCTTCTGTGACAGGAAGGGAACGGGCCTGCTGGGTGTATACACCCCCGGGCTATGATCAAGGGGATGAACGGTACCCTGTCCTTTACCTACAGCATGGAGGCGGGGAGAATGAATGCGGTTGGGTTTGGCAGGGAAAAATCCATTATATTTTGGATAATCTGATTGCCGAAGGACGATGCCGGAAAATGATCGTTGTAATGAATTCCGGCTATGCGTATGTAGCAGATGGGGGCGGCACCTTTGTTTCCAAGCCTATCGACAGAGTGATTGCGGAGGATTGCGTTCCGTTTATAGATACTGCCTTTCGAACGAAGGCACAGCGGGAATACAGGTGTGCTGCAGGGCTTTCTATGGGAGCGAGCCACGCCCGGGAGATAGCTTTCCATCATAAGGAACTTTTTGCTTCCCTTGGTATGTTTAGTTGCGGGGCTGGGTTCAGCATCAAAGGAAGGGACATATTGGGCGTTCCTTATGATTTTTCTGATATTTTTACTACGCCTGAAGAATATAATAAAAACATGCTTCTGACTTTTATTGCCTGTGGGGAACAGGATCCCCGCCATCAGTTTACGGAACCTCAGACAAGAGAGCTCAGAGAGATGGGATATAATGTGGAGTATGTAACTTTTCCAGGCTATCATGAATGGGATGTTTGGCGCAAGGCGGCTGCAGCCATGCTTCCACGGCTCTTCCGCTGGTAACAGAAAAAGTTGCTAAATATTTGCATTTTCCTGTAGTATACAGTATACTGGACATAGTAGCCCGATTAGAAAAGGCCCGGATTTTTCATGTTTACGGGAGATGGATCTGTTTTGAGAGAAGGCTGCAGAATAGCGAGGAAAATGCGGATGAAAAAGAAATCAATTCGGATAAAAGAATTGGCCGAAGCCCTGGGGCTCTCTCAGGGAACGATCTCTATCGTTCTCAACGGGAGAGGAGATGAAATGCGCATTTCGAAGGCCACACAGAAAAAGGTTTTGGAGGGTGCAAAGGAGATGGGGTATGAGCCCGCCGTGCGTTCCCGCAGGCGGCAGGGGCGCCCGGAACGGGGGGACAGGCTCACAATCGCCGTATACATCCCCTATATCCCAGATGTGAAAATCATAGTGGGGCGTGTACTTTACGGGCTTCAGCAGGTGGTGCTTGAGGAAGGTCGCCCCATCGATCTGCTTATCCGGCCATACCGGTTCCGGGAGCTGGAAAAATGCAGCCGCCTTTTTTCCTCTCAAAGCTGTCACGGTGCCATTGTGTTAGGTATGTCTGAGGAAGAGGATATACCTTTTCTTTTGAAAAATACTTTTGATATTCCTGTGGTACTCTATAACCATCCCACGGAAAAATACAGCACAGTATCTGTGGATGACTATGAGGCGGGCAGGAAAGCAGCTTCCCTTTTTAAAGCCAGAGGGCATGAGAGAGTGGGGCTCATTCTGCCCACCAATTTGAACAAATCCGGCAGTTTGCGCAAAATGGGGTTTATGGATGGCTGCCGTTTTCTGGGCCTTACTCTGGAGACTGCATTTTTGCAGGAGGAATACATCAGCACGGAAGGCGGAATCCGTGCTGCAAAGCGTTTTCTGGAGCAGGGGAAGGCCTTGCCCACCGCTGTTTTTGCTCAAATCAGCGATATGGCTGTGGGGGCTGTGAAAACCTTCCTGCAGTATGGGATTCGCATCCCGGAGGATATGGAGGTTCTCTCCTTTGGAGGCGTAATGGAGGCATATACAGAGCCCGCTGTTTCCAGCATATCTATGCCGGTGGAGGAGATGAGCGCTGAATGCCTTCGGATGGTATCGGAGGCCGTTCACAATGGGGACCGCCGTCCCCTTACCCGGGTTATGCCCCTTACTATGAATTTCCGAAAGACCTGTGGAGGCTTCCCGGAAGAGTGAGCCCATATGCGGCATAATTCTATTTTGTGTGTTTAGTGTATTAGAAAACAGAAATTGAAAAGGGCCCGCGTTTCCATAGAATTACAGGATGCGCGGGCCCTTTTGCCTCTGTTTGCATGTAAGAAGGGAGCTCCTGTCTGCTGTCTGTAAAGCTCGTCAGATGGATAGCAGCAGTAGAGTGCGTTTTTCTGAAGGCGTAGGATGCATACAGGGAAGTTTTATGGCCTTAAGGGGGCGGAAAGGCGGAGGAAGCGGGTGACAGAAATAATAGAAGCAGGCTGAGCCCAAGCGAATGAGTATCTTTACCGCAAAAAGGGAACCGGCTGTCCTAAACGGGGGACAGCCGGTTCTGCTTTGCATATGGCTTTGCGAAGCACAAAACGGGGGTACGTATGATTATTCCTTTGGCGCCTCTTCAGAAACTTTTTTCTCTTCAGGGGCAGCCTCCTGCAGAGAATTCAGATATCTCTGATCCCGCTCGTTGTAAATCCAAAGGAAATTCCCTGTAAGTTCATTTTTGATGAAAAGCTTGCCGTTGTTATCTTCCATCTCGAAGAGGAGCATATGTTCCTTACCAGGCCGATTGGGGCTGTGAAGCACCATCATCAGGGTGCCGTCGAACCGATGGAAGAACATGGCGTGGCCGCCGTCCTGGCTGAAAAGAGGTTCCGGTTCCTGCACCCAGGGACCCTGTATTTCTCCGGAAAGAGAGCGAGCATAGCCAGTGGTGTAGGCAGTGTTGGAATAGCTGGTCCAGGTCATGAGAAGCTCGCCGTTTTTAGCCCGGTACATATAGCATCCGTCCGTAATGCGGGCCCAGCCCACATTGTACTGAGGGTCGCTGAACTCCCACAGTCCTTTGTCGTCGGTGAATTTCCAGGGTGCTTCCGAGGCTCTGAAAAGGATGATGGGTTCGCCGATGGAATCGGAAAGATCATCCTTCATACGGATAGCGCACATCTGTCCATCCTGCACCTGGGTCCATTCATGACAGAAAACCATCCAGGGCTGGCCGTTTTTGTCTTCATAAAGGGTGCCGTCCAGACAATGCCAGTTTTCGGGGGTGGCAGGGTGGTTTACCATGGGTTTATAAGGGCCCTTAATGGAATCCGCCACCAGGAATTGGCAGCCCCGGCAGCCGCCCGGCTTGCGGAAGGAGCTTACAAGATAATATTTGCCTCTCCAGCGGTGTACCTCAGGTGCCCAGTAATCCAGCTGGCCCCAGTATTCCTCATCGGGTTCATAGATCAGCTCGGATTCGCTCCACCACATGAGATCCTTGCTTTCGCGGATATTGACGCAGCGTTTTTTCTGCCCTGGGCGGGGCTTACAGTCGATCAAATAATAGGTTTGTGTTTCTTCCACGGGGACGATGCAGATATCCCGCGTGTTCAGATCCCGCACGTGAACGGGATACTTGGTTGCGTTTTTCATTTTAATTCCTCCCTGTTCCTCTTTGTTTGCCCGGGCCCAGCAGTACGGATGGAAAGAACAAATCTCTGCACTGCTGTATCTCCGGCCAACAGTGACAATACAACGATACAGAAGTATTGTACTATTTTCGTCTGGCAAAGACAAGAAAGCAAAAGGAAGTAGACAAAAAAATGCAAGGTTGACAAAAATGTTTAAGTATCTTCACCAGAGACTCTGTAAATTACTGCATATGCCATAGAAAGTATAGAAAGCCAAGCTGTTTTTATCTGATGGAGAAACAAAATGGGTTAGCTGTTTTTTTATTGGATTGCTTAGTGAAACTTTCAATAAAGACAATATTTAACTAAAATTTAGCTTTGACTATCAGAATGTGTATTTGAAAAATTTTTCTGAATATTTTTATAGTTTTTATGGTTTAAATACGTGTGTGTAATTTTTGTTCATAAGATCTATTGCAATAGTAAATGGTGCTAATGTATAATAAATATTAGCTAATATTAATTATATATTAGCTAAAAATAAGTTGAAAAGGGGCGGAGCTATGGAGAAAAAAGATTCTCTTGGCAACAATAGAGAAAACAGCCGCAAAAAAGAACGGCTTTGGAGCGGTCAGTTCCTATTTTTGATTCTGGTTAGTTTTATCACGGCTATCGGTTTCAACATGGTATATACTATGATTGTGGAATATTCCCAAAATTCCCTAGGGGCCGGGTTGACCATATCGGGCCTCATAGCGGGCATATTTTCCATAACAGCCCTTTGTGTCCGTCCCTTTGCGGGAGCCGCGGCAGATCGTTTTAATAAAAAATGGATCTGCGTCCTTGCCACGGGGGTCATTGCCCTTTCGGCGGTGGGATATGCTCTGGTCCCGGATGTTTCCTCCATGCTTATCATGCGTATCCTGCACGGCGCGGCCTTCGGTGTGAGCGGAACCGCCAACATTGCCCTTGTGAGCACCTGCATTCCCAAAAGCCGCATGGGGGAAGGGCTGGGTTTTTACGGTTTGGGGCAGGTTTTTGCTCAGGCAGTTGGTCCCGGCATGGGGGCGGCTATTGAGGAAGCCTTCGGTTATAGAACTTTGTTTTTCCTGATTGCGGGCCTGACAGCAGTGGGCGTTCTTCTGTTGATTCAATTCCCGTATAAAGAAGAAAAGGAAAGCGAAGTTTCAGCAGATAAAACCGGCGGACAAAAAAAGCATTCTTTTTCCTGGCGGAATCTTATCGCTTTGGATGTAGCCGTTTTTGCCCTGATAGGGGGACTGTTTTCCTTTGCAAACGGTATTGTGAATTCCTTTTTGAAGATTTTCTGTGATGAACGCGGTATTGAGGGATATATGTCTTTCTTTACAGTCAGCGCGGTAGTCCTTTTTGGAATGCGGCTGCTGATCGGGCGGCTGGCGGATAAAAACGGCCTCACTTGGATTGTGAACCTTTCGCTTCTGGCATCCGTTGCGGCAATGGCGCTGATTGGCAGGGCTTTTGTATTGCCCATGATCCTGGCGGCGGCTGTTCTGAAGGCTGCGGGTCAGGGAGGGGGCCAGATATCCCTGCAGGCGGAATGTATCAAGAAAGCGGGGCCTCTTCGTTCCGGCGTAGCAGCCAGCACCTTCTACATAGGGGCTGATATCGGCCAGGGTATCGGCCCGGTGATCGGTGGGGCCGTATCGTCTGCTTGGGGGTGCGAGGCGGCCTTCTGGATGACGGCGGCGATCCTGGCGGCAGGTCTTTTGGTATTTAATCTGTATCAGAAACGGGAGAAACTATTTCCCGGAGTTTTTGCTGAACGGTCCGGTGAGGCGGGTGAACCGGGTGAACCAGCGCCGGCCGCAGAGCAGTGAAAGGGACATGATAGAATCTATAGAATAGGAAGAGAAAAACGGAAAGAGGAAGTGCCTCTTTCCGTTTTCATATGAACAGATAAACTATACAGGGGAAGCAGCCGCCCTCCTTTTCACTATGAAAGAGGGCGGCTGCTTTTATATGACTGCCGGAATAGATACGCATTTGTAGTTTTGGCTTCCTTCATGATAAAAAAGGTTTGTTTATTCTTTTCTGCAATCCAGCTTTTTGAGCCCTTCCTTTAGCAGAAAGTGCATAAGGTCGGAATATCCTTCTTCATCCATGGCGGGAGCATCTCCAAAATACATGGCCCGGGGGCTGCTTTCCGTATACGGTTCCCAGTATGGCATGGGAGAACCGTCGTCATCCGGGCCGTTGGGATTTCCCGTTTTGGCAAAGTTCGCCCAGTAATTGCAAATTTGCCGGGCCAAGTCGTAGTGCTTGCCACGGAAGGGCCGCCAGCATTTGGCTAAGGTCTCAAAGACGAACCAGAGCTCGGAGGAATGGAAGGAACCGCTGCTGTCGCCGGGCATCTCGGGATTGAAACGATAGAGATAGATGGGAAGCTTCCCAAGGTCGGCGTTCTTTTCCGCCCAAAGCAGGTTTCCAAGCTCAAAGGCATTGTAAGTGGCCTTTTGGCGGATATGCTCCAAATCGCCTGAAGCAAAATCACAAAGGGAGAGATATTCACCGGCATTTTCCCCGAATTCCGCCTGGGCATAGGTTTTTACATCCTCCAGAGAGGAGAAAGGCGGAACAGCCGGGAATTCATCCAGAGTGTTTCCCATCATAAGGGGAACGGGCCAGCGACGTTTGTGAAGAATGGCGCTGACCGGATCCTCCTTGAGGAATTTCCCGTCTATGACCATGTTCCACTTCAGAGAGGGCCTGCCATTCTTTATGGGCACAGGGTATTCCACGGCCTTTTCATAGAGGGTTTTAGCGTCGATCTTCCGGGCTTCTTCGATAGAAGAAACACCCAGATACTGAAGGAAGCCTTCGCCAATTTTTTCCTGCTGCTCCAAGCTGTTGTAATCCTGGTTAAAGCCCGGGCAGAATCCGCCGCCGCTTTGAATAATAGCCTTCTGGAAGAGGCCTTCATCCATGGGGGATGTTACATGGGCGGTGGTGCTGCCTCCCCCAGCGGACTGGCCGAAAATGGTGATATTCTCCGGATCCCCGCCGAAGGCGGCGATATTGCGCTTCACCCATTCCATTCCGGCGCGCTGATCCAGCAGGCCGAAATTGGCGCAGGGTTCATCCCCAGCCGCCGCGGTGAGCTCCGGGTGGGCGAAGAAGCCGAACACGTTCACTCGATAGTTGACGCTCACTAGGATAACGCCCCGCCGGGCAATACGCTCCCCATCGAATTCCATTTCCGCCGGGTAGCCGCACTGGAGACCGCCGCCGAAGATCCAGAAGAGCACAGGGAGCTTTTCCTTCCCGGTTTTGGCGGGCGTCCACACATTCAGATAGAGGCAGTCTTCCCCCATGGGGATTTCGGGATCTACATGCCATTCCTTGTTATAAAGAGCTTCCGGGTCGCCGGCTCCGGGGGTCTCCTGCATGGAGATAGGGGCGAAGGTATAGGCCTTCCGCACGCCTTCCCAGTTTTTTGCAGGTTGGGGAGCTCTCCAGCGCAGATCGCCTACGGGAGGCGCGGCGAAGGGAATGCCTTTAAAGGCGGTGATCCGGGGATCTGCGGCGGGGATGCCTTCCACCCAGCCGTTTTCGGTGAGAACCTTTCTCAACATGCGATATGTAACAACTCCTTTCCGTTTCCTGCAGTGCCCGGCCAGCAGCCGAAGGACTTTTTATGCTTCCAGTTTTGTTGAGCACTGCATATGCTAAAAATATATATTTTAGCTAAAATTTTATATATAAATTATATGCTTTACAGCTGAGAAAATCAAGATTTATTCTTGGTTTTTACAACAAAAAACTGCAATTTTTTAAGAAGTATTAGCGAAAAACAGCAAAATAGAAATGGGGCTTTTTTCATTCTGTTTTCTTGCCTTTGCTTCCGGCCCATGATACAATTTTTAGGGAATTTCATAATAGACAAAGACAGAGCTTTTTGCGGCTGCAACGGTATACTATGGTGACGAATTTCGGTGGAGTGCGGGTTACGGAAAGGTACCCGGATTCCCGGCCTGGAGAGCAAAGAAAGAAGAAGAGAAAGGAAGAATTGAAATGAATGTAACCTATTGCAAAGGAACACCGGAGGACGAGCAGGCTATTGTGGATTTTGCGGATCTGGTGTTCAGTAAAAGCCACAGGCCTCACGATTTTAGAAGGCAGCTGCCCAATCTCTATGGAGAGGGAAAACGAACCCAGCAGTATCATTACCTTGTGAAGGAGGACGGCGTCATCCGGGGAATGGTGTGTGTTGTGCCCATGGAATACCGGGTGGGCAGCGAGGTGCTGAAGGTCAACGGCGTAGGCTCAGTCAGCGTGCATTCTTCCTGCAAGGGAAAGGGATATATGAAGGCCCTGATGAATTGGGCCTTGAAAGATATGGAAAAGGAAGGCGTCGCTTTCAGCGCTCTCAGCGGCCAGCGGCAGCGATATGAATATTTTGGATATGCCCCGGCAGGGCCCGTATGGGAATATACGGTGGAATGGGACAATATCCGGCACCGGTATGGGAAAGCGGACGCTTCCATGGTGACATTTGAGAAGGCGGAAAAGGATGCGCCCTGGCTGCAGAAGGCCTGGGAGCTTCACCAGGGGCAGACTGCCCGGATAGAGCGGAAACAGGAGGAATTTTTTGATCTTCTTCGTTCCTGGCACGGGGAAGCGTATGGGATCTTCTTTTCTGGGGAGTGGATTGGGTATCTATGCCTTGTGGGGAATACTGTGCTGGAAATGCTTTTTCAGCCCCGGCCGGGCGAGGAACAGCAGGAAGAAAAGCGACTGCCTCAGGTGTTGAAGGCCCTAATGGAAAAAATGGGGCTTCCAGAGCTGCATATTGCCCTTCCCCTTTGGGAAGGACGCCTTTCCCCCGAATTGGGAAGGCTCAGCGGAGAAATGACCATAGTGAGCTCGGGAAATTTCCGGGTGATGGATTTTGAGAAGACAGCGGGTGCCTTCCTGCAGATGAAGCAGGCATCCCCGGAAGGCCCCTTGCCGGAAGGAGAGCTCTTGTTTGCCATTGAAGGACGCGGCATTCTGCGCCTGCAGGTGAAAGACGGCGCAGCTTCTGCCCGGATGGTTCCGGAGAAGGAAGCGGGGGAGCCTTTGTTCCGCCTCACAGCTTTGGAAGCCTGCCGCCTCCTGTTTGCTCCCGGCGGATGGAGAGAACTTTCCCCGGAGCAGGTCAAGAAGCTCTCCCCGGCTGTTAAAAGCTGGCTGCCCTTGCCGCTCTTTTTGTGGAAGCAGGATGAGTGCTGAGGAAAAGCAGAAACATACGGGGGAAGAGGCAGTGAAAGGAATAGTGGTTTTTGATCTGGATGGGACACTGCTTTGCACGCATATACATGTATGCAGGGCGGTACACGAGGTATTGGCCCTCCATTCGTTGCCGGACGTGGAGGATGAACGCATTCGAATGCATATAGGAGAAGATTCCACCACCTTTTTACGCGCCATTGCCCCGGATTGCAGGGATTTTCAGCTGCTCAAGAAGGATTTTCGCAAAGTAGAACGGGAATATCTGGCAAAAGAGGGGCAGCTATACAAAGGGGTCCCCGAAGTTTTGGCTCAACTCAGAAAGGAAGGCTTTCAGCTGTGGATTTGTTCAAGCGGCAGTGTGGAATATAGCACGGTGGCTCTTAAAAGAGGTGGAATTGAGAAATATTTTGACGAAATTCTTTCCGCTCGGGACTATGAAAGCAAGTCGCATGCCTTACATATAAAGCTTAGTCTTACTCCTTGCAGGAATGTCATTGTGGTTGGGGACAGGGCCGGCGATTTGGAAGCCGCCTGCAAAAATGATTTGCCCTTTGTGGGAGCCCGCTATGGATACGGCACGGAAAATGAAAAGAAACATATGTTTTTTGCCGCCGATACGCCGTTTGCTGTATATTCATGGGTGGTAAGAATTACTTTGTTTGCGCAGATCTATGAGGAGCTCCGGAAGCGGCCTGTTGTAAAATGCATTGTATCAATGGAATTGATACATCCGGGAAGAGCATGTTTACGGATGATTTTTCTATCTTTTTGAAATACAAAGGCCGGAAGGTTTCTGTCATCCATCTAGATGATTTTCATAACCCTAAGGCCCTGCGCCTTCAGGGAAAGGATGAAGTTACCGCTTATTTTTCCAATGCTTTTGACACATCTTCCATAATAAACGCTCTGCTCCTTCCTCTTAGAAGATTCGGAAGGGTCTCGGCAATGCTTACGCTTTTGGATTTGGATACAGATCTGTATATCAATCGGAAGGAATACACTATAGAGAGCGATTCTTTGGTATTATTTGAAGGTGTCCTTTTATACCGGCCGCCTTTGGAAGAATTCATTGACTATAAGATTTTTCTGGACATAGGTTTTGACGAAATGCTGCGCAGAGCAGAAGCCAGGGATGTGCCTCGATTTGGAGCTGAGATTCTGGCCAAATATCGGGAAAAGTATATTCCTGTTCAGAAAAAGTATTTGGAAATGTATAAGCCAAGGGAAAAAAGCGATTTGGTTATTGATAATTCGAATCCGCTTTTTCCAAAAGTAATGAAGGATATGCCCGGCTCTAAATCCTGAATTTTTTGTTTTTCAACAGAAATCCAAAGCACAGAAAAGACCGGAACAAGTGTGACATGGTCACGGAAAAATATGCGGGGATAGGGTATACTGAAGACACTGAAGCAGAGGGAAGGCCAAAAGGACCGCAGTTTTCCGGGAAAAGCGTTTTCCGGCTTCAGTCTCAAATCATTCAGATATAACTATAAACGGCGGAAAGACTAAAACCGCCGCCGGAAAAGGAGAATGCCATATGTCTGCAATTCAGTCTGTCCGTACCGAAACATTCCAGGCGGAGGTTCTTTCCGCCTCGGCCGCCGTTCCTGTGCTCGTGGATTTTTGGGCTTCCTGGTGCGGACCCTGCCGCATGTTTTCCCCTATTTTAGAGGAAGTGGCCGCGGAATTGGGTGCAAAAGCAAAAATCGTAAAAGTCAATGTGGATGAGGAACCCAGCCTCGCCCAGCAGTTCGGGGTGATGAGCATCCCCACCCTGGCAGTTATAAAGGATGGAAAGGTGGTTTCCACCTCTGTTGGTCTCCGCTCAAAAGAGGATGTGGTGCGGATGGCAGCGGAAGCTTCTGCCATGTAAGATCACCACATATCACATATAGACATAGTTAAAAGGAACAGCCCCTTCTCTGATACGACGTCGTTGCAGAGAAGGGGCTGTTTTTTCTTTGCTATAGATTTTATGGTTTCTAAGAATGCGCCCAGTGGCCCTAGAGCTGGCCTTGCAGCCATAGACTGACATAGCCCACTTTTGGAATGGTGCACAGCACCTTGCCCCGGACTTCATCCGGAGAGACAATACCCTCATCCGGGGCATTGTTGCTGTCTCCCTGGGTAATAAAGCCTGATTCACCCATTTCTGTTTCTGTCTTTTCCACGATCCGGTGGATCACATACATTCCGTTTCGCTCATACTGGATGATATCCCCAACCTGCAGGGAAAGAGGATCTGTCTGGCAGACGATGACAGCATCGCCGATATGAATAGAAAGCTCCATACTGCCTGTAGCCACAGCTACAGGCGCAATGGGCAGCCAGCCCCTGAGAAAGGCAAGAAGCAGGAGCAGCAGGCAGAACAAACCACCCCAACAGAGATGGGATATACAGGTGGATTTCCGGCTGGAGGGAGCTGCTGTGACCGGCTCCGATGAAATTCCAGAAGGCGCCTGGTCAACGGGTGTTTCTGGCTTGGATAACGCTGCAGGCATATGAAAAACCTCCTATACAGATTGCTGTATGCGCGGCTTAGTATACAACTGCTGTTCGCATAGAGAGACAGGGGCAAGGGAGAAATGGAAAGGGAAATTCCTCTTTTCTTTATATTGCCGCTACATCGCTTTTAGAAAAAAGGAGAAACCAACCGGCTTTGACCGGTTGGCTCCTTTTCCCGGCTTTTCCGGGAGAAATGTAAGGAAAATGGGAATGAGGGTTATCTCAATGGAATCGTACATGTAATTTAAGAGAGAAAGAACGGATCAGGAAGAGCGGTTTATGGCAACCGCCGTTTCTTTTCAGGTTCGCTGCTTTAATATGAGGCAGGCAGCTTATTTTGTGTGAATGTGAGAAGCAGAGGGAGCGGATTCAATGGTTTCCTGTGCATAGGGGAGGCGCATCACCAGAGAGCCGGATGCATCCAGCTCGTCGGAACCATTGTCCAGAGCCTTGACAACTGCCTTCACCGTGCAGGATTCGCCGGGCTCCAGAACCTCGTTAGAAAGGTCGGGGGCGTCTACTGTGAGCTGATCGCCGTCTTCTGTATCCAGGTAGATCTCAGCGTCAGCCAGGCTGGCGTTTACGGTACCGTTATTAGTGACTGTAATGCTGTATGCTGCCCATGAATCGGGAATCTGGAAGTTTACATCTGCAAAATCCACTGTTTCACCGTCAATGGATGCCAGATCGTCTTCTGAAACAGCATCACCGGTGAGGGTAATCTCGTCCATATCTGCAAAAATGTGCCTAAACTGGTTCCAAGCGCCGGTCCCCGCATCCACCAGGATATAATTCTGATATGTATCCGGGAACATTTCCTTCAGGAGAGCTTCAGAATCGGTCAAGAAATTATTTACAACCTTAGTAGCCTGCTCGTTACTATATTCTGGTTCGGCAGTATAATGACGGTAATACGCATTCAGATATCTATCCAGATCCACGCTGGTAGCATCAGCCCGGACGGCGTCCATCATTTCCTTGTCGCAGGTCTTCAGGTAATCCACGCTGAATTTGCTTGTGTCGATGGCATAATAATTTACATAATCGCTCATAGCTTCGTCGGACTGAGTACCGGATTGAGAAGCGTTGCCCGATGTGCAGATAGTGGCGGCGATAAGTGCGTCGTTCATCTCACCGGTGCGGGCAAAAGCATAGTCTTTCACAGAGATCTCAGTGCCTGTGGAAGTTTCTAGTGCAGCGCCGGTCAGGGCAATATCCCATTTGCCGGAAGCAGTCACATCGCCGGAAGCAGATACGTCTGTTTTCCAGGAAGCGAATCCAAGGCTCATGCCGGATACGGCCACAGCGGCCGTCAGGCCCAGAGCAAGAACAGTTTTCTTTTTCATACACTACTTGTCTCCTTTTCTTTCAAACTTTCGACATCATCAGTATGCAATAGAAATATAAAATCTGAAATCGGGATTCTGTTAAATTCTGGTTTCAAATCGATGAGTAGGAGGCGGAATTTTACAGTATACATGTATGCTTCGATGGATTTTATGCGGGATTGTAAGAACTTGGTTTAAATTTTGTAAAGAAAAGGTAAGATCGCTTTTTTTAAATGAGGTCTGCCGTGCAGGCCCGAAGAGATCCTGCAAGTGGGGGCTTGGGGGCCGAGAATAGCACTTCAGGTTCAGGTGAGGGGGAAAATAAAGCAAGAAAATGGGAAAAGTTTAAAAAATACTGGGAATATATGTGCATAACGGATTGATTCCGGCTTTAGAAACCGGTATAATACTATTGTTTGGCCGGAAGATTTGTTAACAATCTCTGGTAAGGGGCTTCTGCCAGAATGGGCGGGGCTTTATAGGAAGACTATGGAATGCATCCGCAAGATGCAGAAAGCTGTGAATACAGGCAGGAGGAATTAAGAATGGATCGAATGGTTGGAACTGTATCCCGTGGTATCCGGGCGCCCATTATTCGGCAGGGGGATGACCTTGCGAAGATTGTGGTGGATTCTGTTTTGGCCGCTGCTGGGGCAGAGCCTTTTGAAATCCGCGACAAAGATGTGATCGCAGTCACTGAGGCTGTAGTAGCCCGTGCCCAGGGAAATTACGCTCATATTGACCAGATCGCTGCGGATGTGCACGGAAAGTTCGGAGACGATACTGTGGGGGTGCTTTTCCCCATCCTCAGCCGGAACCGTTTTGCTATTTGCCTTAAGGGTATCGCTAAGGGCTGCCACAAGGTGATCCTGATGCTGAGTTACCCTTCGGACGAGGTGGGCAACCATCTTATTGATTTGGATGTTTTGGACAGAACGGGTGTGAATCCCTGGACGGACGTGCTTTCTGAGGAAGAATACAGGAAGTATTTTGGATATGAGAAACATGTGTTCACTGGTGTGGACTATGTGGAATACTATAAAAAATTGATAGAAGAGTGTGGCGCCGAGGTGGAGATTGTTTTTGCCAACAATCCCAAGGCGATCCTTTCTTATACCAAAAGTGTGCTCTGCTGTGATATTCACACCCGGGAGCGGACCAAGCGTATCCTGCGGGAAGCGGGAGCGGAAAAGGTCTATTCTTTGGATGATATCCTCAGGGAAAGCGTGAATGGCAGCGGCTATAACGACAAATATGGCCTCTTAGGTTCCAATAAAGCTACAGAGGATACTGTGAAGCTCTTCCCCATTCACTGCAGCGAGCTGGTGGAGGCTGTTCAGCGTTCTATGCTGGAAAAGACCGGAAAGCATGTGGAGGTAATGGTATACGGTGACGGAGCTTTTAAAGATCCAGTAGGGAAGATCTGGGAGCTGGCGGATCCGGTGGTTTCTCCTGCTTATACTTCCGGGTTGGAGGGTACTCCCAACGAGGTGAAGCTCAAATATTTGGCGGATAATGATTTTGCCAGCCTTTCCGGCGAGGAGCTGCGGGAGGCCATTAGAGAGTATATCCATCAGAAGGACGAAAAGGCAGAGAGCCTCAAGGGCACTATGGTGACCCAGGGCACCACGCCCCGCAGGCTTACGGATCTGATTGGCAGCTTGGCAGATTTGACTTCTGGCAGCGGCGACAAAGGTACCCCTATTATCTATATCCAGGGATATTTCGACAACTACACAAAATAAGCATAAAAGGCTGAAAGAGCAAAGGAAAGAAACAAAAGACGGCTTCCGATGCCTCTTTGCAGAAATATATGCAAAAGGGAACATATGGAAGCGGCCTTATGTAAACGGATGAATTCTGAAAAGAGAACCGCTTCCGGCGCTGGACGGAGGTGGTTCTCTCTTTTTAGGGCGAAACAATGGGCGCTTAGGCCCAGCCCGGACGGAAATGCTGAAGATGTAAAACGGATATCTGAAAACAGGGAGGAATTGCATACATATGGCAGGAAGAATATCATCGTTTTTTGGAGCGCAGGATCTGACCAAGGGAAAACCTCTCAATGGTTTGATTCAGTTTGCCGTTCCGCTTTTGATAGGCAATCTGGCTCAGCAGCTTTATAATACGGTGGATTCCATCGTTGTGGGTAAATATGTCGGCGATACGGCGCTGGCGGCTGTAGGAGCCAGCGGACCTATCCTGAACCTTCTTCTGGTTCTCTTTATGGGCATCGCCACCGGCGCCACAGTGATGGTCTCTCAGTATTTCGGCGCTCGCCAAGGAGATTTGCTTTCTAAAACTGTGGGAAACACCATTGTTCTGACGATTGTGTCATCGGCAGTAATCATGGTTCTGGGGCCTTTTATCACCGGCCCTCTCCTTTCCCTGTTGAATACGCCCAGCGATATCTTTGGTTATTCTGAAACCTATCTGGTGATTATTTTTGTGGGAATAATAGGGGCAGCGGCTTATAATATCCTTTCAGGTGTTCTCCGTGGCCTGGGAGATTCCTTCTGGCCGTTGGTATATCTCATGATCGCCTGTGGATTGAATATTGTTCTTGATCTGCTTTTCGTTGTGGTTTTCCATTGGGATGTGGCCGGTGTGGCCATTGCCACGGTAATTTCTCAGATTCTTTCTGGCATTCTGTGCCTTATCCGGCTTTTGCATATGAAGAATATAGTTCTGGTAAAGCGTTCTTCCCTGCGGCTGCATAAGGAGCTGGTTTGGGAGCTCACCCGCTTGGGTCTGCCGGCCGGACTAAGTCAGGCGATTTTTTCCCTAGCTGCCATGGTGGTGCAGTCCCTTACCAATTCCTTCAGCACAGCGGTAATTGCCAGCAGCATTGTGGTTATGCGTGTGGATGGCTTTGCCATGATGCCGAATTTCACCTTTGGCACCGCTATGACCACCTTCACCGGCCAGAATATCGGGGCCCGGCAAATGGACCGCGTGCATCAGGGCACCAGGGACGGAACCATTATGGGCGTGGTAGCCGCTACTATCCTGACGGCGATGATTCTGATTTTCGGAAGACCGCTGATGGGAATGTTTACTAACACGCCGGAGGTGGTGGATACCAGCTTCCATTTTATGTGCATCCTGGCGGTGGGATATATCGCCATGTCGATTACGCAGGTGCTTTCCGGCGTAATGCGCGGGGCTGGGGATACTATGACGCCTATGTGGATTTCTATTATTACTACAGTGATTATTCGCGTCCCCATTGCCTATGGTATCGCTTGGTTTACAGCGGCCGATAAATCCAATCTGGGCACTGGAAACCCCGATTGCCTCTATATTTCTCTCTTAGCTTCCTGGATCCTGGGCGCACTGATCACTTGGTTCTTATACCGCAGAGGAAAATGGCGTCAGAAAGCTCTTAGTGTGGCCAGCGGGCAATGAAAATCTGAGAATAATAGGGTTAAAGAAGGCGCTCGGAGAGTTTATTTAAAGAATAAGGCTTTCTGTTGAATCTGAGTTGTGTGCAGTATACAGCTTTTTCATCAAATACACTGACAGAGCCGCTTCCCGATTTTGGGAAGCGGCTCTGCTTTGCATAACAAGGATATGTATTAGAAAATTTGCCGGGAGCTGACATGCTGTTTTTTCCAGCTTCGGGGAGAGAGCCCAAAATACCGTCGGAATGCGGCAGAAAAATGCTCGGGAGAAGAATAGCCCAGGGCGAGGGCCGTTTCGGTTATGCTACGGCCGTCTTCCTCCAGAAGGAGAAGAGCGGCGGACATTTTTGCATCGTTCTTTTTTTGGCGAAAGGACTTTCCATACTGAGCGCGCAGAAGGCGCTCTGTCTGGCGGGGGCTGAGCCCCAGCTGTGAGGCCAGATCCTCCAGGGTTAGTTCCCGGTATCCATAGAGGAACAGTTCTTCGATTAGGGAATAATTCTGTTCCGGAAAAGGGAGCTCTTCTGAAGGCAGCGAGTTGGGAAGCTGGCGGTTCTCTTTGCTTTGCATTTCACCTTTTCTGTCATTTCCGTTTTCATAACATCTGGCGGCCAGAACGAGAAGTTGCCGGAGAAGAGAAACGCATTGGGTCAGATATCCTGTTTTCCGACTATCCAGTTCCTTGAGAAGCTGTTCCATCACCGGCCGCAGAAGCTGGGAATCCGGGCCCAACCAGTAGGGTGTTTCCAAAAAGAGCTGTAAAAAAGCGGGAATTTCGCGCTTTTTGCTTCCGAGGGGTTTAGGTGGCTCTATTTTTAGATAGACGCAGTATTCAGAGATGGGATCCGATGGATCGGATATGTGAGAGTGTTCCACATGGGGGCCGGTGACAAAAAAACTGCCGGTGGTTACACCACAAGCCCTGCCATTGAGGGTGATACGCCCTTTTCCGCCAGAGACCAGATGCAGTTCCCATCCGTTGCTGCTGTGGCTATGACTGGGAATGGGCTGGTGGTAAGTCTCGAAAGAAATCCGCAGAGCCCGGCACCGGATACCGCCTAGAAAAAATTCCAGCGGAAGCCCCTCATAAAAAGTTCCGTTTTTATATTCCTTCATTTAACCAGCTCCTTTTCGTGAGGGCAGCATTCTTTTTCCTACTTTTATACTACAAGCCGTAAGTCTGTTGTGCCAACATTTCGAGGAAAAATGTAAAGCTATACCTGGGATTTTCAGCGTTCCGGATACAGTATGCACTGTAGTGCGAGCATCTTACCGGTATCTAAAGCATATCAGTGGCTAGGAGATGCGTCAAGAAAAACGGACAGGATTTCCCCGCCCGTTTCTATGAAAGTGGATTTCTTTGGAATCTTTAGTCTTGTGCTTCCTTCTAACTGCGTCTATATGCAGCTAGAATAACCAGCGCCTTTACTGCAACCCAAAACGCCGAATTGCCAGAATACCTTGCCGCTTCCCTCCTACTCCTAGGGGTAGCCCCCGGCGCAGAGACAGGTATATCTTTACTTTCTTTTTGAATGAATGTTTCCGGGTTGTATGCAAATAGGGAGCTGTCTGAGAATTTTTGCGATTTCTTCTTTATTTCAGTTCTCCATATTGAGACTGCTGCCTTTTTAGGGATTTACACGTCCAAAAGAGGGTGACGCCCAAAAGCAAGAGGCCTGCGGCAAGGAAGGAAATGTTCCAAATATCCAGAAATAACGGCAGGTTAGGGGAATAATATAGCCCTAGTTTGTATAGCCACTGGTCATAGTATAGCATATCTCTTTCATTTTCCTCTGACAATGCCAACAAGTCGGAATACCGGACATAGTAATACGGCAAGGCGTGTAGTTTATCATAGCTGTTTTGCACATCGGAATATGGTTGAAAAGGCTGCACATATCGCCATTCCTTGCTGTAGGTAGGCCAACTTGTAAATCCGTAACCCCAGAAAAAAGTATGGGCATAGGATTTTCCTGCATATACGGTATAAGCAGGCTGAATATCTCCGGGAGAAGTATAGTAATGAATTGTTTTGTTGGGAATAAAAAGAGCTGTATCGGTTGAACTTCCCACAGGATATGCTTCACCTGGGTAATCTTCGGCGGCGTTGATCTCCTGCGACAGAACAGTTCCATCCAAAGGCCTTAGCTGCAGATAGGAACTATCTTTTTCAGATAGTTTTAGCTTCCAATTGTTCAACTGGGGAAAGAAGATGTGAGCTGATGCTATTGTTAGTAGGAAGAGGGAAAGACAAAGGAAGAATTTTTGCCCTTTTCTGTTTTTCATGTGGGGTAGCCCCCTTGTTTTTATCCTAATTTCTATTTAGTTATGCTAGTTTTTTCCCGGGGATTTTTTTCACAAGCTCTTGAGAAACGACGTCTCTTTTACGGCTTTTGTGCATCCAGAAAAGGGTAACGCCCAAAAGCAAGAGGCCTGCGACAAGGAAACCTAAGTTCCAGGTGTCAAAAATTAGAATGTGCAGGTTGGGGGAATAGTAGAGCCCCGCTTGATAGAGAAGCCAATCGTAGTGCTCCATATAATTTTTGTTGGAATACCGAGAATTTGGGATATCATTTCCTAGATTTATTAGATCGGAATACCGGACATAGTAATACGGAAGGCCTTCTATGTCCTCTATTGGTGTTAATGTCTCTCCTCGTTTTCCTTCTATAAAGGGCCTCCCATATCTCCATTCTGCGTCTCCTGTAGGCCAAGTAAGAAACCCGTATCCCCCAATAGGTTCGTCCTCATATAGTTTGCCAGCATGTACTATATAGGCAGGAACAGGATCATTGGGGGAATTATAATAATAGATATCTTTCTTTGGTACAATTACCTCATTGATACTTGGAGAAGATAGGATGACACTCCATTGATTTCCCGCCGCTTCAGATAGCTCGGTATATAGGACATCACCGTTTAGTGGTTGAAATTGCAGATATGAATTCTTTTTTCCCTGTAACAATAGCTTCCAGCAATTAAGCTGAGGGAGAAGAATATGAATACAGGCGATATAAAGGAGAAAAATAGAAAAAATAAGAAGACCTAATATTATTTTTTTTGATTTCATGAAGAAGGCTCCTATCAAGTTCTATTTAACTAAAAAATTACTAACATATTAGCTACTGGTCTTTACTTTGAAACCACCTCCGCTAGGATATGTAATGTCGCAGTAGGCCATCTCATATTCGCTGGCGCCAGAACTAATTTTATCCAAATTACTGCCTGAGACTGTCCCTGTTATCATATACTTACTGCCTGAAATTACACATACAGGGCCTCCGCTGTCTCCTGGTAATGTTTTATTAGAAGATGTATTTGGCATCGCAGCTATACATAGGTTATAAATTACTACATCCCGTTCCCTTCCGTCTTCATCTTTATATTTGTAGGTAACATTAGCACCCATATCTTTTAATGTTCCATATGAATATCCTGTAACAGCTCCATATTTGCGGATGGTTGTTCCAACTGGTATATTAGGCCTTACTCCCTCAATAGAAATAATATTTGCATCGATTGGCCAGAGCTTATTAGTAGATTTAAAATTGTTATTTAACTGTATAATTGCATAATCGCCAGCTGACCAGTTATCAAATTTCCGTTTCACAACGGTTCCTATTATTTGATTATTTGCATTATATACATATACGGAATTTTTATATGGACAATGACCTGCTGTAATAATCGCATCTTTTCCATTATAGGTTCCACCAATTCCAATTGTTCCTGCTGAATTACCAGCAAATTCACATTTTTGCCCGCCATACAGATTAGTGGCCGTAGGTTCAATATATGATTTGCTTTCTTCGATTACAACAGGAGAAGTACTTCTTGTTTGGATGAACTGTGAAGACAATTTATTATAATCCTCTTCATTCACCCGAATTTTAAATTGATTGTTTTTTTCGTTGACTCCCCATGAAACCAGGTCATAACCTTCCTCATAGAGTTTCATAGCCTCGTCGTTATAACTTTCCAATTCCTCCATGGAATACTGGGCGGCCTTGAATTTGACCCGGCTGGAATTGCCGCAGAGCTCCTTATATGCCTCTTTGGATTTCTCTGTTGGGTTCACCAGCAGGATCACCAGGTCGCTGGCTTCGTCGATATAGCAACCCGCGTAATCCTCCGGATACGAGGAAGGCCAGCCGTTTTCATCCTTGGGAAAGGAGGCCCACAGCAAGGAGTGAGCTTCCAAGGCTTCCTCCTGAGAAAGCATGCGAGCTTCGAAAAGGGCTTCTTCTGTAGCTGAAATGCCTGTTAGCGCGGTTGCTTTTGTTTCTTCTTCCGGCGCTTGGTTTCCGGCTTCCGCCAATCCCATGCCGCCCATGAGCTCAATCGGTTCCTGCTCAGACGCAAAGGAAAGGCTTCCTCCTGTTATAAGGAGGGAAGCTGCCAAAACAGCGGACACGATTTTTTTGCCGACTTTTTTACCCGAAACACTCCTTTACCTTAAAATTTCTATATTTTCATTATATACCCAAGTTCAATAAAGTCAATAGTATGCGCTATTATTTTATATATTGTGTATTATTTTTATGTATATTTACAATTTGCTCTCAGCTTTGAAACATATTGGTTTAAATTTTGAGTTCAGGGAAGAAATGGCAAAGTTGCAGCATAAAACCTTCGATAATACGACACACAGAAGGAAAATATGTCGCAAGTATCTATTACAGATTCTTGGAAAAGGGGTATAATGGAGGCAGAAAAGAGAAATGTTTGGGCGGAAAGTGCCCAGGCATCTGGAAATCCGAAAAGCGGAAATACCGAAGAGTGGAAGAAGCCGGGGTAAAACGGCCATTTCCGCCTAATTTGCAAGGAGGAGATACTATGGAGCAGATCCCAAAGACAATGCTGGGCGCTACACTGCCCGGGAACAGCACGGTGGAGCTGAAGGAATTTGAGGTGCCAAAGCCCGGCCATGGCGAGGTGCTGATCCAGACGAAGGCTTCCACTATCTGCGGAAGCGATATTCGCTGCATTTACAGAGAGCATGTGGGCAAAGGCCCGGAGGGATATATTCCCGGAATGGTGGCGGGGCATGAACCCTGCGGCATCATTGTGGAAGAGGGCGAAGGCCTGCGGCGTTTCAAAAAAGGAGATAGAGTGATTGTATACCACATATCCGGCTGCGGTGTGTGCAACGACTGCCGCCGAGGGTATTATATTTCCTGCACGAGCCCTTATCGCCGCGCCTACGGCTGGCAGCGCAACGGCGGCATGGCCCCCTATATTCTGGCGGAGGAAAAAGATCTGATCCTTTTGCCGGAGGAGCTCACCTATAAGGATGGCGCCCAGGTTGCCTGTGGTTTCGGAACTGTCTATGAAGCTATCGAGAAAATAGGCGTTTCGGGGAACGATGCCGTTTTGGTGACGGGTTTGGGGCCTGTGGGCCTGGCGGCCCTGATGCTGGCCAAGGCCATGGGGGCCAGCCAGCTGATCGGCGTGGAAATGAATGAATACAGGATCGAGCTTGCCAAAAAGCTGGGCCTTGCCGATTATATCTTCAAGCCCGGAGACAGCGCTCTGGAGGAGATCTTGCGGGTGACAGGAGGCCATGGGGTGGAAAAGGCTATTGACGCCAGCGCCAGCGATCCCGGCCGCCAGCTTGCCATCCGAGCTACCCGGCCTTGGGGCAAGATCGCCTTTGTGGGCGAGGGAAACACCTGCACCTTTAATCCCAGCCCGGATATTATCCATGGGCAGAAGACCATTTATGGCTCCTGGGTCACCAGCTTGTGGCGGATGGAAGAGCTGGTGGAAAGGCTTGTCCGTTGGGGGATCCATCCGGAAGAGCTTATTACCCATGAATTCCCCCTGGAAAAGGCCGGGGAGGCATATGCTCTTATGGCCAAGGGCGATTGCGGCAAGGTGGCCGTAGTATTCTGAGGCTGAAAGCATACAGCTCATTTCTTTGGCACAGCGCCGGGGAAGCCGACTGAGCTGCAGTGGCTCTCCGGAATACGGATATATTCAAACAAAACAGTGAATAGAACGACAGGAAGGCCGCTCTCTCCATGCAGGAGAGGGCGGCCTTCGTTGCTTCAGCGCGGATAAAGGGAAAAATTGGCTATGAAAACGGGATAAATCTGCGGGAAACTTCCAACAGAGAGCAGTAAGGCATCATAGGGGGTCTTTGTATCGTATATATCTTTGGGGCTGGCAGACCTGTCTCCACGAGGGAGTGCCTGTTTTCAAATTTTTTATTTATGTATCGCTTTTACATTTTGCGGTCTCCCAACCTTTTATAAAAGATAGATTTCTACCTCTTGTACTTGCTCAAGCCGCAAAAGGCTTCGTGCCCTTCGGGCACGTGGGAAGCATGCCATACGGTACGCTTCCCTATATAAATGCTTTCGCCCAGAAAGTTAGCAAAGATGCGCCCAAGAAGAGACATAATGGCGAATTGTGAGGATTATCACAATTCGGCCTGCGCCGGTTTCACCGGCACAACCCCTCATGTTGGAACTCCTCCCTCCTTTTGCTGAGAGAACACTTTATCACGGATTTTATGCTGCTTCCCCCTTGAGCTCGGGCTCCGCAGTCGCCCTCGAAATATGAAGAGGCCGCACAGTGCGCGGCCTCTTTCTATGC
>CAJFPJ010000004.1 GCA_904399395.1 uncultured Clostridia bacterium | reverse complement strand
GTTAAGGAATAGGACAACCGAGGGGCCGAGGCTCAAAAAAGCCCGGAATATCAAGGAAAATCATCGCTCAGACGATTGAAGTACGGCCTGAAGGCAGCTCGCCGTGCACCGCAGTTCTCCAAGAGATAACAAATCCCTGTTGGGATGTATGCAGCACCCTTTTGGGTGCTGCTTTTCTTTTTGCTTTTGGAACCGGTTTCTCTATAAAACATGCGGATAAATCTGAGAATCAGCATACAGGCATACAGGATCGGATTTTTGCGTCACACCGTGTTTTGGTAAAGGGACTGGCCATTTCTCCGTATTTTGTGTATAATAAAAGGCAAATACATACTATCATACCGAATATTCATCCGGGTGCCGGCGCTCATCTCGCTTGCTTCAGGTGCGGCAGGGGGCGTGCGGAGAATAGAGAATCGTGTGAAAATCGCGAACGGTGCCGCCGCTGTAAGCGCGGAGGCCGCACACAGGGCGAAAGCTAGCCATTGGGGAACTGAGAAGGCGTGTGCCGGCCAGCGAAGCGCAAGTCAGAAGAACTGCCCGGCTGTTTCCCTCTGAAATGCTCTCGAGCGAAGAGCGGAAGGAGGCTTTGTTTTCATGCCCTTTTGGGGCTGGAACTGTATATCTGCGCGGAAAACCGGCCGCGGCAGTCTGTGGAAAATTTGCAGGCTGCCGCGGCCTTTCGCATGGAAAGGGAAATGGAGTGAGAAGCATGCATACGAAGAAGCCCGTTACGCCTAGATGGAAAAAATACATACCCGCTGCTGCGGCAATCGCAGCGGTGCTGACATTGCTTTGCGTTGCCTGGTTCTGGGAGGCTCCCATGCCGGAAGATACCTCTTCCCTTCTGCTGGGGGCAGAGCTTTCCAGCGGGGACGTTTCCGGCAAAACGAAGGAGGAGATTCCTTCCACAGGTTCTGCTTCTTCCCCTTCTTCGTCTGTTTCGAGAGCTCCATCTGTTTCTTCTGCATCCGATACATCTTCTGCTTCGACTTCCTCGGAAGCAGAATCTTCTGGCAGTCTAGGCTACACAGAGGAAAATCTTTCATCGAAATCCCCATCGTCTTCCGTTTCATCGGTTTCTTCTGCGGCTCCCGCAGTCCCCGTATCCTCTGACCAAAGCGGGGAAAGCGGCGGAGAAAAAATGAAAACCTGCCGGTTTTCCATTTCCTGCGCCGCTGTGCTTTCCAATATGGAGCTTTGCGATCCGGAAAAACGGGAGCTGATCCCGGCGGATGGTTGGTTTCTGGAGGAGACGGTCGTTTCTTTTCAGGAGGGGGAAAGCGTTTTTGATATTCTCCGGCGGGTGTGCAGGGAGAAGGGAATTCATATGGAGTATACCGGTACGCCGGGATATAAGGGCGCGTATATAGAGGGAATCGGGAATCTGTATGAATTCGATGTGGGGGAGCTTTCCGGCTGGATGTATTCTGTTAACGGGAGATTCCCCAATTACAGCAGCGCCGCCCATACGGTGCAGGAGGGGGATCGGATAGCGTGGGTCTATAGCTGCGACATGGGGCGCGATGTGGGCGGCAGTGCCGCCGCAAAGGGAGAATGATGTGAATAAGACGCTGGGCGGAAGGAGGAACAATATGAAAAAAAGCCGGAAAGAGACCATTTCTACAGAAAGAACTTTTCAGGCAGCCAGGAAGTTTTCCACCGATTTCCATCCAGCGGTGGAATTTTTATATTTTGCTCTTGTTCTCGGCTTCGGAATGTTTCTCTTGCACCCATTCTGCCTTCTGTTTTCGTTTGCAGGGGCCCTTTTCTTTTCATTCCGCCTTCGAGGGAAAAGAGCCGTGCGCCGAAGTCTAATCTATATGCTGCCCATACTTTTCCTCACCGCGGCGGCCAATCCTCTTTTCAGCCATGGGGGAGAGACCGTTCTGGCCTATTTTCCTTCGGGCAATCCTCTTACCCTGGAAAGCCTTCTTTATGGGCTGGGAGCTGCCTGTATGCTGGCCTGTATGCTTCTGTGGTTTATGTGTGTCACGGAGGTGGTGACGGCGGAGAAATGCATGTGGCTTTTCGGCAGGATTCTTCCTGCGCTCTCGCTGCTTCTGAGTATGACGCTCCGCTTTGTGCCTTCGTTTATCAGAAGACTGCGGGGTGTGAACGAGGCCAGGCGCTGTATGGGCGTATGGGAAGATTTCCCTGCAGAAGCGAAGAAGGGGCAGAAAACACAGAAAAAACAGGGCCTGCGCCACAGGGGAAAGGAAGCTGTGAAGGCTGTTTCCATCCTGCTTACGTGGGCTTTGGAAAACGCTGTAGAGACGGCGGACAGCATGAGGGCTAGAGGGTATGGACTACCGGGGCGGACGGCCTTTTCTCTTTACCGCTTCACCGGCCGGGATAGGGCAGCTGTGAGTCTTCTGCTTTTCTGCGGCTTCTTTCTCCTTTCCGGATGCCTTGCAGGGGCCATGGAATTTCGGTATTTTCCCACGGTTAAAGGAGTGTTTTTGACAGAAGGCCCGGTAGGCCCTCTGCAAGTCTGCTTTTTTCTGGTATACGGCGCCCTCTGCCTGGCGCCCTGGGGGGTGTGCATCCATACTGCGCGGGAGGTGAAAAAATGGGAATATATGAAAGGATAGAGCCTGACGGCAGAGCAAACCTAAATGAAGCGGAAGCAGCTTCCGATGTCTCTGCAGGGCGGCAGGAGCCGGGGTCTCGCAGAGGAAGCATGGGGGATGACGCCCTGGTTATTCAGGAATTGTATTTTTTATATCCGGGGCAGAGGGAGCCCGCTCTGCGGTCTGTAAACCTGACGCTCCGGCGGGGGGAGTTTCTTGTTCTCTGCGGCCCTTCCGGTTGCGGGAAGACCACCCTGCTGCGGCTTTTAAAGCGTTCCCTTATGCCCCATGGGGACCTGACAGGGCGGATATTCTGGGAGGGGAGGCCTCTGAAGGAGCTGGATCTCCGGGAGGAGGCCGCTGTTATCGGATTTGTGCAGCAATCCCCGGAAAACCAGATCGTTACGGATACGGTCTGGCATGAGCTGGCTTTCGGTCTGGAAAGTCTGGGGCTCCCAACCTCCAACATCCGCCGCCGGGTGGCGGAGACGGCTTCCTTCTTCGGCATAGAGGGCTGGTTCCACAGAAAGACGGCGGAGCTTTCCGGAGGGCAGAAGCAGCTGCTCAATCTGGCCTCTGTCATGGCTATGCGCCCGCACCTTCTGATTCTGGATGAGCCCACGGCGCAGCTGGATCCCATAGCGGCCGCCCGGTTTCTGGAACTGCTGGGGAGAATTAACCGGGAGCTGGGGACCTCTGTCCTGCTGGCAGAGCACCGGTTGGAGGAAGCTTTTTCCATGGCTCACCGGGGGGCGGTGATGGGGAAAGGAAGCATCCTTTGTGCAGGAAGCCCGGAGAAGCTGGGGCCATGGCTGAAAAAGGCGGGGAACGATGTGCTTCTGGGGATGCCGGCCGCTATGCGTATCTGGGCCGCTGCAGAGACCTTAGAAGAAAAAAACTCGGAAGAGGTCGCTTGCCCCGTTACGGTGGAGGAAGGCCGGGCGTGGCTGCGGCGTTTTGCCCAGTCCCATACGCTGCAGCCTGTGCGGCCCGGGGATTTCACATGTTTTGAGACCTGGAAATGGGAAAAAGATGGAGAGGAAGTCCTGCAGGCAAAGGAGCTTTGGTTTGCCTTTGAGAAGGGGGCGGAACCCATAGTGCGGGGCCTTTCTCTGACCCTGCGCCGGGGGGAGCTTTTGGCGGTGCTGGGCGGCAACGGCGCCGGAAAAACCACCCTGCTGCGGCTTTTGGCAGGAGGACTTCACCCTCTGAGGGGAGAGATAGCTCTTTCTGGACGCGTGGGGCTTTTGCCACAGGATCCCCAGCTGCTTTTTGCGGAGAAAACACTTTGGGAGGATATGCTGGAAGTTCTTTCCCAGAGAGGAATATCCGGAGAAGAGGCGGAAAACCGGGCGAAAGGAATCCTTAGCCTGTGTGGGCTTCAGGAGCTTTGGGAACGTCATGCCTACGATCTTTCCGGTGGGGAGCAGCAGCGGGCGGCTTTGGCCAAGGTTTTGCTCTTCGAGCCGGATATTCTGCTTCTGGATGAACCTACCAAGGGGTTTGACGCCCGCTGGAAGGTGGAATTCGGGAAGATTCTCCGGAGTCTTCTGCAAAAAGGCACGGCGGTTCTGATGGTGAGCCATGATATGGATTTCTGTGCTGCAAACGCCAGCCGCTGCGCCCTTTTCTTTGACGGCTCCATAGCGTCACAAGGAAGACCGGAGGAATTCTTTTCCGGTGGGAGCTACTACACCACAGCCGCCGCCCGTATAGGAGAAGGGTTTATTCCCGGCGCCGTCACCGTGGAGGCTGTGGCTGCTGCCTGCGGGGCGCCTATTTCCTGCCAGGCGGAAGAAATATCTTCCCTGTTGGAGGGGGAGGAAAGCAGAGAGGGGAAGAAGCTCTCACAGGGGAGTCTGTCCGGAGAAAATGAGTTCCCGGGCTGTGCGAGGCGGGAAGGAGAAAGAACACACACCGGCCACGAGAGGCGCACCGATCACATACAATCCGGAGGAGGCCTTCCTCTGTGGAGAAAGCTTTTGGCAGGGCTATCTGCCATGGTTGCCGCTGCGGCCTGCCTGCGGGCTCTGAGGGAGACGGATCTTTCTGCCCTTTCTGCTATGGGGGATCTGGGGGGCGGAGGAATTGCAGGTGGGACCGGGCTTTGGAATATAGCAGTGCTGTTGGTTTCTTTGGCGGTATTGGCCGCCGCCGTCTTCCGCAGGGAAAAGACACAAGGGAACCGGGGCGAAATTTTTTCTTCCCTAAAGGGAGCGTATAAAGGGAAGATTTCCCACCGGGCGGTGGTAGCGGCCGTTTTCGTTTTGTTACTTATCCCTCTCACACTCCTCTGGGGGGTCTTCCTGCTGGATAACCGGAAATATGCCTTTATCGCCCTTCTGGTGCTTTTGGAATGCATGGCGCCTTTTTTCCTTATTTTTGAGGGGAGAAAACCAAAGGCCAGGGAACTGGCGGTGATCGCTGTGCTCTGCGCCGCAGGGGTGGCGGGCAGGGCGGCATTTTTTATGCTGCCCCAGTGTAAGCCCGTCCTTGCTTTGACGATCCTTGCCGGGGCGGCACTGGGCGGGGAAACGGGTTTTCTGGTGGGGGCCGTTACCATGCTGGCCTCCAATGTGTTCTTCTCTCAGGGGCCTCTGACTCCCTGGCAGATGTTTGCCATGGGGCTGGCAGGTTTTTTGGCAGGAGTTTTGTTTTTTCGCCGGGAGGAGGGAGGTATTTTATCTCTGCGGATTTCCCGGGTATCTCTCTGCGTATATGGGGCCCTTTCTGCCCTTCTTCTCTATGGAACAATTATGAATGCAGCTTCGGCCCTTATGTGGCAGCCTCAGGTGGACTGGCCCACTCTTCTGGCGTATTTTGCCGCCGGCTTCCCTATGGATTGTATACATGCCGGGGCTACGGTTTTGTTCCTATGGTTCGGCGCCGAACCTGTTCTGGAAAAGCTCGGCCGTCTCCGCAGAAAATACGGTCTGCTGGAATAGCGAATAGAAGAAACCGTATCCCTAAAAGCCCTTATGCAAAGGGTTTGGGGGGATGGAGGAATCTCAAAAAGAAGGCTCTCTGTGAATTGTTTCTGCCTTTTGCCTGTGTTATACTGATTTTAACGATGTTTCTATAGAAGAAACGCTGACTTCCCGGAGGCGCTGGGCCGCCGGGCAGGGAGAAGGAGGAGAGATTGTGATGAGGCTTTTATGGAGGTTGAGCCGTGAGGCGGTGCGCTACAGGAATCTGTATATTGTGGCGATTCTTTCTACCTTGGGACTGACGGCGGTGAATCTGGCGGCGCCAAGGGCCCTTTCTGCCATGACGGGCATTGTAGAAAGAGGGGTGGATGCTGCCGCCTTTCGGGCCATCGGGTGGCTGACGGTGGCACTGGTGGCCCTGTATCTTCTGCGGGTGGTATTCCGGTTCCTCAGCAATTATCTGGCCCATAAGGCGGCATGGTATCTAGTGGGGGATTTGCGGACTAAAATCTATGATAAGCTGGAACGGCTGGATCTGGGCTTTTTCCACAATAAGCAGACCGGGGATCTGATGAGTCGGGTGGTGAACGACACCAGAGATTTTGAACTTCTGTATGCGCATATTATCCCAGAGATGATTACCAACGTAGTCACCTTCCTGGGGGTTCTGACCATTCTGCTGACCATCAACTGGCGGCTGGCCCTTATTACCTGCTTTCCCATCCCGCTGATTCTGCTTTCCGGCGTGGTGTTTGCCAAGAAGGTGCGGCCCTATTTCCGGATTTCCCAGAAAAAGATGGGGGAGCTCAACGGCAAGCTGCAGGATAACCTTTCCGGTATCCACGAGATCCAGTCCTTTGGTCAGGAAAAATTTGAAACCGAACGGGTGGATGAAAAGAACTTCGACCATGTGAAGGCCATGCTGCGGGCTCTGAAGATCAGCGCGGTATTCCACCCTTCTGTGGAGTTTCTTTCCTCTATTGGCACCATCCTGGTCGTAGCCTTTGGCGGTTTTCTGGCCTTTCAGGGCAGTCTTTCGGTAGAGGATATCGTTGCCTTTATGCTCTATCTGAGCCTGTTTTATACGCCGATCTCCGGCCTTGCCACTTTGTTGGAAAATATGCAGCAGTCCATGGCCGGGGCGGAGCGGGTTATGGCCGTGCTGGATACGGAATCCAAAATCCAGGATGTGGAAGGCGCTGTAGAGTTGAGCCATGTAAAAGGAGCCATTTCATTTGAAAATGTGAGCTTTTCCTACGATGGAAAAACCCCGGTGCTGCAGAATATATCCTTTTCTTGCCGACCGGGGATGATGGTGGCCCTTGTGGGCCCTACGGGAGTGGGAAAAACTACCATGACCCAACTGATATCCCGCTTCTATGAGCCGGATACAGGCTGCATCCGCATCGATGGGCAGGATATCCGAAAGGTGACGGTGGAAAGCCTGCGCAGGCATATATCCCCCGTCCTGCAGGATACGTTCCTTTTTAACGGCACCATTGAAGAGAATATCGGTTATGCAAGGCCGGATGCCACCCGGGAGGAAATAGAAGAGGCCGCCCGGGCCGCCAATATCCATGAGGATATTATGGCTATGCCGGAGGGTTAC
This sequence comes from uncultured Clostridia bacterium, assembly GCA_904399395.1. Classification (GTDB taxonomy): domain Bacteria; phylum Bacillota; class Clostridia; order Oscillospirales; family Acutalibacteraceae; genus UMGS1264. Next base: position 563 of record CAJFPJ010000004.1, on the reverse strand, counting down.
AAAACCCAGGTGGGGGAGAGAGGCCTGCGCCTTTCCGGCGGCCAGAAGCAGAGAGTGGCAATTGCCCGGGCGATTCTGCGCCATTCGCCGATTATCATCCTGGATGAGGCTACCGCCTCTGTGGATGTGGAGACGGAGCGGCAGATCCAGAAGGCCATTGCCTCTATCGCCGGAAAACGCACCATTGTGGCCATTGCACATAGGCTTTCCACCATCCGGAATGCGGATCGTATTCTGGTGATAGAGGAGGGCCGTATAGCAGAAGCGGGAACCCATGAAGAATTGGTGAAAAAAGGCGGCATTTACGCCCGGATGGACAGGATCCAGAGCAGTGAGGCCGAGGCTGCGGAAAAAACGGCCTGAGAGAAAAGAAAGCAAAACCCCGGATGCTTAAGGCAATTGAGGATGTGCGCTGTCTTTTCTGCTGTATTATGAACAAGCCTGTAAAAAGAAAAAGGAAGCACCTGGAGAACAGGCTGCACTTGTCAAGAGAAAGTAGACAGTAAAAAGAATATTTATCAGAAGCCCCGTTCGGTTTTGAACTGACCGGGGCTTCTGTAACC
>CAJFPJ010000003.1 GCA_904399395.1 uncultured Clostridia bacterium | reverse complement strand
GGTTACAGAAGCCCCGGTCAGTTCAAAACCGAACGGGGCTTCTGATAAATATTCTTTTTACTGTCTACTTTCTCTTGACAAGTGCAGGCGGTTCTGACACTGCCCCTCTCTTTATACTGTTAGGAAATTGGCGTACCCATCTCAACGAAGAAGGGGAATCTCTCTGCGGCATCGCTGGATCTCTTCTTCTGTAGGAAGAGCGGGAATAGAACCCTTTCGGGTGGTGGTGATGGAACCGGCGGCATTGCCATAGGAGAGGATTTCTTCCAGCTCCTTCTGCGAAAGGGCCGCCAGAGCAGAAAGCTCCAGTTCTGCCAGGCGGCTGAGGATAGCGCCGAAAAAGGCGTCCCCCGCCCCATTGGTATCAATGGTCTTTACGTCGTAGGTGGGCAGAAGGCCGCAGGTGTCTCCCCGGCGGTAAAAGGCCCCTTTTGCCCCCAAAGATACAAGAATCAGGGCTTTTCCCTCCCGGGCAAGCTCTTTTGTGCCTTCCTCCGGCTCCTGGCTGCCGGTGAGAAGGAAGAGCTCTTCTTCAGACATCTTCACAATATCTGCAAGAGAAAGCCCCTCTTTCATCCAGCGGACGGCTTCGTCCGTATCCGGCCAGAGAAAGGGACGGTAATTGGGATCATAGCTGATGGTTTTCCCCAGGGAACGGGCGAGACGGACCGTTTCCAGAGTGGCGGAGCGGGAAGGTTCGTCAGTGAGAGAGACGGAACCAAAATGAAGGATACGGCAGTTTTCCACCAGACTTTGATCCACATCAGAAAATTCCAGCATCATATCTGCCCCCGGCTTCCGGTAAAAGCTGAAGGAGCGGTCACCGTGTTCATCCAGCGTGACGAAGGCCAGAGTGGTGTTATAGGGAGAAAAGACTAAGCCCTGGGCGTCTATTCCGGCTGCTTCCAGCGTATCCTTCAGAAATCTGCCGAAGGAATCCTGGCCAACCTTCCCGATAAAGGCGGTGCGGCATCCCAGTTTAGAGGCGGCGGCAAGAACATTGGCGGGGGCACCTCCGGCGATGCGGGCGAAGAGCATGTCCCCCCGTTGGCTGAAACCGGCGGGGGTAAAATCGATCAAAAGCTCACCTATGGCGGTGATGTGGAAGGAAGGAACAGCAGAAACCATGGAATATCCTCCGTTTCATTATGGAATGGAAACTCTTCACGGGGAAGTTTACGTGGCGCAGTCTCCGTTTACGTAGTACTATTATACGCGGGTTTTCTGAATTTTTACAATAGGAAAAAGGGATTTCCTGCCGGGAAAGAGAACACAGAGTGGGGCCCGGTATGGGAGGTAAAGAACCGGATCATAGAGGAATTTCGGCTCTTTACTTTATACTTTTCCGCCAGTATAATGGGGGAGGAAAAGCCTGAATCCAAGAAAGATACAGCGATATTTTTACGGCAGGCAGCGAAAGGAGACGGTGGAAGGGCGATGAAGGAAATCTATCATGTGAAGACTACTCCAAAAAGCAGGGCGGAAAGCATCCTGCAGGGAGAAAAATACCGGATCACAGTGTTGACGGAAGGGCTTTTGCGGCTGGAATATAGTCAGGACGGTATATTTGAGGACCGCCCCAGCCAGACTGTTTGGAACCGGGATTTTGAAACGCCGGAGTTTATGGCGGAAAAATCAGAGAAGGGTCTTTCGATCCGTACAAACCGGCTGCATCTTACATACTCGGGGGAAGAGTTCACCAGGGATTCCCTCCGGATTCAGGTGTTTGCAGAGGGCTGCACCTATGGCAGTGTGTGGAGGTATTCCGATCCGGTAAAGGATCTGGGCGGCACGGCCCGCACCCTGGATGAGGCCGATGGCGCTGTCCCTCTGGGTCACGGGGTCATTTCCCGGGAGGGTTTCGCCATCTTGGATGACAGTCGAACGCTGCTTCTTACGGAAGACGGTTGGATTGCTCCCCGGGAGGGTGAGAGAAAAGATATATATTTCTTTGGCTATGGCAGGGAGTATATTGCCTGTTTGAAGGATTTCTATAAGCTTTGCGGAAGACCTCCCATGCTGCCTCGATTCGCTTTGGGCAACTGGTGGAGCCGTTACCATAAATATACGGAAGAAACCTATATGGCGCTGATGGACCGCTTTCAGGAGGAGAGAGTTCCCTTCTCTGTGGCGGTGATTGATATGGACTGGCATTTGGTGGATATCGACCCCAAATACGGATCGGGGTGGACGGGTTACACCTGGAATCGGGAATTCTTCCCGGATCCAGAGCGATTTCTGAGCAGGCTTCATGAAAGAGGGATGCACACCACCCTGAATGTCCACCCGGCGGACGGAGTGCAGGCTCACGAGGAAATGTATCCCCAGATGGCACAGGCTATGGGGGTGAATGCCGGATCGGAGGAACCGGTTTCCTTTGACATTGGAAATCCGAAATTTTTGGAGGCTTATTTTACAATTCTGCACCATCCCCATGAAAAGGAAGGCGTGGATTTCTGGTGGATCGACTGGCAGCAGGGAACATCTTCGGGTGTGGAGGGGCTGGATCCTCTTTGGATGCTAAACCATTACCATTTTCTAGACAGCGGCCGGAACGGCAAACGCCCCATGACCTTTTCTCGCTATGCAGGCCCCGGCAGTCACCGGTATCCTGTTGGTTTTTCAGGGGATACGGCCGTGACTTGGGATTCCCTGCAGTTTCAGCCTTATTTTACGGCTAATGCTTCCAATATCGGCTACGGCTGGTGGAGCCACGATATAGGCGGCCATATGTGGGGGGAGAAAAACGACGAAATGATGGCCAGATGGTGTCAATTAGGCGTCTTTTCCCCCATTAACCGGCTGCACAGCTCCTGCAACATCTTCAACGGCAAGGAGCCCTGGCGCTACGGGGAAGAAACCCACCGGGTGATGAACCAATTCCTGCGCCTGCGTCACAGGCTGATCCCGTATCTTTACACCATGAACCACAGGGCCTGGTCGGAATGCAGGGCTCTGGTAGAACCCATGTATTATGAAGCTCCCATGGAAGAAGCGGCTTACCATGTGCCAAACGAATATCATTTCGGCACGGAACTCATAGTGGCGCCCATCACCTCTCCCCGGCTCCGGGGCATCAACATGGGGAAGACAAAGGCCTGGCTTCCTCAAGGGCTTTGGGTGGATTTCTTCACAGGGCTCGTTTACAGGGGCGGCAGGGAAATAGAACTTTTCCGCTCCCTGGATACAATGCCCGTTTTTGGGAAGGCAGGCGGGATTGTTCCTCTTTCTGACTGCATATTCGGCAGAGAGGGGACAGAAAACCCTGAAAAGCTGACGCTTCGAGTCTTTGCAGGAGGAAGCGGTTCCTTCACCCTCTATGAGGACGACGGAGAGACACAGGCTTATGAGAACGAAGACTGCGCGGAAACGGATATACAGTGGGAATGGAACGGCGGCGGTGTTTCCTGCCTGCGAATAGCTGCAGCCAGAGGAAACCGTTCCCTGCTGCCGGTAAAACGCACCTTTTCCCTGGAACTTATGGGCTGCGGCCCCTGCGGCGGTGAGGATGTCTGTGTATACCGGAATGGGGCAAAGGAGGCGGCGGAGGTTTCCTATGATGAAAAACGGGCTATGGTGAGCATTTCTTTGGAAGAGGGGAGCCCGGCGGATGAACTGCGTGTGGAGATTGCCTGTTCTCTTTCAAATAACAGTATCACGGAACGTATTTTTGATTTTCTGAATCAGGCGGAACTTCCCTTTGACACAAAAGAGAAGGCGTACCGCCTGGTGGAAGAAGAAAAGAGTATCCCTGTCCTTTTGGGTAGGCTGCAGGCTCTTGATCTGGAAAATAATCTGTATAAAGCCCTCTGCGAGATTCTAACGGCAAGGGCATGAAAAATACCCGGGAAAAGAAGCTGCGGCTTCTTTTCCCGGGTATTTTTGTGAACAGACCAGGCAATGGGGGAATTTCAGGATATCAGGCCGTTTCTTCCAGCCGGGAGAAGAGTTCCCCCGCATAGGAATCCCACTTCATACCGCTGGTGTCCAGGATTGTGCAGGGAAGCCGGGAAGATTTCGCCAGACGGATCATGCGCTTCTGATTTTGAAGGTAGTTTTCAACGACGGCTTCTGTGATTTTTTCCCCGGTATACCGCGCCCGGTGAGAAAGGCGCTTTTCCACATTTTCAAAGCTTATGGTGCAAAGAACAAGGTGGGCGTTAAGGGAAATAAGGCGGTTCTCCAGCTCCCTGTAATCCGCTGTAAGAAGGCAATTTTCGTTTTTGCCGGGGCGAGCATAAGCACAGTTCAGGTGGAAGCGCTCGAATACAAAAAAGAGCCCCCGGGAACGCCGGGAATGATCTCCCATGGAATCGGCGTATCCGCTTAGGTCTTCCAGCATGGATAGCCGTTCCCGGAGAATCCGCAGATTCTCCTCTTCAGGGAGCAGGCGCAGTTCCCCATGGACGAAATTCAGACTCTGAGAATAGTGTTCTCCCAGAAAGATCGTGTTCCTTTCCGCATCCTTCTGTTGGGGGTGAAGCCTTCGGACAGCTTCTATAAGGGAGGTTTTTCCCGAGCAGGAGAGGCCCTCAACGATAAAGCCGCGTATCTGTTCACCCATGTTTAGTCTCCTTTCTCAGCATGGATATAGATGCACATCGGATAAATCGAAGGCGCTTCCATTGGGAAGGAAGCGCCCCGCAGTTTTTATTCAGATTCGCCCGGATGACTTCCCCGGCAAAACAAACCGTCGGGCAGGAAGATATGAGGATACGGCCCGAGGGATTCCTTTTTAAGGCCTGGCAATATAATAAAACGCATCCTTGTGATCTCTGAAAGGCTGTATGCCTAGAAATTGCATGCCAATCTTTTGGAGCACCCTCCTGGAAGCGGCGTTCTCCGGTTCGGCCATTCCATACACACCGGCGATATCTGTGGTTCTGAAAGCTGCAGAGAGCAGTTCTCTCCCTATCTCTGTGGCATATCCTTTATTCCAATATGCGACGCCCAGCTTCCATTCGATCTCAGGTTCATTTTCTTTATACGGGTTCAGGCCGGTTAATCCGATTATTTTGCCGGCTTCCTTTTCGATCACAGCGCCGTGGAAACAATCCAACGTCTGAAAGTTTTTCTGTATAAAGAATTGGATGTATTCCTCGGTTCTGCGTCTATCCCAGGGATTATTCCTATCCTTTGTATATGTATGTACCTGTGGATTTTCCATAACGGCGGCTAACCCATCTACATCCTGCAGAGTATACGGACGTACCAAAAGATTCTGGGTTTCAAAATATATAAAACCGGACATTGTATTTCCTCCGTTCCCAGGCCGGGCTCTGCATCTTTGTAGGGAGCCAATTCCAAATGCATCTATATTGCGGGCTGCAGCATTGGATTGCCATGAATTATGAACCGTGAAGGGACAGACCGGCAAATCCTTTCAAACGCTTCCAACCATGAGTCTCATTTGAGAAATTCAGTGGTTATTTTACATGGGGCTGCAGCTTCAGCAGATGGTCAATAGCGGCCGCAAAGCCTTCACCGCCCTCATAGGGAGCCACGAAGGTGGGCAAATGCTGGATCCGATCCACGAAAGGCTTGATATTGGCCACGCCGCAGCTGTTGGGGAAGTATGCAAACATGGGCTCATCATTGGGGGAATCCCCAAACCACAGAATCTTATCCCGGATTTCCGTTTCGCCCCAGACGGTTTCCATAAAGAGCTTTGTCATGGAAAGTTTGTTGTAATCGCCGAACCAGGCGTTCACATGGATGGAACTGACCTTGGCCTGGGCTCCCATGGAAACACAGATATCCTTGATTTTTTCGGCGGCATCCAGCCCCAGGTAGGGCGGTTCCTCTGCAAAATCAATGGCCAGGTCGTATACGCGGGAAAACTGATCCTTCGCCACTCTGGTGCCGGGAACGCCCTTCAGGCAGGCTTCTTTTACGTCTTCCAGCTTTTTGTGGACCTCATCCCCCGCCACGCTGGGATGCGTGAATACCTTCAGGTGCCCGTTTTCCATATAATAGACGACGGCGCCGTTTTCGCCCACCACGGCGGCTGCGGGCCATTCCCGGGCGATCAGATCGCACCATCCGCAGGAACGGCCTGTAACGGGAATCACCTTATACCCTGCATCGTGCAGGCGCCACATGGCAGTATACGCACAGGCGGGCAGCTTGCCCTCTGTTGTGATGGTGTCGTCGATATCCGTCAGAATATACCGGATACCGGCGGCCTGTTCTTTTGTAAGCTGTTCAATAGGTATCATGAATTTTCCTTTCCGCGCCAATTTCGGCCCTTTGCCGCAAGAAGGCGCCTCCCCACCGGGATAGATTTCCTTTTCCGTATCCCGAGCGCTTCTCCGCCCCATATTTTTGGATACGTTTTACAGTCTGTTATCAGTATAACGGCGTCTAGGGGGAATTGTCAACGAACTTGGCCTCTATGGGAATATGGCCTATCTTTTACCTTTCTGCCGAAAGCGCAGAATTTATTTTCTTTTAGGCTGATACTCCTGCTCACAGTAAGCGCACCGGTATTTATTGTTTTCGGAGAGCAGGAAAATCTGGTCGATTTCCTCTTCCGTGCTGGTGATACAGCGGGGATTGCGGCAACGAATGACGTTTTTCAGGGTTTTGGGCATCTGGGGTTTGCGCTTTTCCACCAGGATCCCCTCCCGGATGATCCCCACGGTGATATTCGGATCCAGAAAGCCCAGAATGTCCACGTTGACATTGGATTCACCGTCTATTTTGATGATATCCTTCCGGCCGTATTTTTCGCTTCTGGCGTTTTTGATAATAGCCACACAGCAATCCAGCCGGCCTAACTCCAACAGATCATAGATCACCATAGCCGTTCCAGCGGTGATGTGGTCGATAACGATGCCGTTCTGCAGGCTGTCGATATTAAGCATGTTGGAACACTCTCCCTTCATCCAGGCCCAGAAGAGTCATAATCAGGGCCATGCGCACATATACGCCGTTTTGCGCCTGCTCAAAATAGGCAGCCCTGGGGTCGTCGTCCACATCCAGGGCGATCTCGTTTACCCGGGGCAGCGGGTGGAGCACGGCCATATCCGGCTTTGCAAGCTTCATTTTTTCAGCTGTTAGGATGTAACTATCCTTCAGACGCACATAATCCTCTTCATTAAAAAACCGCTCTCGCTGCACACGGGTCATGTAGAGAATATCGAGTTCGGGCATGGAATCCTCTAGAGAAGAGACCTCACAGAAGGGGATACCCTTGGGGATGAGGGATTCCTCCAGCACATAGCGGGGCGTTTTCAGCTCATCCGGCGAGATGAGGACGAAGCGAAGCCCCTCATACCGAGCCAGGGAACGGATAAGGGAATGGACCGTGCGGCCAAATTTCAGATCTCCGCAAAGGCCGATGGTAAGCCCGGAAAGAGAGCCTTTCCGGCGGCGGATGGTCATCAAGTCGGTCAGCGTCTGGGTGGGGTGCTGGTGGCCGCCGTCTCCGGCGTTGATTACGGGAATGCGGGAATAATGGGAGGCGCGCAGGGGAGCGCCCTCTTTGGGGTGACGCATAGCGCAGATATCCGCATAACCGGAGATGACACGGATAGTATCCGCAACGCTTTCTCCCTTGGAGGCGGAGCTGGAATCTGCCGTGGCAAAGCCAAGGGTTTTGCCACCAAGGTTCAGCATGGCGGCCTCAAAGCTCAGGCGCGTCCGCGTGCTGGGCTCGTAAAAGAGGGTGGCCAGTTTCATGCCCTCGCAGACGCCGTAATAGGATTTTGGGGAAGATGCGATATCATCCGCCAGATCCAGAAGACGAATAATTTCCTCCGCCGAAAAATCCAGCGGATCAATCAGATGCCGCAGTTTTGTGTGCTCCATAAAACGCAATCCATCCTTTCTTTGATTCGGTTCTGTGTTTTGCAAGAGAATCTTTGGAGGCGGAGCGTTGCGCTGGTGGATCGATGGGCGGATATATAGGGAACGAGCCCTTTTGCCCCCTGCAACCCGGCCGATAAAAGACCCGGGCAGAAAATATGCGGAACACTGCCTGTGCCCCGCATGGAGAATGCTCCGCCTGTCCGCTTCCTGATTTTAGATATTTTCTATAGTATAGCACAGTTTTTCTCAGGAAGGGACAGAAAAAGCCATTTTCGGCTATTTTTGTAAAATTTTCATAAGACTCGGTTCATCGTTTACGGTATATTTTTCTGCAAATTCTCTGTGAAAGAGGTTAAAAGCAACAAAATACATACTTTACATAAAATATTTATAATTGTTAAAAATAAATAGGGCATTTATTGAAATCAGCGTAGGTTTATTGTATGATAAAACAAATGCAATGCAAAGAATGGAATTTTGAATTTGCCGCTTAGAGGAAGGTTTGTTTTGGAACTGAACAAGTATATATCCCAATTGACATAGAAATCAGGTGAGGTTATGGCAAAAGAAACCATAGAACGGATCCGGGAGGCGGAAAGCCGGGCGGACGCTTTGGAAAAGTCTGCCTTGAAGGAAGCGGAAGAGAGACTCAAAAGGGCCGAGGAGGAAGCGGAGCGCGAGGCCGGAGCTCGTATTGCAGAAGCGAAAGCACTGGCGGAACAGGAGAGAACGGAAGCACACCGAAAGGCCGAGACTTTCCGGCAGGAAAAGCAGCTTTCCGCCGAAAAAGAGATTCTTCACTTGCGTGAAAAGGCTGCCGCGTGGGAGGAAGAAGCCATCCGAGCGATGATAAGGTTCCTTGGCGGGTAAAATCTAGAAAAATCTGGTTGTTTTGAGGTGACTCTGGGAAAGGGGGAAGAATTGTGGCGGTAGTGCATATGAAGCGGATCTGCATATACGGCCTCCGGCGAGACCGGAAGGCGATTCTGGAACTCCTCCAGCGGGCGGGTGCGGTTGAAGTTCGACCAATGACATACGGGGAGTCCCCCGATGGAAACCAAAAACAGCCCTTTGGCAGGATGGATGTATCTTCCTCTATGGAAGTGTTCCGTAAGGCGCTCAAGAATACAGAGGAAGCCTTGCAGATTTTGGACCGGCACGCTCCGGAAAAAAGTGTTCCTTTTGGTTTCCTTAGGGGGCGCAGAGAGATCGGAGAAGAAGAATACTATGACTTTGCCTCACGATGGGAGGAAGTTCATCAAAAGGCAGGGCGAATACAGGCCTTGGAAAGGGAAATGTTGGAGGCTGAGGCAGAGTTCCGCAAGGTTTCCACCAGAAAGGAAGCTCTCTCCCCCTGGTCGGGTCTGGATATTCCTATGAGATTTAAGGGAACCAGGACTACGGCCGCTTTTATCGGGAGCCTTTCCGGCGAATATACGGCTCAGGGACTGGAAGCGGCCCTTTTGGAAAGATGCCCGACTCTGACGGTTTCCATAGAGACGGTAAGCTCAGCGAAGGAAATGACTTGCATCTTCGCTCTCTGCCCTAAAGGGCAGGGGGAGATCATGGAGACGGTTCTGCGGGAGTTGGGGGTTTCCAGACCATCTTCCCCCAGCAAAATTCCGCCCGCTCAGGAAGCGGAAGTGCTGCAGAAGCGTGCAGATGTCCTTTTGCAGGAAAACAGCCGGCGGGAGGAAGAGCTCGCGGCTCTTTCCAAAAGCAGGGAAGATTTGCGGTTTGCGGCGGATTATCTTGCCATGCGGATGGAAAAATATCAGGTGATTTCCCAGCTTTTGCAGTCAAGACGGGCGTTTGTGCTGGAGGGGTATGTCCCTGAAAAGGAAGCGGAGAGATTGGTGCAGAAGCTCTGCCGGCGTTATAGCGCAGAGGTGGAGCTTTCGGATCCGTCGGAATCGGAGGATGTCCCCGTGTTGCTGGAAAATAACGTCTTTGCGGAGCCGGTGGAAGGAGTTTTGGAATCCTTCAGCATGCCGGGAAAGGGAGAACTGGATCCCAGCCCGGTGATGGCGGTTTTCTACTATATCTTTTTTGGGATGATGCTTTCAGACACGGCCTACGGCATGATTATGGCGGCAGCCTGCGCCTTCTGCCTGCGGAAATTCCGAAATATGGAAAGTCCTATGCGTAAATCCCTGCGGATGTTCTTTTTCTGTGGGATCAGCACTGTCTTCTGGGGGTTTATGTACGGGAGTTTTTTCGGAGATGTGGTCAGCGTGTTTTCCAGCACTTTTTTGGGCAAGGAGTACACACTTCCGGCTCTGTGGTTTACTCCTATTGAAGAACCTATGCGCATGCTGATGTTCTGCCTCCTTTTCGGGATCCTGCACCTGTTTGCGGGGCTTTTTTTAAACGGTGTTCAGCTTTGGAGACAGAAGCGGTATAAGGACATCCTTTATGACGTTGTGTTCTGGTATCTCTTGGTGGGAGGGCTTGTGTTGCTCCTCATGAGCACGGATATGTTTGCGGATATCGCCCAGATGGAGAAGCTTGGCGCCCCTGCGGGAAACATCGCTGCCGCAGCCGCGGCGGTAGGTGCGGTAGGCATTTTGCTGACAGGCGGCAGGGAATCAAGAAACCCTGTGAAGCGCCTCCTGAAGGGAGCCTATTCTCTGTATAACGTAACTGGCTACCTGGGAGATATTCTCTCCTACTCCCGGCTTCTGGCCCTGGGGTTGGCCACCGGCGTGATCGCCGAGGTCATCAATAGTATGGCTGTCATGGCAGGGGGAGGCGTTTTGGGGCTGATCGTTTTTATCCTAGTGTTCCTGGTGGGCCACACCATCAATATCGGCATCAATCTGCTGGGCGCATATGTGCACACGAACCGCCTGCAGTTTGTGGAATTTTTCGGGAAATTCTTCGAAGGAGGCGGGAAGAAATTCACCCCCTTCGGAGTGCATACGAAATATATCAAAATCAGGGAGGATACATGACATGGAAAATCTGGGAATCGTTTTAGCGTTATTGGGAGCCGCTTTCGCCGTGCTGCTGGCAGGTGCGGGCTCTGCCGTGGGTGTAGGGCGCGCGGGCGAGGCCGCCGCAGGCGTGGTAACGGAAGATCCTTCAAAATTCGGCAAGGTGCTCATCCTGCAGCTTCTGCCCGGCACCCAGGGCATATACGGCCTTTTGATCGGCTTTCTCTGTCTGAGCCAGATCGGTGTGATCGGCGGCAGCTTTACAGAGCTGAGCGTCGTTAAGGGAGCTTTGTATTTTCTCGCATGCCTGCCCACGGCGGTGGTGGGGTATTGGTCCGCGCTGAAGCAGAGCCGGGCGGCGGTAGCCAGTATCGGACTGATCGCCAAGCGCCCCAATCAGCTGGGAAAAGCCATCCTTTTCCCGGCCATGGTGGAAACCTATGCAATTTTCGCTCTGCTGATCTCTATTCTTTCTATCACCGGTGTCTCTTCCCTGCCTGTGTGAGAATGTGTGGGTGTTTTGGGGGCATCTGTGGAAACGGCGGGTTAAACCGCCCCTTTAAACTCTGTAGAAAGGGGATGGCTTCCCCCTGGGGAGCGAGTTCGGAATATGAGCGGTATTGATAAAATTTTGCAGGAAATAGAAGAGGAGGGCCGCGCTGCGGCAGACCGGATCACCCAGGAGGCCGGGGAAAAGATCGAGAATCTCCGGAAAGAGATTCTCGAAAAGGCGCAGGCCCGATGTGAGGAGATACGTGCCCAGGGAGGGAGAGAGAGCCGCGGGATTCTGGAACGGGGGGCATCCGGTGCGGAGCTTCTTTCCCGCCGGATGATTCTGGAAGCTAAGCAGGAGCTTTTGGCGGAGCTTCTCCGAAAAGCACAGGAGAGTATTTATCAGATGGAAAACCACGAATACTTCGCCCTTATCCGGCGCATTGTGGCGAAAAACGCCCTGCCCCGGCCGGGGGAGCTTTTGCTTTCCCCAGAGGACAGGGAGAGGCTTCCCGATGGGTTTGAGAAGGAGCTTGCCGGTCTTTTGCCCGAGGGCGGGAGCCTGAAGGTTTCCTCTGAAACCAGGGATATCCGCGGCGGATGCGTCCTTCTCTACGACGGAGTGGAGGAAAACTGCTCTATTGAGGCTCTTTTCAGCGCAGGGAAGGATGAGATGACCGATCTGGCTCGCTCCATCCTGTTTCGGGAGGATTGACCATGAGTATGGCGGAAAAGCAATACGCCTATGCAGTGGCCCGGATCCGTTCCAAGGAGCTGGGGCTTCTCACGGGGGCGTTTATAGAGCAGCTTCTGGCCGCGAAGGACGAGAGCGAATGCCTGCGCCTTCTGGCGGAAAAAGGATGGTCTACAGGGCCTTCTTCTCAGGAAGGAAGGGAAGGGGCCGAAGGGGGCGCGGAAGATGTTCTGGCGGCGGAACGGGAAAAGACCTGGGCCCTAATGCGGGAGCTTGTGGAGGATATGGGTGTGTTCCAGGTGCTCCTCTATGAGACGGATTATCATAACCTGAAGGCGGCTGTAAAGGCCTCCGTTATGGGGGCAAAGCCGGATAAGCTGATGCTGGAGGGAGGCTCCGCGCCCCCGGCGGAAATATGGAAAGCCGTGTCGGAGCAGAAGTGGGAGGAGCTCCCCGAGGGGATGCGGGAGCCGGCAAAGAGGGCGTTTTCCGCCCTTCTGCACACCCGGGACGGCCAGCTCTGCGACGTGATACTGGATAAGGCGGCTCTTATCGCCATAGGAGAGGCCGCAGCAAGAGCGGAGAGCGGACTCCTGCGGGAGTATGGGGAGGAAAAGGTCGCGGCGGCGGATATCCGCATAGCGGCCCGATGCGCCAAAACGAGGAAGCCCCTGGAGTTTATTCGGGAGGCGCTAGCTCCCTGTTCCTCTTTGGACTGGGAGAATCTGGCGGCTTCGGCAGCAAGGGGAGAGGGAGAGCTTCTTGCATATCTTTCCAGCACTTCGTGGGCCGGAGCGGCCGAGGCGCTTTCCAAATCCTTTTCGGCTTTTGAGAAATGGTGCGACGATCGGCTGATGGAGAAGATCCGGCCCCAGAAGTATAATCCGTTTACGGTTTCGCCCCTGGCGGCCTATGTGCTGGCCAGGGAGAATGAGATCCGGATGGTTCGGATGATCCTTTCCGGCAAGCGCAACAGCTTACCAGAAGATTCCATCCGGGAAAGGGTGCGGGAGATGTATGTATAAAATCGCGGTTTTAGGCGACAGGGACAGCATATACGGATTTGCGGCCCTGGGGCTTTCCGTATTCCCTGCGGAAGACGGGGCCCAGGGAGCGCGGATGTTCCGCCGTCTCTCTGAACAGGAGGGGGAAGACCGGTATGCGGTGATCTATATCACCGAGGCCCTGGCGGCGGAACTTTCCGAGGAAATCGAAAAATGCCGCGGCCGCAGATTTCCGGCGGTGATCCCAATTCCGGGCATTTCGGGAAATACGGGAGCCGGCATGCTGGCCGTAAAAAAGAGCGTAGAGCAGGCAGTGGGATCTGATATTATTTTTGGTGATAAGAAATAAAAGTTAGAGAAAACGAAAAGGCTCCGCTTGGGCGGGAGCGGATGAGCAGAGGCTGGAATTGCATATGCCAGCCCATGCAATGAAAAAGATTCCAAGCCGGAAACAAAAAGTATGGCTTTAGAGTTGTAGATTAAGTAAACTGGTGGGCAGATCGCCCGAAGACTGATATTGGCCTCCTTTGGGACGGCAGAAAGGTATGGGCTAGATATGAGCAGAGGAACCATCAAAAAGGTAGCCGGCCCTCTGGTGATCGCCGAAGGCATGCGGGACGCCAGCATGTTCGACGTGGTGCGCGTCAGTGGGCAGAGGCTGATTGGGGAGGTCATTGAGATCCACGGGGACGAGGCCTCCATACAGGTATATGAGGAGACCAGCGGACTTGGACCGGGAGAACCGGTGGAGAGCACGGGAGCGCCGCTTTCTGTGGAACTGGGACCCGGTCTGATCGGCAGTATATTCGACGGGATTCAGAGGCCTTTGGAGGAGATTCTGAAGGTTTCCGGAAACAACCTGAAGCGGGGCGTGGAAGTTCCTTCTTTGGATAGGGAACGAAAATGGAGGTTCGTTCCTGCCGTGTCGTCCGGGGAGCGGGTAACGGGCGGAGACGTTCTGGGAACGGTGCAGGAAACTTCTGTGGTGGCCCACAAAATTCTGGTTCCCCCCGGCCTGCGGGGAGAGCTGTTACGCATTAAGGAAGGAGAATACACACTGGAGGAACCGGTGGCCCTTCTGCGGGGGGATAACGGGGAGGAACTCCCCTTGACGTTGCTGCAGAAATGGCCTGTCCGCCAGGGAAGGCCTTATAAAAAGAAGCTTTCTCCGGATATGCCTCTTATAACGGGCCAGCGAGTGATCGATACTCTGTTCCCTATCGCAAAGGGAGGTGTAGCAGCTGTGCCGGGCCCCTTCGGCAGCGGAAAGACTGTGGTGCAGCATCAGTTGGCCAAATGGGCCGAGGCGGACATAGTGGTCTATATCGGCTGTGGGGAGCGAGGCAACGAGATGACGGATGTGCTCAATGAGTTTCCGGAGCTGAAAGATCCGAAAACGGGGCAGTCGCTTATGGAAAGGACAGTATTAATCGCCAATACTTCCGATATGCCTGTGGCGGCTCGGGAGGCCTCCATCTATACTGGAATCACCATAGCGGAATATTTCCGGGATATGGGCTATTCGGTGGCTCTCATGGCGGATTCCACCTCCCGGTGGGCGGAGGCGCTGAGGGAGATGTCCGGCAGGCTGGAGGAAATGCCCGGCGAGGAGGGATACCCCGCCTATCTGGGGAGCCGACTCGCCCAATTCTATGAGCGGGCAGGCCGGGTGGAGACTCTGGGGGCTGGATTCAGGGAAGGCGCTCTTTCGGTGATCGGGGCTGTATCCCCGCCGGGCGGTGACATATCGGAGCCTGTTTCTCAGGCAACTCTGCGGATCGTGAAGGTCTTCTGGAGCCTGGATTCCTCTTTAGCGTATAAGCGGCATTTTCCGGCGGTGAACTGGCTCACCAGTTATTCTCTCTATGTGGACACTATGGAAAAGTGGTTTAACAGCCGGGTGAACCCCCAATGGATGGAGATGCGCCAGCGGCTTATGGGCCTTCTGCAGGAGGAGGCGGAACTGGAGGAGATCGTGAAGCTGGTGGGTATGGACGCCCTTTCGGCCCCCGATAGGCTGAAACTGGAGGCGGCCCGGTCTATCCGGGAAGATTTTCTCCATCAGGATGCTTTCCACGAGGTAGACACCTATACGCCTTTGGAAAAGCAGTTCGCCATGATGGAGCTGGTGATGGAATATTACGACGAATGTGTGAAGGCTCTGGAAAAGGGCGCTTCTGTGGAAGATTTGGCTGCGCTTCCTGTGAGGGAGCAGATCGGCCGCTTTAAATATGTGGATGCGGAAGAAGCGGTAAAAACCGCCCAGGGGATCCGCCGGGAGCTGAGCTCTGAGATCGGCGCGCTCCTTGAGAAGGAGGAATACTGATGCCCAAGGAATACAGAACTATTGAGGAGGTAGCGGGCCCTCTGATGCTGGTGCGCGGTGTGGAAGGCGTGACGTATAACGAACTGGGGGAAATAGAACTCTTTAGTGGTGAAAAACGCCGCTGCAAAGTGCTGGAAATCAATGGTACAGACGCTTTGGTGCAGCTTTTTGAGAGCTCCACCGGCATCAATCTGAGCAACAGCAAGGTGCGGTTTTTGGGCCGGAGCATGGAACTGGGCGTTTCAGAAGATATGCTCAGCCGGGTGTTCGATGGGCTGGGCCGTCCCATAGATGGAGGTCCTGAGATTCTGCCGGAAAGGCGGATGGACATCAACGGCCTTCCCATTAACCCTGCGGCCCGGAATTATCCCCAGGAGTTCATCCAGACGGGCATTTCAGCCATAGACGGCCTCAACACCCTGGTAAGAGGCCAGAAGCTGCCGATTTTCTCGGCCAGCGGCCTTCCTCACGCCAATCTGGCGGCTCAGATCGCCCGGCAGGCCAAGGTCCGGGGCACGGATGAACCCTTTGCGGTGGTATTCGCAGCTATGGGCATCACCTTTGAGGAATCGAACTTTTTTATTGAGAGCTTCCGGGAGACAGGGGCCATCGACAGAGCAGTGTTGTTTATAAATCTGGCCAATGATCCGGCTGTGGAGAGGATCGCCACCCCCCGCATGGCGCTGACGGCCGCCGAATATCTGGCCTTTGAAAAGAACATGCATGTGTTGGTGATCCTGACGGATATCACCAACTACGCCGATGCCCTGCGGGAGGTTTCCGCCGCCAGAAAGGAAGTCCCGGGAAGGAGGGGCTACCCGGGCTATATGTATACGGACTTGGCCTCCCTTTATGAGAGGGCAGGGCGGCAGAAGGGGAAAACGGGCAGCATCACCATGATCCCCATTTTGACGATGCCCGAAGACGATAAGACACACCCCATCCCCGATCTGACGGGCTACATCACAGAGGGGCAGATCATCCTGAGCCGGGAACTGTATCGCAAAGGCGTTACGCCGCCCATCGATGTGCTTCCCTCTCTTTCACGTCTGAAGGATAAGGGTATCGGCGAAGGAAAAACAAGGGCGGACCACGCCAACACCATGAATCAACTTTTCAGCGCCTATGCCAGAGGCAAGGATGCAAAGGAATTGATGGTGGTTCTGGGAGAGGCGGCCCTGACGGATATGGATAAGCTCTATGCGGAATTCGCGGATGCCTTTGAGAGAGAATACGTTTCCCAGGGGTATACCGCCAACCGGGATATTGAAGAAACCCTCCAGCTGGGGTGGGAACTTTTATCCATTTTGCCCCGCTCAGAGCTAAAACGTGTCAAAGATGAATTTTTGGATCGGTATTATGATGCAGCGCGCAGGGCGCGGGCAACCCGGAAACTATGAGCTGGAATTGGACGCCGGACGGTTATCTCTTAAGGGAGGAGGCTGCATATGGCTTTTGCACATGTGAATCCCACCAGGATGGAACTGACCAGATTGAAAAAGAAATTGGTTACCGCCATGAGGGGACATAAACTTCTGAAGGATAAGCGGGATGAGCTTATGCGCCAGTTCCTGGAAATGGTCAGGGAAAACAAAGCCCTCCGGGAGAAAGTGGAAAAGGGAATTGAGGCTGCCAATAAAAATTTTCTGTTGGCCAGGGCCTTTACGCCTGGAGCTGTTTTGGACACGGCTCTGCTGGCACCAAAGCAGGAGATCACTTTGGAAGCGGGGGTAAGGAACGTGATGAGCGTGGAACTTCCTGTTCTGAAGGCGAAACCTCGCACAGCGGATCCCAACGATATCTATTCCTATGGCTTTGCGTTTACCTCCGGGGATCTGGATGCAGCCGTGAAGTCTCTTTCTGAGGTGCTCCCCCAAATGCTGCGGCTGGCAGAGGTGGAAAAATCCTGTCAGCTTATGGCGGCGGAGATCGAAAAGACCCGCCGGAGGGTAAATGCTCTGGAACATGTGATGATCCCGGAGCTGCAGGAAAATATTCGCTATATCACTATGAAGCTGGATGAAAACGAGCGCAGCACACAGATCCGCCTGATGAAGGTCAAGGACATGATGCTGGAGCAGACCCACCATTACAGCCAGAAACAGAAGAAGACACCGATTTTGGGCTGAACGTTATGAAGAATATGATAAAGAGCGTGGGCTTTGTTTCCATTGACTCTAGAAAGCGGACACACAGCAGTGCGTCCGCTTTTTGATATACATATGGCCTCTAATATAACCATATCGGTTGAAATGCATGTGTGCCGCAGATATAATGGAAAGGTAAAAGAAAACAGAGGCCGGTATTAAAGCGGCTAAAGGCTGAGAAGGAGAGATTTCTATGGCGGTATATGTGGAAAAAAACGCCCAAGGCGAAACTCTTTTTACATTAGAAACAAAGACATCCACCTATCAGATGAAGGCAGATACATACGGATACCTATTGCATCTGTATTATGGGGACCGCATCGGCCAGGAGGATACTGGCTACTTGCTCCATAGGGAAGACAGGGGTTTATGCGCCTGCCCCAACGATTTAGGGAGGGACAGGACCTATTCCTTGGACTGCCAGCCTCAGGAATACCCCGCGGCGGGGGCGGGAGATTTTCGCACACCCTGCATCGGAGCGGAATTTGAAAACGGCGGAAAAACTCTGGATTTGCGTTACGCTTCCCACAGAATGCTGGAAAAAAAGCCGGGGCTTCAGGGGCTTCCGGCCCTCTATGAAACAAAGGAGAATGGGGCGGAGACGCTGGAAATCTGCCTGAAGGACAGCGCGGAGGATCTTTGCGTCTATCTGCTGTATTCCGTGTTTGAGAAGGAGGACGCTATCGCCCGCTCCTGCCGGGTGGAAAACCGGACGGGGAAGACGGTGTTCTTGAATGCGGTGCTTTCCGCCTGCATGGATATAA
Source organism: uncultured Clostridia bacterium (assembly GCA_904399395.1). GTDB lineage: Bacteria > Bacillota > Clostridia > Oscillospirales > Acutalibacteraceae > UMGS1264. Next base: position 49,425 of record CAJFPJ010000003.1, on the reverse strand, counting down.
ACGACGACGAGGAGCTGGATCTCATCAGCTTCTGGGGCCGCCACTGCATGGAGCGGAATGTGGAGCGCCGGCCGGTGGCCCACGGGAAAACGGTTATTGACAGTATCCGGGGAACCTCCAGCGCCCAGCAGAATCCTTTCGTGATTCTCTGCGATCACAACGCCACGGAGGACTTTGGCCGCTGCTGGGGTCTTTCTTTCGTCTACAGCGGGAATTTTGCCGCCGTGGCGGAGAAAAACCAACTGAGTCTGACACGGCTCACCATGGGATTGAACCCGGAAAACTTCCGGTGGAGACTTTTGGATGGGGAGAGCTTCCAGGCGCCGGAGGCGGTGTTCTGCTACAGCCCGGCGGGACTCACCGCCCTTTCTCAGAAATATCACCGGCTTTACCGGGAAAATCTCTGCCGCGGCTATTGGAAGGACCGCCGCAGACCGGTGCTCATCAATAACTGGGAAGCCACCTATTTCCATTTTGACACGGAAAAGCTTGTGAAGATCGCAGAGACAGCCAGCAAGCTGGGGGTGGAGCTCCTGGTGATGGACGATGGCTGGTTCGGCAAGCGGGATGACGATTGGTCCGGCCTGGGGGATTGGAAGGTAAACGAGAAGAAGCTCCCCGGCGGCATGAAGGCCCTTTGCGAGAAAGTGAACGCTCTGGGCATGAAACTGGGCGTGTGGTTTGAGCCGGAGATGGTCAGCGAGGACAGCGATCTCTTCCGAGCCCACCCGGATTGGTTCCTCCATGTACCGGGAAGGGGTTATAGCCGCAGCAGGTATCAATTGGTGCTGGATTTTTCCCGGAAAGAAGTGCGGGAGAATATCCACGACCAGATGGCGGCGGTGCTTTCTTCGGCCAATATCGAATATGTAAAATGGGATATGAACCGTCATCTTACAGAGGTGTGGAGCGCGGGCTTATCGCCGGAGAGACAGGGGGAGGTCTGCCATCGGTATATGCTGGGAGTCTATGAGCTCATGGAGCGGCTTACAGGAGAATTCCCCCATGTGCTCTTTGAGGGATGCTCCAGCGGCGGCGGGCGGTTTGATGCAGGAATGCTGTATTACATGCCCCAGAGCTGGTGCAGCGATAATACCGACGCCATTGAGCGGCTGGAGATCCAATACGGCACCTCCTTCGGCTACCCCATGAGTTCCGTGGGGGCCCATGTTTCCGCCTCTCCCAACCATCAGACGGGCCGGACCACCCCCTTCTACACCAGAGGCGTGGTGGCCATGGCAGGCACCTTCGGGTACGAATTGGATCTCAATACCCTGACGGATGAGGAACGGGATATGGTCCGGGAGCAGGTGGCCTTTTATAAGAAAAATTATGACACCATCAACCGGGGCGAGTATTACCGTCTGACGGATCCGACGAAAAACCGGGAATTCTGCGCCTGGGAGTATGTTTCCCCGGATAAAAAGAAAGCCCTTCTGTTTGGGGTCATCACCCATGTGCGCTGCAATGTGGCTATGCCGGTTATCCGCCTGAAAGGCCTTGACCCGGCGCTGGAATACAAGCTCTCCTGCAAGGCGGAGGGAAGGGGCGGAGCCGAACAGGCCGCCGCGGCTATGGAAGGAATATACAGCGGCAGGCTTCTGATGGGGGCCGGCCTGCGGATCCCTAATCTTCGGGGTGACTGGCCTGCCTTCTGCGTGGAGATTGAGCAAATATCCCGATAAATTAGGATTGTTTAAATGCCCCGGATTTTATGAGAGAAACCTTTTGCGTTTCAGAATATTGTGAATTCGGAGTAGGGAGAAAAGATATTTGCCCAAAACTGGAATACATACGCTTTGCGGTGCTGAAGAATCGGAAGCAAATTAACAAATATGGAAATGAAGGAAATGGAGGAAAGAATCATGCAGTATGATTTTGAGACAGTGGTGGACCGGCGGGAAGCCGGAGCAGAAAAATGGGAGATGATTCGCCGAAAGGATGGCACCTTCCCGGAGGGAATTGTTCCTCTTTCAGTGGCGGATATGGAATTTGCTTTGGCGCCGGAAATCCGGGATGGGCTGAAAAAAGTCCTGGATACAGAGGTGATGGGCTACACCTGCATGAACGAGGCCTATAAGGCGGCTGTGTGTTCCTGGATGGAACGCCGCCATGGATGGAAGATCGAAAAGGAGTGGATCTGCCCTTCCAACGGTGTTGTGCCCGCTTTGGGAGCGGCGGTAAGGGCCTTTGGCGGGGAGAACTGCGGCGTTATCATTATGCCTCCCATTTACCCGCCTTTCTTCGGAGCTTCCCGGGAAAAGGGCAGCCATACGGTGGAATGCCCCCTAATCAACAATGGCGGCCGCTACGAGATCGATTTTGAAGCCTTTGAAAAAGCCGCAGCGGCGCCCGAGAATAAAATTTTTCTCCTCTGCAGCCCTCACAATCCGGTGGGCCGTGTCTGGAGTGAGGATGAACTCAGAAAGCTGGGGGATATCTGCCTGAAGCATGATCTGCTGGTGGTTTCTGATGAGATCCATTTTGACCTGATCATGCCGGGCTGCACCCACACGGTGTTTACGAAGGTTGTGCCGGAGCTTCAAAAGCGCACCGTCGTGTGCACGGCCCCCAGCAAGACCTTTAATATCGCGGGCATGCAGACTTCCAATATCATCATAGCGGATCCCGATATGCGGGAGGCATTTCGCAAGGAGCTTCATGGCGGACCGAGTTTTCTGGGATTCAGGGCCTGTGAAGCGGCCTATACCGGGGCGGAGCCTTGGCTGGATGAATGCCTGCAGGTTATCAAGAAGAATTCCGATCTGGTGGACGGCTTCTTGAAGGAGCGCCTGCCCTGGGCCGTGGCCTCTCCCCTGGAGGGAACCTATCTGAAATGGGTGGATTTTACCCGCTCCGGCCTTTCCAAAGAAGAGCTGGAAGAAAGAATGGTCTCCCATGGCCTGTATCTGGACGAGGGTTATATCTTCGGCAAGGAAGGGGAGGGCTTCGAACGCATCAACATCGCCTGCCCCGAGCAGATTCTGGGTGAAGCGTTGAGACGGCTGGCGGATGCCCTGGGAGATATACAGGTAAAGGAATAAGATAAGAAATAAGCTGCCCGGAAGGTCAAACACCTTTCGGGCAGCTTGTTTTCGCAGTATATGCAAAAGCAAAAGAAGCTTTTCTCTTTATTCCTCTTTCAGCAGCACGGCTCTGGTGAGAGAAGCCTCCGCGCCTGCGAGATAAACGGGGAAGGCGCAAAGAATATACTCCCCCGGTTCAGCATTTGTGAGGTCGAGCCCTTCCAGGGCGATGATACCGGCCCCCAAAAGGCCCACATGAGGTGCGGTTTCATCCCCGGCGGCAGCCACACTCTGGGCGTCGGTACCCACCAGCTCCACTCCGGCCTCCGAAAGGGCGAAGGCGGCGCTCTGGGTCAAAAAGGCCTCCCCGTTCCCGCGGAAGAGGATTTTTTTCTGGCAGGAACCTATGATGCGGTCTATGTCCGCCCCGGTGATAAGGCCAACAGCGTCCACCACGGTGCAGGGGCCGTAAAAGCGTTCCAAAGGAATCTGGTCGATGGTTTCGCCGCCCTCTACAAAATGAAGGGGAGCGTCCAGATGGGTGGCGGAATGGCAGCCGGAGTAAAAGGCCGAAAGATTGCACATGTCGCCCTGTTCCATCCGGCGGAGTATCTCCCGATGAGGAGCAGGGTCCCCCGGATATACGGATGCGGAAATCAGCTCTCTGGAAATATCTATGATTTTCATAGTCATACAATCCTCCTTGCAAAGTTATATGGCTTTCTGCTTTTCAGAAAGACGGTAATAGCTTCAGTGATTCCAGCTCAGGCCTCAGGAAGGCGGCCTATAAGCTCAACCATGAGTTTTTGAGACTTTTCTGCGGCCTCCCGGGCAAATTGAGGATAGTCCACGTGGGCGGTGCTGTCTCCATTGTCGGAAATGGCCCGCAGCACAGTGAAAGGAACTTGGTTCATAACGCAAACCTGCCCGATGCTGGCCCCCTCCATTTCACAAGCCAGGGCGTCGAACTGTTCCCGAATGCGCTTGAAGGTTTCGGGCCCGGCAATAAACTGATCTCCGGAAGCGATCACGCCCTTGTGAAGCCCGCCGGGATACACTTTGGCGGCGCACTCCAGGGCCAGGTCGGTAAGAGTCGTATCTGTGGGAAGGTATACTTCTTTCAGGGAAGGGATCTCCCCCAGCTTATAGCCCAAGGCTGTTACATCAAAATCATGCTGCACAACGGAAGAAGCTGCCACCAGATCGCCGATGGCGATGCCTTTCCCGATTCCTCCCGCCACGCCTACGTTGATGACACAGCAGGGGTTGTACCGCAAAAGCATGGTTTGGGCGCAGACGGCGGAATTTACCTTTCCCTCACCGCAGACGGAGGCCACGCATTCCCGCTCCCGGATGATCCCCAGATGAAAAACAAGCCCTCCGGCATGTTCCTCCCGGTGGTTCTCCATAGTGGAGACGATTTTTTCGATTTCAATATCCATAGCGCCGATAATGCCAATACGTTTCCCGGCGTTCTTTTTATTTCCGGCAGGTGCATACTGCGGCATGGTCATACTATTCCCCCTTAACTGTTTCAGCGGCGGTTCCCCGCCGGTCTTTGCAAGGATATTATAAACCGCCTTTGCTTTTCTTGCAACGCTCTTGTAAAAAGAGAAGAAAAATTTCAGAATATAAGAAAAATATTTATAAAATTTTTAAAATTATAATCCGTGAAGGAAAATATGTGGTATACTGATATAAACAACGTGAAATTCGCTGTTTATAAGAGAAATCCTCCCTAACGGCGTGAAACGCCTACGCGCAGAGAGTGCCGGTATGATTTTCCGGCATGGAGAATTGCAAAGGGATGAGGACCAATTTCAGGTTGGGAGGCGGTATGCACCGTCTCTCATAGGGGAGATTCTCTCTTATGCTATGGGCGGCCTATCTACAGAAGCATGAGAGGGATCGAAAACTACCAACATATGATGTAGAAAGCAGAAAGGAATATTGCTACTATGAAAGACAGAATCCATATAGTTGAATTTTATCCTGTAAAAACAGATGGTAATATAGAAGAACTGTGCACTCTTGCGGAAGGCATCTGGCATGAGCATTTCACGCCCATTATCGGCGGGGCGCAAGTGGAGTATATGGTGGAAAAATTCCAGTCCGTGCCTGCGGTGACGGAACAGCTCCGCCAGGGGTATGAGTATTTCCTGCTCCTTTTGGAGGGAAGAGCCGTGGGCTACACAGGAATTCACGCGGAAAACGGGGAGCTTTTTCTCAGCAAGCTTTATCTGCAGAAGGAAAATCGTGGGAAGGGATATGCCCGGCAGGCCATGAATTTTCTGGAGGATCTCTGCAGACAGAGAGGGCTTTCTAAAATATGGCTGACGGTAAACCGCCATAATGACAACACCATCGCGGCCTATAAAGCTATGGGGCTTACAATCGTAAGGGAACAGAAGGCGGATATCGGGGGAGGTTTTTTTATGGACGATTACATAATGGAAAAGCCGGTTTCCCGCTGATCCAGGCGGGGATTGTGGAAAACGGCGGGCTTGCAAATACAAAAGCTGAAAGGAGGTACAAAAAGGGAGAAAACCCGGCATACCGGCCACCGGCCGGAAAGCGTTTTGACGGAAGGAGGGAGACGGAGGACAGAAACGATAGAAAAGGAGTTTTAGGAGTTTAATCTGAAAGACAAATGGAACTGCATCTTGATGCAGAGAAAGGCGGGAGCGATCGATATGAAAAAATGGATTTCTGCGGTTTTATCCATTGCAATGCTGATGTCTTTTGGGGTCAATGCCTATGCCGACACGGAATCTGAAACGGAAGCGGATGAGGAGAACGGGAAAATATACACGGGCGTTATCTTTGATACCGACAGATCCCAGGAGTTTACGGAGGAAGAGCTTTTAAAGCTTGAGGAAAAGCTGGAAGCTGTTGAAAAACTAAAAAACGCTCCTGAACCAAGGGTGGTAACCAAAATATCGCTTCCTGGGACTTTTACAATCTATCAGCAGGAAAATGACTGGTATTGCGTACCTGCCTGTGTAAAAAGTGCGCTCAAATATATCACGGGGGCTACGTATGAGCAAAGTAAAATCGCTGAAGATATGGGAACTATAATGGCTGTAGGCACAGAAAGTTCTAAAATTGCTCCTTATATGGATGCGATGCAGAACGAATATTGGTATGTACGCAAAGACAAGCCTACGAAGTCTTCTATAGAGCTCTATACTTATAATGCTGTTGTAACAAATAAGGTGCCCGCGTTTATGTGTATTATTAATCCTTTAGGTGAAAAATGGCATTATGGGACAAAAGGTCATTGCCTGATTATCAATGCAATTTACAGCGATAAATCGAAGGTCCAATTCGCGGATCCTCTGGGCGGAACGCAGCAAGGGTGGCCATATTACTATATTAAAGATACGAGCTTTTTGTCCACTGTCTGTGAAAACTTGGTTTGGTAGTTTGATACCTGTTTTTAAATAGGTGCTTTAGGATTTGGAGGGAAAAAATGAAAAAAGCACTGGCATTCCTGCTGATTTTCCTCATAACAATATGCCTTACAGCCTGCGGGGACGCTCGGGAACCCTTATATTCACAGACGGACAGAACCGCCACTGGAGCCGCAGGCATTGGGACGGCGGACGGAGAGGAACTCAACGAGCTTCTTCCCATCTATAACGCCCAAAATGAAAAGATCGGGGAAATCAATCTTTTTGGAACGGTCATGCCGACAAACGGCGGTTTTGTGTATACGGTTCACAGCGGAAGCGCGATGGAGTATTACCAGTATACAGTCTCTAATCAGGAAAGCGTGAAACTGGGTTCTGTTGAGAATTGGGCTATGCAGCCGAACGAAGCTGTTTTCCTTCACAATCATTTGTTCATCTTTGTAATGACCGGGGGCGGGGAAACACAGATTTTGAAGCTGTTGGATCTGGATTTGGAAAATCATATTCTTTCTGAGGTGTTTTCCGAAGAGGGGGGATTCCCTTATAATACAATGATTGGTTCAGGGGATAAACTGCTGATAGCAAGGGCGCTGACCAACGAGACTTGCATACAGGAATATAATGTCCTGACAAATGAAATGAAGGATCTCAAAAGAATTCCGTTTGATGATGCAAGAGGCGTAGGCGAAGCGGTTAGGCACATCTGTGCAGACAAGGATACGATCTCCCTTTTGATGCCTGTTATAAAGGATGAGAATTCCGTACGGCTTCAGGTGAATGTTTATGATACCGCTATGAATCTTTTGAATTCCGCAGATATTTCTGATATTTCAACGGATCCTAACGAGCTGCGCCAGGGTGTATCCAATTTTGTCTTTTCCGACGGCCTTCTGTATTATGAAAACTTCAGCATGACGAGGTTTTTAGGAAGAGTCGCGGATACAGGTTTGGAAAAATGTATGGATGTAGACAGTCTGTGCGTAATGGCATATGAGACGGCTCAGGTTCCGGAAACTAAGCTGTTGTGCCGCTTGTATGACGAGAGCAACGCTCTGTATCTTGTGGATATGAAGACCGGGGATATTCGAAAGGGTTCCTTCTTTGCCGACGATAAACGTTACCAGTTTTATAATATGTACAGGGACGCAACCGGCAATGTGATAATGCTTATGGGATACCGGCATCCGGATACTGGCGCAGAGCTGGAACCCCGCCTCTACTATGTGAGCGAATCCGACCTGCATTTTTCATAAAGCCGTTTCGCGCCGGAGAGAAAACGGAAAGCGCGGCGTACCGGGGCTTAAAGCCTTCAGATTTTTGCAGGCAGCCGGCCCGGTTCCATACTGCAGGGGGGCTGTACGCCTGGGCCCGGCATAAAGCGCAGGTACAGGCGCCCTATAGATCGGAGGGAAAAAAGATGAAAAAGATACCGGCTCTTCTACTGGTTTTGGCAATTGTCCTTAGCCTGGGGGCCTGCGCCGGGCCGGAAGAGATTTCTTCGCAGGCAAACAAGGGAGGAGAGGTCTTCTCCCCTGTATACCCCTATGCGGCTGTCCCCATCTATAACGCACAGAATGAGAAAATCGGGGAGCTGGAGCAGTCTGGGAAGATTTTCCCAACGGAAGGCGGGCTTGTGTATACAAAAAGGGCCGGAGACCGGGAAGCGATGGAATATTACCAGTATACGGCCTCCACCGGGGAAAGTGTAAAAATAGGTTCTGTTCAGGATTGGTTTATACAATCCGATCAGAGCGTTCTTCTTCAGAACCATCTCTTCTTTTTTGTAGTGACTGCCACGGACGACGGGAACGTTCTGCGGCTGATGGATCTGGATTTGGAAAATCACACCATGTCGGATGTGTATGCAGAGGAAGGCGGGGATTACTATAACCCCATGGTTGCCATGGGAGACAGAATTTTAATTGCAAAACCTATGGAAAATGGGAGCTGCATACAGGAATATGATCCCTCCTCGAAGAAAATGAAGACCCTCAAAAGCTTTTCCTTTGACAGTGCGAAGAACGTGGGCGAGATGGTAAAGTACCTCTATGCAGACGGGGACACGCTCTCTGTTTTGATGCTGGAAGCGGAAGAAATAAAGACCGAGGAGGACGGGGCGATCATAGAGCCCTTCGCGCATCTGCGGGTGGATGTCTACGACAAGGACATGAAGCTGCTGGAATCCAGGGATATTTCTGATGTTTCCGACGAAGATGATGAACGGCTCAAAACCGTCACCAGCTTTCTGTATTCCGACAGCCTTTTGTATTATCAAAACAACAGCTCCACTCAATTTTTTGGGAAGGTTGGAGATAGAAGCCTGATTATGCTCATGTTTCCCGATAATTCGCTCAGAATGGCCCGGGAAACAGCTTCAGTCCCGGGAACCAAGCTGTTATACAGCCTGGATGAGGGCAACGCCTTGTATCGTATGGATATGAAGACAGGCGATATGCGGGAGGGCTCCTTCTCTGCGGATGACGAAAGCTATACGATCCACGGCGTATACCGGGACACAGGCGGCAACGTATGGATACGCATGGGGAGCAGGGATCCCCTCACCGATGAGAAGCGGGAGCGCCTTTATTATGTGAGTGAATCCGATTTGAAATTTTCAGAATGATCGCTGCACCGAGAGAGGAAAAGAAAACATGGCATAGGCGGCGCAGCGGGAAATAAGAGCAAATATCTCGGAGCGTTTTTGCAGAGCGTTGATTTGGAAAAATATTGCGGCGCGCCGTCCTACACGGATATACCGGCGTGCTTACAGATCGGAGGGGAGAAAATGAAAAGAATATTGGCTTTCCTGTTGGTTTTGACGGTGGCTCTGGGCCTGGGGGCCTGCGTGGGGCCGGAAGAAGCTTCCCCGCAGGCAGGCGGGGAAGGAGCGGCTGCTGCCGCAGAGTACCCCTACGCTCCCGTTCCCATCTATAACGCTCAGAATGAAAAGATAGGGGAACTGGAGCAGTCTGGGTCGGTTTACCCAACGGAGGGCGGATTTGTGTATACAAAGAGAGTGGACGACCGTATAGGTCTTGACATTTCGGGGGGCGTAATCGACATAGAGTATTATCTGTATACGGTTTCCAGCGGGGAACATATAAAAATAGGCGCCGTCCAGAATCACTATATGCAGTCGAAGGGCGTCCTTCTTCAGAACCATCTGTTCTTTTTTGAGGTGATCTATACGGAAGAGGAAAGCGTCGTGAAGCTTTTGGATTTGGATCTGGAGAACCACACCATGTCGGAGGTATATTCCGAGGTGGACGGGAGTTACTTTCAATCCATGGCCGGTGTGGGAGAGAGCCTGTTCTTTGCAAAACCCGTAGAAAACGGAGCCTGTATACAGGAATATAATATCTCCGAAAAAGAGATGAAGACCCTTATGCGTCTTTCCTGGGACGCTGCCAGCGATGAAAGGGAGATGTTGAGAAGCCTGTGGGCGGATGAGAATACGATCTCTCTTTTGATGCTGGAAACGGACATGGGAAGGAGTAAGGAGCCCGCGCACCTGCGTGTGGATGTTTACGACAGGGATATGAAGTTTCTGGGTTCCAGGTATATTTCCGGCGTAACCGATGAAGAGGGACAGAACCAATTTGCGATGAATTTCATATATTCCAGCGGATTTCTGTATTACCAGAACGCCAGCTTTACCTCTTTCCTGGGGCGAGTCACGGATAAGGGCGTGGAAAGGCTTCTGGAAGACGATTCGGCCAGGATGGCGTATGAAACGGCCCAGGTGCCAGAAACCAAGCTGCTGTATCGTTCGTATGACGAGGGCAACACCCTTTATCTTGTGGATGTGAAGACCGGAGATATCCGGGAGGGCTCCTTCTCTGCGGACGACGAGCTCTATCAGATTAAAGATGTATCCAGGGATACGGGCGGCAACGTATGGATACGGATGGGATACGAGGATCCTTCCACCGATGAAAGGCCGGAACGCCTCTATTATGTGAGCGAATCCGACCTGCATTTTTCATAAGGCGGCGGGGGAACGTAAATAAGCGAAAAAGAGAAAGCACAAAAGGAGCCGGACGCTGTTCAAGAGCGTCCGGCTCCCTGCCTTTGTATCATCTTTCTGCCGGTGTGGAAAGGCTTTTCCGCCGGTTTTCTCCTCTTCTGATCACTTCAGGAACTTTTTCAGCATTTTCAGCTTTTTTTCCGTATACGGATGGTAGCGGACGGGCAGATCCACGGAGGAGGATTTTTTCACGATGCTTTTTTCATGGGTGAAGGCGTCGAAGCTCTTTTTGCCGTGATAGGAGCCCATACCGCTGTGCCCCACGCCGCCGAAGGGCATATGATGGGTGGCCAGATGGATGATGGTATCGTTGATGCAGCCCCCGCCGAAGGAAACCTCTTGCAGGATACGCTTCTCAAAGGCCTTGCTTTCGGTAAACAGATAGAGAGCCAGAGGCTTTTCCCGCTCCCGGATGAAGCGGATGGCGTCATCGGGCTTGTCATAGGTAAGAATGGGAAGAATAGGCCCGAAGATCTCCTCCTGCATGGAGGGGCTTTCCGCCGAAGCCTCCGTCACGGTAGGAGCTATGGTCAGCGCCGCTTCATCGGTTTCTCCGCCCAGAAGGATGGTTTCCCCCTCCAGGATAGCGCAAAGCCTCTGAAAATGCTTTTGGTTGATAATTTTCGGAAATTCGGGATTTTTCCCGGGATTCTGCCCCAGGGCATCCTGTATATTGCTTTTCAGAAGGCTTATAAGGTCCTCTTTTCGCTCCCGCTTTACAAGCACGTAATCCGGGGCCACGCAGGTCTGGCCGGCGTTCAGAAGCTTGCCGAACACCAGCCGCCGGGCCGCCATAGGCAGATTCGCCGTTTCGTCGATGATGCAGGGGCTTTTGCCCCCCAGCTCCAGAACCACGGGAGTCAGGTTTTGGGCAGCCTTTTCCATCACCAGCTTCCCTACGGAGACGCTGCCGGTGAAAAAGATGAAATCGAAGCGCTGCTCCAAAAGGCTGGAGTTTTCCTCCCGCCCGCCTTCCACCACAGCTACATGAGCCGGGGAAAAAACGGAGGAAATGAGATCTGCCAGCAGATGGCTGGTATGGGGCGCATAGGCGGAGGACTTCAGAATGACGCAATTCCCCGCGGCAATGGATCCGATGAGAGGATCCAGGCTTAATAGAAAGGGATAGTTCCAGGGGGACATGACCAGCGTCACGCCGTAGGGCTCCTTGCAGATAAAGCTTCGGCTGGGAAATTGGGAAAGAGGAGTAGGCACCCGTTTGGGCTTTGCCCATTTTTCCAGATGCTTTGCAATATAGCGGAGTTCATCCAGCACCATGCCGGTTTCACTCATGTAGCTTTCAAAGGGGGATTTGCGCAGATCGGCGTGAAGAGCTTCTGCGATCTCCTTTTCCCGGGCAAGAATAGCTTTCTGCAGGCGCAGGAGCGATTCCTTTCTTTCCGATGGTTCCAGAGTGGCGCCGCCTAGGAAGTATTCCCTCTGGCGGGAAACCAGGGCGGGGATATCCATAAAAAGACCTCCAGTCTCAGCATACACTCACGCAGCGTACTGTAATTGTGCCTCTATAGTGTAATGTACCCCTGAAAGGTAGGGGTTCATACGCCGGATGAGATGAAAATCCGGGTTTCTTTTCCTCATTCTATCATTGAAGCTTCTTTGTGGCAAGAGGTAGAAACCCAGAGGAAAATTCGCCTGTGGTGGGGAGAACATGGTGGGAAAGAGGTTTGCTTAACGGGTCTGTTTGTTGTATAATGTGCCATGAAAGCGTGTGTTCCCCCAGGCGGGATTTCCGCGCTGAAGGGAACTGTAAAGGAGAAGAGAAGGATATGCAGCAAGGTTTTGATAAGAAAAGGGAGCTTTCTCCCCAAAAGCGGGGAGAACCGGAGATCCGGGCGTATCTGGATAATTCAGCTACTACGCGGCCCTGCCGGGAGGCGGTGGAAGCAGCCGCCCGATCTATGGAGGAAAACTGGGGAAATCCCTCCTCGCTCCATACCATGGGTTTTTTGGCGGAACAGGAGTTGAAAAAAAGCCGTGAAGCAGTGGCCGGAGCTCTTTCCTGCCGGCCGGAGGAGATTGTCTTTACCTCCGGGGGAACGGAAGCAGATAATCTGGCAATTTTTGGAGCGGCCTACAACAGGATCCGCCGGGGAAAGCATATTGTGACCACGGCGATCGAGCACCCCGCTGTGCTTAACGCCATGAAGCAGCTGGAGAAGGAAGGCTTTTCCGTAACCTATCTCATGCCGAATCGCTTCGGCTGGATAACACCGGAGCAGGTGTATGAGGCGGTGCGGGAGGATACCATCCTGGTGAGCATGATGGCTGTGAATAACGAGGTGGGTTCTATTTTGCCTCTGGAAGCGGCAGCCCGGGCGATCCGGGAAAAGGGGGCGCCGGCTCTCTTCCATGTGGACGCTGTCCAGGCGTTTGGAAAGCTGCCTCTGCGTCCCAACCAGGCGGGGGTGGATCTGATGACCGTGAGCGGCCACAAAATTCACGGCCCCAAGGGAATCGGCGCGCTTTATATCCGCAAGGGTGTGCATCTAGCCCCTCGTGTTTTCGGCGGAGGGCAGGAGCAGAATATCCGGCCCGGAACGGAGCCCATGCCTTTGATTGCCGCTTTTGGGGCGGCCGTGAAGGCCCTTCCAAACCTCAGGGAAGAGGAAGAACGCATCCGCGGGCTGAACGTTCTTCTAAGGAAGAAGCTGGCCACTATGCCGGAGGTGAAGATCCACTCCCTTGAAAAAGGGCTCCCATATATTGTGAACCTTTCGGCAGGCGCCGTTCGGGCAGAGACTATGCTGCATTTTCTGGCGGAAAAGGGCGTGTTTGTCTCCACGGGCTCCGCTTGCGCCAAAGGAAAGGAAAGTCATGTGCTGGCTGCTATGGGGCTGCCAAAGGAGGAGATTACTTCCTCTCTGCGGGTGAGCTTTTCCCGTATGAATACCGAGGAGGACGTGGAGGCTTTTACCTCCGCTCTTGAGGAGGGCCTTTCTATTTTAGCGAGAAAAGGGGTTTCCCGCCTGCGGAAACTGAGTTGAACAACATTAGTGCGTTATAAATTTATAATTTACTACTAATAGTATAAAGGAATGGGCGTATGAAGGAAATTATTCTGATTAAACTGGGCGAAATCGTTTTAAAGGGATTGAACCGAAACACCTTTGAGGCTGTACTTTTAAAGAACATCAAGCGAAGGCTGGCGCCGGTGGGGAATTTTTCGGTGCGCACAGCCCAATCCACCGTATATGTAGAACCGAAGGACGATGCTGCCGATATGGAGGCTGCAGCGGAAAAGATTCGTAAAATATTCGGAATCGTGGCCTTTTCCAGGGCAGGCGTTACGGAAAAATCCATGGATGCCATTCTGCCCGGGGCCTGTGAATATCTGCGGGAGCAGCTGAACCGCTGCCACACCTTCAAGGTGGAGGCCAAGCGTTCCGATAAGGCGTTTCCCTACACCTCGCCGGAAATTTCCGCGGAGGTGGGGGCAAAGCTGCTGGAGGAATTTCCTCATTTGCGGGTGAACGTCCACGAACCGGATATAATCGTTCGGGTGGAGATTCGAGATTTCGGCGCATATATTCACGGCCAGCCCATCCCCGGTGCAGGAGGAATCCCGGTGGGAACAGGGGGGAAGGCCGCTATACTGATCTCCGGCGGCATCGACAGCCCCGTAGCCGCCTGGTGCATGGCGAAAAGGGGGCTGGAGCTGACCCCGGTGCATTTTGCCAGCCCTCCTTACACCAGTGAAAGGGCGGAGCAGAAGGTGAAGGATCTGCTGCAGAAGGTGAGCGCCTATGCAGGCCGCATGTTCATGTTTACGGTGCCCTTTGCGAAGGTGCAGGAGGCCATTCTGCAGAATTGCCCGGAGGAATATTTTACCATTATCATGCGCCGATTTATGATGCGGGTGGCGGAGCGGATCGCCGTCAGGGAGAAATGCGGCGCGCTCATCACCGGAGAGAGCCTGGGCCAGGTGGCCAGCCAGACGCTGCAAGCTATTGCGTGCACGGATGCCGCAGCCTCCATGCCCGTCTTCCGGCCTCTGATCGGCATGGATAAGAGCGAGATCGTAAAAATCGCCCGGGATATCGACACCTTTGATATTTCCATTCAACCCTTTGAAGACTGCTGCACCGTGTTTACACCCCGCCACCCAAGAACCCGGCCGGAGCTTTCTATGGTTTTGGAGGCAGAGGCTGTTCTGGATGCGGAGAGCCTTATTCGGGAATGTGTGGAGAATGTTTCCATTACCCGAATTGCTCCGTAAAAGCGGCGTAGTTCCAGGCGGCGGTGGACAGAGAAGAATTGCGGATATTTCTTCCAGAGCGGGAGGTGGCCGTTTATGTTGAAACACAAGCGGCCTGAAAGGAGCTGTTACCTTTGAATGTGGATTCTATGGATACAATAAAAACAGTGGAAGGGGAAGCAGAGTCTCCCCGGCAGGAAAAGAGAAAGAAGCCGGAGACAGCGGAAATTTTGGCTGTGGGAACAGAGCTTCTTCTGGGCCACACCGTCAATACGGACGCCGCCCTGGTGGCCAGGGAACTGAACAGCTTAGGGATCAGCGTTTTGTATTCCACCGTGGTGGGGGACAACCCACGCAGACTTGAGGATGCGGTGCGCTCGGCCCTTCTGCGAAGCGATCTGGTAGTGACTACCGGCGGGCTGGGCCCTACGGGGGACGACCTTACGAAGGAGACGGTGGCGGCAGCAGCCGGGAGAAAGCTCGTTCTTCATGAGGAAAGTAAACGCCGGATCGAGGCCTATTTTAAGGGCCGGGAGTGCGGTGAGAGCCAATTCCGGCAGGCCATGCTGCCCGAGGGCTGCGAGGTGTTCCCCAACGATTTCGGCACAGCACCCGGCTGCGCTTTTTACAGCGAGGGCGGTTCTCTGGTGATGATGTTCCCCGGCCCTCCTTCAGAACTGACCCCCATGCTGGAGCGGTATGGCGTTCCTTATTTGAGGCGGCTTTCAGAGGGCGTGATCTTTTCAAGAATGCTGCGGGTGTTCGGTATGGGAGAAGGGGCCGCTGCAGAGCGGATAGCTGATCTGGCGGAGAGTGAAAATCCCACGGCAGCCACCTACGCCAAGGAAAACGAGATGTTTATCCGGGTGACAGCCAGAGCCTCTTCCCCGGAGAAGGCGGAGGCCCTCTGCGCTCCCATGGTGGAAGAAATACAGCGCAGGCTGGGGGATGTGGTCTATGCTGTCAACGGAGACGGCACATCCGACAGTTGCTTGGAAGAAACGGCAGTAGCTCTGTTGCAGAAAAAGGGCTGGACCTTCGGTGCTGCGGAATCCTGCACAGGTGGGCTTCTCTCCAAGCGTGTGACGGATATCCCCGGGGCTTCGGATGTGCTGCGGCTGAGCATGGTGACGTATGCCAACGAGGCCAAGGCGCGTTTTTTGGGCGTTCCTGAGGAAACGCTTTGCACCTATGGAGCAGTGAGCGTCGAGACGGCCAAAGCTATGGCGGAGGGGATCCGTCTGGCTGCCGGAGCGGATTTGGGCGTTGGCATCACCGGTGTGGCGGGCCCCGGAGGCGGAACGCCAGAAAAGCCCGTAGGGCTGGTGTTCATTGCTCTCTGTGATGGAGAACATACCTGGGTCAAACGAATGGATCCGCCGGGGAGAGTAAAATCCCGGCAGTCCCTGCGTATACGGGCTTCGTCCATGGCGCTGGATATGATACGCCGCCGGGTGGAGGGGCTTCCCCAGGAACCGGCAGAGGTATTTCCAGCGGCCCGGCCGGAAGGAGCTGTAACCTACCTTCCTTCCCTGCATCCCTGATGGGCAGGTGAAAAGGAAATTAGATGAAGAATGCGGACGGATACGGTATTGAAAATGATACGATGCCTGCGGCGTGCAGGCGGCTGAGGAGGGATCCCGATGGATAGCAAAGACAGCAGAAAGGTCCCGGAAAAAACCAGGGGCCCCAGGCACAGAAGAAGGAGAAGCGACATGCGAAAAAATACGGAATCCCATATACATGATGCCGGAAATGAGGCCGTAGGTACAAACTGTAAGAAAAAGCGCTGCTTTCTTGCAGCGGTACTCCCCTGGAAAGGGGACAGGCCCAGAGATGTGATCCTGAAGCTCCTTTTTCTCATATGCCTTATTGTATTCCTCGTCTGTGGGGGAATCCTTTTGAACGATTATGTGCTCAAACCGGGGGCTGTTACAAAGGATAATGATGAGCTGGCGTCGATTTACCATTCTGTGGAATCGGAGGAGAATACAGCTTCCGGTTCCGGCGGGGAGAAAGAGCCCCAGCGGGATGAGGAGGGGCGCTTGGTGAAGATTGCCAAGCTGCAGGAGATAAACCCGGATATCCGGGGATGGATCACTGTGCCTAATACAGTGATAGACCTGCCGGTTTTGCAGTCCCCTGAGAGTGATTCTCAGTTTTATTTATATCGGAATTATAAAAAAGAGTACTCCTTTGCAGGCAGCGTCTTTATGGATTCCCGCTGCAATTTGGACAGCAGGGCCATGATCCTATTTGGACACTCTTTGAACTCCGGGCTTATGTTTACCGATCTGCTGGATTATAAAAGCCTGGATTTCTATAAGAGCGCTCCGGTTTTCACGTTTGACACAGTACAAGAAGAAAATCAATGGAAGATCATTTCTGTCTTTTTGACGAATACCGATCCAGAGCAGGGAGAGCCCTTTGATTTTATGAGGGTTTCCTTCCAGGATGACAGCGATTTTATGAATTATGTCTATCAGATCCGGATCCGTTCCATTTTGGATATTCCTGTAGACTTCAGGCCGCAGGATCAGCTTCTTTTGCTTTCTACCTGCTCTTATGAATACGATGGCTACCGGCTTGTGGTGGCTGCCCGCAAAGTGCGGGAAGAGGAATCAGAGTCTGTGGATGTTTCCAAAGCTACTTATAGTGCAAAGACAGTATTCCCGGAGAATTATCGGAAGGATAGAGGTCTCGCAGATCCGGGCTGGCCGGAGACTTATGAAGAGGCTCTGCAGCAGGGGCTTTTGAGCTGGGCGGTGACAGAATGAGCCAGGAAAGGGAATATGAAGATTCCGTGGCCCTTTCGGAAAATACGGGAAAAAAGAAAGCGGGGCGGGGAGAGATTGCAGAAAATTCTGCCCGATTCCCCGCCGGTCTGCTGTTTTTCCATGCGGGGCAGACAGCGCCCCTTGAAAAGAGGATTCTCCATCTCTTGGGGCAGCTGGGTGGTTTTCTTATGAAGGCCGTTGCGGTTCAGGAAGAGGGAGAGCTCCTCCGGCAGCTGAATGGTATGCTGGAAAAGGCCCGCTGTGTCTTTGTAGTAAGCGGGGTCCCCGGCGTGGCGCCGGAAGCAGCAGAACCGGTTTTTCGGGCCTTGGGAGCGAAACTGACTCCCGAAGGAGAGCCGAAAGGGATTTTCACTCTTTCAGGGAAGCATAAGCGGGGATACCTGCCGGAAAGCAGGGAAAAGGTTATATGCCTTCTCCCCGATGATGATGGGGAGGCAGAGGGAATGCTCAGAGAAGCAGGGCGCCGTCTTTCAGAAAAATTTTCCCTTTCCTATGCAGAGGAGAAACCCGCCTTTCTGGATCAGAAACGGGAGGAGGAGACCTTGAGATCCTTTTTTGCGCAAAGAGATGGTTTTCCCCGGATTCCGGTATAGTATCCGGCGCTCCATTGAAGAATAAAACTGGAAGGAACCAGAAGCCGGCAGTCAGATGGCGAGCATTATAGCATAAAACAGGAAACAGGAGGGATCTTGCATGGATTTGATCGGCCAAATGAAGAACATGGATATGTTTCGGAAATTTCTCCGTGAGGATGTAAGCCATATGTGCCCCTATCCGTTTATTCCCCAGAAGCCTCCGGCATTTCCGGTGGAGGAAACAGGCTTTTCTGCCTCTGCGCCGGAAAAAGAGGGGATCCCTTCCTCTGTGATCGAGAGCTATTTCAGAGAACTGGACGGGGAAAAGGATTGCCACCCTCACAGCGTTATGATTCTCCGCCATGGAAAGTTGATTGCCAGAGGGGATTGGGCCCCTTACACGTATCAGCTGCCCCACGCCATGTATTCTTTTTCTAAAAGCGTGGTGAGCCTGGCGGTGGGGATTGCCAAAGAGGAAGGCCTACTCTCTGAGGATGACCTGCTTACTTCCTATTATCCCTATAAACCGGCGCCCTTTCGCAGCTCTCGTATGGGGGAGGTGACGCTTCGCCATCTGCTGACCATGACCAGCGGCGCCGTATTTGCAGAGGCGGGAAGCGTGGCGGAAAAGGACTGGATCCGGGGGTTCCTTATGGGCGACTGCGCCTATGAGCCGGGAACTAAATTTTCTTATAACAGTATGAATACCTATATGCTCAGCGCCGTTTTGCGCAAGGTCACCGGTGTATCTCTCACGGAATATCTGACTCCCCGGCTTTATGAGCCCCTGGGGATGAAGCCTCCCTATTGGGAGACATGCCCCATGGGAATCGAAAAAGGCGGGTGGGGCCTTTACCTCACTCCTCCGGAGATGGCCAAACTAGGCCAACTCATGCTTCAAAAGGGACGCTGGAAAGTAAATGGAAAGGAAAAGCAGCTTGTTCCGGCGGAATGGATAGAAACTGCAACCGATGGGCACATCCCCACCGGGAAGGACGGCATTGCCTATGGCTACGGTTATCAGTTCTGGAGCTTTGAAAAAACCGGCTATCAGTTCAGCGGCATGTTTGGCCAGAGAGTGGTGGTGCTGCCCCGCAGGGATATGGTGATCGCTATAACGGCCGGCAGCCAGGAGATTTTCACAGACCGTATTGCAAAAATTACAGCCTCATATTTTGGCGAAGGTGCACCGGAATATGGAGACGGCCCCATTGTGGCTAAGCCCGGAGCGCACCGCTCCCTGCGGAAGGTTCTGGAATCCTTGGAGGCCTTCCCGGAATATGGAAGCCCTGCAGAGGAAAAGCTCACCCTCAGGGAAAAACTTTTCTTTGCTTCCCGCAGTCAGGCGCTGGAAGGCGGGATCCGCCGTCTGGATGGGAAGCGTTACCGGCTGGAAAAAACCTCCGGAGCACAGGCGTCGTTGCTTCCTATGCTGATTTCCTGCCTCACCAATAATTTTCCTTTCACTCCTTCCGAAGCGGAATTCCATTTGACTCGTGAAGAAGTCAAAGTGATGTTTACAGGTCCTGGCGGCGAAAAGGCCTGCATTTTCGCCGGGTTGGACGGAACGCCCAGAACTCTTTCTCTGACGCTGAACGGAGAGCCTTTCTGGGTGGGGGCTTCAGCCCGTCTTGCGCTGGATGAGGATAGCAGGCTGGTTCTGAAAATCTGCCTGAGCTTTCTGGAAACCCCCTGTGCAGAAGAGCTCAAATGCATCTTTTATGAGGATGAGGAAAGACGGGAGGACGGCTGCCTTCTTCTGCGCTTTCGGGAAATGCCGGATGCAGCTGCGGCGGGAAAAATGCTATCGGATCTTTTCACGGGAGAGGATGAAAATCAGGCGGCTCTGCGGGAGCGTATCCGCACAAGCGTGAGGCATTTATTTGAGCCCAAGCTGAAGGGGAAGATTCTGGAGTCTCAGGAAGATTCGCAGGGGATGGATACGACGGGCGAAACGCTTCCTGAAACACCCGGCCCTGAGCCCCTGCCAGGCAAGCAAGAATCGCCTTCCGCAGGTACCCTCTGAAGTTTTTGGTGCGATTTTTCTCTGGAAAATAGTGCGCCGGATGATTGTATTCCTTACACCTGCCGTTTCTCCTTGTTTTTGCCGGAGCAAATATGGTAAAAATACTTTTTATTATATTTTACTTCATATATACAAAACAGCCTTCCTGCCAAAGCGGGAAGGCTGTTTTGTATGCTTCAATGTGAAATTCAGAGGCTTATACACGCAGAGACTGAATAAACTAGCAGAGCGCTTCTGCGAAAAAGGTGAAGAAAAATTATCCGCGGCTTTCCATCATACCGGCGATTAGCTCTTCACTGTGAGAAATAAGCCAGTTTTCACAGGAAGCAGCCCAACGCCGGGTGGCGTTTGTCTGTTCCTCTGAGGGGAAGACGGCCTTTCCCACCCGCTGCATCTGCCGCCGGATACGGCTGAGAAAATCACAGCAGTCCAGTGTGCAGAAAGTTTGACGGCAAGAATTCCAGGGGCTTTCGTTTCCAGCCAGCAGATAGGCTCTCAGCATGGAATCTATCCGGCGGCCATCCTCCCGGGCGTCTATATCTTCGTTTCCCAGATCCAGCCACAGCCAGGCTGCGTATGCCAGGTCGTCCAACGGGGAAGCAATGCAGGCTGCGTCCCAGTCGATCAAAGCGGTGGGGCTCCCCTCTGTAAAAAGAAAATTGCAAGGGGAAAGGTCGTTGTGGCAGACAGTAAGAACGCCGCCGGAGGAATCTGTTCCGCAGCCGGGAAAATCCAGAAGGGCATCGTGGCATTGACGGACAATACCCATAGCTGCCCCTATCTGCTCATTTGTGAACACCCCCAGATCCGGGGGGCAGATTCCCGACAGAAAAGTGATAACTTCCCGGTCTTTTTCGTCCTGCCCCAGATACCGGGGGACACATGCGACGCCTTTTTTCTCCAGATGGAGAAGCACGGAATGAATAAAAGAAGAGCGTGGATTAACCGGTCTGCGGACGGTATTCCCCACACGTACTACGTCCTGGGTGACCCGGCCGCCCGATAGGGGGATCTCCGGCTCCGCCGGGGAGAGACTGGCATTAGATTCTTTCATTGGGGTGAAACCTCCGTTCTGAGAGCCTGAGGACTATTCCGCCCGAAACATGCGGGCACAGGCCACGGCATTTTTCCAGCCCCGAAGCAGTTTTTCCCGCCGTTCATCTTCCATTTGGGGCTCATAGACCTTATCGATGCGCCAGTGGCTTTCGATTTCCTCCGTATCCTTCCAGAAGCCCACAGCCAGGCCCGCCAGATAGGCGGCTCCCAGGGCGGTAGTTTCCCGGATGATGGGCCGGCGCAGGCGCTTTTGTGTGATATCTGCCTGGAACTGCATGATGATGTCGCTGACGCTGGCGCCGCCATCCACCTTGATTTCCCGGATGGAAAGGCCCGTATCCGCCATCATGGCGTCAATCACATCCTTGGACTGGTAAGCGATAGCGTCCAGCGCAGCGCGGATGATATGATTCCGGCTGGTTCCCCTTGTCAGGCCGAAAATACTCCCCCGGGCGTACATATCCCAGTGAGGTGCTCCCAACCCGGTAAAGGCGGGAACAAAATAGACGCCCTCGGTATCCTTTACTTTGCCGCCAAAATAGTCTGCGTCCGGGGCGGAGGCAAAGAAGCGCATTTCATCCCGCAGCCATTGGAGAACAGCCCCGCCCACGAAGACGCTTCCCTCCAGGGCGTACGTTACACTTCCATTTAACCCATAGGCGATGGTGGTGAGAAGGCCGTTTTTGCTTTCAATGGGTGAGTCCCCCGTGTTCATAAGGATAAAATTGCCGGTGCCGTAGGTGTTTTTTACATCGCCTTTGTGAAAGCAGGTCTGGCCGAAGAGGGCAGCCTGCTGATCTCCCGCTATGCCGCAAATGGGGATATCAACTCCGCCGATATTGGTATAGCCGTAGATTTCTGAAGAGCTTTTTACCTCCGGAAGCATGGAGGCGGGGATTCCCAGAGCCTGCAGAATGCGTTCATCCCAGGAAAGAGTGTGGATATTGAAGAGCATGGTGCGGGAGGCATTGGTGTAATCCGTCACATGAGCCCTGCCGCCGGTCAGTTTCCAGATGAGCCATGTATCCACCGTGCCGAAGAGCAGCTGCCCTTTTTCCGCCTTCTCTCGGGCACCCTCCACATTTTCCAGGATCCACAGGATTTTGGTAGCGGAAAAATAGGCGTCGATCAGAAGCCCGGTGGAACGCCGGATGTATTCTGTAAGTTCCCTATCCTTCATAAGTTCTTCGCAGAGCTGCGCCGTGCGGCGGCACTGCCATACGATGCCGTTATAGACGGGGAGTCCGGTTTCCTTATCCCAGAGAATGGTGGTTTCCCGCTGGTTGGTGACGCCGATGCCGGCAATTTCAGAGGGAGCTACATTCATTTTGGTCAGGGCCTCGATGAGAACACCATACTGGGTTACGTAAATATCGGTGGGATTATGCTCTACCCACCCGGCCTTGGGATAGATCTGAGGAAATTCCTTCTGCGCCAGGGACATGATGTTCTGCTCTCGGTCAAACAGAATACAGCGGGAACTGGTAGTTCCCTGATCCAGGGCCAGTATGTATTTCTTTTCTGTCTGCTCCTGGGAGAGGGCGGGTTCCGATGTGAGGGATGCGGTCATGGCGGTTCCTCCTTCTGATGCAGTGTAATGAGCAATGAATGGCCGGCAGAAGCCGTTGAAATGTTCTAGAAGAGCATATTGGGGAGAACAGAGACCGATTTCTGCAGATGGCCAACGGTATGCTGAAGGTTTGTGTGCAAAATGCCTAAAAACGCTTAAAAACATGCTAACACATCTGGAAAATTGAGTCAAGCAGGAATGCGAAGTATTTCAGGCGTCAGGCAGTTATCCGGATTTGAAGGAATCGGAGCCGGTAGAAATTTTCAGAACATACAGAATGTCGATTCTTGCCTGCGGGACTGAAATGACGTATACTAAAAAAGAAATAGAAGTGCTGAAAGCTTTCGGAGATTACGAAGGCAGAAGGCAAGAAGCAGAAAGCGGCGATGGCGATAAGGAGCGTTTCACAATGAAGGAAAGGGATATATTCCGCAAAATTGTGGAAGACTGCCCGGTAATTGCGGCGGTAAAGGATATGGAGGGGCTGGAAAAATGCCTTAGCTCCGATATTCAGGCGGTTTTCGTCCTGTTTGGAAATATATGTAACATTGTGGATATTGTAAACCGGATAAAAGAGGCAGGACGTATGGCAGTGGTGCATATTGATCTGGTGGCAGGCCTCAGTTCCCGTGAAATATCCGTGGATTTTATCAAAGAAAACACACGAGCGGATGGGATCATCAGCACCCGGCAGCCCCTGATCACCCGGGCCAAGGAGCTGGGGCTTCTGGCAGTGCAGCGGTTCTTTGTCATCGATTCCATGGCGCTGGAAAGCGTCCTGCGCCATAGAGAATACGCTGCCAGGCCGGATTTTATTGAGATCCTGCCCGGAACCATGCCGAAGATTTTCAGGAGGGTTTGCGCTGAAATTCAAACGCCGGTGATCGCGGGCGGCCTCATCAGCGACAAGGAAGATATTATGGCGGCCCTGGGAGCGGGGGCCTGTGCTATTTCCACCACTAATCCCCAGGTGTGGTTTATGTGAGGCCGACGGCGGTTTTTGCCCCGGATGCCGGTGTTCTGAAAATTATATGGCGGCTGCGGGGGTTGTGCCTCTTGCATTCCCTTTCAAGCTGTGCTATGATAAACAGGAACTTAATATTTGCTGTAGAGAATGAGCCAGGCAAAAAGGAAGTCTGCGAAAGCAGGCTTGGTTTTGCTTGGCTTTTTTATGTTTTCTCGAAGCTTAAGAAGCGGCGACCCGGATTTTGCTATCGGAAGGTATGCATTTCGGGATGCCCGATCTGGCAATTACTTCCGCGGGTGAACCCTCGGAAAGATCAGGAGGATTGGAAATGGTCGATGTAGCAATCATCGGCGGCGGCGTCTGCGGCTGCTCCCTCTTATATGAGCTGAGCCGGTATGATGTGGATGTTGTTCTGCTGGAAAAAGAAAACGATGTTTCGGTGGGAACCACAAAGGCCAACAGCGCCATCGTGCACGCGGGCTATGACCCGGAGCCCGGCACGAAGATGGCCCGGTATAATGTGGAGGGAAACGCCATCATCAAAGAGCTCTGCGAAAAGCTGGATGTGCCCTATAAGCAAATCGGCTCTTTGGTTTTGGCTTTTGATGAGGAGCAGGAAGAGCTTGTGAAGGAGCTATTCCGCCGGGGAACGGAAAACGGTGTGCCGGGGCTTAGGATCCTGACGGCGGAAGAGGTCTTCGCTATGGAGCCCAATGTGAGCCAAGAGGTAAAATCCGCTCTCTATGCCCCATCGGCTGGAGTCATCAGCCCCTGGGAGCTGGCCATCGCTCAGGCGGAGACAGCTGTAAAAAACGGGGCGCAGGTCAGGCTGAACACAGAAGTTACCGGCATCCGGAAAACGGACAAGGGTTTTGCTGTGGAGACAAGCAAGGGCGTAGTGGAGGCTCGCTTCGTGGTAAATGCCGCCGGCGTAAACTGTGATCTTGTAAACGACATGCTTTGCCCCCACACTTTTACTGTATCTCCGGGCAAGGGCCAGTATTATCTTCTGGATAAGAGCCAGGGAGAAGTAGTACATCATGTGATCTTCCAATGTCCTTCCAAGCTGGGCAAGGGCGTTCTCGTTTCCCCCACTGTCCATGGAAATCTGATCGTGGGCCCCAATGCGGAGCCCGCGGAGCGGGACGATCTTGGAACCACTGCAGAGGGTATGGATTTTGTAAAGAAGATGGCGGCGATTTCTGTTCCCAATATCAATTACAGAGATTCCATCCGGAATTTCAGCGGCCTTCGTGCCAACACGGAAATCGACGATTTCATTATAGGCGAAACGGAAGTCAGCGGCTTTTTCCGCATTGCGGGCATAAAGTCGCCAGGGCTCACATCTGCTCCGGCTATCGCCAGGGATATGGTGAAAATGTTGGGAGAGGCGGGGCTTCCGCTTGCGGAAAAGAAGAATTTCGACGGCACCCGAAAGGTTCTCCGCTTTAAGCATCTTTCTCATGAGGAAAGGGCAGAGGCCATCAAGAGGAATCCTCTCTATGGCAGGATTGTATGCCGCTGCGAAACCATTACGGAGGGTGAGATCGTGGATGCCCTTCACAGGCCCCTGCCCCCCTGCTCCATAGATGGAGTCAAGCGCCGCTGTGGATCCGGCATGGGCCGCTGCCAGGGCGGTTTCTGCGGGCCCAGAGTGCAGGAGATCATTGCCCGGGAGCTGAAGGTGCCTCAAACCTCCGTTATGCAGGATAGGGAAGGCATGTATATCATCACAGGAGAAACCAAGATGGGAGGGAACGCATGATGGAAACGCTCTATGACGTAATTGTTGTGGGCGGCGGCCCGGCAGGCCTTGCCGCGGCACTGGAAGCCAGCAAAAACGGAGCCCGCAAGGTGTTGATCCTGGAGAGGAACCGGGAACTGGGCGGTATTCTGAACCAGTGCATCCATAACGGTTTCGGCCTGCACTATTTTAAGGAAGAGCTCACTGGCCCGGAATATGCCGGCCGGTTTATTGAGCAGCTGAAGGGTACCGGCATAGAAGTCATGCTGGATACCATGGTGCTGGAGGTTTCACCGGATAAGACCGTTCACGCCATGAATAGCAAAAACGGGTATATGCAGCTCAAGGGGAAATCCATTGTGCTGAACATGGGCTGCCGGGAGCGCACCCGGGGCGCCATCGCCATCCCCGGGGACAGGCCCGCAGGCATCTTCACCGCAGGAGCTGCCCAGCTCTATATGAACGTGGAAGGCTATATGGTGGGCAAGCGTGTTCTGATTCTGGGTTCGGGGGATATCGGTCTGATTATGGCCCGCCGCATGACTCTGGAGGGAGCCAAGGTGCTGGGGTGTGTGGAGCTTATGCCCTATTCCAACGGCTTGAATCGGAATATCGTCCAGTGTCTGAACGATTATGATATTCCGCTCTATCTCTCTCACACCATCACCGATATCCGCGGCGACAAACGTGTGGAGCAGGTAGTGGTTTCCAAGGTGGATGAAAACCGCCGGCCCATTCCGGGAACGGAGATGGTCTTCGACTGCGACACGGTGCTCCTTTCTGTTGGACTTATCCCAGAAAACGAGCTTTCCCGTCAGTCTGGCATAGAGATTGACCGGCGCACCAACGGTCCGGTGGTCTATGAGAATATGGAGACCTCTATCCCTGGCATATTTGCCAGCGGAAATGTGGTGCATGTGCACGATCTGGTGGACTTCGTTACGGCGGAAAGCCAGAGGGCAGGAAGAGCTGCCGCTCTCTTTGCCCAGAACGGCGAAGCAGAGGGAGACGTGTTTACACTTGAAAATGGAAGCTGTGTGAACTACACCGTTCCTCAGAAGGTCCGCCCTTCCAATGTGGAGAAATTTGTGGAGATTTTCTTCCGAGTGAATTTTGTGTATACGAATGTGGTGATAGAGGTTTCTTCCGGGGGAGAAGTGCTTTGCAGCTTTAAACGGGAGCATATGGCCCCGGGTGAGATGGAAAAGATCGTGTTCCCGAAGGCGTTGTTCCCGAAGATCCGGGATGGGAAAGTGACGGTATCTGTGGTGAAGGAGGCCGATGCGAAATGAAAGAGTTGATCTGCATTGTATGCCCCAAGGGCTGCCACCTGAAAGTGGACGAGGAAAACGGCTATGCTGTCACCGGAAATTCCTGCCCCAGGGGAGCGGAATATGGAAAAAAGGAGCTCGTAAATCCCACCAGAGTGATTACTTCCACTGTAAAAGTGGAGGGGGGAGCTTTGCGGCGCGTTTCCGTGAAAACCAGCAGCGACATTCCGAAGAAGGATATCTTCCGTGCTATGGCGTTGCTGGATGGAGTAACCATGAAGGCACCAGTTTCTATTGGGGACATTGTGGTAAAGGACCTGTTGGGGTTGGGAGTGGATTTTATAGCTACCAAAAATGTTCCCTGTGCAGAAAAGGAAGAAGCGCGGTAACACGGTAAAAAGGAGATTTTTTGGAACGGAATGAGAAGAAATAGAAGAACCTAACCGTTTCATGAATCATTATGGATGGGTTGCCCGTGTTCAACGCCCAAATTTGATGTATGTTTGTATTCATCAAACTTGGGATGTTAGTATAAGGGGGAGTAAAAAGGCTTCTGCTTTTGCAGGAGCCTTTTTTGAATGTATTATTAAAAATACGGTTTGTGGCAGGAATAAGTTTTTTATACAGAACAAAGCATGTGAATAATATTTACAAAATTGTTTCTTTCTTAACTGCCATATTAATTAGATAAAAATAATATTCTACATGTATAAATTGGAATAAATTTCCATAAAATACCCCTTTTTTACGAATATTTTCCCTTTATTTTCAGAAAATTTTGCTGTATAATATAGAAGCAATTGTTTTTATCCGGAATCTTAGTGTCAAATGGTTAAAAATGTGACCGACAGAAAGAAAGCTTTTCACATGATGAAAGCTAAAAGATATAGATTGTGTATGAAAACGCAGTGGGTGTATCTGAAGCCTGTGTATATTCATACACAGGCTGCCAGGTTGAAGGGCATGGGTCTGGCAGGAAAATTTTTCCGGCCGGTTTGGAGGATATCGTAGTATGACATCTCAGGGGAGAATAGAACAGGCTGAAATCTGGAAAGAGCTGCTCCTTAAGCTCCCGGGAATCGTAAGCGCGGAATTTGTATTTGGAGAAGAGGATTCCGTAAGGGAGCTGCATGTGCTTTCTACGGAAAAACGAACGCCTAAACAGATTGTGCGGGATATCGAATCTGCAATGATGGCGAAATTTGGCGTGCAGATAGATCACAGGCTGATCAGCGTAGCACAGATATCTGAGGATGCCGTGAGGGATAGACTTCCGGTGGAGAAGCGGCTGGTGTGCAGCGGGATGGATCTTTCCATTCGCAGCGACAATGCGGAGATCTGTGTGGAACTCACCTATGGTGAAACCGTGTACCGCGGAGAGATCCAGGCGGGCCCTAAAGGTTCTGCTCGCCGTCGTGCTACGGCAGAGGCAACTGTCGCAGCGGTGAATCAATACGGAGAAGGAGCTTTTTATGCCCGTATCGCCGAAGTGAAGACGATTGAAATAGCCGAACAGGCAGCGGTCATTGTGGCGGTTTCCTTTATCAGTCGAGGAAGAGAAGAATTGCTTCTGGGTTCTTGCTTTCAGTGGGAAGAGGATGGCCTTCCTGTAGTGCGGGCTACCTTAGATGCGTTAAACAGAAAAATTAGTTTTATGTAACACAAGACGATAGTCTGCTTCCTTTGTTGTATGCAGACCTGTTTCCCGAAGCGAAGCGGAAACTGCCTGTTGACTAGCGAAAAACAGAGCCCGTTCAGGATGGGAGGCTGTTTTCATGAAGGCTAAGATTGCTGCTGCTGTTTCTGCATTGGTTGCATTGGTACTTTCCTGCGGCGCCTATTTCACTTGGTTCTAATGGGCTAAATCCATAGGATATATGGCATGGTTCAAAATCGGCGAGATAGGATTCCTTCATACCCGATATAGCGGATTCCATGGGGAAACAGGTCTGTTTTACAGTATATATTTCGATTTCAAAAACATGTATAGACCGCTGTTTTCAGAAGCGCATGTGCCTTCGTAGGCGGTCGACCTGCCTGGCGGCAAGACACGATTGCGGGGGTTATAGAAAAGAGGGGAAAAAAGTGAGGACGGGGGCCAAAGTATATATAGGGCTTGTGTCTCTGGTGGGGATATCTCTGGGATTATACAGCATCTGGCAGTATTTTTTTGTGGAGCAGATCCCTATTTCCAGCCGGCATGCCTTTACGCAGTTTCTAGTTTTGGCGGTGATTACAATTGTCTGCCGGTGCCTACCCCTGACGGTTCGGGAAGGATGCGCCCTGGATATGTCCTTTATCAGCATTCTGAGCGCCGTTCTCATTCAGGGACCGATTGCTGCGGCGGCTATTGTGTTTCTCACAACCCCTTTTGTCGTGGTAAGCGTAGATGGAAAGAAAAAAACATACCGGCATATTTTCAATACGGCTCCGGAAAAAACGCTTTTTAATATTTCGAATCTGGTTATCTCCATTCTGGCAGCGGGGGTATGCTATCAGCTTTTAGGGGGCGTCCCTGGCGAAATGCCCGTTCCGGAATCCTTTTTATATGCCGCCCTCTTTATGGTGGTATCGGTTGTCGTAAATATTATAGTTCTTTTTACGTTGTTTAAAATGCAGGGTGGATTCCAATTTTTCCCTGCCATATTTATGGGTCTTCTGCAAATGGTTCCCAATCTGATATGCAGCACACCCATAGGGTATTTTTTTGCGCTTTTGTTCCTTTTGCCCTCGGGGCAGTATTTTGCCTTGATCTTCATGTTGCCTCTCTGGCTGGCCCGGTATTCTTTCAAACTCTATTTGGATGGAAAAAAACAGCAGTATAGCACTGTGCAGACCATAACGGCGGCCCTGGAAGCCAAAGACGCCTATACGGAGGGCCATTCACGCCGGGTGGAGCAATATGCTACGCTTCTGGCAAAAGAGCTGAAATTCAGCCATAAGCAAATTGAGATTCTGCAGTTGGCCGCCCTTTTTCATGATGTAGGAAAGATTGGTGTGCCGGATTCCATTCTGAAAAAAGAAGGGCGTTTGACAGAAGAAGAATGGAAGGTCATTCAGAAGCACCCGGAGATCGGCGTACATATTTTAGAAAATATCTATAATTATCCCGGAATGCGGGATATCGTCCTCTGCCATCATGAGCGTTATGACGGAAAGGGCTATCCGCAAGGGTTGGGAGGGGAACAGATTCCCCTTGCCGCCTATGTGCTGGGAGTGGCGGATGCCTTCGACGCCATAACCAGCGACAGACCCTACAGAAAAGGAATGTCTCTGGAAAAAGCGGAACAGATCCTGCGGGAAGAATCGGGTAAACAGTTCCATCCCAAGGCCGCGGAAGGTATGATTCGCCTTCTGCAAAAGGGAGAGATTCGCCTGGAAAGGACGGAATGAGATGCTGCTTTTGGCCTGTGTGCTTGCAGGGTGTATTCTTGGGTGGATGCGAGGGGGAAAACTTCGGAATTTTCTTTCGTTTCCTTTCCGCTTTTTATGGCTGCCTTGTGGGGCATTCCTTCTGCAAGCCAGTGTTCTTCCTTTTTCCCGATGGATACCAGGAGAACCGGATAGATGGCTGTGGCTTCCTCTGGTTCTTTCTTATAGTATGCTTGCGATTTTTTTCATAGGAAATTACAGGATTCCCAGCTTGTGGGTGATGGCTCTGGGACTTTTCCTGAACGGTCTTGTGATTGCTCTGAACGGGTGGCATATGCCTGTGCCGGAGGAGATGGTATCTGTAATGACAGAGATGCAGAAACTCCGGTATACGCCTTTGGGAAATGACACGCGCCTTCCTTTTTTGGGTGATGTGCTCTTTATTCCAGTTCCTTTGCTGCGGGGGTATGCCAGCTTGGGGGATCTGTTCCTCGGGGGCGGCATTATATGGTTGTTTCTTTCCGGAATGGGTAAAAGAGAGAGAAGAAAGCCCAAGAGGCTTAAGAGACATGATCACGAAGAAACAGAGAGATAAGGGAAAAAGAATTTTGAAAGCCTGTAGCGGCCGTGTGTCGCTGCAGGTTTTTCTATATCTTTGCGATTGATATTGCTTGGTAAAAATGAAAAGGGTATCCCGTAAAACGGCGGGATACCCTTTTTGCATTTTATCGCATATTGAAAATATTTTTTTAAATGTTTCCTTCGGCAGGGTAAGTTTCCCCTCTGTTTGGGGGATAGGTGAAAGGAGGTTATCCGGTTTTGAGGGAAGAACGGAATTCTGCGGGGGAGAGAAAGAAGATTCTGCCCAAAAAACGGCCGGAAAGAATCGAAATGAAGTCGGAGAGGAAACGCGAGAGAAAAGAAAAGCCGAAGGAAACGGCTGAGGATGGCTTGCGCCGCCTGGCCTTTGGGGATATCCGCGATGCCGTTCGCCTTTTATACAGTACTCCTGAAGATATAAAAGCTTTGGATACAATGGATCTGGATTTATACACAGT
This sequence comes from uncultured Clostridia bacterium, assembly GCA_904399395.1. GTDB lineage: Bacteria > Bacillota > Clostridia > Oscillospirales > Acutalibacteraceae > UMGS1264. Next base: position 18,306 of record CAJFPJ010000003.1, on the reverse strand, counting down.
TTCGGAGCTGAAACGAGGGAAAGATGGACAGGTAGAGGTGAAATTCTATGATAGACTGAAGGCCCTTCAATGCCTGATGGAGGCGGAAAACGGCCGGGATGGTGAAAAAATTCGGCCTTTATATGAAGCGCTGCGGGAAAGTGCGCTCCTTCTAGCGGGAAAGAAGCCGAATACAGAAGATCAATGTAGTGGAGGAATGGAGGAAGGAGAGAATGGAGATTAAGGCTTTTTCAGAGAAGCAGCTTCTTGCTATGAATTGGTGGGAGCCAGAATGCCCTTTTTCGGAGAAAACAGCGATTATCTGCGACGGCGCGGTGCGCAGTGGGAAGACTCTCTGCATGGGACTGGGTTTCGTCCTTTGGGCTTTTTGGCAGTTTGAAGGGGCCGTTTTTGCCTTCTGCGGAAAGACGATCCGTTCTCTGAAGCGAAATCTGATGGGAACACTTCTGCCCGTCCTTCGGAAGGAGGGCTTTTCCTGCACATACAAAGAGACAGAGAATTTGCTTCTTATAGCATACGGGGGCCGAAAAAATTGGTTTTATCTCTTCGGCGGACGGGATGAGGGAAGCGCTGCGCTCATTCAGGGGATTACCCTTTCCGGCGTATTTCTGGATGAAGCCGCCCTGATGCCCCGCTCCTTTATAGAGCAGGCTCTGGCCCGGTGCTCCGTAGAGGGGAGCCGCTTCTGGTTCAACTGTAACCCGGAAAATCCCCAGCACTGGTTTTATCAGGAATGGATCCGCAAAGCGGATGAAAAGAACGCTCTGTATCTCCATTTCACCATGGAGGATAATCCATCCCTGAGCCGGGAAATGCGGCTGCGCTATCAGAGCCTATATTCAGGCCCCTTTTACAGACGGTTTATTCTGGGAGAATGGGCGGAGACCCATGGATTGGTGTATCCCTTTATGGGAGAAGGAGCTTTTTGCTCTCCACCCTCTCGCTGCAGCCGATTTCGGCTCTCCTGTGACTACGGCACGGTGAATCCCTCTTCTTTTGGCCTCTGGGGAGAATGGAAGCATGTATGGTACAGGCTGAACGAGTACTATTACGATTCCAGAAAAGAGGGTATATCCCGGACGGATGAGGAGCACTACCGGGCGCTGGAGAAACTATTGGAACGGGAAGGCGTTCATGAGATGGAGTGCATGGCGGTGGATCCATCCGCGGCTAGCTTTATACAGACGGTGTTGCGGCATGGAAAGTTTCGGGTGATCCCGGCCAAAAACCAGGTGCTGGATGGGATCCGACAGGTGAGTGTGGCTCTGAAGGAGGGGCGGATTCGCATCTGCAGCACATGCAGGGACGCTATCCGGGAGTTTGGTCTCTATCGCTGGGCGGAGGGAAAACCAGGAGATGTGCCGGTAAAGGAAAACGACCACGCCATGGATGATATCCGGTATTTTGTAAGCACGCTGCTTCCTTTGGAAAAGGAGGATACAGGCGCACCGGTGCTGACGGTAGAAAGGGGAGGATATTTTGCAGAAAGAGAAGACTAAGGGACTTTGGACGGGAACCGGATTGTGGAAACGGGGCATTCTCTTTTCCCGCAGGCCAAAGACCGGAAATACAGAGGAGGGAGGTTTGCCGGAAATTCCTGTAAAGGCTGTACAGACGGGAGCCAGGGAACTTTTTCGATTTCAGAGCGGGGAAAGTGCATTCTTTGCTCCGGCGCCGGATCCTGGGGAATGGCATCTTTACAAAGCTTTGAGGGATCATGTCCCCATTATAGATGCTGCCATTGGGAAGATCATTCGCCTGGCAGGGGGATTTCAAGTGGAATGCGATTCTCCGGCGGATCAGGGCCGACTGGATGAATTTTTGCACTCTGTCCCTGTAAATGGAGCCCAGCGGGGGCTTCAGAGTTTTTTGGATTCCTATCTGGAGCAGCTTCTGCTTTATGGAACGGCGGTGGGGGAAATTGTCCTTGATTCCACAGGCTCCATCGGGGCTTTATATAATGCAGCTCTGGAGGATGTGGAGCTGCGGCAGGAATCACCTTTGCAACTGAAAATCTATGCCCGGGAAAATGGGGCGGTCAAGCCTCTCCGATGGCCGGAGCTGGTGTTCTCCACGGCCATGCATCCGGAACCAGGTAAGCCCTGGGGCACTTCCCTTCTGAGAAGCCTGCCTTTTGTTTCGGAGATTCTGCTGAAAATTTATCGCAGCATGGGCCTAAATTGGGAGCGGGTGGGAGATGTTCGTTTTGCCGTAACCTATAAGCCGGGAGACGACGGAGATAGAGCCTTTGCCCGGGAAAGGGCGTCTCAGATAGCGAGGGAATGGCGGAAGGCCATGCAGAACGATGCCCCCTCAGATTTTGTGGCAGTGGGAGACGTTTCCATCCAAACTATCGGGGCAGATGGTACTATTCTGGAAAGCGAGATACCTGTGCGCCAGATGCTGGAGCAAATCGTGGCAAAGCTGGGAATTCCCCCCTTTCTGCTGGGGCTCTCCTGGTCTTCCACAGAGAGAATGTCCAGCCAACAGGCGGATATCCTTACCAGCGAGCTGGAATTTTACAGGAGGCTTCTGGAGCCTGCCATCCGGAAAATATGCGGTTTGTGGCTGCGGCTGGAGGGGAATTCCCGGCGGTTTAAAATCCTGTGGGATGAGATCACTCTGCAGGATGAGACTGAGAATGCCAATGCCCGGTGGCTCAATGCCAGGGCCATGCAGTTGGAAAAATCTATTTTGAAAGGAGATGAAAAAGCATGATCAAACAATATGTTGGGAATGGGGATCTCATATTCCAGGAAAAAGCATATCCGGAAAAAGCAAAGAGTGCGCCGGATTCTTGGGAGGAAAATCCAGAAAGCGGAAAGGATGCCTTGGAAACCGGAGTACCCGCACCGGAGGAAATGGAACAGATCGGAGAATACACCCGCCGAAAATTCGGCCCGGAGGAGCTCTATGCTTTTACGGTGGTGCTCTGTGACAATGAAACGGACAGGGATCTGGAACGCTTCAGTATACCGGCTCTTCAAAAGTTGGCAGAGCTTTTCCGGGGAAAAACGGGGATCTTCAACCATACGCCCGACGCCAGGAATCAGGCGGCCAGGATCTTCAACTGCCGGGTGGAGACCGTTTCCGGCAGGAAGACAGAGGCTGGGGAGCCTTACACCCGCCTTGTGGCCCGGGCGTACCTCCCCAGAGGAGGGGAAAATGACCGATTGATCCTGGCTTTGGAAAGCGGCATTCAAAAGGAGGTGAGCGTCGGCTGTGCGGTAAAAAAGCAAGTGTGCTCCATCTGCGGAGCGGATAGGAAAACCACTCCCTGCTCTCATCGAAAGGGGCATGTATATGATGGGAGACTCTGTGTGGATATATTGGAAGAACCCACAGACGCCTATGAATGGTCCTTTGTGACGGTGCCCGCTCAACGGGAAGCGGGCGTTATCAAGCGTTTTTCCTGGGAGGAGAGAAGGAAAGGAGACTTGAATATGGTATGGAAGGAAGGAGCGGCACATACGGAGCTGGCAAAAGAACTTCGGAAGGCTCAGGATGGCCTCCGGTTTTCCGGTGAGGAGTGTGAAAAACTGGCCGCCTACCTAGAAAATTTGGAAAAGGATGCGTCAGCAGGCAGGGCGTATCAGACGCAGCTGCGGGAAAATATCCGCAGGCTGGGCGGCCTGGTTTTCCCCAATCTGGAGGAGGGAGCCCTTTGCCGGATGACGGAAGGGCTTTCCCTGGAAGACCTGAAGGCGGTGGAGAAAGCGTTTATGGGTACAGCGGAAAAAAGCTATCCTCTGCGGCCCCAACTGGCCCCGGAAAAATGGGATAAGACCATGGAAAAAGAGAAAGCAGGGAGGGAAAACCAAAATCCCTATGCTATCTGAACATAAGAGAAAACCATAATAAAGAAAACAAGAGAGGGAGAAAGCACATGACAGTATCATTTAAGGGATGGAAAGAACGTGTGGCAACTTTTGAAGCGGCCTCTGATTTAGAAGCCGGAAGCGTAGTAAAAGTTTCTGGCAATGGGCAGGTCTCCGCCTGCAGTGCAGGAGATAAGTTCGCGGGTGTGGTTCTTTCCTGCAGGGGAGGTTTTGCCGCCGTCCAGTTGGAGGGCTATGCAGAAATTTCTTATTCGGGGACAGCCCCCGCGGTGGGTTACCAGCTCCTTTGTGCAGACGGAAGCGGCGGTGTGAAAACAGCTACTATTGGGCAGAGTGAGCAGGCATTTTCCAAGGGCAGAGAGCATTTGGTGGCGGCTGTGGATACAACCGCCCAGACAGCCGGCATCATTTTATGATGCGGATATAAAAGATGAGGAGGAATTGAAATGGCAGGATTTGAATCGATCGCATTGGAAAAAGGCATGTACACCGTGCCGCACAAGAGCTTTTCCCGGCTGCTGGAGGAAATGGATCCTTCAGAAAACTATAAGGGAACGGCTTTGGAGGGGATGGACGCCTATCAGCGCCAGCTGAAACGTTTTGATATCCGCGTGGGAGGAGTGGGCTCCGACCCAGTGGAAAAGTTTTTTCAGACTTCGTCTTCGGCTGCTCTCTTCCCGGAATATGTGAGCCGGGCTGTGCGCCAGGGCATGGAGCAGGCGGACGTGCTCCCTTCTATCGTAGCCACGGTGACGAAAATCGACGGCATGGATTATCGCACCATCACTTCGGATCTTTCAGAAGATGACAAGACTCTGAAACCGGTGGCGGAGGGCGCGGCGATTCCTGAGACGGTGGTGAAGACGAAAAGCACACTGGTGAAACTGCAGAAACGGGGTAGGATGCTGGTTTCTTCCTATGAGGCTATCCGCTTTCAAAAGTTGGATCTCTTCACTGTGACTCTGCGCCAGATCGGAGCATATATTGCCAGAGCGCAGCTGAAGGATGCCATCCAAGTGCTGATGCAAGGGGATGACGGAAAGAGCCCAGCCGGCTCTATTTCCACCGCCGGCAACACCCCCGATTATGGGGATATGGTCTCTCTTTGGGGGGCACTGGCGCCCTATTCCATGAATACGGCTTTGGCTTCCACGGCCGCCATGAAAGATCTTCTGGGAATCACTCAGTTCCAGGATTCCCAGGCAGGGCTCACCTTCCAGGGAACGGGTAAGCTCATCACACCTCTGGGTGCCAATCTGATCCATGTACCGGGCCTGGAGGAGAAGAAAATTATTGCTCTGGATAAGACCTGCGCCCTGGAGATGGTTCAGACCGGGGACATTATCACGGAATCGGATAAGCTCATCGACAGGCAGCTGGAGCGGGCGGTGATCAGCACGATTACAGGATTTTCGCGAATCTTTGACGGCGCGTGCAAGATCCTCACCTATAAGAGCGCATGATGAAGTGGAATATAGAGGCCCTTATGGAGCGCTTTTCCTCTTTCTCCGGCCTGTCGGAAGAGGAGGCCCGGCGGTACCACGGCCTTTGCCAGGATGCGGCGGCCCAAGTGAACGGCATGGCCAAGGAATCTCTCACCGAGAGGGAAGAAAGCCTGCTGTATGGGGCTGCCGCGGCGCTGGCCTTTTACCGATGGAGCCTTCTGGAAGGGGCACGCACACCGGAAAGCTTTTCTTCTGGGGATATACAGGTGAAAAAGGGTGCCTCCATGACGGAGCAGGCTAGAAAAATTTGGGAAGAATATCGAGACGGGGCGGCAGAATGCTTTCGGGATACAGAATTTGTATTTCAGCGGATACCGCAGCAGTTTGTGTCCGGCTGGGGGAAAGGAAACGGGAGGGGTGCAGTGTGAGCTCTCTTACTGTGGAATATGCCATTCGGAAATACGGGAGCCCGGTAAATATCGGAGAAAATAAGACCCGGGCGCTTCTGCGTCCTTTGCGGAAAACTCAGGAAAATGGTGAGGAATACTGGTGTGCAGCCCCCGCAGGAAGCGGCCTGACTCCTGGAGAGAAGGTTTGCTGGGGTGAAAAGCACCTTGTGGTCCTTCGGGGGGATGGGGCTTTTTTGGGAGGAAAAAAGCTCTATGACTGGGCAGTGCTGCGAGAAGAGCAGGGAGCCTTCTCAGGAGGCTGAAAATCAGAGGCTTTTATGATGGAATAAAAAAGAAAATGAATGCTTCTTGGAGCAGATGGGACATTGGAAACGAAACAGAGGAGGGAACAAGATGGAGGAGATTCTGGAAAAACAGGGCACGGAAGCGGAACGACTCTCCCGGGAGATTGAGCGGGAGGCCCGGCGCTTTCCCCGCGGCCTGGATTTGGAGGAGGAAGCATGAGTCTGCAGATGGCGTATAAGGGGTTCCGGTGGAATGTGAACCCTTCGGAGATTACGATTACCTGCAGCAGGAATCTGAAGGAACAGCCGCTGCCTCTTAAGGGCTCCCTCTTGCAGGAGATGGGCCGGAAAAAGCGGCAGATTTCCGGCAAAGGCTGTTTTCTGGGGAGGGATTCCCTCCTACAGTTTCGGGAACTTCAGAGACTGTTTGAAGAGGGAGGAGCCGGCTTGCTTGTCATGCCGGGCCTCCCGCCCCTCAGAGCCGTCTTTTCCTCTTTGCAGCTGCAAGCGCTGGGGCGCCCGGGGGAGACCCATTATACCTTTTCCTTTGTGGAGGAGGATGTCCCGCCGGCGGAAGAAAAGAGAGCGGCGTATGCCTGCAGGGAGCATGACTCCCTATGGAGAGCCTCGGCGGCGATGAACGTCCCTCTGGAAATACTGCTGGAGCAGAATCGGAATCCCTGGATCAACGATCTGGAAGAGGGAACAATTCTCAGAGCCGGGAGGCGGACGCTGTGACTAATATGGAGAGGGCCTGTATTGGTTGCAAAGTTCGGGGGAGATATCTGCAGCCGGGCGGGTATACATATACGGCGTGCAATTCCCAGGGGAAGCGTATCTCTTTGGGAGCCCCCCTTGAGGCTGTGCTTTCCATAGAGGAGGATACCCCGGCGGACGCCTTCACCGGCGTATTCCCCTGGAAAAGTATTTATGAAGAGCTGGAACCGGTCTTTCTGGAAATTTGCGGAGGAGGGGAGGTCGTTTTCTTCGGCCCTGTGGACGAATTGCAGCGCAGATTTTCTTCGGAGGGCTGCATGCTGGAAATCGTGGCCCGGAGCATGGCGGCTTTGTTGCTGGATAACGAAGCGATCCCACAGACGTATGCGTATCCATCCCTCCCCCTTCTCTTTGAACGGCACGGGAAGCCCTATGGGTTTACAGAATGGGAGGGAGAACCCAGCGGATTTTCTGTTCCTTTTACAATAACCAAGGGCATGAGCGAATGGGAGGTCCTTTCCCTTTTCTGCAGCCGGTATCTGAAGGTTTCCTTACGGGCCAGGGGAAAAAGACTGGAGGCGCTCGAGGAAAGAAAGGAAGAATTTCCTCTTCTGCAGTTTGGGAGAGAGATTCCTATACTGGAGTGCTCTGCAGAGGATAAAATGTGCGAGCGATATTCCGAAATTCTGGTGAAGCCGGAAAATACGGAAACTTTTGCCCTTTCTGTTTTTGACGGAGAAGCAAAGAGTTTGGGAATCCGGCGCAGAAGACTTTTAAGCGGAAGCACGGAACAGGCCAGGGAGGCGCTTGTAAAAGCTGCAAGAAGAGCTTTTTGTGCTGAGGTTTTGTCTCCCGGCCTTCCTGAGGCGGGGGTAGGGGCGGCTGTCTGCCTTACGCTACCAAACTGGGGGAAAGAGATTTCCGGGCTGTATGTTTCCGGCCTGCGCTACAGCCTTTCTTCTTCGGGGGAACGTTGTCGGTACACGTTGCGAAAAAAAGAGGTGGATGTATAAATGTGGATATCAAAACAGATTGTGGAAGCCGGGAAAAAACGGCCCGCGGCGGATGTGTCCCGCATCCGCTCCCCCGGGGAAGAGGATGCCGGAAACGATAGGACCCGTGTAGTATACTGCGGCCCTTGGGGGGTCGCGTATACACCGCCCTCCTACGCGCAGGCAGTCACGGTTGAGACCCGTCAGGGCATAGCATGCGTGGGTACTGTGATGGAAAAGCCGGAAGAAGGTATGGTGGAACCGGGGGAGCTTTTGCTTTTCTCAAAAGGGGGCGCCCGGATCCATCTGAAAAACAATGGGCAGGTGGAAATCAACGGGCAGGTATTCCCTCCTCTGCAAGCGGAAGAAGAGGGAGGCGGCTGATTGTGCATTGCATGAGAGATGAAAACGGGCCTGAGGCGGGAATTTGTGAGCCTTTTGATACGGCTCTTGATTTTATGGGAGGCCTGAAAACGGACGGCAGAGGAATGCCTTTTTCTATATCCGGGGAAGATGAGCTTTTGCAAAGAGCTGGAATATGCCTTTCCGTCCCCATGGGAAGCTTTGTCTATGAAAGCGGATTGGGAAGCCGGCTGCGGGAAACGAGCGACCCGGCGGAGCTTCTGGAGGCAGCCAGGGAGGCTCTTCAGCGTATCCCGGAGGCGGAACCGATTCATGCGGAATGGAAAGACGATCTGTGTCTTGTGGAGCTGCGGCTTCCGGGGGGCTGCCGCACTGTAAAAATCAGGAGGTGAACCAGATGGAAAGCTATGAGGCGCTTGTAGAGCGCATGGAAAGACGGTATGAAGAGCTGGCAGGCTTTTCACCCCGTTATGCTTCGGATACGGATATACGCATCCGGGTGCTGGCAGGGGAGTTGTATTCCTGCATGGCCGCAGTGGAATGGCTGAAAAAGCAGAAAAATCCCTATACGGCAGTGGGCGCAGAGTTGGAATCCCTGGCGAGGGAAAGGGGCGTATTCCGTAGGGAAGCCCTGAAAGCAAAGGGAAAGCTGAGATTCTCGATTCTTTCCCCTTCCTGGTATGATATAGAGATCCCCGCCGGAACAGTTTGCGCCGCAGAAGGGGAAAACGGAGCCCGGTATATCACGTTGCAGAAGGTAGTGCTTCCTCAGGGAAGCACCAGCGTGGATGCGGAGGCGGAAGCGGAACTTTCCGGAGAAAAGGGAAATGCGGCGGCGGGGAGTGTTACAGAGCTGGTGACGGTTCCCGTGGGCATTGAGGGAGTGACGAATCCCTCTGCTTTTTCAGGGGGAGAGGACACGGAGACGGACGAAAGCCTCAGACGGAGGCTGCTGCAGATGATCGAGTATCCGCCTCAGGGCGGCAATATCTCTTATTACAGACAGTTTGTAATGAGTCATCCGTCTGTCCGTTCCGTTTCGGTAGTTCCCGCTGCCTCCGGGAGCGGAGCTCTAGAAATCTATATAGACGGCCGGGATGTTGGTTTGAAAGAGACAGATCTAGAGGAGATTCGCAGGGAGCTGGAAGAAAAGCGAGAGCTTGGGGTGACGCTGGAAATCTCTTCTGCGGAACGGATAAAGATTCCTGTGAAGGCGGTTCTTTCCCTTCAGCCGGGCTGGAGCCTGGAGAGAGCTTCGGAAGTCTGCCGGAAAGCCATTGGGGAATTTTTCAAATCCATAGAGGTGGGGAGAAAGTTCCACACATCTGCTCTGGCAGCGGCAATGATCGGCACGGGAGCTGTGTGGAACGTGACCTTTGACAGCAAAGTGACGACAGATGTGGAGATTTCCAGGGATCAGGCAGCTGCCTGCGGGGAGATTGTTTTAGAGGAGGCAAAAGCATGACGCCCTTGGAATCCATGCGCCTGCGAATGGCGGAAACAGGTCTTTATACTTTCAGCGGGCAGACAGCAGGTACAGCCTTGGATTGGGAACTGGAGGCTTATGCCGCGGGGTTGGAACCGTTCTATAAGCAGGTAAAGGGATTTTTGGAGAATTCCTTTCCGGAGACAGCGAGAGAAGAAGCTCTCTCCCTTTGGGAGAGCCTTCTGGGAGTTTGTGGGGAAGGGCTCGCAGAAGAGGAACGGCGCAGAAGGCTTTTGCTGCGTGTTTCCGCTGTTCCGGGAAGCAAGGGCGGCCTTCAGCGGGCGGCAGAAGCAATGGGAGTTCCCATATCCATTGCGGAGGAGCCGGGAAGAATCTGCTGCATGACAGAAGGAACGCCGGAGGAGAAAGAAATTTCTCGGTTTAAACGCTCCATAGGAGGATTTGTTCCGGCCCATCTGCGAATGTACCTGGATTGCAGGCCCCTGAGCTGGCAAGATATAGAGGAAAAAGGATACTCCTGGCAACAGATGGATAATGCCTCTATGAGCTGGCAGGCTATACATTCTCTGGGAAGCGGGATTGTGGAAATCCCAGTAAAATAAAAATCCGGGCGTAAAGCCCGGCGAAGTGTATAAACGTGGATAGAGAGTATATTTGAGAATATACGGAGAGATTGACTCTAAAAAGGAGGGAGAAGATTGCCATCCAGTGAGAAAACGTCCTTGGGGCTGAACAATTGGAAGGCTCAGGATAAACCGGCGCGAGAGGACTTTTGTGGAGATAACACCCTTCTGGACACCTTGCTTTCCGGCCATTTTTCTGATCAAAGCCTTCATCTTACAAACGAAGAGCGAAAATATCTTGCGGGCTCTGCAGCGGGAACCTATGAAGGGGACGGAGAGGCCGAGCAGCAGATTTTGCTGCCTTTTGTTCCAAAGATTGTGATTATAGCTCAAAGTTCGGCGGCTCCGATTTCTCTTTCGGGGGCTGTCACAGAGATTCATGCAGGCCTGGCAGCACCTTCCAACGGGACGGCGGGAGTGAGCCTCAGCGGGCAGACTCTGTCTATTGCGCAGTCCCAGTCGGAACCTCCGGCGGGCGGCCAGAAAATCTGCCTTAATCAGGCGGGAAGCGTGTACTTTTGGGCCGCTCTCCGGTAAAGGCATGAGGAAAAATTTTCTCTTATAAAAAGAAATAAGTATCTTCAGCTAAACGAAAAGAGGTTTAAAGGCAGCAGCATTGTAGTATCCCCTGTTTCCGCTCTCTCACATGGAGGGACGTTGGGAAACAGGGGAGTTTTTGTGGCAGGGAGACTTGCTTGTATTCCAAGCTCTGGCCGGGTATAATGTAAAAAGAAGATACAGAAGGCCGTTCGGTATGCCGAAAAGTGACCATACCGAAAATCAGAGAGTAGGAAAACGTGCATATGTAAAAAGGGATACATCCCTCGCATACGCATAAACACTGCATTTATAGCATAAATATGTACAAGCGTGCAGGAGGCATCTATGGCAGAACTGACAGAAATGAAAATGGAACCGGAAAAGGCGCTGCTGGTGGAGGTGGATACGGGAGAATACGACGCAGAGGCCTCTTTGGCAGAGCTTTATGAACTGGTGCGCAGTGCAGGGGCTGTGCCCTTCGGAGCTGTGACCCAAAAGCGCCCGGCGCCGGATACAGCCACCTGTGTGGGATCCGGCATGATGGAGGAAATCGCCTCTATGTGTGAGGCCCATGAACTGGATCTTCTGATTTTTGACCGAGAACTGACGCCTACCCAGATTCGCAATATCGAAGCTGCAAGCCATGTGCGCACCATAGACCGCACCATGCTGATTCTGGATATTTTTGCTGCTCGGGCCAGAAGCCGGGAGGGACGGCTGCAGGTGGAGCTGGCCCAGCTTAGGTATCTTCTCCCGCGCCTTTCCGGCATGGGGACGAAGCTTTCCCGCCTAGGAGGCGGCATTGGCACAAGAGGCCCCGGCGAAACGAAACTGGAAACGGACAGGCGGCATATCCGCAGAAGAATAGAGGCTCTGAAAGAAAAGCTGAATACTGTGGAAAAGCACAGGGAGCAGCAGAACGCCCGCCGGAAAAAGGACGGCGTTATCACTGTGGCCCTGGTAGGATATACCAATGCAGGAAAAAGCACTTTGATGAATCTTCTCACCCAGGCGGGCGTTCTGGCAGAAAATAAGCTTTTCGCCACGTTGGATCCCACGGCCAGGGCTCTTCGGCTTCCTTGTGGAAGAAGCGTTATGCTGATCGATACCGTGGGGTTGGTGCGCAGATTGCCCCATCATTTGGTGCAGGCCTTCCATTCCACTTTGGAGCAGGCCGCTTTGGCGGATGTGATCCTGAACGTTTGTGATGCTTCCAGCCCAGAGGCGCAGGTGCATCTGGAAGTTACCCGCAATCTTCTGGGGGAACTGGGATGTGGTGACAGGCCGGTGATTTCTGTGCTTAACAAATGCGATTTGGTCCCGGCACTTTGGGAGGCGCCTATGATCGGAAAAGCCGTGCGGATCAGCGCTTTGAGCGGCCGTGGAATAGATGATCTCCTTTCTGCTATTGAAGAGAGCTTACCGGAAAAAATGAAGGAGCTGGAAATTCTTCTTCCTTTTTCCCAAAGTGGGCTGGCAGCCCGTATTCGAAAGGAAGGACGAGTGGAAGAGGAAGAATATCTGCCGGAAGGCTTGCATATGCGGGTGTCTGTAGCAGAAAGGCTGGCGGGTAGCCTGCGGGAATATGAGCTATGACTCGCTCATTTTTGCCTGCCGGAAGGTAATATAAAAAGCAAAAGCCGGCTTACGCCGGCTTTTGCTTTTTGGGGAGGAGTTGTATTGAAAAGGTGTGACAGATCCCTGTCACAAGTCTTGTAATCTGTATCATGGCTATATTATAAATCCCAGTTCATAGAGTGTCAAGAGAATCACAAAGGAATTTGGGAAAAAATTGTAGAATCTACGCACTGGACAAATCGCAGAATTTAAAATATAAATTTTATGTATATTTTCCTATATTATTTATTCTTTATAAACATTAATAATAAACGGCTCTAGGTATAATGAGTGTGAAATCGGTTTTCTATTTTACTTTACTGAAATGGTGAAGAAAAGGCCTGAGAGCGCTTTGATCGGTTTGGATTTGACAAACGGATTAGGATTCTGTAAAGTTGTACTATTGCCGATTGTCTCTCTTGTCTGCAGATATGATTTTGATTGAGGAAGGATTATGGACATACGAAAAGGAAGGCAGTTTTATGAAAATTATTTTAGTCACCGATGAATACGGAAGCCTGAACAACGGCACAACTATGACCGCCCATCGGTTTTATCAGATGCTCCGTGAAAGAGGGCACGATGTTCATATGCTGGCCAGCGGGGAACTGACTGAGCCGGAATATCGGGCTCGGGCGGGGCAATATCCAATAGCTACAAAAGTGGCGGCCAAGCAGGGGTTTGGTTTTGCAGTTCCCGATGAAGCGCTGTTTCGCCGCGCCTTCCGAGGAGCAGATGTGGTTCATTTCCTTCTGCCGCTTCCTTTTGAGAAAAAAGCTATGAAGATCTGCCGGGAGATGGGTGTGCCCATGAGCGCGGCCTTTCACCTCCAGCCGGAAAATATAACTTATATTTGCCATATGCCCAGGGAGACTCTGGCAAACGGCATTTACACGTATTTCAAGTATAGTTTTTACAAGTATTTCGATCATATCCACTGCCCCTCTAAATTTATTGCAAATCAGCTGATTAAGCATGGCTATAAGGCAAAGATGCATGTGATTAGCAATGGAGTGGATGATGATTTTACCCCTGCCCAAAAGCCTCAGAAAAGAAAAGATGGAAAAATCCATATTCTGATGGTAGGCCGTCTGTCGCCGGAAAAACGCCAGAAAGTTTTGATTGAAGCGGTCCGGCGTTCTAAATATGCCGATAAGATTCAGTTGCATCTGGCGGGAAAGGGTCCCTGCATGGAGGCTCTTGTAAAGCAGGGAGAGAAACTGCCGAATCCGCCGGAATTCGGCTTTTACAGCAAAGAGGAGCTGATCGGGCTGATTCGTTCCTGCGATCTGTATGTTCATGCCTCCTATATTGAAATCGAGGCGATTTCTTGCATGGAGGCGTTTGCCTGCGGGTTGGTGCCCGTGATCTGCAATTCTCCCAAATCAGCCACGACACAATTTGCCCTATGTGAAGAGAGCCTTTTTGCGCCCGATGATCCGGATGATTTGGCCAGAAAGATAGAGTATTGGATCGAAAATCCCGAGCGTAAGGCCGTGATGTCTGTAAAATATGCGCAACAAGGTGAAAAATATCGTGTTTCCCGTTCTGTGGAAGAAGCTGAACGGATGTTTTTGGAAACGATACGGGATTATAAAAGGAGGAATCACGGATGAGGGAAAAGCCTCTTATTCCCAGAAATCCTCTCTTCCGTTTTTTCAGCAACGCTTTTTTCTACTGCATAGCGGTTCCTCTTTTGGTGGTGTTTGATTTTGTATGGTTTGGTTTTCGAAAAAAAGGAACGAAGAATATAAAAGAACTGAAAGGTAATGGGGCTGTGATCGTCTGCAACCACGTGCACAATTTTGACTGCACCTTTGTGGGGCTTTCCATTTTGCCCAGGCGAGCCGTATTCACCTCTCTGGCGTATTTATTCCGTCTTCCTGTGGTTGGGCCGCTGATCCGTGTGATGGGAAGCGTGCCGGTTCCGGCCGAGCTTTCCGGTATGCGGAAGTTTCTTTCTGAGCTCAGTGAGGGAGCTGCAAGTGGTCGGCTTGTCTGTATATATCCTGAAGGTATGATTGAGCCTTACTGTGATCATCTGAGGCAGTTCCGCGAGGGAGCTTTTGCAGTGGCTGTGCGTGCAGACGTGCCTGTGGTTCCTCTGGTGCTGACAGAAAGACCCCAGAGAGGAATATGGCGTTTCAAAAAGCGCCCGTGCTTCACTATGGAGATCGGAATCCCTCTTTATCCCATTGCCGATGGGAGTATTAGGGAGAAAACAAAAGAATTGGCGCAAAGAACTCGTACTATTATGGAAGAAATGCAGAAAAAGGGAGGCCCCCAAAAGCCGGAGACTTCTGCAGAAGCGTTTTTGCCGGTGGAGAATGTGGAAGAAAGTATAGGTACATAAGTTAGGTTGCAAATAAGGCAGAAGGAAGGATATTTCACGAAGATGCCTAGATGAGAAGGGAAGCGCAGGTTGCTGTAAAAAAGCCTGCGCTTTTTCTTGTGTGATAAATACTTTGAAAGAAAAAATAGATAGAAAAAGAAAGGAAATTTACAAATTTTTCTGGAAAAATAGTACGATCCGTGGTATGGTTAAAGTACACAAAAAAGCATTTGTGTTGATTTTCATAAAATTGCCTGTGATCAGGCGTCCACAATCTATTGTGTATTATATGCAGCCGGAAAGTGAAGAGAAAATATGGCCGGTGAAAGAAAGGAAAAAGCGTATATCCGGGTGAGAATTTTGCATAGAGCTTGCTTAAGGAGACGGTATGCTGTATCCGGAACGGGAGGAAACGGCCTGTTTATAAAGCACGAAAACGTTTATGGCTGCGGAAAGGGAAGGAAGCTATAATGGAACGTAAAATCATTTTGAGTGCGGACAGCACGTGTGACCTGGGGGATACCCTCAAGGAGCGGTATCATGTACATTTCTTTCCATTTCATATTTTATTGGGAGAGAATTCGTATATAGATGGGAAGGACATCTGCCCCGAAGATCTCTACAAAGCCTGGAGGGAAAAGCACCAGCTTCCCAAAACCTCGGCTATAACGATGATGGAATATGAAGAATATTTCCGACCCTGGGTAGAACAGGGATACGATGTGATCCATGTGAACCTGGGTTCGGCCATATCCAGCGCCCACCAAAATTGCGTGGCCGCAGCAACTAGGCTGGGGCATGTGTACCCGGTTGATTCCTGCAGCCTTTCCACCGGAACGGGGTTGCTTGTGATTCATGCCGCTGAAATGATTGAAGCGGGGGTGGAGGCCCCTGCGATTCAAAAAGAACTCCAGAAACTTTCTCAAAAGGTAAGTGCCAGCTTCGTTCTGGATACGCTGGAATTTATGCGTGCGGGGGGAAGATGCTCGGCTGTGGCGGCCTTTGGGGCCAATCTCCTTCATCTGAAACCCTCTATTTTGGTGCAAAATGCGAAAAACGGTGCAATGTGTGTGGGTAAAAAATACAGGGGTTCTATGGAAAAGGTGCTGGAGGAATATGTCCGCTATGAGCTTGAAGGGCGTGAGGATCTTGTCCTGGACAGAGTCTTTATCACTCATTCCGGCTGCCCGGATGCCCATATTCAGCTGGTGAAGAGACTGGTGGCGAAGCTTCAGCCATTCAAGGAAATTTTTGTCACTCAGGCCAGCTGCACGATTTCTTGTCACTGCGGGCCGGGAACCCTAGGCGTGCTGTTTGTGACGAAATAATCCATGGCTCCTTTCAGAAAAAAGGATGCAGAAATCGCTGCGGATGAGAAATTTCATTGCCTGTGGGCACTTGATACCGGAAGCGAAAAAGCATACAATAGGCATATATGGGCGGTCTCTTTTTAATTGAGAGGATTACATATGCCCAAATAGGAACAGCAGGCATCCGCAGGAAGTGAAATTTTCCTTTTCGGATGGAAGGAGGCGGAAACCAAGTGGAACTTAACAGGCAGACAATGAAAAAAATTATGCTGCTGATTACCTTCACAGTAGGATTGCTGGTGGGGCTTCAGCATTTGGATATTTTAATTTCCATTTTTTGGACGATCATCGGCATGATTCAGCCACTTCTAGCTGGAATCTGTATTGCGTATATCCTAAATGTTCCCATGCGGGCAATAGAAAACGCGCTATTTGTGAGGCTTCCGGGCCCAAAAGGGAGAGACAATCAAATCATACGTATGATACGGCGTCCAGTTTCCCTGTTGTTGGCCATCCTTGTAGTGATCGGCATCCTGCTTATTGCCATTTTTATCGTAGGACCTGAGCTGGGCCGGACATTGGGAAACCTTATGCAGAGTATTCCGGTATTTTTCCAGGAGACCCAGAAATGGGCAGAAGAAATGCTGAAAAAGTATCCAGACATTGTCAAGCAGATCAGCGAGATCAAAATCGACTGGTCGGCACTCATTCAGCAGGGGGTAGAATTTGTAAAAAACGGTGCAGGCGGAGTGGTGAATTCCACTATAGGGTTCGCAGGTTCCGTGGCCAACGGAATGATGAACACAGTGTTTTCATTTATTTTTGCTATGTATATGCTTTTGCAAAAGGAAAAACTCTGCGGCCAGGGGCGCCGGGTCTTCTATGCTTGGCTTCCGGAAAAGGCAGCGGATACCATTATGTCCGTTCTTACTCTTTCCAACCGCGTGTTTTCCAGATTTATTTCCGGCCAGTGCCTGGAAGCGTTTATTTTGGGCTCTATGTTCTTTGTAACGCTTTCCATATTCCAATTTCCCTATGCGCTGATGATCAGTGTAATGGTTATGTTCTTGGCGTTGATTCCCATTGTGGGTGCTTTTATCGCCTGTGTCCTGGGAGCCCTCCTGATTTTGACGGTGAATCCCATGCAGGCTGTGATATTCGTGATTCTGTTTCAGGTTCTGCAGCAGATCGAAGGAAATTTTATCTATCCCCATGTGATGGGAACCTCTATTGGCTTGCCTCCTCTCTGGGTGCTTTTTGCTGTTACAGTGGGCGGAGCGGCCATGGGAATTTTTGGTATGTTGCTCTTTATTCCGGCCTGTTCGGTATTCCATGCGCTCATGAAGGAAGCTATTCAAAAACGTCTCCGGGAGAAGAATGTCCCCAAGGAAAAATGGGAGAATCCGTCCTCCTGAGCTTCCGCTTACACAATTGAGACAAACAACTTTTTTGCGGCGCTGTCCAAAAGGACAGCGTTCGCTGGTTATTTTTGATTTTTGTGTTGGAAAAAGTAGAGATGAAAATTTAAAAAAAAGGTTGACAAACATTTCTTTTTCCCGTATAATGATTACCGTTGACTCCGTGATGCGGAGCTCAGAGAAGGTATGCTGGTGTAGCTCAGTTGGTAGAGCAGCTGATTTGTAATCAGCAGGTCGGGGGTTCGAGTCCGTCTACCAGCTCCATAGTGTGAGTCTTCCTTTCACAGCTTATCTGCTGAGGAAGTTCTATAAATAGGCTTTTAGCCTTATATATTTGGAGGAGTTCCCGAGTGGCCAAAGGGGGCAGACTGTAAATCTGTTGCGTTTCGCTTCGATGGTCCGAATCCATCCTCCTCCACCAGATTATGTGCCCGATTTTACTGTCGGGCACATTTTTTCAGTATTCATGCGGGTTTGCGGGCTTTTTTTCGTTTCAAAAAAGGATTGGTATCCCATTACTGTCATCCCCGTTTTAAGAGATATTTGTAGAGCGAAGCGGAGTTTTCACCTGATTTTTCAGGTCGGGGGCCCCGCTTTTTTGCGTTTTACACCCTTTTTCCCCGTTGTCGGAAGTGTAGAAGTTTCCGGCAGGT
The DNA here is from genome assembly GCA_904399395.1 of uncultured Clostridia bacterium. Taxonomy (GTDB): domain Bacteria; phylum Bacillota; class Clostridia; order Oscillospirales; family Acutalibacteraceae; genus UMGS1264. The sequence goes on along the minus strand of CAJFPJ010000003.1, from coordinate 316 downwards.
TCATAGATAGATTGACGAAAACCCCAAACGGGCAAATTTCAAGCCCTCAAAATACAAGGGGGTAGTGCGCCCTTTTTTAGAACCGCTTCGGCTGGCAGGCCGGGGCGGTTTTCTGCTTTTCCCCCTTCTCACACTCTCCCCCCAAATACTTTACCAGCTGGGAAAGAACAATACTTGTTCTCGAACAATACTCTCTAAGCTCTTACCCAGCAGGAATCTCAAGTTTTCAACAATCAACCAGAAAGATTAACTATTAGAAGTCAATCCCTAAAATGGAGTGATGGTGAAAAAACAGATGGCTCAAAAAGGGTATAGC
>CAJFPJ010000002.1 GCA_904399395.1 uncultured Clostridia bacterium | reverse complement strand
TGCGTAATCCTTCCCTATCCTACATATGGTGGTTTTATTTCTGTCTATTCCTTCTGGAACAGTTCATTCGCCGGGGGATATTTATTAGAGATGTCTATTGAGATTGAGCAGCATCCAGAGAAAAATCGCTGAATGCATTTTTGCGTCTGCAAAGCCAATAGTGAATTCCTCCAGTAAGATCTGCAAGCAGCCATCCGATGGGAACTGCCAGCCAGATTCCGATCATTCCCAGGGCTGGTATGGAGGATAAGGCATAGGCCAGAGCAACTCGCGTTCCCAATGAGATTACTGTCAGCACAATGGACATGCCGGCTTTTCCGATGCCACGATAAAAGCCATAAAGAAGGAAGAGAATTCCAATGCCAATATAACAGGAACCCTCAATATATAAATATTGAACGCCGATTCGAAGAATTTCACTTTCCTCCGGTTTTATAAACATGAGCAGTAAAGGTTCTGCAAAGAGGCATACGCACAGGGAAGATACGACGCAAAAAAGGGAAGAAATAAGAATGGCTGCACGCACTCCTTTGTGAATGCGTTCCGACTTACGGGCGCCATAATTCTGCGCGATAAAAGTGGAAAAGGCATTCCCAAAATCCTGAGCCGGCATATAAGCGAAGGCATCTATTTTTACTACCGCTGCAAAGGCGGCGCTGGCGGCAAAACCAAAGCTGTTGACCAAGCCCTGCACCATAAGAATGCCAAAGTTCATAATAGATTGCTGAATAGCTGTGAGAGATGAATTGGAAAGAATAAACTGCATCAGAACTTTTTGAAAGCGCATATGACGTTTTTGCGGACATAAGCCCGGCGCTTTCCGGAAAAAATAGAATACAATGCAAATGGCAGAAAGATACTGAGAGATTACGGTAGCCCATGCCGCACCGGCTACTCCCATATGGAATGAAACGATAAACACAATGTCTAAAACGATATTGGTAACGGCGGATAAAGCAAGAAACAGCAGAGGAATGGTTGTGTTGCCTATGCTGCGCAAGATAGCGGCAAAGAAATTATATATGCAGGTGGCCATAATGCCAGTGAAGATGATCTGCAGATATTCACGCGTATACGCCACAGCCTGTTCCGGGATTCGAAGCCAAACGATACAATGTTCAAGAAGCAGAAAAGCGACTCCGTTAATTAGGGCAGAAACTACAAAGATAATAAAAAAGGCATTGAATATACTGCTTTTTAGCTCATCTGTCCGCCCCGCACCGTAAAATTGGGAAAAGACCACCCCGCTTCCCATACACAATCCCAGGATAACTGAGGTGAGGAGCACCATCAAAGAATAGGAGGAGCCTACTGCAGAAAGGGCCGTGGCTCCTATCGTTTGGCCCACAATAAACGTATCAGCTATATTGTAAAGCTGCTGCAGCAGGTTTCCCGCCATCATAGGCAGACTGAACAACAGAAGCGATTTGGCAATTTTTCCATCGGTCAAACGTACATCCATACTAAATTAACTCCCTGTATTCTAAGATACGTCCTTCATTATACAGGGATACGGAAAATATAAATTTCTTATTTGGTATTTTGACATAGGTTTGAAAGAGATTGTAAAATGGTCCTCACACCGTATTGTACATACAGAGCTTTCAGCCTGTAAAGAACTGAACCCAATAGAGTCTACCGGAGGAACTGCGGTAAACTCCCACACCAATGAAGGTGAATTTGGAACTCAGAATATTAGCTCTGTGTCCTGAACTGTTCATCCAGCCTGTAACAACTTCTTCCGGTGTCTTTTGCCCCCAGGCAATATTTTCTCCTGACGTGCGGTAAGATGCGCCCTGTTCTTTTAATGCCGTAGAGAAATTGCTTCCGTTGGGGCGAGTGTGGGAAAAAGAGGAAACAATTTCCTCGGCTCGCACAGCTGCAGCGGCTTCTGCTGCTTTGCTGATAGAAAGAGGTTCCAGCCCTTCTTGAATACGTTCTTGATTTGTGAGTTCTACGACTTTTTGGACAAAAGAGGAGGTGTTTCCTCCAGATTGGGAAGAAGATCCAGTACTACTTGCCATAGGGCGAGAATAGGAGGGCTTTGAATAGGGAGGAATCGAAAAAGATGGCCTTGATACAGGTGCTGAAGAGGTTTGGCTGGAGGATGGGGAAGGCTTAGAAGAAACGGCACTAGAATAAGGAGTAGAAGCGGATTCAGCTTTAGATGAAGCGGAGGAGGACGCATGTGTTTTTGAGGAAGTGGAGTCTGTCAGACCGGAAGAAATGGCCAGATTTCTGCTTTCTTCTCCAGGTAGCGGAGATATAGCTTTTGAGGAAGAGGTGAGAGTCTTACCGCTGACATTCTGTTGAGAGCTTCCCGTGTTTATGCTTCCCCATTGGCTGCTTTCTCCCCACACCTCAGAGACAGAGCTTGCAATATTTTCGTCGTTGGCATGCAATACCCCGGTCCAACCCAGTACAATGATTGCAGCGAGGGTAACAATCGATGCTGCTATGAGGGCCTTCTTGTTCATAAAAAATTCCTTCTTTCCTTTTTACAGGTCTTATATGATAAAAATGGGCGGAAGAAATACTCTTGATTTGCCCTGGATTCTTCTTTTAGTATGTAGGCTAATGAGGGTTGTTATCCTCATGGCACTATAGACAATAGCTGGAAGATTGCTGTTCAGCAGGAGCTTTTTGATGATACGCAATTCTTTTCATATAAGTTGAATGTGATTTTTACGTATCTGAAATAAAGTATTACATTGTCAAAATGTATTATTGCCCTAAAGAAAATGAGTCTGAATGCAATCTGTATTCAGACTCATTTTATAACCTTTTACCATCTTCGAGTATAAGTAGACTATCATTTTGATTGGATTAAAAAAGTAGTGTCTCACAACCGCTCACGTAATCTTACATTCTCCCCAGTAGTAAGTGTTTCAGATGTAACAACTTTACGCATTTGTCTGCAAGCTGTCGAGGGACCAAGTCCAATTTGTCGGCCTTTTCGGGAATTATCCCTATATTATCGATTCACTTGAAATCCGATTCAAGTATTTGTGAATTCTATTGGATTCTATTATTGCTTAATTCCTAATTCTGAAGTGTAGATATCCTTCAGAATTGCAACACATGTATCGATGCCCACGGCACTGCTATCCAAACAAATTGTATAGTTTGAAGCGTCACCAAAATTCTTACCTGAATAGAAATTATAGTACTGTTCCCGTTTTTTATCCACTTTTTCGATATTGTTTAAAGCCTTTTCATCGGTTTCTCGATAAATGTGGACGATCCGATGCTTACGGCTCTCCAAATCGGAGAAGATAAATGCTTTAATCACATTTTTGCGGTCTTTCAGTATATAATCAGCGCAACGGCCAACAATTACACAAGAGCCTTGCCCAGCGGCCTGCTGGATGATTAGGGATTGGTGCAGGAAAACTTTATCTTCCACAGAAAGATCATGGAGGACTCCATCGGATAAATGGCGTAACAATCCTCCCGCTCCGTTTGTTTCCGCGTTTTCAAAAAAGCTTTTATCAATTGTGCTGGAGGCAGCCGCTTGCTCAATAAGCTCATTATCATAAAAGGAGATGCCCAATTCATCTGCCAATTTTTTGCCGATCTCTCGCCCGCCACTTCCATGTTGACGGCTGATCGTGATAACGGGCAGGGAAGAAGTTTGCTCTTCTTTTTCAGATATTTCGCCTTCCTTATGAAACTCTCCGGCCCATTCAAAGCCTTTCTTTGCCATGATTACAGCAATTATTTCATTTATAACGGCAGCGGCGGCGATGGTTCCTTGAATGATTTTGGCACATTCCGGAGCGGGCCCCGTCAAAACTCCCACCGCAATACCGGTAAATACCAGCGACACACCCGAATGGAGTAATAGGGTGAGGCTCAGAAAGTTACGTACTGTTTTCGGAGATTTGGTGATAGAGGCGCCGAAGAAGGCTCCGAAATATTTGCCGAAAGCGCGGGATAGAATATAAACTGCTGTATATAAGCCGGCTCCCAAAATCAGATGATAATCCAACGGAGCACCCAAATTCAGAATAACAATAATCATTGCCACGCCGAGAATCGGGTTGAAGCTCTTCATAATTTGTTCCAACCGTTTTTCTGAAATCATATTGGAGAAGGTAGCAGAAAAAGCCATACCAATAAGCATGAAGTTGAGCACCGGACGAGGCAGTAAGCTGTTACCCAGGAATCCAACACCTGATGCAATAAGAATGGTAAGAATCAGAAGAGCTAACGCAGCCGCTGTACCCCGTTCTTTCTTTAATACAAGGCCTGCCAGAAGGCCTGTAATCACGCCGATTACCAATGGTAGCAGAACAACCATAGCAATCATATAGGCTGGTAAGTCCCCGGCCGACAAATTACCCGTCACAATTGCAATCGTGCTGAAGAATACGATACATCCCACAATGTCATCCAGCGCAGCCATGGGAATCAGTGTAGAGGTAACAGGGCCCTTGGTCTTGAATTCCCGCACAATAGACAACGCGGGAGCAGGTGCCGTGGCTAGCGCGATTCCGCCAAAAGGTAGTATAGCAGAAGTTACTCATGTTGGCGGAGAAGGAACAGCAGAATTATTTGTGCCTGCATTGTTTTATTAAGTTCAGACCATTCCTTATGCATATTCAATTCCCCTCTCAAATTTTCTTTGTGTACATTATATCATACAATTTTATTATCGTCATTTCTTTTCTGCTTTTGAAACTGCCGCAGTATGGTTAAATTCTGAGAAATCAGATTTGATTGTTTTTTTCATGATATTTCCAATCTCCTTGTCTGTATTGTATCGCATTTTTTTGGATTTCTACCCACTGATGCTGACAAAAACTGTGCGTTATGGTTGCCTTTTGCGCTCAAACATGACATACTATTGTCGTGGATTGTTTGCGATATTGTAATAAAGGAGATGATGGTGATGAAAATCGACAGACTCATCGGGATCCTGTCTATCCTGCTGCAGCAGGATAAAGTGACCGCTCCTTTTCTGGCGGAAAAGTTTGAGGTATCACGCCGGACGATCAATCGTGATATTGAGGATTTGTGCAAAGCTGGGATCCCGCTGGTAACGTCCCAGGGGGTGAATGGCGGGATCTCCATAATGGAAGGATATAAAATAGACAGCACGTTACTGACTTCCGCCGATATGCAGGCAATTCTGGCGGGACTTCGCAGTCTGGACAGTGTGAGCGGCACAAACCGATATGCCCAACTGATGGAAAAGCTGTCGGTCGGTGCTTCCGATTTATTGCCGGGCGGGCAGCATATTCTAATTGACCTTTCTTCCTGGAGCAAAACCGCATTATCGCCAAAGATTGAACTGATTCACGGGGCGATTGAGTATGGACGGTGTGTTAGTTTCCAATATTATGCCCCTAAAGGAGAATCATCGCGGCTGCTAGAACCCTATTATCTGATTTTTCGCTGGGCCAGCTGGTATGTCTGGGGATATTGCCGGGAACGGAAAGACTATCGCTTGTTTAAGCTGAACCGAATGACAGAGCTGCGGATGGAGGAACCTTTTGAGAAACAGGCGGCGCCATTGCCGGATCTGTCCAATGAAACCGTGTTTCCCCATACCCATTTGGTAAAGGCGCTGATTGCGCCGGAATACCGGTGGCGGTTGATCGAAGAGTATGGACCCGATTGTTATACCCCACAGGAGGATGGAAAGCTGTTGTTCTCTTTTGGGTTTACCGATGAGGATACGATCCTGGGCTGGATTTTATCTTTTCAGGGCGGCGCTGAGCTTCTGGAACCTGCGGCCCTTCGGAAAAGACTGATTGCTTTTGGTCAGAAGCTGCAAAAACAGTATTCTGATTCATGACAAACAGTTGTCCTGTTTGGTTTGATAGAATGAAGATACCAAACCGAAGGGAGGGTTCAACATGAAGTATGAAATTGTGAATTTACAGGAAAAGATTGTAGCGGGAATCGCCGCCCGTACCAACAACCATGCGCCCGATATGGGAGCGGTAATCGGTGGTCTGTGGCATCGGTTTTATCAAGATGGAATCTATGAAAATATACCGGACAAGATCGATGGCAAAGCCATTGGGCTGTATACGGATTATGCTGGAGATGCAGATGACGATTACACAGTAATGGTCTGTTATGCGGTAGAACATCAGCCGGAACATTCCCAGTATGATATTCGCAGAATTCCAGCGGGACCGTATGCGAAATTTGTGGTTCAATGTGATATGCGTACATCGTCTGAAGCGATAGCAAAAGCCTGGCAGAAAATTTGGGCAATGGAGCTTCCCAGAACCTATCTCTGTGATTTTGAAGAGTATCAAAACGACGATATGGAGCACGCGGAAATCCATTTCTATATCGGACTAAAGGAGGAATAACCAATAAAATTCAAAAACCCGTTACTGGTAGTGACAGATATGGAAGCATCCAAAGCGTTTTATCGGGAAGTATTGGGGCTTCGCATAATTATGGATTTCGACGCGAATGTAACGCTGACAGGCGGCATATGTTTGCAGACAAAAGAAAGCTGGCTTCGCTTGATTCAGGCGGAAAAAGAGGAGTTTTCTTTTTGTGGGAGAGATACGGAACTGTATTTTGAAGAGGATTCTTTTGATGATTTTGTTAGGAAATTAAGTGAACAGGATTTTATCCGCTATGTACATCCTGTTGTGGAGCACCCCTGGGGTCAGCGAGTAATTCGATTTTATGATCCTGACTATCATATCATCGAAGTAGGTGAAAACATGGAAGTGGTATGCAGACGCTTTTTGGATACGGGTATGACAGCCGAAGAAGTCGCAAAACAGATGGACGTTCCTTTGAAATATGTGTCAAGGTGTATCCGGGCAGGTGAAAAACATGGCGTCAAGTAAAGAATTTGTTGAGTATGCGACGGAGCAGCTGCGGGACGCAGGCAATATCTCCTACCGTAAAATGTTTGGAGAATATGGCTGGTACTGTGATGGCAAGTTTATGGGGGTAATCTGTGGCGACCAGCTTTTTGTGAAAATCACACCGGAAACGGAGAAAGCTTTTCCGGATATCCCCCAAGCGCCGCCCTATGAAGGGGCAAAAGAATATTTCCTTCTGGAAGATATTGATAACCGGGAGCTTCTGACCCAATTGGTCCAAGCTACGTGGGAAGTCCTTCCAGAAGCAAAACCAAAGAGAGGAAGGAAAAAAGATGGCGGCATTTGATTACAAAAAGGAATATAAGGAATTTTACCTGCCTCCCAGAAAGCCGCAGATTGTGAAAATCCCGGCGATGAACTTCCTGGCGGTGAGGGGGAAAGGAGATCCCAATGAAGCGGACGGAGATTATAAAGCGGCGATTGGGTTGCTGTACAGTATCGCCTATACCATCAAAATGAGTAAGATGGGCAAGCACAAGATAGAAGGATACTTTGATTATGTGGTCCCGCCACTGGAAGGGTTCTGGTGGCAGGATGGCGTGCAGGGCGTCGATTACGCACATAAAGAAAGTTTCAGGTGGATTTCCCTTATCCGCCTGCCGGAGTTCGTCACCAGGGAAGAGTTTGATTGGGCCATTCAGGAAGCAAGTGTGAAAAAGCAGACAGACTTTTCCAAAGTCGAGTTTTTTTCCTACCATGAGGGGTTATGCGTCCAGTGTATGCATATTGGTCCCTATGACAATGAACCTGAAACCGTCCGGGAGATGGAGCAGTATGCTAAAGACCAAGGCTATGAGTTGGACTTTTCCGATGAACGGTATCACCATGAGATTTATCTGAGTGATGTACGCAAGTGTAAGTCAGAAAATCTAAAAACAGTGATCCGGCAGCCAATCAAAAAAAGATAATCAAAAGCGCCTTTCGCTGAAAAAGACGCATCTGTTACGAAGAAAAAGCCGAAACATCGGGGAAGATAAGCGTCACGGCATCACAATTCGTTTTCAGAATAAGGGCTATAAAACATTTGAGATAAATTTGAGAAATTCCTGTTATGCTACTAACAAGGAGGTGCTTTCATGTCCTATCATATTTTGGTGGTTGACGATGAAATAGAGGTTACGAAAATGCTTCATGGCTTTTTGACGAAAAACGGGTATGATGTGTCCTGTGCGGCGGACGGCGCACAGGTAATCCAAATGGCGCAAAAACAGCCGGATTTAATCCTGCTGGACATCAATATGCCGCAGGTGGACGGAATTGAAGTATGTAAGGCGATTCGGGATATGGTTACCTGCCCCATTCTGTTCCTGACAGCAAGGGATCAGGATACCGATAAAATCGAGGGCTTTGCCGCAGGCGGGGACGACTATATTGTCAAACCCTTCTCTCTGACTGAATTAAAGGCCCGCATAGAAGCACACCTGCGCCGGGAGCAGCGGGTGAAAAATATCCAGCGGAAGGTATTTAGTGAGATTACCATTAACTATTCCGCACAGGAAGTCAGAGTCAACGGCGAGAAAATCCATTTTCTCCGCAAAGAATTTGAGATTATCGAACTACTTTCTCTGAATCCCGGACAAACCTTTGACCGGGCGCGGATTTATGACCGGATATGGGGATTGGATGGGAACGGTGATGATACCGTCATTATGGAGCATATCCGCAAAATCCGCTTGAAATTTGCCAATGCCGGGTGCGAACCCTGCATTGAGACCGTTTGGGGGATCGGATATAAATGGATCAGATAAAGAACTGGTGGAGAAAACTGCCGATCCCGATTGCCTTTGTACTGTGCAGTCTGGCGTTTGTCCTGTTGGCGCTTTTCCTGACCAATGTAACGGTTCAATTTGCCCAGAGGAATATGCAGGAAATCCAGCAGAATTATTTGGTGTCGGAAATCCCGATGGAGATTACAGATGGTATTCCGGATATGGAAGGCCAAGGGCAGGAAAATACCAGCGGAGAAATGGAATGGCAGCTGCCCAAAGAATTTTTTTCGGACGCAGACCGACAAAAATACGATGCCTATGAAAAGCTGGAAGATATCGCGGCGATCTTTTGGTATTCCATTTGTCTTTGCCTTGCGGCGCTGGTGTTTTACTTATGGAAAATCAGGAAGCCGTTTCAGATATTAAATCAGGCCACGCAGAAAATCGCAAATCATGATTTGGATTTCCAAATCCATTACAGCGGGCAGGATGAATTCGGACGGCTGTGCCATACTTTCGAGGTTATGCGGGAAGAGCTGGTCCGGAATGAAAGGCGGCTGTGGAACTCGATTGAAGAAAGGAAGCGTCTGAACGCCGCTTTTTCCCACGATTTGAAAACCCCTTTGACAGTTCTGCAGGGGCATACCGATATGCTGTTAAGCGATCTGCCAGATGGGAACCTTTCCAAAGAGGAAATGCTGGAATCGGTACAGACCATCTCCAAGCAAATTTCCAGAATCCATGCGTATGTTAATACGATGAACTCCATACAGCGGCTGGAGGATTATGAAATCCACCCTGCGAAAGTATCGGCGGAAGCGGTGGAAAAAATGGTATCTGAAACAGCGGCGATGCTGTTCACAAAAGGGCGCACGGACATTCAGAATCGGCTTTCATTCGCAGAGCTGTCGCTGGATATGGAAGCGATTACCCAGATCTGCGAAAATCTCTTGTCCAATGCCGCCCGGTATGCTAAAGAAAGAATTGCAGTAACTTTGGAACAAGAGGAAGACAAATTGATTCTCGTTATTGAGGATGATGGGAACGGATTTTCCCAAAAGGATTTGCAAAATGCTTCCCGCCCCTATTATCGTGGAGGCGCCGTGGATGCAGGCAATCATCTGCACTTCGGTTTGGGGCTATATATCAGTTCTCTTTTGGCACAGAAACACGGAGGAACCTTGCAGCTGGCAAATCGTCCCGATGGCGGAGCAAAAATTACAGTAAAAGTTCGCTGTATTTGAGAAAGGTTTGAGATTTAACCGGTATCATTCTGGTACAGGGCAAGAAAAGCTCTGTACCAGAATGATTTTTTTATTTTAAGGAGGTTCCTTATGAAACAGGTCACCAGAACTTGTATCTTGCTGGCAGTACTATGTGCCAGTATTTTTACCTTGTGCAGTTGCGGCGGGAATGGCGCACCGCAGCAAACAGCGCAATCCAGTGATGTATCGTCTGCTCCCCCGTCTGAATCTTCTCCTGAAAGTTTACCGGATTCAAAGGAGAACTCCCCTGCGGGGAATGTCGGGGACGGCAATTCATCAAAGCCGCAGGACAGCAAAGAGGATGCGCAGGAATATGAACAAAAACTCGATCTGTCGGATGACAATGCCCTGGAAATGCCTTTGGGATTGCCAAGTAAGGTAAAGCATTCCGACAAATCAAAGTTTACCGAAGCCGAATGGAATGCGATTTTGAAAAAAATCGAAACCGGAGAAATCGTTTGGGAAGATTAGGAGGAGTTGAGATGAAAAAAATAGGTTCTGTTATATTAGCCTTTACTCTTTTGGTCTGTGTTTTTTCGGGCTGCTCTAAAAACAATCCGGGAACAGCGGTGTCCGATCAGCCACCTGCCAATTTTTCCGCCGATACAAGCGGATTTCAAAAAAATATGAATATCTCCAGCGTTTTTCGTCTGCCAAACGCCTGCAAAACGGAAGCCGGTTATTATCTGGAAAGCGAGGGTCTTTTGTATTTTCTAAATCCCGAATCCAGGCGGATGACGCCCGTTTGCAGCCGACCGGAATGCCGGCATTCGGACGAACACTGCAATGGGTGGATCAATTCGCTCTTTTTAAGCTATTACAAAGGAAAGCTGTATTACGCCAATGCCGATTCCAGCGATAAATGGGAACTGTACGCCATGAATCCGGACGGCACGGAACATCAGAAAATCCAGGAGCTTCAATTTGAATCGGCGGACATGATGAAGTCCTATAAACCCATGTGTACAACGGGAAGATTTATTTTATGGATTCAGATCGCCTTTATGCTGCCGCACTGGGAGAGGATATCCAAAAAGCGGTTCTCCTATTAAAAGAGGACAGCTCCGGCAAACTGGAATCCTCTTGGAAGTTTTGGGCGGACGGCGATGCGGTGTATGCCATGAACCATCTGCTGAACTCTGCCGGAGAGTATCAGGATGTGCTGTATCAGCTTGGGACAGACGAAAACAGCACCAAGGAGGTTTGGCGTTCTTCTGAGAAGCAAATCCCGGAGCAGAGGGATTCCCTTTCCAGCTGGTATATTTCTGGCGTGAAGCTTTATTATTACGCTTCAGGCAATGATCTGTGGCAGATTGACCTGAAAAGCGGAGAGGAACAGAAACTGATTGCGCTGGACGGCGTTTTGGAAAGCGGCACGGCTGTTTTTTCAGAATCTGTCATCGGTCTTCTGAATGACAATCCGGATGCGCAATGGGGTCTGCAAAGCGGCTACCGGGCAGGCGGCGACACCATCAAGATTTATGACTATACAGGAAAACTTCTCAATGAAATCAGCTTACAGCCTGTGTATGAAAAATATGCCGATACTGCCCACTGCACAATGGTATTTACCGATGAAAACAGCATTTACCTGTTAGCCTATCGGGGTATGGAACACAGCGTGTCCAGCGTGCTTTACCAAATCAGCCAAGATAATGGAGAACTGCATGAAATCGAAGGCTGGCTTGGAAGTACCATGGGCTATCAAAATCCGGATTCTGATGAGAATGAAAGAGGTACAAGATGAAATTAGAAATACGAAACCTCACCAAACGCTATGGAAATCATCTGGCACTGAATGGTTTCTCGGTCACCTTTGAACCGGGAATTTACGGGATTCTTGGCGCAAATGGCGCCGGGAAAAGCACGCTGATGAGCTTACTCAGTGATAACCTGTTGAGGGATGAAGGAGAAATCCTGTGGGACGGTCAGGATATTGTAAGGCTTGGCAAGGCGTTTCGGAAACAGCTGGGATTCATGCCCCAACAGCAGGGATTTTATGAGTATATGACAGCCCAGACTTTTCTTTTCTATATAGCGGGATTAAAAGGGATACCGAAAAAGCAGGCAGCGCAGGAAATCGAAACACTTTTGGAAGTGACCAGCCTTTCGTCTGTGCGCCATAAGAGAATGGGCGGCTTTTCCGGCGGCATGAAACAGCGTGTACTGCTGGCGCAGGCGCTTTTGGGGCAACCGGGGCTGTTGCTTTTGGACGAACCGACCGCCGGGCTGGATCCCAAAGAGCGTATCCGAATCCGTAACTTTATTTCTTCCGTTTCCCGTGACCGGATTACGCTGCTGGCCACACATATTGTCAGCGATATTGAATCCATCTCCGATCAGATCCTCCTGATGAAAAAAGGCAAGCTGCTGGGTATGGGAACACCGGAGCAGCTGCTGGAAAGCGTTGCGGATAAGGTAAAGGAAATGCCCTGCCCGGTTGAGAAGCTGGAAGCAGTCCAAAAACAATACCTGGTAGGAAATGTATTTCAGCGGCAGGGAGAAACCTGGGTTCGGATTATTGGGGATGATCTTCCCGATGAGGGGAGCTTTGTGCAGGACAGAGTATCCCTGGAAGATGTTTATTTGTATTACTTGGGAGAATAGCGATGGGCGAGTGGAAAAAGACAATCTACAATCGGTGGCTGCCTGTTGTATTCGTAGCTGCAGTCCTGCTGAATATCCTTTTGTTTTTGGGCGAGCAGAAAACGGAGCATTACAGGCTGGATTTTTCAAAACCGGTTTCTGAAACGGTGGAAACCGTAACAGACGGTAGGAGCAATGACACCTATATCGGAGAACTCTCGGAAAAAGAAGCCTACCGTCATTATTTGGAATGGCTGAACCGGTATCAGGATATGCCCTTACAGCAGGCACAGGAAGAATTGACGGACAAAAAAGAGGAACTTACCCATATGAGCGAACTGTTCCGGCTATCTGAAGACCGGGAAAGTGTCTATGGAAAAGAACGCTGGAAAGAATATCAAAGCCGTTATCCCAAGCTGGCGCAGAAAATCTCATCCGGCGAAGCGAATGAGTATCAGATGAAGCTGGATTATGTGGCTGTCAACAATCTTTTGCGGCAGCTGGAATATCTTACAGCTTATCCGGACTATTTGCAGTCCATTCAGGAGAACAAGGAGAATATGCTGTCCTTCTCTATTTTTAATCGGGACAACAGTTTTTCCAAACGCAATGTATGTAAAACGGCGGATGACTTTTCGGGGCTTGCTTCTGTCCCCCTACAGCTTGGCGCAGATGGCGCGGTCGAAAGCTTTTTGGATTTCCCTTTGACCGATTATTTCCTGCTGCTGATATTAGGCGTATGCAGCCTGTCCTTTCTCACGGAGAGGAAAAAGGGGTTATGGAGCCTAATCTATGCGCTGCCAAACGGCCGGTTCCGGTTAGGGCTGCAAAGACTGGGGATTTTATTCGGTATCTCCTGCGTCAGCGTGCTTTTGCTTTACGGTTCCAATCTGCTTGCAGGTTTTTCCGTGTATGGCGGGATTCACGATTTGCACCGTTCGCTCCAGTCGGTGCCGATGTTTGGAAATCTGCCCAAAGCCATCGGGATCGGAACCTTCCTGCTGCAATACTTTTTGTTTCGGATCGCCGCCGCCTTTTTGATTGCCGTACTGTTATGGCTTTTGTTTTCTCTCATCAGCAATGTGAAATACACACTGATGATAGGCACTGCTTTTCTGATCTTTGAGTATGGCTGTTATTGTTTTTTGCCGGAGCAGAGCGCCTTCAACCTGCTGAAGTATTTTAATATTTTCACCTATATCGGTATTTCCGATTTATATACCCACTACCTGAATATCAATTTATTTGGATTCCCATTCGGCATCCGTCAGATTTCGGAAATGGCGGTTGTCCCGATTGCGCTGCTGCTCGGCGTTGGCTGTTTGCTGGTTCAAGTTTATAAACGCCCCGCCGCAGGAAAAAATTTGCTGGAACGGATAGCGTATTTTCTGAACCGCTTCAGCGACTTGCTTTTGAAAAAGCTGCATCTGTTGGGAATGGAGCTGTACAAGATTCTGTTTCTCCAAAAGGGATTCGTGGTTTTCCTGCTTTTTCTCTATCTGGCCTGTGGCTTATCCCATACCGTCACGATTCGGGTGACAAGCGAGCAAGAAGCCTATGAGAAGCAGTTTGTTTCCGAATTATCCGGTGAAATCCAAGCGGATACCTTTACAAAAATCGAAAAATTACAAACGGATTTGGAGCGCACGATTGCGGAATACACAGAAGCAACAGAGAAATACAGCAAGGGCGAAATCTCCTTTTCTGATTACTCGGTTTTGGCGTATGAGGGAGAAAAAGCACAGATCAAACAGGAAGCGCTCCAAAAAGTCAGAGAACGAGCCGAATATTTACGGGAACTTGGGGAGCAGAAGCACTTCACACCCTATTTATTCGATGAATCCACCTTTAACAGCGTATATGGAGAACCGGCAAAGCCCAACCAGCAACAGTCAGCGCTCCTTGCCATTGCAACAATCGTTCTGCTGCTGGGAGGAACCATGGCGTATGAGCGGCAGTCCGGTATCACCAGCCTGCTTTCTTCTACGTTCAGAGGGAGAAAAAAACTTCTATGGAGCAAGGTAGCTGCCGCAGCACTTTTGACGCTCCTTGTCGGAGGCATCGTTTATGGTATGGAAACTTATGCTTTTTACCAAACCTGCACGCAGGATATTTGGAAGGTCGCCGTACAAAATCTTTCGGTGCTGGAGAACTTCCCGTTGCCCTGTTCCATTCAGGGCTTTTTGACAGGGCTGTTTATTTTCCGATTGTTCTGCCTGTTTACCTATGGGATGGTGGTCTTGCCGCTGTCGAGCCTCGTGAAAAGGATGGAGTCTGCTTACCTGTTAGGCGTTGCCGTTTTGGTGCTGCCTTCGCTTTTATACCATTATTTCGATCTGAATCTGTTCCAGTATGGGGCGGCGGTGCTTCCGTTAGAAGGGGCAGCCCTGTTTTTACCCACACAGGGTGGGATTACCGTGGCTGTGATGGTTTTCATGTGCCTATTGGCTATCACGCTATTCTCCTTTGCTGTCTTGAATAAAAGAAAGGAGTGATATCATCGGACGAGTTGTCATTATGGAGCTGGAAGAGCAAGACTCTAAATTTTTTGAGGACTTTCTTACTTTCCTTCAAAATCACCCGGAAATAGAAAAATACAAACCGTCCAATGAACCGATGATATCCCTACCCAATCTGGAAATTCATCCGGGTAAGCGCAAAGTTTTTCGCAATCAGCAGGAAATTCTACTCACCAAAACGGAGTACGAACTCTTACTGAATCTGCTGCAGAATGTGAACCGGGTGCTAACGCACAGCCCGATCTATGAGAAGATTTGGCGGGAACTGGATTACGGCGAGGCACAAAAACTGGTTAGCCACCATGTGCAGGCGATCCGGCGAAAAATGAAGCTAGGAAAGGAATCCGTCCATCCCTGCAGGCGCTGGCATTCCTTTGGCGTAAGGCGGCGGTGGTAGGTTTTTTCGTAGAGGTCAAGGTATTCCTTTACCTTCTGGAAGAGTTCCTCGCTTACACACTTTGCAAAATCTCCCACGCTTTCCGGTGATCCTCGTTCTGCAGGTTGGGACGGAACATATACAGGGGTCTTGTTATCCCTTGCTCACACCGCCCGAAAACTGCCCCAAAATTCGCTCAAATTCTTTGGCGTTTACCTTGTCGTCTAAAAGGGCAAAATTCCGGCACAGGGCGTCCTGTTCGCTCACGTTGCCCTTGACCACCGCTGTACCGCCCGGGTTTTGATGGCGTAATAGCCGTGGTCGATGCCAATGTTCATGGTTTTGCTCATCCTTGTATTATAGAGTAGTAGTTATTAAAGCCCCTCTCCAAGGGCTGTGCTACACTGTAAGAGATGCTGTGGATTGG
>CAJFPJ010000001.1 GCA_904399395.1 uncultured Clostridia bacterium | reverse complement strand
TCTTCTTTTTCCACTTGTTTTCCCCTTTTTACTCCGGATGCACGTTTTTGACCCTTGCTTGAAACCTCCTTCTTTGACAAGCTGAAGCGATCCCACGCTAATGGCGTGGGATCGCTTTTTTCTCTTTTACCCAAAGAAATACATATGTGTGCAGAAGTTTCTTTCTGTCTTCTTGCTTCCTTTCTCTCCGCATGATAGACTTATGTCGAAGAGATTCAACTCCAGTTTTCGCCGGCTTTAAAGGCTTATAAAATGTACTATCCTTATAAAATGTACTATCAAAGATGGGACATCATGAAGGGGGAAGAGAATTGAGGGGAAATGAAAATACAAGTTGGGTAATGCCCACCCATATCGTAGCTGCCGCGGGAGTAGTGGAAAATGAAAATGGTGAAATCCTGCTGGTGCGTACCTATAACGGAGGCTGGGTGTTCCCCGGCGGCCAGGTAGAAGAAGGCGAAAATGTTGTAGAAGCTGCCCAACGGGAAATCTTTGAAGAATCCGGTATCCGCGCAAAGGTGGAAAAGCTATTCTGCATCTCATCCAACACCTGTAAATATCCTGGATATAACGGAGTAAAAGAAATACCCACGAAAGTAATGCTAGATTTTATCTGCCGGAAGACCGGAGGCAACCTCCGGGGCTCCGATGAAACTGCTGAAGCCGCATGGCTGAAACCGGATGAAGCTCTCGCCAGAATACAGGCACCCGCTATCCGGGAACGGTTTCGCGTCTATCTGGAATGGAAAGAGCAAGCGGCACAAGTGGGCTTCGGCACTCCCACGTATCTGGAATACGTTACAAAGCCAGAGTTCAAGCTCAAACAAAAGCGGACGTTATAAGCCGCAATAACCGGTAATAATGAATTTTTTGGCACTATTAGTAGTTTTGTTTTATATTATTACAAATCGTATAAATAAGTGGAGGGATATATTTTGAACACTGCGGATACAACCACCCTTTTCAGCGGAAAAGCAGACGTTTATGCAAAAGCCCGCCCCGGATATCCGGAAGCGCTTTTCCAATTCCTGAAGGACGGGAAAATCTTTCCCCAGGGCGGCGCCATAGCCGACGTGGGTTCCGGCACAGGCATTTTTTCCCGGCAGCTTCTAGAGCATGGCTATCGGGTGTACTCCGTGGAGCCCAACGCCGATATGCGCAGAAAAGCGGAAGAAACACTGAGTTCCAAACCGGGCTTTACCTCTGTGAACGGAACGGCAGAAAACACCACTCTTCCCGGTGGAAGTGCGGACGGCGTCACTGCCGCCCAGGCCTTTCACTGGTTTGATCCGGATGCCTTTCGGCAGGAATGCCTGCGCATTCTGAAACCCGGCGGAAATGTTCTCCTTCTTTGGAACCACCGGGTGGAAGATGCCCCCCTTGTAAAAGAAAACGCCGAAATCTTTCGCAGACACTGCCCGAATTTCACAGGCTTCAGCGGCGGCAATCGCAGTAATCCCGAGGCCATAGCTCACTTTTTTGGTAAAAATCTTCACACAAAATCTGTTGAAAACGATCTTTTCTTTACCTGGGAGGGCTTTTTGCAAAGAGCTCTTTCCTCTTCCTATGCACCCGACCAAAGCGATGGAAACTATCTGCCGCTGGTAGAAGATCTCCGCTCGCTCTTCGATCGCTATGCTGAGGACGGACAGCTCCGCATGCCCAATTACACTGCCTTTTACTGGGGAGTTTTGGAGTAAGTACTTTTTATCGGATGTATCCGCTTAATTGCTGTTCTTTTTATTAAAAGTATAAGGGGGCAGGTCTGTGACCCGCCCCCTTATACTTTTTCTTTCATAGATATGCAGCAGTTGAACTCCGTTCTCCTATCATCCGGGGATGCTTCCATCTTCATCCCAGAGATCGTGCCAGTCTCTGGCGCCGGGCCACAGGAACACCTGCCCCTTTACAAGGCGGTTGCCTTTTTCCAATGCAGCTATGCGGTTCATCTCTTCCTCCGTCAAAGGATCTTCCGTTATGCAGCGGAGGTTTTCTGCATAGTGATGCAAAGAAAAGGGAATGGGAATCTGCCCTCTCTGAACGGCCCATTTCAATGCCACAGCCGCAGCGGAAACTCCATGGGCCTCTCCTATGGCGCGAATCTCCGGCAGACTCAGATCCGCCACATCGCCGGGCACCATGTCCCTTTCTGGCCGGGCGGGGGAACCCATAGGCATATACCCGATAGGCTGGATACCCTCCTGCAGAAGGAAACGGAAAAGTTCCTCCTGCTGGAAACAGGGATGCAGCTCGATCTCACAGGCTGCTGGCCGAATCCGCAGATGGGGCAGCACCGCCCTGAGTTTTGGCACCGTCATATTGGAAAGGCCGATATGGCGAATGAGGCCCTTTTCCACCAACGCCTCACACTGCCTATAGGTAGAAAGGAATTCCTCTCTGCTAAAGGGTTTTGCATCCGGATTGCGCGCATCTCCATCACATCCGGGAGCGTGGTAATTTGGGAAAGGCCAGTGGATAAAATACAGATCTACCCAGGTGCACTGAAGATCTTCCAGGCTTCTGCGGCAGGCCTCTTCCACACGCTCGTGCATATCGTTCCAAACCTTCGTCATAATGAAAAGGTCGCTTCTTTTCACAATTCCCTCTTCAAAGGCTGCGCGAAATACCTGCCCAATCTCCTTTTCATTCCCATAGCAGGCGGCGCAGTCAAATAGCCTGTAGCCGCACCGAATTCCCCCTGCCACGGCTTCCGCCACCTGATCGGGTGAAAAGCGATCCGAACCAAAGGTACCCATTCCGATCACAGGAATTTCCACGCCGGAGGCAAGCACCTTTTTGGGCACTGAGGCCGGGTTTACCGCTTGGATTTCCATATTAGATTCCTCCCTTTAACAATAAATATAGAGAAAAAAGGTCTCCTCACATCTTGAATCTTCACAACAGGATACAGTATCCGTATCTCTCCAGCCCTTTCCTCTGGGCCCAGTATTCCTTTTATTCCAAGGCACTGCGGCAATGGAGAATCCATTTGGGCCGGTCCAGGGGATCCACACCCCGGCGGGGAATGAAGGCCTTCACTCCCGGCGGGCAGGGCCTGTATCCCTCAAACTGTGAGGAATACATCCCTCTTCCCGAAGTGAGGGAACGGAAGGTCACAGGATATTCCAGAGAAGTAGCTACAGGAAGCACAGCCTCCAGAGTAAACTGCCCTTCCCGGATAACGGGGGAATCAAACTCACCCCGCATATCCAGAATCTGCCCCAGTACTTTCCCCAGATATTCCTCCCCGGCAGACATACGCACACGAACAAAGGGTTCCAGCAACTGGGAGCCGCAGTCCGTCAAAGCCCGCAGGGCCGCTATGGGAGTTGCCACAAAGAAATCCAGAGGATGGGTATGCACATGATGGTGTTCCCCGCCCGTGAGGGTAACCAGGGCGTCCGTTACCTCCCAGCCAAAAATTCCCTGCTTCAGCGTTTCCTTTACGCTGGTTTCCACATGGTGCTGATAACGGTAGGGCAGCTGCTTTTCTTTGATAATAGAGCGGAATTGAAGGCCTGCCCCGGGCTCCAGCGGCTCCATGGAAAGCTCTACAATAGCCCAGCAGGGCTTTGGCATGGTGTAGACCTCCAGCCCCCTGCCCGGCTTTAAAGGCGTCTCTTTATAAATTACCGTGGGGCTGGAAAACCCAGCCTGCAGGCCGTATCGTTCCGCAAGGAGCTCCTCCAGGATCTCCAGCTGGATGGAGCCGGTGATCTTCACATACATTTCCCTGGTCTCCGGATTCAGCTCCAGATCCAAAAGGGGATCCTCCTCGGAAAGTTCCCTGAGGGCCGAAAGAAGGGCAGGGCGCTTTTCTTCACTCTCCGGCTGGGCCCGCACCATCAGCAAAGGCGCCGCTAAGGAGCACTCCCGATGAAGGGGAAGCTTACCAAGGACATCCCCGCTGCGAAGAGAAGACAAGCCGTAAAGGGCACCGATCTCCCCAGCATGCAGTTCTCCCAGATCCTGATATTTTCTCCCGGAAAACCGGCGTATCTGGGTGATTTTTTCCTCCCTGCCCTCTTCAGAGCCCGGAACAGGAACGGAAGCCCTGTTTTTCAGAGAGCCGCCGAACAGCCGCACATAGGCTGCCTTACCCATTTCCGGGTCGTGCTCCACTTTGAAGACAATACCGGAAAGTTCCTCCGTCTCTTGAGCGGAAGCATCGGGCAGAAACTGCAGGATCCCATCCAGCAGCTCCCGGATCCCTATCCCCAGCTTGGCGGAACCCAGAAGCACAGGGAAGCATTCCCCTTTCCGGCAGGCCTCCCGAAACCGGCTTGAAATTTCCTGCCAGGGGATTTCTTCGCCCGAAAGATACCGTTCCTCTAAATCCGTTTCCTTCTGCGCCATCAGCAGCAGAAGATCCTCCCGGAATGAAGAGGGAGCTCTCTCCCCCAGAAGGCAGGCAACCGAACATTCCTCCGTCTCCTGGCCCCGGAATTCCTCTGCCGGAAAGGCTGAATCCGTCAAAGAATCTGCAATCTGCTCCATGACCCGGGAAACGTCCGCCCCTAGGCGATCCAGCTTATTGATAAAAAGAATGGTGGGGATCCGCAGCTTCCGCAGGGATTTCCAAATCAGCTCTGTGTGAGCCTGGATCCCCTCCACAGCGGAAATCACAAGGACCGCCCCATCCAGAACGCCTAGGGAGCGTTCCACCTCTCCGGCAAAATCCACATGGCCGGGGGTATCCACCAGACAGACGGGTCTTCCCTCCCATTCCAGAAGGGCACAGGCCGTCTTCACAGAGATGCCCCGGCGGCGCTCCACCTCCAGCCAGTCGGTAACAGCCGTGCCGGAATCCACATTCCCGGCAGTACGGATACTTCCGCTCAGAAGCATAAGCTGTTCCGTAACAGTGGTCTTTCCCGCATCCACATGGGCGAGGATTCCGATGTTTCTCTGTTTTTTTCCCTCTGAAGGGTTTCGTTCCTCCATATACATGTCCCTTTCTGCAAAAAGGCCACCCGGCAGATACACAGGCCGGGCGGCCCTTTTAACAATCATCCACAGCAGTGAGCAAAGTGAAAAATCCGTTAAGCGTATACAACCGCCATAAAACCGGATGTCCGGTTGTTACAGCGCTTTTGTATATACCCTGAAGCCAAAGGCAGGCAACGCCCCCTCCTGGCCCTCGAAGTAATTCTTCCACTCCGCCGGGACGGATATTTCCTGCTCCTCTTCCGTGTGATTCAGAACAAAAATGTATTCCGTATCTTCTTTCCGGCGGGACATGACTTCCACACCTTCCGGCGTTTCCAAAACGGAAGACACACCGGCTTTTTCCGTCAGCTCCTCCACAAGCCGATCCATCAGATCGGCGGCGGGCTCGTTGCCCACATAATAGGCCAGGCCCTTCCCATAGCTGTTCACCGTTACCGCAGGGGAACCAGCATAGAATTCTGAAGCACACTCTGCAAGAGAGGAGGCGCCTTTCAGCTCAATGATATCGCTCCACTGCTCCGCTGTATATTCCTGATCCCCCCAGCGGACTTTGAGAGATGTTTCCCACAGGCAGTCGTAATCGGAAACTTCCAGCCCCACCACCTCAGAAAGGGCGCCGGGCAGTTCCCAGTCGCTCATGCAGATATTGTTCCTATCCTTAACGCCGGTGCGCATGGTAAGCACCAGATGGCCGCCGGAACGCACATAGTCTGCATATTTCTTTTCCAGGGCGGGATCCATCAGATACTGGAGCGGCGCGATCAGAAGCTTATAGCGGCTGAAATCAGACTGGTCGCTGACAAAATCCACCGGAATGTTCTTGTTATAGAAACCTGTGTAATATTTCATTACCTGGCCAATGTAGGTCAGCTTGGGATTATGGGGCTGAATCTGCATGGCATACTCCTGATCGTAAGAGAACACAATCCCCACCTCCGGTTTTGGGGAAACGCCCTGGATCTCTGCCATCAGAGGCCGCATTTTATGGATGAAAGCCTTCAATTCTTCATACCGGCGTCCGGGCTTGCCGCTGTGAGGCAGAATACCGTGCCAGTACTGCTCTGTGCCTACGGTGCAGACTCTCCACCGGAAATAGACCACGGTGTCGGCCCCGTGGGCGATGGACTGCACACTCCACATGGAAAGCTGGCCCGGCTTGGGAGCCCGGCCCATGCATTCCCAGCCTGTTATGCCGGACTGTTGCTCCATAATCCAGAAATTTTTCTCCTTCGTTCCCCGGACAAAATCCAATTCCGCCGCCAACCGCTCGTTGGGCTGGTGAGGGGCTTGGGCGAAGTATCCGCCGGGATACTGGTCGTGGCTTGCAAAATCCAGAGATTTTCCCAGATCGAAATAGCTGACCTTATCCGCAAAGCCCATGAAATTGTGGGTGATGAATTGGCGGGCCGGGCAGATAGAACGGATGATGTCGATCTGGAACTGCTGGAATTCTACGATCAGGTCGGAACAAAAGCGCTTCCAATCCAGCATTTGGGAGGGATTCTTCCCTGCCGCTGTGATCTTCGGAGCCTGCACCTGCTCAAAGGAAGAGTATCCCTGGCTCCAGAAAGCGGTTCCCCAGGCCTTATTCAGAGCTTCCACCGTGGTGTATTTTTTCTGCAGCCAATCCCGGAACCGGTTTTCACAGGAAGGGCAAAAGCAGAGATCTCCATGGCTGTTGCCAAGCTCGTTGTCGATCTGCCAGCCGATCACATTGGGGTTATCCTTAAAGGTCTGAGCCATTTTTGTCACAAACCGGCGGATATGCTCCCTATATACCACATTGGACTGACAGTCGTGATGCCTGCCGCCAAAATGATGTTGAATTCCATTGGAATCAATAGGCTGTATCTCCGGATTTTTTTCAATAATCCATGCGGGCGGCGCCGCAGACGGGGTGCCCAAAACAGTTTTTATCCCATGGGCCGCCAAAAGGGAAATTGCTTCCTCCAACCACTCAAAATGGAATTCTCCCTCCCGGGGTTCCATCTTCTGCCAGGAGAATTCTGCCATGCGGACCACATCGATCCCCATTTCTTCCATAAGGGCCGCATCCGTAGCCCAACGCTCCCGGGGCCAATGCTCGGGATAATAATCTGCTCCAAAATAGACTGCCATTTTTTCTCCTCCATTTTTCAGAATGCCAACCCGGCGGCTATGCACCGGGAAACCGTGTTTTCCGTGCAGCAGCCTATTGCAATAGGCCGCCATAGGTGGCCGGATCTTAAAAGAAATCCAAGGAAAATCATTCTGGGATCCACTTATGAACGGAAAATTTTTGCGTCCATTCATGCCTTAGCAGCACACGCGGCCGGATCACGCCTGCAAATCCTGAAAAGCCTCTCATAGAGTCTATTCTTCGATTCGATAGGCGCAGAAACTTTCTGGGCGCATTATACCATGAAAGCGGCCAACGCCGCGTAATCTAGCCTGCGAATCTCAAAACAAATCCAAAGGGATTTGTTTTGAGATTCGCCCTGCGCGGAAACAGAGTTTCTGCGCACATTATACCATTCCCTTAGCAGGGAAGTAAACAGAAAAATTCCAACCACAAATATTTGCTCCCATTCGCTGCCAGACGGGAAAAATAGGAAATAGATGCTTCTTTGGTTCTCACAAATTTATATCATCAACTTTTTCCTTTCCCGTTGACATATCTTCAGAAGAGACGTTACAATAGGAATGTCTTCAATTGATAGGTGCATAGATGGATATGCTGAAACTGACTTCAGTGCGCTTCCTCGGGAAGCGTCCTTTTTTTGGAAGGAGCTGTATTTTTTGGAACAAACACGAGATTTGACACAAGGCAGGCCCGCCGGGCTCATCATACGCTTTGCCCTGCCGCTGATGCTGGGCAGTATCTGCCAGCAGCTGTATACAATGGTAGACACCGCCATTGTGGGCCAGGCTCTGGGGGTAAACGCGCTGGCTTCCCTGGGCGCAGCCGATTGGCTCAACTGGATGGTTTTAGGGATCATCACCGGCTTTGCAGATGGGTTTGCCATTCTGGTTTCCCACCGGTTCGGCGCGAAAGATGAAAATGAACTCCGGAAAACAGTGGCCATGATTATCGTTTTGGCCGCTGGAATCGCAGTCATTTTAACAACTGTGGCTCATCTCACAGCAGAGCCGGTTCTTCTCCTGTTGAACACGCCTCACAATATTCTGGGAGGAGCCCTGGAATACCTGCGTGTCATGTTTTCCGGAGCGCCTGTGGTAATGACATATAACGTAATGGCTGCCCTCCTGCGCGCCATGGGAAACAGCAAAACCCCTCTCTTTGCCATGCTGACCGCTTCTGTGATAAATGTGGTTTTGGATCTTGTCTTTGTGCTGGTATTCCATTGGGGCATTGGCGGAGCGGCCTTCGCTACCGTGCTGGCTCAGATCAGCTCCTGTCTTTTCTGTTTGCGCGCCCTGCGGAGAATTCCCGCGTTGCGCCTGAAAAAGAAGGACTGGAAGCTGGACGGATTCACCCTTTCCAGCCTTGTGCGCATGGGTCTTCCCACCGCCTTCCAAAACGCTATTATATCCATCGGCGGCATGGTGGTGCAGTCGGTCATCAACGGCTTCGGCGTCACCTTTGTGGCTGGTTTTACCGCAACAAACAAGCTTTACGGCCTGCTGGAACTGGCAGCCACCTCTTACGGCTCCTCTGTCTCTGCTTTTACAGGCCAAAACCTGGGAGCAAAAAAATACGACAGAATCCGCCAGGGCATCCGCTCTGCCGTATGGATGGCCTTGCTCACATCCCTGGCCATCTCCATACTGATGCTGCTCTTCGGCCGTTTTATTGTGGCTCTTTTTATTTCCGGAACGCCTCAGGAAGTAGAGGCCGTGGTGGAAATTGCTTATCAATATCTCTGCGTAATGGCCGTCTTCCTTGCTGTTCTTTATATGCTACACGTACATCGTTCCGGCCTGATGGGAATGGGCGACACGGTGACGCCCATGATTTCGGGTATTATTGAGATGATTATGCGTGTGGGGACGGTGCTTCTCTTGCCCAAATTAGTGGGAAATTCCGGCGTGTTCTATGCCGAGGTCACCGCTTGGACAGGCGCCGCCATCTTGCTGGTGACCATGTTCTATATTCGGCTGCGGCGCCTGCGCAAAATGGAGTGGGAACTGAACCGCTGAAAAGCAGAAGAATCTCAACGGTCTGCGACCGTATACAATACATCAATTACCAAACACACAATCGCCTAAATGCGGCAAGAAACAGGAGGGATTAGCAGTATGGAAAAATCTGAGGAATACCTGTATAAAGGCATTTGGATGACTACCGGAGGCTGGGAGGCCATCGAAAATGCCTATAATGAAGAGACTCGAAAAGAGCTTTCCCGGAATATTTTCTTTTTTCCGGGCATCTGGAGCCCACAGGAACTGGAAAGCCGCCGGGAAGAACTCCAGCAGACGGAGGTAATCTTCACAACCTGGGGCATGTTTTCCTTAACAGAAGAGGAAATCGGGGAGTTTTTTCCCAACCTGAAAGCCGTGTTTTATGCGGCTGGAAGCGTCCAGTATTTTGCAAAACCCTTTTTGAAAAACGGAATCCGCATTTTCAGCGCTTTCGCTGCCAATGCCGTTCCTGTGGCAGAATATACCCTGGCGCAGATCATCCTGGCTGGGAAGGGCTATTATCAAGCTTCCCGTCTGTATAAGGAAACCGGGGATTTTCAGCGGGCTTCTGCCTACAGCCACAAGCTGACGGGTAATTATGGGGATACAGTGGGTATCATTGGCGCGGGAACTATAGGGCGCATGGTAATTGAAAGGCTCAAAAGCCTGTATCTGAAGGTTTTGGTGTTCGATCCCTTCCTGCCCCAGGAAAAGGCTGCAGCCATGGGCGTGGAACTCTGTTCCCTGCCGGAGCTCTTTAGCCGGACGCAGGTGATCTCCAACCACCTGGCCAACAATGAGCAGACTAAGGGCATGCTGAACTATGCCCTGTTTTCTAGCATGCGGCCCTATGCTGTATTCATCAACACTGGCCGGGGCGCCCAGGTGGTGGAGGCGGATCTTGTCCGTGCCCTTGAGGAAGAACCCGGACGCACAGCCGTGCTGGATGTTACTTGGCCGGAGCCCGTGGAAGCAGACCATGCTTTTTACAAGCTTCCCAACGTGGTCCTCACGCCCCATATAGCCGGCAGCCAGGAAATGGAGGTGGCCAGAATGGGCTCCTACATGGCCGAAGCCTTTAAGAGCTTTTCCTCCGGCATTTCCTGCCCCCACGAGGTGACGGAGGCCATGCTGAAGACCATGGCCTAATAGAGACAGAAACGGCCTGTGCGGCTTTAAAAACCGCACAGGCCGTTTTCGTTATCTTATAAGCCTACAGGTTGCAAATTTCCGGTGGAAGTCTCGGGAATCGGCAGAGCTTTTTTGGCACTCCGGCATCCGTACCCAACCGTGTTCTGCGGTATCAGCAACGCAAGATTGCCATTTACTCGCTGTAAAGAGACACAGGAAGCCGGATGTCTTCCCGCTTTATATTTGCAGGATCAAAAACGGAAAGCAATTCTTGGGGAGATGCAGGCTCCGGCTGTGGCAGAAGGCCACACAGAAAAGCCAGAAGACCTATCAGCTCCTGAGGAGAATACCGCCGGCGCAGCTCTCCCAGATCCAATGCTTTGTCCCGCTTGGAAAGCCGGATCCCATCCGGAGAAAGCAGCAAGGGAATATGATAATACCGGGGCTCCGGGTATCCCAAAAGGCGCAGAAGATATATTTGCTGCGGGGTGGAAGAGAGAAGATCTCTCCCCCGCACCACCTGGGTAACGCCCATGGCTCCGTCATCGCAGGCGCACGCCAGCTGGTAGGCGAAAACGCCGTCCGACCGGCGGAGGATAAAATCTCCGCATTCCGTGGAAACATCCTCCAGACAGGGTCCCAGAAGGCCGTCCTGAAAGGATATTATCTCTTTCGGCACATGGATTCGCAGGGCGGGCCTGCGGCTTTTTGCAAGAACCTCTCTCTGCTCCTCTGTCAAGTGATAGCAACGGCCGGAATAGAGAAAGCGCCCATCTGAAAAATGCGGTGCCTGGGCCGCATGAAGCTCCGCCCTGGTGCAGAAACAGGGATAGATTTCAACTTTCTGCCTGAGGATCTCTAGGCAGTTTTCGTAAAAGGCAGAGCGCCGACTCTGAAAATATTCTGTAGCTTCTCCGCCTAGAGAGCCACCCTCATCCCAGTCAAGACCCAGCCAACGGAAATCCTCTTCCATCTGAAGGGCGTATTCCAGCCGGCACCGCTGGGGATCCAGATCCTCTGTGCGCAGGACGATGCTCCCACCCTGAGAACGGGCAAACAGCCAGGCCAAAAGAGCGCAGAGAGCGTTGCCCAAGTGCATGCGCCCACTGGGAGAAGGGGCAAAACGTCCCTTCGGAGGGCACACAGGATATGTAGAATGAGAAAAATTCATACTAAGGCCTCCACACAGTGAAATACGGAGCTGGGGAAAGGGCTTTTAGCGTATTTGCGTATTGCTTGTTGCCCGCCTGCTCTTCGTATTGTATCATGAAAGAAGGCAGTGGGAAACTGTTTTTATAGAGCTTCCACCGGCTATCTGCAAAAGGAGGATTTGATTTTCCAATGAAACGAAAAGAATTTTATCAGCTGGAAAACTTCATGCAGACTTGTATGAAAGACAGCGCTCACGACCGGGAACACGTTTATCGGGTGCTCCACACAGCGCTGGAAATTGCAGAAGAATATCCTGAAGTGGATACGGATATCCTTCTTGCCGCCTGTCTGCTGCACGATATAGGCCGCGAAGCCCAATATGCGGATCCTTCTGTGGACCACGCCAAAGAAGGCGCCGAAATGGCCCTTCATTTTCTGCTGGACTCCGGCTGGACTGGGGAACGAGCGCAACAGGTTTCCGCCGCTATCCGCCAGCACCGCTACAGAAGCGAAGAACCCCCGGAAAGCCTGGAAGCCAAAATTCTCTTTGACGCGGATAAGCTGGATGTAACGGGAGCCATGGGAATCGCCAGAACCCTGCAGTATCAGGGCCGGATGGGCCATCCCCTCTATCATCTGGATGCAGAAGGCGCCGTTCTTCCCGGGCAGAACGATTCGGAACCCTCCTTTCTTCATGAATATTGTTTCAAGCTCAAAAACCTATATGGACGTTTTTTCACCCGGAAAGGAACCGAAATGGCTGAAACCAGAAAAAAAACTGCCGAAGCTTATTTCGCCGCTCTTCTGGATGAAATACAGGTCTCAACAGAAAGGAAGCGGCTTCTTTCCTTCCTTGAAGAATGAATTTCATTGCAGTCTTGATAAAAGTAAAAGGAGCGCCTTTCTCGAAAGTCCCCAAAAAATTTGCTGCATTCTGCCCTAAGTGCGCAACATTTCCGGTGGTTTAAACGTGTATAGAATGAAAGGAAACGGGGCGGGCGGATCTTGGAAGTATGGGATTTCTGATCAGGCCCCAAAGGAGGGAGTATGAATGAGTCGGAAAAGCGAACCTGTTCCGCGCACAAAACCAGAACAGGTTGCAGAAGCCTATGAGCGATATGCGGATACAATCTACCGGCTGAGCTTTTTTTACCTGAAAAACGGGGCGGACGCAGAAGATGCGGTGCAGACGGCCTTTCTCCGACTCTTCAGCACAAATCCCGTTTTTCGGGAAGAAGAGCACCGGAAAGCGTGGCTTTTAAAGACCGCGGCCAACTGCTGCCGGGATATGCTTCGCGCCAGAAAAGCCAGCCCGGAGCCTCCGGAGTTCATGGCTCAAAGGCTGGCGACGGAGGAAGGGAAGGATCCGGCAGCCGCTGCTCCCGGAGAAAACACCGTACTGGAAGCTTTGTTGGCTCTTCCGGAAGAATATAAGGCCCCTCTTTACCTGCACTATTACGAGGGATTTCCCTGCAAGGAAATTGCGCAGATGCTGGGAAAGAAAAACGCCACCATCCGGAGTCTTATGCTTCGGGGCCGCCGTAAACTGAAAGAATATTTGGAAGGAGGCGCCGTGTGAATGACTGCAAAGAATAAGCATACCAAAGGTAAAGAAAGCATGAAGGAGCTTTTTTCCGAAGGGCTTGGAGCTCTCCGCCTGGAAGAAGGCACCCGCCGCCGAATTTGGGAAAAGATAGAAACCCGCATGGCGGTTCCCGATAAAGCCCCGGAAGCAAAAGATTTAGAAAGCGGAAACCGGCTCGCTTCCTTTCCCGGCGGCTTACGGAAAAACAGAGTTCGCCGCCTCTGGATCCCCGCCGTTTGCTGTATCGGGGCGCTGTGCTTTATAGGGGCGGGGATGGGAATTGACAGAGCCCTTCTGAGCCGGGGAGGGCTTTTGGCAGAGCTTTCGGAACCAGACACTGCCTCTTCTGAGACAGCCACCGAAATCTATGTGCTCCCAGCTGAAAGTTCATTCGTCCTCAACGGAAAACGATATGAGCAGGTCAGCCCCGGCAGCGCTCAAATTTGGGGCAAACCCCTTCCCTCTACAGTATCCGAAGAAAGTCTGGGGGCTGCTGTTGGAATCATATCCGGCAGCGGAAAACTCAACGGCGAGACTGTTTACACATATGCGCCTGCTGACTGTGAAGCTCTTGTTGCCGTTTCCTTGGATGGGAAATACCGGCTTTATGCTTTTTCCAATTTCCTTTCTTATGAGGAAAACGGAGACGAGGATGCAGAAAAATATCTGGAGGTATACGGCGCCCAGGGACCGGACGACCTCCTTTCTGTAGAACTTCTGGAATATCCGGATGAGACTACCGAGTATTCCCTAAACGTTTTGGACGAAGAAAAAAAGAAGCGTTTTTACAATCTTTTTTCCGGTTTACAGGAAAAAAGTTCCCAATACTTTTCGGCCCTCTCGTCTTATGGAGCAGAAGACACCTGGAAAGATACCGCCTCTCTGCCACAGAACGAAGCCTCTTCTTTCCCCGCGGAATCCTTTACAGCTGTATTCGGCCCCGACGGAGCAAGCTATATCCCGGCAGATTCCTTTGATGAATCCCAGGAGGAGGGGGAAAACACCGCCGCTTCCCACAGCCCCGCGGGAGAAGGCTCCCATGCGCTGGATGATTCCGTCTGTGTGCGGATTACTTTCCGTTCGGGCCTGATGCGGGATTTCTGGTATTATCCCCATATAGGCTTTCTTTCCCGTTTTGAGGTTACACCTGATCTTCAGGCTCTTTTGGAAAGCTGTGGCGCCCCTGCGGGCTAATCTTTTCCGGGCCAAACGGCCCAGCAAAAAAATCCAGCGCTCCAAAAATGCGGTAATTCACTATTTCTTCATTCAAAAAGAATCCTATATGCTGATTTCCCTCCTCAATCAAAAATGAGGAGGGAATTTTAGAAGCTTTTGTAAACATAAGGAATTTCCTTTCCGCTTATTCCCGGCTGTTGAGTTCGCCGAAACACTCTGAAAATTTGCCGAAAAACGTCGTTTTCCGCGTTCACATATTCTTTATGATCTATACATTCCCTGTTATCACCCCCGGCCACAGAAAGAGGTATACTAAAAGCGTAGAAAGTGTCTTGCCGCTTCAGGCTCCGTTGAAGACGGAGCCCATGAGCGGATCGATGAAGGGAGGTGAAATTGTGAAACGCAAAAAATCGGTTCTGGTCTGCGTAACGGGGCAAAAAGGCTCTGAAAGATTGATTCTCCAAGGCAAAAGGGAGGCCGAGGAGCTTGGCGCTTCCCTCAAAGTGCTGTGTGTACAGCCTATTCCATCAGTCCAGACAGAGGAGGAGCAGCGAATATTTGCTCAGATCAGCAGAGAGCTGGAATATCTGCGGCAGAAATCAAAAGACGCCGGAGCCGAAATGACCGTATATTTTTATGACGATCCTGCCCTGGCAGCAGCCGGATTCGCAAAGGAGGTGGGCGCCGTTCGGGTTGTGACAGGTGTGTCAGAAACCCCTGTTGGCGGATTTGTGGACATTTTCCATCAACTTCTTCCCAAGCTGACCATATCTATGGTATCTCGCGATGGCGTCGTATACCATCTTTGCCCACCGGAGCACACCCTCCCCGCAGCCCGTGTGCTGCAGTATAGTCTGGGAGTCTAGAAAGAAAGATTCTTTCCCAAAACGATGTCTGTTGGTGTAAAGAGGCCGAAAAAACGGAACGCAGATTCTTATGATAAGCAAGTGCGCCTTAAACCAATTGGCCCTTGAAAATGCGAAATCAGAAAGGCGAATCCTCTTCAAAAGCGCAAAGACCAGAAAAGAATATATCTTTATGCTATATTCATATAGCGATATAATGATACAAAAAACCACTATTTTGCCGGAAATCATCCGGTATGTGGATAGCGACACAGGGGAAGATGCTCCCCTGTGAAGGATACATAAAATGGGCCTGCTTTGGGGTGGAAAATTTTCTTTTCCCCTCCTCGCCGGCCCTTTACTTTTGCGGATTTCTGGTATATACTAAGTGCAACATCTGCAGGTTTTCTGCTGAAATGCTGAGAACGGGAGAAGTAATCGGAGCGGACTTCGACAGAGAGAAAGCGCCATGGGCTGAAAGCGCTTTTCGCGGGAAGGCCGATGAAATGCGCCCGGGAGCAGGCGGGTCAAATGCCCGTCCGGCTGGCGCCGTTATACGCCCCAAAGAGTAAAAATACGGAGTGGAACCGCGGGATAGAAGTATACCGCCTCCGTCCTTTCTGAGGACGGGGGCGGTTTTTGTTTCTCAGTTCTCAAAGAGGTTTCCGAACTGAAAGCTGCGGCATATAGTGAGAATATACTGCAAAATGCAGAAAGGGAGCATATGCCTCTTTTCTATGCAGAATGGAAACATGAGACCGGAAAGCTCACAAAAAGTTTCATCACCGGCCCCAGTATCTCATATATGTATGACCGCCAAAACCCGCCCCTCCTATTTTTTATGGAGTAGGGCACGGAAAAAGGATGCAGGTGAAAGCTATGTTTCAGAAGTTGAAGGACGAACTGGATTCCTTCATGGAGCGCGATCCGGCGGCAAGAAGCCGCCTGGAGGTTTATTTTCTCTATTCGGGGTTCAAGGCGGTGCGCTCCTATCGCCGCGCCCATTGGTTTCATACCCATGGGCATCCCTTTATCGCCCGCTGGATCAGCCAAAGAGCACGCCATAAAACAGGCATTGAGATCCACCCTGGGGCAACCATCGGCAAGGGTCTTTTTATCGACCACGGCATGGGAGTGGTCATCGGTGAAACCACCGAGATTGGCGACAACTGCACGCTATACCAAGGCGTCACTTTAGGAGGCACCGGAAAAGACCACGGAAAGCGCCATCCCACTCTAGGCAACAACGTGCTGGTAGGCGCAGGCGCCAAAGTGCTGGGTCCCTTTAAAGTGGGGGATAACGCCCGGGTGGCCGCAGGAGCAGTAGTCCTAGATGAGGTTCCACCCGATTCCACCGCGGTAGGCGTTCCTGCCAGGATCGTGCGCCTCAATGGCGAGCGGCCTGCCGCCAATACAAATCTGGATCAGATTCATGTAGGCGACCCTGTGGCGCAGGAATTCTGCCGGCTGCACATGGATTTGGAACGGCTTCAGAGAGTGCTGGGTCAAGAATCCATCTCCTGCCACCCATCAAGCCAAAAGGATACGGAAGCAAAATAAGACGTATTCTTCCAGCCTTGGTAGCCAGTTTTCCGGGGCAATCCTACCCATATAACGTTCCCGGGTATGGAGAGTATAGAAAATATCCACCGACGAGGGGAAAGGCAAATTTCGAGACCCCTTTCCCCTCTTTTTATGGTATACTATGGGCAGAAAGTAAGGCTTCCGCCTACGCAGAGTTCCAAAACAAACCCCAAAAAGGTTCTTTCAGGATTCGCTGGTGGGATTTGCCGATTTCTGCTTTAGATACGGCATACAGATAAATCATATCTTTCGGCGTGAAATGCCTCTGGGCATATTACGCACCAGTTCTAGTTTCATCAGAGGGAGATATTTTACCGTTGCAGAAGAATTTCTGCACAAAATAAAAATTTTCCCCGTCCCCTAGTGGATGTCTATACAGATATATCAAAAATGCTGCCTAAGGACTCTATCGCCTCACAGGCGTCAGAATAACAGGATCGAAAATATCAGCAAGAAGGAGAACAGTAGAATGAAAATTTATAACACCCTTACCAGGCAAAAAGAGGAATTCGTTCCCCTCCACGAGAATGAACCCCTGATCTATGCCTGCGGCCCCACCGTATACAACTATATTCACATCGGTAATGCCCGCCCCATCTGTGTATTTGACGTGCTGCGCCGGTATATGGAATACAGGGGTATGAAGGTGAAGTTTGTGCAGAACTTTACCGACATCGACGATAAGATCATCCGCAAGGCCAACGAGGAAGGCAGCGACTACCTGACTGTTTCCCGTCGATTCATTGAGGAATATAAAAAAGATGCCGAGGGCCTCAATGTGCGCCCGGCCACCATCCATCCCAAAGCCACAGAAAACATAGATGAAATCATCAGCATCATCTCCACCCTGGTGGAAAAGGGTTACGCCTACGCTGCGGAAAACGGAGATGTTTATTTCCGCACACTGAAGGATACGGAATACGGCAAGCTTTCTCATCAACCTCTGGAGGAGCTGCAGGCCGGCGCCCGAATCGCCACCGGAGAGATCAAGGAAGACGCTATGGATTTTGCCCTCTGGAAGGCTGCTAAACCCGGCGAGCCCAGCTGGCCCTCCCCTTGGAGCGACGGCCGCCCCGGCTGGCACATCGAGTGCTCCGCCATGGCCCGTCGGTATCTGGGAAAAACCATCGACATCCACTGCGGCGGCCAGGATCTGATCTTCCCCCACCATGAAAATGAGATCGCTCAGAGCGAATGCTGCAACGGCGTTCCCTTCGCCCGCTATTGGATGCATAACGGCTATATTAACGTGGATAATCGGAAAATGAGCAAAAGCCTGAACAATTTCTTCACTGTGCGGGATGTAGCTGAAAAATACGGATATGAACCCATCCGCTACCTGATGGTAGCTTCCCATTACCGGACACCCATCAATTACAGCGCAGAGGTTATCGAGCAGTGCCGTGCAGGGCTCGACCGACTCTACAACTGCAAGGAAAATATGGAATTCCTTCTCTCTCACGGCCAGGAGGGCATGAAGGAAGGGGAGGAAGAGATCTTCGCCCGGTTCACCACACATCGGGATCACTTTATAGAAGCCATGGAGGATGACCTCAACACAGCGGACGCTCTTTCCTGCCTGTTTGACCTGGCCAGGGATATCAACTCCGCTATGACGGCCGAGGCCCAGCCCAGCCGCGATTTTGTGGAAAAAACTCTGAAGCTTTACATGGAACTGGCAGATGTGCTGGGGCTTCTCTACCAGAAAAAGGAATCTTCTCTGGATGCAGAAATTGAAGCCCTGATCGAAAAACGCGCAGAGGCGCGCAAAAACAAGGATTGGGCTACTGCCGATGCCATTCGTGATGAGCTGAAGGCCCGCCATATTGTGCTGAAAGATACTCCCCAGGGAGTAAAATGGAGCATTGAAGAATAACGGGCCACGCGGTAAGACGATATAGGAGCAAGAGCAAAAGAAAGACAGCAACGCAGCCAGCCGTCCACCGGCTGGCTGCTTCTTCATTTCTTCCCCTTTAGAGCGGCACGTCCCTACCTTCCTCCGCCTGAAAACGCGGGGAATGAAGGGAAAGCTCGAAAAAAAGAAAATATTACTATCTGTCTATCTGTAAAAACCGCCGCAACTACGGCAGCGGCAAAAGCAGTAGGCCCAGACAAAAAATAGTGAAATCTAGCCATACAACAAATAAGTCGCGGCACAGAAAGGATGCAACAGCCATGGGAAAAAACAAGGGAAAGCATAAGGAACAAGGTGAAAAAACGAATGTCATGCGCATGCTGGAGGCAGAGGGCGTGCCCTATGCCTGCCATTTTTACGAGCATGGGAATGAAGCTGTGGACGGTCTTTCCGTGGCAAAAAGCACTGGTCAAAACCCGGAGCAGGTATTTAAAACCCTTGTGACCCGAGGTGGAAACGGCTTCTTTGTATTCGTAATACCAGTGGCAATGGAACTGGATCTGAAAGCCGCTGCCAGAGCGGCCGGAGTAAAAAGCATTGAAATGCTTCACGTAAATGAGCTTTTGAAAACCACCGGCTATATCCGCGGAGGGTGTTCCCCTATCGGCATGAAGAAGCTTTTTCCCACTATATTCCATGAAAGCTGCCTTTCCTTTGATACAATCCTTGTAAGCGGCGGGAAAATCGGTACGCAGGTGGAACTTTCTCCTTCAGATCTGCTCCGGCTTACAAAGGGAAAGACTGCTTCCGTAGCCCTTTGAGGATCAGAAACTTTGAAAGCAGAATGCCAGAATGAGGGTATAAGTCTTTTTCTGCAATCAGGATAAAATTTCGTATCGGTCAGTATATGCTCTTGTAAAGAGCCTAATCCCCCTATACAATACAAGAAAGGGCCCTGGAATCCGTTGCAGCCGGAAGCCTCAGGCCCTTTTCTTTTCTGCGTTGCTCCTGTGCCCTTCTGAATTATCTCTGTGGGCCTCTTTTGCCCGCATGCCTTTCTCTTGCTTCTGTATCTAAATTTAGTTATATTCATATGTTCTATTGTATGTTTGGTGTAAAATTCAGCCGGATAATCCAGGTTCCGTTTTCTATCAACGGCAGAGATGATCCCATGCCGTTCTTACTTCTATTCTGCAGCTTTTTGCCTACGCAAGGCTTTTTCCGGCGTACGGGATACTCTTCCATATGCTTTATCCTTGTATTCCTGTATCCGTTTTTCATGTCTGCCCAGGAGTTCATCCAATGTAACACTATAAAAATCTGCCAGAATCAGAAGTCCGCTCAGATCCGGCTGGCTTTTCCCAATCTCATAACAGGCATAAGCAGAGCGGTCCACCCGTAGCAAGGCTGCAATTTCTCTCTGGGTAAAACCTCTGCTTTTGCGAAAGAACTTTAGTCTTTCCGCAAATTCCTTCCGGACAATTCTGCGGAACTCTGCGTAATTTGTATCCATTTCCACGTTCAACACTTCCTCTCTGTTTCGAAACAATTCTTTTTCCTCATTACATGCAGAAAGGCAACTCTTTTTGTTCCGCCGGGCACACAGCGGACCGCTTATCTATCACTAGTATGCTTATTATCTTAATAATACTACATATAATGATATCAGTGGTATTAATTCACAGCAACTCCAATTATTGTCATTTTACTCCATTTATCGAATATAGTCACGCATAATTTAGCGAAACTTGGGGAAATTTAAATAATATTTTTAGTAAAGTTACAGAGTCGTATGAAAATAATAGGTCTAAATGACCTTTTTATGTTTAAAATTTTTCAAATTATCTATGTATACAATCAACATGGCCAATAAAGTTTCTTGAGTAAATACCAAATATTTACACATATCTTTTATCCAAGGCAGAGAGACCGTTAAAATAAAATCATGGATATGTATATTGATTAATAGTATAAGTATTATTTTATCTCTTTCAAATTCTTTCGATACGGCGATGGGCCATCTACACGTCCCACTATAATAATCCGTATTTATATCATAATATTCTGCTAATTTTTATAGTGCCCATAAAGGTAATTTATAAATTCTTTTATCATATCTCCTATATAGTTTTTTACTATAACTCAAAACAGAAGCTATTTCCTCTTGTTCCTTTCTAGATTCTATCCTTACCCCTTCCGCCGGCTACGGACACGATTCAAGAGGAGGACTCCATACCTTGCATTTTGCACACATCTGTGCTATGATACATATACATTGAAACAGGGGAGCTTGCCAGGCAGGCTGAGAGGAAGCAAAGGCTTCGACCCGCGACCTGATCCGGATAATACCGGCGTAGGGATATACAGAAACGTTTTTTCAGCGCGTTTCTGCTTTTAAGCGTCCTTTTTTGTAGGGATGCTCCAAAACATGAAAGCAGAAAGAGCGTTGTGTATGGCTGTATGAAACGGGCAGAGGCTTTTGAAAGGCCTTGTCCGTTTTTTTGTTTCTCCTGTTACCGGTTAGTCGTATGAAAACTAAGATAGATTTTCACAAGACCGGGGAAGATGAAAAAGGAGGAATACATATGGCCTATAAAACGCAGATGGAGGCCGCCAAACAGGGTATTGTCACAAAGGAAATGAAAATTGTGGCGGAAAAGGAGTATATGGATCCGGAAAAGCTGCGGGATCTGGTAGCCGCAGGGCAGGTGGCAATCCCCTGCAACGTGCGGCATACGTCCATTTCCCCCGAGGGGATCGGAAGCGGCCTGCGCACTAAAATCAACGTGAATCTGGGCATTTCAGGGGACTGCCGTGATTACACCCAGGAATTTGAAAAGGTCAAAACCGCTCTTAAATACGGCGCAGAGGCCATCATGGATCTGAGCAATTACGGAAAGACCAACACTTTCCGGCAGCAGCTCATTGAAATGTCCCCCGCCATGATCGGAACCGTGCCCATGTATGACGCCATCGGCTATCTGGAAAAAGACCTTCTGGAGATTTCTGCCAAGGATTTTCTGAAGGTTGTGGAAGCTCACGCTAAAGAAGGCGTGGACTTCATGACCATCCATGCGGGCATCAACCGCCGCTGCGTGGAGGCCTTCAAACGGGACAAGCGGAAGATGAACATTGTTTCCCGGGGCGGCTCCCTGCTCTTTGCCTGGATGGAAATGACCGGGAACGAAAACCCCTTCTATGAATATTACGACGATGTGTTGGAAATTCTCCGGGAATATGACGTGACCATCAGCCTGGGAGACGCCCTGCGCCCCGGCTGCATTGACGACAGCTCGGATGCGGGCCAAATTTCCGAACTGATTGAGCTGGGGAACCTGACCAAAAGGGCTTGGGAAAAGGATGTCCAGGTCATGGTGGAAGGCCCGGGTCACATGGCCATGAATGAAATTGCCGCCAATATGCAGATGGAAAAACGCCTTTGCCATGGGGCCCCCTTCTATGTGCTAGGGCCTATTGTGACGGATATCTTCCCCGGCTATGATCATATCACTTCTGCCATCGGCGGAGCTATCGCGGCCGCAAACGGAGCGGATTTCCTCTGCTACGTGACCCCTGCGGAGCATCTCCGTCTGCCGGACGCCAACGATGTGAAGGAAGGCATAATTGCCAGCCGGATCGCCGCTCACGCTGCCGATATCGCCAAGGGCGTGCCCCACGCACGGGATCTGGATAACAAAATGGCCGAAGCCCGCCATAAGGTGGATTGGGACGCCATGTTCGATATAGCTGTGGACAAAGAAAAGGCCCAGGCATATTTTGAAAGCACGCCCCCTGCCGACAGGCACACCTGCTCCATGTGCGGCAAGATGTGTGCTGTGCGCACCACCAATCTGATCCTGGAAGGGAAAAAGGTGGAATTCTGCACGGAAAAATAACACCGTGTTTTTCCACTTCTCTTTTCCACACTTAAAATAAGCGGGAAAACTGTTTCCGGTTTTCTCCCCCTCCCTTCCTGGAAGGGCTTGGGAATAGAGGGTTCTGGAAAACAGTTTCTCATATAGACCGGGCGCCAAAATGCCCGGTCAGATTCGCGCCGGGGATCCGGGCGGACGGAGGGGGAGCGCCCTGCATCCGTAATGCGAAAGACAAGTAAACAGCGAGGGAGCCCGTGTTCCGGGATGAGAGGAAGCCAAAGGATCCGCCTGCAGGGTGGGAAAAGCTTCGACCGCCTTTATGAAACCGCCGGTTTTCCGGTGGAAAGGCGAGCTTTTCCCTTGCAGGCCATTTCCGGTTTTCTGCGTTGGGCGGGATGCGATCCCGCCGGCGCTGCTCCTTTCCGGCAACAGGGCCTTCCTCCCCCGCTTTGATGATCTGATAAGCAGGAAAATCCGCCTTTCCGCTGTGTACCGGTGAAAACTACACAGACAGGAGAGGTTTTTTATGACAAGCAGAGCAAATTTTAAGCCCGCCCTTTTGAAGATGGTCATGCTGGCCATGCTGGTGGCCGTCGGCGTGGTGATTTCCCCCTTTCTGCGGGTGGAATCCCCCTTTGGCAATATGTGCCCCATGGCCCATCTGATCAACATAGTGTGCAGCGTGCTTCTGGGGCCCTGGTATTCCCTTCTTTGCGCTACACTGATCGGCATCCTTCGAATGACGCTCATGGGCATCCCGCCAGTGGCCCTTACGGGTGCCGTCTTCGGCGCTTTTCTTTCGGGCGTTTTCTACCGCATTTCCGGTGGGAAAATTCTTTTCGCCGTGCTGGGTGAGATCATTGGGACAGGTATCCTGGGCGCTATAGCCTCCTATCCCGTTATGACGCTCTGGTGGGGCAAGACAGATATTACCTGGCTGTTTTACGTTCCCTCCTTCCTGGTGGGAACCCTTATCGGCGGAACAATCGCCTTCTTTTTCCTCCGGGCTCTTTCCCGGGGCGGCCTTCTGGCCAAATTCCAACTGACACTGGGGGCGAAAGTATATGACCAGCCCAAACCCCGCGCAAACGAATCTGGAGCTGCAGGCCAAAGCTGAAGCCTGCGGCCTTTCGGCTCTTCCCCGGGAGCTTTCTTCCGGCCTTCTGGCCGCCCGGGCTTCTCTGAAAGAAAAGAGGCCCCTTATTCACTGCATTACAAATCCCATTTCCATAAACGACTGCGCCAACGCCATTCTGGCAGTGGGAGGTCGTCCCATCATGGCGGAACACCCCCTGGAGGCAGAAGCCATAACAGAAACCGCCCAGGCCCTCTCTCTGAACCTTGGGAACATCACCGACGCAAGGATGGAATCCATGCGCCTTTCTGGGAAACAGGCTCGTTCTCTTCCCATTCCCGCTGTGCTGGACGCGGTGGGGGTAGCCTGCAGCCCCCTGCGGCTAAAATATGCCCGCTCCCTTATCCGGGAGTGCCAGCCAAGTATCGTTAAGGGGAATATATCCGAGCTTTTGGCCCTCTGCGGGGCAGAGGCTCATCCCATCGGTATAGACGCAGGGAAGCAGGACGCAGTCTCCCCCGAAACACGGGGAGCGGCTTTATCCTTTTTTTCTGCCTTTTCACGGGAACAGGGCTGTGTAATCTTCTGCACAGGCCGGGAAGATTTCATTCTTGACGGCACCGGCGCCAATGAAAAAAGGCCTTATCGGGCCGCCGTTCTGCAAAACGGCTGCGAGGCTCTCAGCTGGATAACGGGGACAGGCTGCATGGCCGGAGCTCTGACGGCAGCTTTTTCCGCCGTATCTAACCCATTTGAAGCCTGTATTCTGGCAGCCGCCACAATGGGAATCGCCGGGGAAAAGGCTGCCATGGGGGCAAA
This sequence comes from uncultured Clostridia bacterium, assembly GCA_904399395.1. Classification (GTDB taxonomy): domain Bacteria; phylum Bacillota; class Clostridia; order Oscillospirales; family Acutalibacteraceae; genus UMGS1264. The sequence continues at coordinate 28,522 of CAJFPJ010000001.1, read as the reverse complement.
GGGGCCCGGCTCCTTCCGGGCCGAATTGCTGGATGCTCTCTTCTATCTTTCCGGGCAGGAACAGGAATTCTGCTCCTCTCTTCGGCTTGGGCTCTATGAAAAACAACTAATCGTCGGAGAACAGGAAGATGGGTGGAAACTTACTGCATTCACGCCGGGGTTCCGGCCCTGAAGGATCATTTCCGAGCCCCCCTTTTCTGAGAAAATTAATGCTGACCGAAGGGGGAGAAGATTTCCTTCTTCCGCCCGGCAGCGGAATCCGGGCCTCTTTCATAGCCTTATGGCCCGGCCGTTCAAAAAATAAAACTGCACGCTATCCAGTTATCTCTGAAAGGAGACTTCTCTCATGGATCCACACACATTACACACGCCCAAGGCGGACGTGACCCTCTATCTGGTGACAGACAGCACCGGCCTTCGGGAAGAAGATTTTCTCACTCGAGTGGAAAAAGCCTGCCGGGGAGGCATCACCCTTCTGCAGCTTCGGGAAAAGGAGCGCAGCGGCCGGGAATATTTCCGCCTTGCCCTGAAGGTAAAGGAGATCTCTTCCCGCTATCATATTCCTCTTCTCATCGACGACCGGGTGGATATCGCCCTGGCCGCAGGGGCTGACGGAGTCCACGTGGGCCAGAGCGATTTGCCTGTAAAGGAAGCCAGGCGGCTTTTGGGCCCGGATAAAATCGTAGGGGCTACAGCCAAAACCGTTCCTCAGGCGCTGGAAGCAGAAGCAGCGGGAGCCGACTATCTGGGGGTGGGCGCCATATTCCCCACCACAACAAAGGTGGTTACCGTTCTCACGGCAGTGGAAACCCTCAATGCCATCTGCCAGGCAGTGGGGATTCCGGTGGCGGCTATCGGTGGTCTGAATAAAGGAAACCTTTCTATCCTGGAAAACAGCCCCATTTCGGGCGTTTCGGTGGTTTCGGCCATCATGAAGCAGGCGGATCCTGAAAATGCGGCCCGGGAGCTGAAAAAAGCAGTATGCGCCCTTCCCAGCAGGAGACATCTTTCATGACGGGCCCCCGGAGCGAAAAGGGCAACGGTCTCTTCCCGGGCTACACCGTTCTCACGGTTGCAGGCTCCGATTCCGGAGGAGGCGCAGGCGTGCAGGCGGATCTCAAGACTATTATGGCCCTTGATGGGTATGGCACCTGCGCCATAACGGCCCTGACGGCCCAGAACACCCTGGGAGTTCTGGGCTCCATAGCTGTACCGGGCCTTTTTATCCAAAAGCAGATGGAGGCTGTCTTTTCCGATCTGCCTCCTCAGGCGGTCAAAATTGGCATGCTCCCCAACGCGGAAGCCATTGCCGCCGTTGCAGAGACATTGCTTCTGCAGAAGAAAGCATACGCGGCCAGAGGGGAGGAGCTCCCCGTCGTATTGGATCCAGTTATGGTCTCCACCAGCGGATCGGCCCTGCTGGAACCGGAGGCCCTTTCCTGCATGCAGGAAAAACTCTTTCCCCTGTGTTCGCTGCTGACGCCGAATCTGCCCGAAGGGGAAAAGCTTCTTGGTACTTCCATCAAAAGTCCAAAAGAAATGGAGAAGGCCGCCCGGGCCCTTTCCCGGCGCTTCGGCTGCTCCATCCTTCTTAAAGGCGGGCACAGCACGGCTTTTTCTTCCAGTGCAGAGGACTGCTTCTGTGAATTTTCTGAGGATGAAAATCTTCATGTTTTTTGGTTTTCTTCTCCCTGGTTGGATGCCAAAAACTCCCATGGAACCGGCTGCACTCTTTCCTCCGCCATTGCCTGCGGCTTGGCCCGCGGCCTCTCTATGGAAATCTCCATACGGGAGGCAAAAGCCTATCTGACAGGTGCTTTAAAAAGCGGCCTCAGCCTGGGAAAGGGAAACGGCCCGCTCAATCACGGCTATCGGCTTACAGATAGAAACGAATCTGCATTCTAAAAAATCCAATTGCAAAGAAGGGGACGGCTAAAAGCCGTCCCCTTCTCGTATGCTGTCATGTTCATGATGTAGAAACGATTTTCTGCTGTTGTCAGAATCGAATCCCAAAAACCAGCAGACAGCCCTCCATATCGGCAAAATGCAGTTCCCGCTCGATGCGAAATCCGTTTTTTTCCAGAGTGCGTCGGGAGCCCAGATTTCGATCCACCACATAGGCCAAAAGCCCTGGGCAACGCAGGGTGTTTTTAGCATACTCTATATCCCAACTCACAAGCTTTGAGGCGATGCCCCGGTTCCACACAGCCTCATCCAGAAACATGCTCATGGAATAGCGCCCCTCGTCCTCCGGGTTTTCCGGCGGCTTCAGAGCACATATACCTCTGAATATCCCCTTCTCACCTTCTAGGACTGCCCAGGCAACCCCCTTCCGGTATTCCTCCACCAGCTTTTCTGCTTCTTCAAGGGTATGCAGCGTTTCAAAGCGCATATAGCGGGCTACCCTTTCCCGGGAAGCAATCCGCAGCACTTCCCCCGCATCTTCTGCCCGGAGAGGCCGGAGCTCTACCCCGATTTCTTTGGGGAAGAGTCCACCCTGCCCCTGCTTCAGAACTTCTATATTTTCCATTCACATCCTCCCGGCCGCCCCGGGATGGACCTCCTTTCAATTTTCACTTGCTGCACTATACGCAACTATACGTACTATGGTACTATGTTTCCCCAAAGGGTTTGCTTAGTATCCATTATCCCGGCAATTCACTTAACCGTATGTCTTTTGCCTTCACTATGCTTTCCATGTAGACTACGGCCAGTTTTCAAAGATTCCCAATTACAGCTTCTTGCATGGTTTCATATCTCTGGCGTTTCAGTCCTCAATATATCAGCCATCAGCGTTCATAGGGGGAAACAGCCCATTTCAAACAGTTTTCCCTTCGTTCCCCAAATACGGAATAGCCTTCCAGAATTCGGTTCAACGGCGCCTTATGCGTAATCAGAAAATCTGTGGAAAGCCTGCGGGCGGCGATCAAATCCAAAAGCGTCCCACAGTGGACGGCGTCCACACCACCCGTTTTAAAGATCAGATTTTTCCCATACATCTTCGGAAGAGGCAGACGCTGCTCCTCTTCATACATGGCCACCAGTGCCACAACGCTGTTGGGCCTTGCGATTTTCCATGCCATTTCAAAGCTTGCAGGCGTTCCCGCCGCTTCGATTACGCCATCCGCGCCTCTGCCCTTTGTTAAGGACAAAACAGCCTCTTCTGCATTTTCTTTCAGGGGATTCACCACAAAATCTGCCAGTCCTCTTTCCTTCGCAAGCTTTCTGCGGAAGGGATCCGGCTCCAACCCAATGACACGGGCCGCTCCGAAAAGCCGGGCGCATTCCATGGCACAGAGGCCTACAGGCCCCGCGCCGATCACCGCAATCGTATCCCCCGGCCGTATTTCACAGAGCTCCGCCCCAAAATAGCCGCTGGAAAGGATATCCCCCACAAAAAGCGCCTCTTCATCCGAGACACCTTCCGGAATCCTGGTCAGCCCCTGCTCCGCAAAGGGAACTCGGCAGTATTCCGCCTGGCAGCCGTCGATCCGGCAGCCAAGTTCCCAACCGCCCTTTTCGCAGTTGTTGATAAATCCTCGGCGGCAGAACCAGCACTCCCCGCAGAAGGTGATGCAGTTAGCAGCTACCCTGTCCCCAGGTTTCAGGGAAGTCACTTCGGAACCCGTTTCCTCTACCACACCCACAAATTCATGGCCCAAAATAGTTTCCGATTTTGCACGGGGAACAGCTCCCCGCATAATATGTAAATCGCTTGTGCATATGGTGGAAAGCGTCACCCGCACCACGGCATCCCCTGGCTGTTGGATTTTTGGGGCCGGCCTTTCCATAAGCTCCAGGCGCCCTCCTTCATGGCACACAAGCCCCATCATGGTCCCTTCCATTTGCCTAACTTCCTTTCTTATCCTCTGTCCGCAATTTTTTCCTATTTATGTTCCATCAGGAGAAACAAATCTTCTAAACATCACCTTCGGTCCGCAGGCGCCTTTGCAGAAGGAAACGGACCTCCTCGGCGTTCCCAATGGAGACTGGCCGTATCCCCGCCCACCGGCAGGTATCCTTCAGCATATCCGCCCCGAAATCATGGAGCAGCACCGCCTTTGTCAGCAGGGTAAGGAACTCTTCCTCCGAGTATTCTTTAAAACAGGATTTGAGCATCACCGAATCCCACCGAAAAAGCTCCCACACAAGAGGCGGCCACTCATAGTAAAAGGGAGCCAGCTGGCAATCCCCAAAATCCAGGACAAAAAGCCGACCGGTCGCTGTGGTTCCCTCCCTTTTCGGGAGAAGCAGCACATTTTCCCCGGTAAGATCCCCATGGACAAATACGGATTTCTCCTTCAAAGCATTCTCTGCGTTCCTCTCAACCTCTTCCCGAAGAGAAGAAGAAAAAGCCTCCCAGCGCCTGTTCCCTACTGCATTTTCATAAAAAACGCAAGGCACACCTGCCTGCTGCGCTCTTTCCGCCTCCGCATCATTCCGGACACAGCTGCGAAAACGTTCCAACAGCCTTCTCACCTCTAGAGCAAAGGCTTCCTTTTCCGAAACAGTTGCCTTAGGCCGCCAATCTCCCGCTTCCATTCCCTCCACGGCGTTCATCACCAAATAAGGAAAGGTATACCGGTCCTGCAGTTCCCCACAGCAAATAATCCCCGCCGTGGGGATGCCCGCGGCCTCCGCCAGCTTCATGCCGGCTGCTTCCGCCCATGTGGGTACAAGTCCCGATTCCGCCGGAGCATAGATTTTCACGATCTGTTTTCCAACCTGAAAAACCGCATTGGTGCCCGGCGTCAGATGCTTGGGTTCCTCATAAGCCAGACTGTGCCTGCGGAAAATTTCCCGGATTATCGGCCGGAAGGCATCTATGGACTGATACACCTGCCCCCAAGATTTCCAACCGCATATCCGTGCCGGAAAGAGAAAATCTCCCTTTTTGAAGCCTGTTTTCAAATTGCCTTTTTCGGGCGGCCGCATGCACACGTTTCATCTATCCTTTCCATATCCATGTCGCCATAAGCCAGCTATATAAAAGCATCTCTCTGTTTCAGAACGACAGCTGAATTCTTAACGAGATATGTTCTCAGTATATCTTTTTTCCTTCTCTTTTTCAAGGAACATCCTTCCGGTTATATTATCATAGCCCGGCCAAGATTTCATCTACATAATTATTGTATATGATGAAACAAAAAACCGGCCGGAGCAATAGCTCCGACCGGTCTTTAAGAATTTAGAAGGAAATTTTGCATTCCTTATTCTTGTATACAGCTGAACAGCTTATTCTGCGCTAGCCTCTACGAAGCGGTCATAGGCAGTCTGATAAGCAGCAACCATATCATTCACGCCCATGCTGTCGAGCTGAGCAAGATAAGCGTCCCATCCCTCATCGATTCCGCCATTGACAACAAACTCGGCAGTAACACGATAGGTTTCGGTAAGCAGAGTGGACTGAATCTGATTGATGGTATCGGATTCTTCCTCGGAAAGCATCAGAGACGGAATAGTCTCCAGGTCCGCATTCGGGTTTGCCTTATTGTTGCGGATCTTTTCAGCCTTTGCATCCGTATAGTGCAGGTGCTGATACTTCTCATATGCCTCAGTGGGGATATAATAAGGAACACCGGAGGAGGGGCAGCACTTGTTACGGAAGGTCTGGGTGTTAACGCCCTCCGGCGGATCGGCTACCATGTAAGCCTCGCCGTTGTTGCAAACGGTGCAGGGAACCTGACGAATCTGCTCTTCTTCACTGACTTCGTCGCCCATACGGCCTTCGATCAGTTCCAGGTTCCTCTTGGGATCCTCATAGAAGTAGTCGGCTACGCGAACCGCAATCTCAGGATTCTTACAGGCGCTGGTTACGGCCCACCAGCCGATGGCTGCGTCGTACACCGTGGTGTAAGGAGTTGCTTCTTCACCGTTCAGGCCGGTCAGCGGATCCAGATATGCATAATGGTCATAAGCGTCCATGGTTGCGAAGTCGTCGCCGATTTCCCAAACGGAAGCAACGCCCAGAACAGGAGTTTCAGAGGTCTTCTTAGCGGTATACTGGTCGCCGCTCTGGCTGAAGCCCTCTGTATCCAACAGCCCCTGATTGCTCAGGCTATTAAGCCACTTAAGGAATTCCTTGAATTCTTCGGTAGCGCCTACAAAATAAACCTCGCCATCCTTAACATTCATCATATTCTGAGGGGAGGGGCAGCCAAAGGAATCAGCCAGCCAGTTGAGACCAAAGTCCCAAGCGCCATCAGTGCCCATAACAGCGCCCTGCCAGCTCAGCGGAATTTCATCGGCCTCGCCGTTTCCATTGGGATCCTTTGTCTTGAAGGCTACCAGAACTTCTTCCAGCTCTTCCAGGCTGGTGGGCATATCCATGCCAACAGCTTCCAACCAGTCGGTGTTGATAGCGCCGATACGGTTCAGGCCGATCCAGGGAGCCAGGCCGGTGCAGGCGAAGGTATACCGATGGCCGTCAGGAGCAGTGGAGCAGCCTCTCATAGCAACCTGCTTGCCATAATCGGAATCCATGGCAGCAATATAGTAAGGGGCATACTGATCCTGAAGCTCATCCAGAGCAATGATAGTACCAGAACTTGCATAACGTGTAATCTCCGTTGCAGTAAGGCCATCCTTAACGACGTCCGGCAGATCATTGGAGGTCAGCATAACGGCTTTTCTGTCGTTATAGGTGGAGGATTCTACCAATTCCCACTCAATATCCACATTGGTGGTATCCTCCATTTCCTGCAGCATGATGTAGTCATCCCAGTTCTGCAGGGTTTCTGTGCCGCGGGAACCGAATACATGAAGTGTAACCTTCTCTTTGACTACAGGCCAGCCTTCCGCGTTAAAATTGGAATCCGTGCTGCCGGAAGTCTCTCCTCCTTCGGAAGCTGTGCTGGAAGAATTATCTCCAGAACAACCGGCTGCCATAACCAGCATAGCGCCGGCCAGTAGGCCCGCAAACAAACGGCGGACTTTGTTTTTCGACATGTCTCTCTTCCTCTCTTTTGTTAAATTTATGTCGCAGGCGACGGCCTCCCCCACTTTTGAAAACAGAGGCCGCACCGTAAGACCTTAAGAAAACCTATACTTTTTCCTCTGGCATACATAAACAGAACACGTATCGAAACTGCCTGATTATCCACAGGATAATGGGGCTCTTTTTATATATAAACACATACGGCTATATACATCTACCCTGACCTAAAAGCCCTTTTCCTCTTGCACGATATAGTATAGAATATCGTTCCATACCAGAGATTTCATTCCAAATGGCTGCGTCAACTAAAATCAGCGCAACTTATAAAATTACCCCTTAAGGGAACCAACCATAATTCCCTTTACGAAATACTTTTGCAGGAAGGGATAGAGGATCAGCATCGGTACTGTGGAAACCACAATGGAGGAATACTTGATCAACTGAGCCTGCCGGCGCATTTCCACAATAGCCTGAGCGTCCGAACCGCTGCCGCTCTGCGACGTCATTGTATTATTAATCAGGATATCGCGGAGAACCAGCTGCAGAGGATACAGATCCACATCCGTAAAGAACATCATAGCGTTGAAATACTCGTTCCAGCGGAACACCACATGGAACAGGCACATAACGGATATGATAGCCGGCGACACGGGAAGGACGATCCGGAAGAAGGTTCCAATATTGGAGCATCCATCGATCTGGGCTGCCTCTACGATTCCATCCGGAATAGAGCCCTGGAAAAACGCTCTTGCAATCGTCATATTGTAAACGGACAAGGTAGTCGGCAAAATCAGACCCCACATATTATTCAGCAGATTCATATCGCCAATTAATCTGTAGAGCGGAATAATACCGCCGTTAAAGAACATGGTAAAAATCAGAAGCTTCATAATAATGCCTCTGAGGGGAAGATTGGGGCGGGAAAGTGCATAACCGCCTGCAACCGTAACCGCCACATTCAAAACGGTTCCCAGAATCGTATAAACAATGGTATTCAGATACGATCTCCAAATCTGGGTATATTGGAACAGTCTGTTATAACCGGAGAAGGTAACGCCTACCGGCCAGAAGGAAACGTCGCCGCGGTTAACCGCATTCGGATCGCTGAAAGATGCGACCAACGTCCAATATAAAGGATAGATAACAATAAAAAGGAAAATCCCTACTATAATAACATTGACCGTATCAAAAATCATGTCGCCGCGGGAACGGTGAACCTTATTGCCGTGTTTTGCAGGTGTTGCTTTTACCTGTGCGCTCATCTTCATTCACCCTCCTTACCACAGCGAAGTCTCGCTGGTTTTGCGAGAAATCCAGTTTACAGCCACCAGCAGAATGCAGTTGATTACCGAGTTAAAGGTGTTTACTGCTGTGGAGAAGCTGAACTCTCCTCCGGGAATACCTCTCTTATACACATATGTAGAGATAATTTCAGAAGCGCTGGTGTTCAAAGTTGTCTGCATCAAATATGCTTTTTCAAAACCTACCGCCATCAGGTTGCCTGTATTCAGAATCAGCAGAGTGATAACCGTGGGGAGAATACCCGGCAGATCAATATGCCACAGGGTTTTCCACTGGGTAGCGCCGTCCACCTTGGCGGATTCATAAAGCTCGGGGCTTATATTGGAAAGAGCCGCCAGATAAATAATGGAGTTCCATCCTGCGTTTTTCCAAACATCCGACCATACATAAATATGTTTAAATGCCGGAGCAGAAGCAAAGAAATCAAAGCTCTCACCGCCGAAAGCTTCAATGATATGATTGATAAAACCAGTATCGGGAGCCATAAAAATACGCAGCATACCTACCAGAACAACGGTGGAAATAAAGTACGGCGCATAAGATACCGTTTTTACAACGCTTTGATACCGGGTGCTGCGAAGCTTGTTTACGAGCAGGGCCAAAATAATCGGGAAGGGAAAACCTGCAATCAAGGAATAAATACTGATTGTAAGAGTATTCCCTAAAATCATCTTGAAATTGTAGGCCGTCACAAATCTTTCAAAATGCTTCAGCCCAACCCATGTGCTTCCCCAGATGCCCTTTGTAGGAACAAAATCCTGAAACGCCATTAAGACGCCGTACATGGGGCCGTAGGAGAAAACTATCAACAAGACTAATGCCGGAATAATAAGAATAAATAGATCCCAGCTTCTTGTAAGCTTTCCACGAGATTTTCTTTTCCTACCGCTTTTACTGCTTTGCTTAACCATTGACGCAGATGCCGCCATACGAAAAGCCGCCTCCTTCTCTCTTTTTCTAAAAGGAATATGCCGTCTGTTTTCAGTCTGTGTTAAACAGAAAAAATATCTCTCTGCTTTTCGATCAAACACAAATAATAATAGTATAGTAATACAATAAAAGCAGAGAAACAAATATATTCAACCCACACTGAAAAAGGCCACATATTTTATCTATTGTATCCCTGAAGCGACTCAACAAAAGAACGGCAACATTTTTAGTAGCTTATCACTATGCTTGCGCACACTGTTCAGTCAAACCAGGGTCACAATCATCACTAATAATCACTGAATGCTGAAAATGATAATATCAAAACAGAAAACCCATTTTGCCAGTATTTCCACTTTGTATTTGAGGTATTCTTTTTGCACTTCTCAATGAATAGGCGTGAAGTAACTTTCAACTTTAGCTAGATTATACTCTATACTTATTCAAAATTCAATAAAAAATTAGAAAATACTAATTTTTTTCATTAAAAAACACGGTTATCTTGAATTTAAACTAAATCTTTATTGCCTGAATTGCCTCTGACTGAACCCAACTTGTCATACCCGATACTTTTTCACTTTCTTAAAAAACAACAGAAAATAATCTGTATTTTGAATATACCAACTGTGATAAAGTGCATATTATAAAATCTTTACAGCATTTTCACCTAATATTCACAGAGTATTACTATTATTCACAATCGTAGACTCCAAAGATTCATAAATTCGTTGATTTTCGTTTGTCTATATTGTACAATGTATCCGATGTAAAAGTAAAGTGGCAAATGTCGAATGCGAAGTGACCGATTTTGAAGGAAAATAAGGCAAATTTCAATGGGACTATACCATTTTTGAATCATTTTCAGGCCATGGAGGGACAAAACATGAAAAAAATATGGAATCACACTTTTATACGGTATCTCTTATCGTATGCATTGGTGCTGTTCCTTCCTCTTCTTGTCCTTGGGGGAGTCGTAAATTTTTATTTTGTCAACTATTATATTGAAGATTCGCTCTCACAAGCGCTCAATATACCGAAAGAGATTCAATCGGCTGTGGATATGCAGATTACACAGATGGATAATTTTGCGAACCAGGTTGGTATGGATCCGGAATTTTCCTCCTACCACCTTAATACGACATCCACCGGCTATATTTCTGTTATAAACACTCTTTCTTCTTTTCAGATTTCCAATAGTTTTGTTTCAAACGTTTACTACTATTCCGGCGGTATAAACGACCTTTATTACAGCCGTAATGGGACAAGCAACCCCAAGATCCAGTTTCAGGCTATAAACCGGTATGAGGGCCTGGATGCGGATGATTTCCTCCAAATAGCGCAAAATGGCCCTACTTGGATCGGCAGCACCAACGTGGGTCTTGTTTCCGGTCAAACAATCTCCTATATCACATATGTCCGCCCTGCCTATGGAAATTTTTCCAGCTTAGAAACGCCATTTCTAATTTTTCAGATCAGTGATAGCAGTTTTGAACGGATCATGGGCCCCGTAGTGGGCGACAGCGAAATTTATAAGATTATAACAAACTATGAAGGAGATATCATATACTCCTCGCTTCCTCAGGAACAACACAATAATCTTGAGGAACTTCTGAAAAATTATGAAACGGTTACCCAGAAGGTGGAACCGGAGCAATGGCGTCTGGGTGATTTGGACGGCCGGGAGGTCTATGTAAACCGAAGTGAATCCCAAAGCGGCCTCACCTACTACACCCTGATCCCCACAGAGGTCATGCTGCAGGATGTTCACAATTTCCAGCGGACCTTCTCTCTGATCTACTTCATACTGGTTACTTTGGGTTTTCTTTTGGTTCTCTTTGTCAGTCGGTCCAGCTATAAGCCGGTTAAAAAACTGGCCGATTACATGCAGGAAAACGGGGCTGGCGTGCCTGCTGGCAGCAATATTATGGAAATGGCTCAGATGACCATCCAAAGGCTAAGCCAATCCAGCTTGGAATACCGACAGGAACATCTTCTGCTCAATCTTTTGCGGGACAGTGACACCAGCGCAACAGATGAGGAGCTGCAGGCCGCTAAGCTGCAACTGGAAGGGCCCTATTACCGAGCGGCCATTCTGCGGGTAAAGGCCTTTCCTGAGGAAGAATGGCCACAAGGTGTTCATCCCCCGGAGCTATCAGAGTATATTCCCCTTTTACAGCAAATTTTCAGTGCGGAAAAAACCTGCTATATTGTAGAATACATGGAGCGCAATTGCTTTATCCTTGTCTTTTCAGAAAAGAGCAGTGATCCCGAGGAATGCTCCTCTTATCTGCAAAAATGCACCAATCTACTGAACGAAAGTTGTCTGCAGGGCTTTTTATATGTGGGAAACGCTTATTCCACTTTGGATCTTCTACGGCAATCTTTCCACGAAGCTAAGACGGCCTTTGTAAACCGCAATATCCAGAAGGAAACCACTGTCTATTTCTATGGCATTCACCCCTCTGATGACAGTATTTATCAGCAGACTTATCCCACAGCGGATTTGGATGCCCTCTGCAATGCCATCGATCAGGACAACCCCATGCTGGTAGAATTCATGTCCACAGAGCTGCAGCGCCATATTGAGCATATCGCAGGGGACTCATTCACTGTCCGATGCGTATGCTATGAGGCCATCAACCGTATATTCCAGACGATGGATAAAAAATCCCCTGGGTGGATGAAGCGCGCCTGCGGCGATATTGTAAACAATCTTTCTATTTCTTCTGTGGAAGATCTGAAGCTGGTGCTTCAGACATTGTGCAGCCAGGTCATTCTGGATATAAAGGCCAAGCCCGAACGGCCCCAGAAACTGAGTATGAAGGATGCTACTGCCTATATTGACTGCCATTTCTGCGACCCTGATTTCTCTGTAAAAAGCTTGGCGGCGGATTATAAAATGTCTGTTTCCAATTTTAGCCATCAATTTAAGACCTATACAGGGAAGACTGTCTCCGACTATATCAACCATAAAAAAATTCAATATGCCAAAGAGCTTCTTCGAGAAACAGGCGGCTCTGTGGCGGAAGTTGCCTCCAAAGTGGGGTATTTCCATACCTCCAGTTTCATCCGCAAATATAAGCAGGAGGAAGGCATCACTCCCGGCGAATATCTGGAACAAATCCGCAACAATTCCAATGCCTCTTCCGGCAAGGAGAAGGAGAAAAAAGAATAGCTTCTTCATCATCAGCACAGACCAGTATACCCAATAAACTTTGCAACGGTCTCGGTTTTTATCCATCAAAAACGGCCCCTGACTTCGGGGGGCCGTTTTTCTGTGCCAAAGGACAAGTTTCCTTATAAAATTCGTGCCGAAAAAGGACCGGCAGCAGCCTCTTTCAAAAACGGTATATAGCAAATTGAATGCCTAGCCCTTTATTCAACTTTTGTAATACCCCTGTTATCATTTTTTTCTTTCTTTTTTCCCTATTGTGCTATACAATGAAGGCATAGAATTTGAACAGAGCGGCCAAATGACAAGGCAAACACCATAAATCTGCCAAAAGCCAGAGCACGGCGTACCAGGGGAATGACGTCGGACCCTGCAAAACGTGGCCGCTTCCGGCAGGAGAGCAGTTTCTTCTCTGCAACTGCTCATCCCACACACTTTAATGCGAAAGCGAGGAATGCAGTATGGAATTTCCCCTTCATATCCGGGATATCCGGCAAAGCGACCCCTTTATTCTGGCGGATGAAGCCTCTCACATGTACTACACGTATGCCGCCAGGTTCAACCCAGAGCAGTTCCCCGGCCAGAAGAAAAAAGGCGCTTTTTACGCTTTAGCTAGCCGAGATCTGATCCATTGGAGCGAACCTCAACTTGTGTTTGAAAAGGGCGATTTCTGGGCCGATCTGGACTATTGGGCGCCAGAGTGCCATATTTGGAAGGGCCGGTACTATCTGATTTCCACCTTCCGGGCAGAAGGAACCTACAGGGGCTGCCAGTGCCTAGTGGCCGATTCTCCCTTAGGACCTTTCAAACCGGTTAAAAACCATCTTGTCACTCCTCCCGGTTGGCAATGTCTGGACGGAACCCTGTATGTGGATAAAGCCGGAAAGCCTTGGCTCGTTTTCTGCCATGAGTGGCTACAGGTTTGCGACGGGCAGATCGCCGCCGTCCCCCTTTCAGAGGATTTGGGAGAGGCCGTGGGGGATCCCATCATCCTGTTCCGTGGTTCTGAAGCGCCCTGGCGTAAAAAAGACACCATTTTCGTAACAGATGGCTGCTTCCCCTACCGCTGTGCAGACGGCACCCTGCTGATGCTGTGGTCCAGTTTCAGCGACCGGGGTTATACCACCGGCTATGCCAGAAGCTTGAGCGGTGAGATCTACGGCCCCTGGATCCAGGAAGAACTGCCTATTTATTCCCTGGATGGAGCCCACTCCATGCTCTTCCGCACCTTTGAAGGGCAGCTGATGATGTCCCTTCATAGCCCTAACATCCACCAACATAAGCGTATTCTTCTTTTTGAAATGGAGGAAAATGCCGGCAAGCTACAGATTATCAACGAGGTAACCGGCAACTGGAACCAGCGTATAGGCGACACCCCTGGCCAGGAATACAAAAGTTCCTCCCCCTGCATTGAAGAGCCTCAATTCACCCACCTGGCATCTCTCAATTTCAAAAGAGGGTTTCCCCTTTACCCCCACCCGGAAACTGTGAAGGAAGAAACGGCCACTGAGGCAAAAAAAGCTTCTGAACCAGCTAAGTAAGAAAGACCCCAATAAAGGCATATGTATAACAAATACCAGCAAAACGGCATCCGGCTTAGAAAAACCGGATGCCGTTTTTTCTTTTCACAGAGGAAACGCACAGGACATTCATCCATATACTCTGTCACAGAGAATCAATTTTGAAAAAATTTCTTCTTTTGCCGAAAAGGTAGAATTGCCAAGAGCCTACAGTACAGCGGAGAGACCGGCATAAGCTTCCAACCATCGGGCCACGCCGTCTTCTTCATTGGAGCCTATCACCCCTGAGGCCAACTTTTTCAGCTGCGGCACTGCATTTGCCACCGCATAGCATGCATCCGCCGCCTGAAAAAGAGGTATGTCATTCACTGCATCCCCAAAGGCCACTATCTTTTCACAGCCCAAAAGCTTCTTCAGCCTTTTCGCGCCGTAAGCCTTTGTAGCCAGAGCGGGCATGATTTCCAGCCAATATTCCGGCCGGTAAAGCTCCTGCTGAAGGGTAAAGCGCGCAAAGGGGAATTCTCCCCGTCTTTCATACACAGGAAGGAGTTCCTCCCTTTCCCCAATACAGGTGAAATAAAAAACTTCGCCGCTGCGGAGCTCTTCCAAAGATGCTACTCTCTGCATACGGGGATCGCCAATCCGTTTTCCCAAGTACCAGAGGGCCCCTTCGTTCTCACATTCCCGCATCCAGTGAACACGTTCCCTGCCCTCCAGAAATTTATATGTAAAAGGATAGATTTCATTATCCTCCAACAAACCGAAAATCCATGCTCGCTCCTCTGCTGAAAAGCCTTGAGAGGAAATTACCTTCCCTGTGACAGCAGATTGTATAAACGCTCCATTATATACAATCACCGGCAAATCCATCCGAAGGCCCTCTGTAACCACGGATGCGGAGGATAGGGAACGTGCCGTTGCATATGTAAACAGAACTCCCGCATGAAGCAGGCGGTTCAGCGTCTCCACCGTATAAGGGGAAAGCCTATCTCTCCGGCTCAGAAGGGTACCATCCAGGTCGGAAACATAGAGAGTTTTTCCCCGGTTTTTCTGTGCATTCTGCTCTTCCGTTGCTTTCATAAAAATTTTCTTCCCCCACTGTCCTGGGTTTTCAGGCTTCTATTTTCGCCCCTGAAAAATCAGTCTCATGCGCCTTTCGTTATATAACGAATAGAAATATAAATAAAATTATATACAATCAGTATACAATCTAAAGAATTGAGGTTACTCATGCGCTTGCTCCCCACATCCGCATATAAAACAAGCCGCCTGTGAATGGAATTTCCCGCCCTTTCCAGCCCGCCAGACCTTACAGCTACAGTTTTTACGGACTAACATACACCTCTATCGAGCGTGCTGTCGGGTAAATCCTTTTCAGACCAGCAGAAGCAGCGTTCCTCCTACTAAAAGAATAAGTCCCCAGGCAGCTCTGGGACCAAGCCGTTCCTTAAATACAACCCTTGAAAAGGCAATCGTTACCAGGATGCTGAGCTTATCAATAGGAACCACCACACTTGCAGGGCCTGTCTGCAGAGCCCTGTAATAGCAAAGCCAGGAAGCTCCTGTAGCAACGCCGGATAGAATTACAAATATCCAGTTTTTTCTATTCATACACTGGATATCCCCCTGCTTTCCAGTGACGAAAACCACAATCCAAGCCATCAAAAGCACAACCACCGTGCGCAGAGCCGTCCCTAAATTAGAGTCTATCCCCTGCATGCCCAGTTTCCCCAAAATAGAAGTAAGAGCTGCAAACACAGCCGATCCACCCGCAAACACCAGCCATCCGCCGAAGTGTCCCTGGCTGGCCTCTGTTTCTGCACCTTCACTGCCCGGCGTCTCCTTTTTCTGGATCATCATCCAGGTGCCGGCCGCAATCAGCAGGATAGCCGGAAGCTTCCAGCCCCCCAGATCCTCCCCCAAGAAAAGAGCTGCCAAAAGCATGGTAAGAACCGTGCTGGATTTATCCACAGGAGTGACCTTGTTCACATCCCCTATCTGCAGGGCTTTAAAATAGCACAGCCAGGAGGCTCCTGTGGTCAAGCCCGAAGCAACCAGAAACGCTACGGTCTTTCCATCCAGGGAGAAGAGCCCCTGAAAGCCAAATCCGCTGGTGATGCCAGCCATAAGCCAAGCAAACAGCAGCACCACTATGGTGCGCAGGGCTGTAGCCAAATTGGAATCCACACCCCGCATGCCGCATTTAGCCAATATAGCCGTAAGTCCAGCAAAAAAAGCCGAGCCGAAAGCAGCCGCTATCCACATGTATTTTTCCTTCTTTCATAACCGGCATCGCCCCTCTGGGTTTCCGCCTGCATTTTCCCCGATTCTACCAAAAGCTACTCAGCCGATTTCTCCGCAGGGGAAATGCTTCTGACACAAAGTTCGCCCTCAGAAACGACAAAACGAATCTCAAAGCCTGCAAAGGGGAATCCATAGATACGCCCGGGATCCTTCTGATAGGAGGGACGTGGATCCTGGGCCAGAATACGGCGCAGAGGCTCCCGTTTTTCTTCCGGCAGAAGCGCCAGAAGCTCTGGTGGGATCTCCACATTAAGCGCTTTTTCCCGAAGAGGTTCCGCAAAACCACCGGAAGCCTCTGGCCTGCAGTCTGCAAAGGGAAGGTAGGGTTTGATATCCAGGATGGGCGTACCGTTCATCAAGTCGGCACCGGAAACAATCAAAACAGGCCCGAGATGGGGGTCGCTCTCCACCGCCTCCAGCCGGACGCAGGAAAGCCCCACCGGATTGGGCCGGAAAGGCGAACGGGTGGCAAACACCCCCATACGCCTGTTCCCGCCCAAGCGGGGCGGCCGCACTGTGGGGGACCAATTCTCCCGAACCGTCTCTGAAAACAGCCAGATAAGCCAGATATGAGAAAAATCCGAAAGGCCTCGCAGCGCCTGTGGATCCCGGAATTCTTTTTCAAAGACGATTCTTGATCTGAGCCCTTCCTCCAGCCCGCTCTGGCGGGGGATTCCAAATTTCGTGGGAAAATCGCTCTCTATAACTGCGATCTTCCGCATACAATATCTATCATCCTGTATATGCATCCTGCTTTCCTCCATCGACTGTACCGCAAAGCATACTGAACAGCGGCATTTTGCGTTTTCCCAGGAGCAACTTGTTTTCTCCAAACAGTGGCCAAAATCCAGCCTGCCAGTGGTTCTATGCTATATACAGTATACCACACCGTTTTCCTTTACGGGAACAGAATTTCCCAACAGCGCCCATTTCCGGCAGAAGTTCGCACGTTTACAATCTCAAACCCTTTTCCATTTTCTTTCGGATTCTCCACTTTTCAACAAGAATCACACCAGCCAATCCAAACCCTGCAAAAGTCGTCCAAAGGGGAATCCGCTGCCCTATCCACAGGCGGAACAGCAGCGCAGTGCAGCAAAATGTCCCGCCTAGAATCTGAAGAAAAAGGGTCAACCTGCGGTCGTATTCCTCTAAACTCATGTGTGGGGAACGATCTTCTCTTTGCAGGCGTTTTTCCAGCCTTCTCCTCTCGGTTTCCCCTATTTCCTGCTGCAGTCGCTCCGGCTCCAGGGTATCCAGCTCACATTCCTCTTTGCGAACTCTTTCGCAAAGCCGGCATATCTCCTCCAGCCGGGTGCGCTCTTCTGCTAACTCTTTTTCTCTCTGCTCCATCAGAGCAGGAAGGGAAATCTCTCCCTTCTGAACCCTGCGAATGTCCTGCACAGAGATCCCCAACATACGCAGAAACTTTATTCGATTAAGTGTTTCCACGTCCTCCAAAGTATATTCCCTGTAGTTATTTCCTTTATTTCGCAGAGGTTTCAAAAGTCCCTGCTCTTCATAATACCGTATATTAGCCTTTTTTACACCCGTCTTCTCTTCCATTTCCCGGATCGTCATAGACATCTCTCCCTTCCGGCCTTCACAAAGGTGCTACCCCGCTCATCTGCCGTTTTCTCCTTCTATTAGACACCTTCAAGCCACTTGCATGTCAAGAGAAATACAGTATTTTTTTAATTTTTATGCTCATTTCTCTCTGTTTGACCCTATAGCAGCCTCTTCCAATACATAACAGAGCATGCAGGCCCTTTTATAATAGACATATTTCAAGTGTATGCATAATAAAAAGGCCGCCCTTCGGCGGCCTCAAAAGAAAATATTGTCTGCATCATACATCATATGCAGTAAAAACCGGTTTTCCGCTGTCTCCGGCACCCAGATCACCAGATACCTAGGAGATGCTGCATCAAAAGGCTCACAGCTCCTATGGCCACCCAACAGCAGAAACCCATTAGGATAGGTTTTCCCCCTGTCCGCACAAGTTTTACTATATTGGTGTTCAGGCCGATAGCCGCCATAGCCATGATAATGAAAAATTTGGAAAGCTCCTTAAAGGGCGAGAAGACGGAAGCATCCACACCCAGGGAAACAGACACAGTGGTGATCACCGAGGCCAGCACAAAAAAGAGGATGAAAAAGGGAAACACTTTTTTCAGGCTGAAACTGCTTTCCCCAGCGTTCCCCGCCTTTTTGGCCCGAGCCGTGCGCCAAAAAGCCAAAACCAACGTGATGGGGATGATAGCCAGAGTCCTGGTAAGCTTGACGATAGTGGCTGTATCCAGCGTGTTGGCGCCGGGGTGCATGCCATCCCAGGCGGCGGCTGTGGCGGTTACGGAGGAAGTATCGTTCACAGCAGTTCCCGCAAAGAGACCAAACCCCTCGTTGGTTAAGCCCATAATCCCACCCAGCGTGGGAAAAATCAGGGCAGCGATCACATTAAACAGGAAAATAACAGATATGGACTGTGCGATCTCTTCGTCGTCCGCTCCTATTACGGGAGCGGTAGCGGCGATGGCGGAACCTCCGCAGATAGAGGAGCCCACCCCCACAAGAGTGGAAATATTCCCCGGCACCCGAAGAAGCTTATGCAGCAAAAAGGCCACAATCAGAGAAGTGGAAATGGTAGAAAGAATGATGGGCAGGGAAGAGGCCCCTACCCGGGCGATTTCAGAGAGATTCAACCCGAAGCCCAGAAGAATCACCGCATACTGTAGAATCTTCTTGGAAGTATAGGCGATCCCAGCCTGTGTAGTCTTCTTCCGCCGGTAAAAAAGTGTAATCACCATCCCGATCAAAATGGCAAAAACAGGGCCGCCTACAATGGGGAACGCCTTCCCCAAAAACCAACAGGGCACCGCGATGGCCAAGCACAAAAGAAGGCCGGGTATAAGCTCCTGAATCTTTTTCATGTTCATTTCCCCCTTGCTGCATAAAACGGGCTCAAGCCCGCATATTCCAAGTTCTTCCTCTTCCACAGTATACGATAGTTTTACTATTTCGTAAAATTATCTTTCTTTATTTTATCATAAATTTTTGTTATACTAGAAAAGAGGTGAACTAAGATGCTGGATTTTCGCATAAAAACCTTTCTGGCTGTCTGCCGGGCGATGAATTTCACCCGTGCGGCAGAAGCCCTCCATATTACCCAGCCCGCCGTCTCTCAACATATCCGGGCTTTAGAAGAGGAATATCACACCAAGCTTTTCCTCTATGAAGGGAAGCGCCTCTCCCTAACAGAAGCGGGGATGCTTTTTTTCAAAACAGCCGCTGCCATGGAACACGATGCCCGCCATCTGCGGGATGCCATTAGCCATCTTACAGAAAAACGCCGTCTCTGCTTCGGCGCAACCCTCACAGTGGCGGAATACAATATGCCCGCCCCCCTTCTGCGTCTTTTGGAGCGGGAACCGGAAATCCGCCTGCGGATGATGACGGCCAACACCGCCGAGCTTCTGCGCCTTCTGGATGAAGGTGAGATCGATTTTGCCATCGTAGAGGGGTTCTTTCAGAAGCAATTTTATGAAAGCCTTCCCTATAAAAGGGAGCGATACCTGGCTGTGTGCGCACCCGGTTACTCCTTTTCCCGGCAGCCTAAGCGGCTGGAGGATCTTTTGGGGGAGCGGCTTCTTATCCGGGAACCCGGCTCCGGCACAAGAGAGGTGCTGGAAAGAGCTCTGGAGGAACGTAATCTCTCTATAGGGGATTTTGCCCACCTGACAGAACTAGGAAGCCTGGGGGCCATCAAATCCATGGTCATGGCTGGGGCGGGAATCTCCTTCTTTTATGAACCCGCCGTCCGCTCGGAAGTATCCTCCGGCAGCCTTTGTGAAATACTTCTGGAGGAACCACCTATTTTTCATGAATTCAGCTTTTTGTGGCGGAAAGGGAGCGTCTTCAGTTCCTTTTACCAGGATGTCTTTCAGCTCTTTCAGCCTGCAGAAGATGTATAGTCTATCCCAGAGGCATTTCCTGCAAAAGCCTCTTTCTGAAGACGAAAAGCCCTATCTTACCGTAATTCCAGAAAATCAGTCATAAAAAGGGGAAGCGCCTAAGCGCTTCCCCTTTTTATGACCTACAGCTAACGCACGTCTATGAAAAATTTGCATCTCTTTCTTTGGCGGCCTATGGCTCCTTTCTCAGCTGAATAAAGCATGTATTCTTGTAACCGTATCCTCATCCCCGCTCAATCGCTTCCGGCTCCTTCAGCTCCTGTATCCACTTTCTGAGCATACCCGTCCCCCAAATATACGTATCCCTGGTGTCATACTGTCTGTAATCGCATTCCAGGCAAGCGATCAAAAAGAGATATACGTCATACCATTTGGCGCGGCGGAATTCTTCTTTTGTCAGGCTTTTCCCGCCATAACCCTCCAGAAACGGGGGGAACAGGCCATAGGTACGGAATCCCACCTCCATAAGAGGATCCGCCCAAAGGCACCGCTCAAAATCAATGAGACCCGTAATGCGGCCATTTTCCACAAATACATTCCCTGCCCACAAATCCCAATGGACAAAACAGGGCTCTTTCACCGGCTCAAAATATTCCCTGTCTCTTTCCAGCAGGCGCAGTATTTCTTCTTCCGGCGTCTGAAGATCGATGTGCAGTCGCCGGGCATCCCCCAGAGCGTCGCACACCATGCCGAAAAACGCGGAATACCAGTGTTTCCCCCGCTTTTCCGGCTGACCATAATAGCCGAAGCTCTCTCCCCGAAGGCTGTTCAGTTCCCTGTTATACCGGCCCAAAGCCCGGTATACGGAATCCTTTTCCTCCGGGAGCATCTCTTCCATCCGGGAAGAAAAGCTGCTGCCAGGGAGCTTTTCCATTATAAAATACTCCGAATCACACACCGTGCAGCCGGGATCATAGTATAGAATTTTTGCTGCAGGCACCGAAAGCTCCTCCCGCACCCGCTTCATGGAGTGCACCTCGCTCCACATAATATTTTTCTCATGGGTCATGAGTACAGATCCGGAGGGCGGGGCAATTTTCAGGATGTATTCTCCGCCTGCAGCGTCTCTGGCCTCATAAGCCACATTGAAAAAACCTTCTGTCAGCTCCCGAAAAGAAACAATCTCCGGAAGGCCCGCCCGCTGGAACATCTTGCGCAGGATTTCCTCCGGCTGCTGATTTTTGGTAATGCTTACCGGCATGTATTCTTCCTCCCCATTTTCCATATCCTGTGTACTGCATTTTTACAGCCCAATAAATACTTTTGTTTTCTTTCTACAGAGGATAGCAGCTCTACAGCCGGGCTTTTTATTCCCCCCATTGAGCAGGGAAAAACTGCTTCGCAAGAGGAGGAAATGTTCCATTAAACGCTTCCACATCTGCGGGAGAAATCCCCTCAAAGACTTCTGCTTCATAAAATTTTCCATGGATATCCTTCATGCTCCCCGGCTTCAGTTCAATTCCCATAAAGGCGTCAAAATTCCTGCCGTCTGCAGTGGTGATCGCGAAATTGTCACAGGTCTTAAATCCCAGGCGGGGGTAGTAGTCCGGTTCCCCAAGGATAATGATCCCCGGATATCCCGCCGCTGCAGCCAGCGGCATGGTTTCCCGAAGGAGCATTTCTCCCACGCCGCAGCCCTGCCATTTTGGGCTCACGCACAGAGGCCCGAAGGTAAGGGTCTCGCGGCTTTTTTCTCCCTCTCGCACCCAGGATTTGGTGTAAAACACAGCGCCTATCACTTCCCCGTCCTTTACAGCGATGCGGCTGATTTCCGGCAGGTAATCTCTTGAAGAGCGGAGCCTGTGCACCAAATAGTGCTCATCGCAGCCCATGCGGTATTTATTCCAGAAAGCCAGCTGGGTCATACGCTCCACATCCCTGTAATCCTCCGGTCTTTCCGGGCGGATCTCCACTTCATTCCGGGAAAGCTTTCCCCTCCGTTTGGGGAACCAGCCCATCTCCAGGCGCACTTCTTTTCTTTGCAGGTCGTTATTCTGATAGCAACAGGTATCCAAGCCGATCAGAGTAAAACCCTGATGCAGATAAAAATCCACCGCATTCACATTGCACGACTGCGTCTCCAGCATAAGGGCCCTGCGCCTTTCCAGCCGTGCCTGCTCCTTGGCCACATCCATCAAGGCCCGACCCAATCCCTGCTTCTGGCGGGCCGGAGACACCCACAGTTCCGTGACCCGCAGCCGGTTAGACCATTCCTCCGGCTCCGTTTCGATCACGGCTACAGGTTCTCCCTCCTCCAGCACACCCCAAGCGCAGGCTCCCGGGCGGAAATCCTCATAGAGCTTATCGGGAAAATCATATTCTTCCGGGGAATGGGTCACCGGGGCGGAAAAACGCTTTTTCCCAATGGAAACGGAAAATCCCTGGGGTCTTTCTTCCATCTCTACATCATAATATTCTTCTGTTGTATAGCCGATAGGGACAATCCATCCCTTCCAATCTTCTTTTGGCAGATGCACGATTTCAAAACCGTTCTCCATATACGCTCACTCCTTATCGATTTTCAAGGCAGTCTCATTCGCCGCCTTTTATGCTTCCAGTGCGGCCGCATACAGCTCAGGCCCAACTATTGAAGAGCCGTTCTCACACGCACTCTCACTCCAACCCGAATTCCTTGGCCAGACCGCCCTGGGACGTTTCCTTATATGCACTGCAAAGATCTTTCCCCGTTTCCTTCATGACCTTCACGATCGTATCGAAGGAAACCTTGTTTTTCCGCAGATACCCCAGCTGACGGGCCATCATGGCCGCATCCACAGCCCGCAGGGAGCCGTAGGCGTTCCGCTCGATGCATGGGATCTGCACATAGCCGCCCACAGGGTCGCAGGTCAGGCCCAGGTTATGCTCCAGGCCCATCTCCGCCGCATACGCAATCAGGGAATTGTTCAACTCATAGATCCATGCCATGGCAGCCGCAGCCATGGCGCAGGCCGTTCCCACCTCTGCCTGGCAGCCCCCGTCTGCTCCGGAAATAGTGGCATTGGTCTTCACCACATTGCCAAAAAGCCCGCCGATAGCCAGGGCCTTGATCAGATCCTTTTTTTCCACATGCAGCTGCTTATAGCTGTAATAGAGAACAGCCGGCATAATGCCGCTGGCCCCGCAGGTGGGCGCCGTCACGATCCGGCCGCCGTCGGCATTTTCTTCCGCCACGGCATAGGCATAGCTAGAGATCAGAAGACGCTCCCGATCCGCTTCCCTTCTGGTGTTCTGGGCCTGCTGGAATATGGATTTCGCTACGCGCTTGAGCTGCAGCTTTCCCTGCAGCACTCCGCTTTTGTGCAGGCCTGTTTCTACACTCTGGAACATAGCCTCCAGAATAGCGTACAGATATTCTTCCATGTCGCCATCTTCGTGCTCCAGAACATATTCGTAAAGGGATATTCCCTGCCTGTCCGTATATTCCAGGATTTCAGCCATGGATTTCTGCTCGTATACCTCTTTTGGCTTGGGGATTGCATCTCCCTGCCACACAATGGAACCGCCCCCCACGGAATAGACCTCTTCTGAACAGAGCAGGGCGCCGTCCGCAGTATACGCATGAAATATCATGCCGTTGGGGTGAAAGGGCAGCATCTCATCCCTGAAGGAAACCGTCACCGAAGCAGGAGCGAGAGTTCTTTTTAAAATAACATCTGTCATATGCCCCCGGCCTGTCAGAGAAAGAGAACCGTAGAGCTCCACATGGTATCGGGCCGCCTGAGGATACATCTCCTTTATACGCAATGCCGCCCGCATGGGGCCCATTGTGTGAGACGAAGAGGGCCCCACGCCGATTTTATACAATTCCTTCAGAGATTCCATATATTCTTTTATCCTCCTGTTTACTAAAAACATGTGTGTATACAATCATACAAGCATACGAGCGCACGGCCATGCAAGATACATACGCAAATACGGCGGGGCACAAAATATACATTCTCAGCGAAAAATCTCCCGCAGCACCGGCAGCATAAGCATACGTATATAGAATTTCTTTTATCGTACGCGCTCATAGGGACTACGGAAGACTTTTTTCCATCACTACGATGGTATATCCGCCGCCGTCGGTTTCCACCCCCGTTGGAAGAAAACCGTTTTTCCTCCAGAACGCCTCGCTCTGGGGGTTTCCCTTGGCAAAACCCAGGCATAGCCGGCGAAATCCCTGCCTATAAAGACTTTCCGCACATTCTGTAATGATCTGCGTACCTGTCCCCCTCCCCTGATATGCTTTCTCCATCATAAATAAGCCGATAAAAGCCGTCTTTCCATCCGGATAGCCAAGAATCAGATCCATAACTGCAATCAGAATCTCTCCGTTGAAAAAGCCTATATAGTATTTATTCTCCCCGGCGGTATGCGGCGGCAGAGCCCTCATATCCGCCCGGATGCTTTTTTCCGTCACAAAAGGAGGACAGTAGCGGTAGAAAAGAGGATTTCCCTTTGAAAGGGAATAAATGGCTCCGATATCCTCCTCCAAAAGCTTCCTTACAGCAAAGTGTGTAGAAAGAGCCTCTACTTTCATATTGGTTTTCCTCCGTTCGTTCTTTTCTACCTGGCATTTTCTGACACTTTCCAGCCGAAAGAGAATCCTGGCCCCTCCCGTACATTGAATTTTTTAAACAGCACAGCGCCCAAAATTTTATTTCGAATCCATTTCTTCCAGCCCGAAATGCCGGGCAAGAACCTCTAAGATTTCCTCCCGCGTGTCTTTCTCCTCATCCTCCCGGACGATAGTAAAAAAGCCGCTTTCCATAAACTGGTCGTAATACTTCCGGCTGTTCACTCTGGCGATACCGCCCAGAAAGTTTTCCAGAGTCTTTTCCGGATCCGGGCATTTTTGAATCTCCCCCAGCAAAAACTGCTTTTCCGGATCGGGACGGTCGAAAAACCGCTCCACGGACATGGATTGGGGCGAAAGCAGAAGGGCCACATGCTTGTAATCCGTGATTCGCTTCAGTACATCGCAGGAGATGTTCGTATCCACAATCACCCTTTTCTCCCCGGAGAGGCGGATGAGCTCTGCGATTTCAAAGCCTGCAACCTCTCTGGAATTCCCGTTGATCCAGTTTTCAAACTCCTCCGGGCTGCGGCTCACATATTCCTGCCAACTTTTTTTGGTATTGAAATAATTTAAATTAGGCTGTTCCTCCTGCGTCACAACGGAAAGGATGGTATCCATGTTGTAGTTTTCTTCACAGTGCACCATCCCATACCGTTCCGCCAGAAGCCTGCACATGGTGGATTTGCCAGCATATGCCGTTCCGTTAATAAAATAGCAGTTTCGTAAATAGTGTCTCAAGATATTGTCCGCAATCTGCATGGGCCTACCCTTTCTCCTCCCGTATCCGCTTTATAAAAGCGATTACTCCGCCTCTCCCCAAAGCTTATCTGGAATGAAACTCACTGGAATTTATTCATATTCCGTCCTCAGGATCAGTCCCTCCGACAGATGAAAAATCTCCTTTTTCAGAAACAGGGGGTAAAAATATTCTTTTTCAAGCTGTTCCAGCTCCAGCCACTCAAAAACATGCCGGTGCACTCCCTCACGGCGGATAAAAGCGCCGCTCTCAAAGGGAAGCCCCGAATTGGAAATATCCATGAGGAAATAAACGCACAATTCGTGGAAGCGTTCCCCCTCCACATCCTCTGTAAAAAAAGCCTGATTGAGCCACAGGGGGCGGATGATCTCCGCCTCAGCCCCAAGCTCCTCCCGGATTTCTCTCAGAACAGCCTGTTCAGCCGTCTCGTGGAGCTGCACCCTTCCGCCGGGCAGATAATAGTAGGGGGACCGTTCATCATGCATAGCCAGTATTTTCCCCTTTTGCAGGATCACCGCGCAGGCCCTGAAATTGAATCTTCCCTCTTCTGTTTTGAAAGTAATATCCATATTCTCCCCCTATTGAACATGCTTCTTCAGCCATCTTGCAACACCGTCTTCATTGTTACTGGCTATAACAGCCGTTGCTCTTTCTTTCAGTTCATCCACTGCGTTTTCTACTGCGTAGCATTCATCCGCTATTTCAAACATATCTATATCGTTTTTTCCATCCCCAAAGACAATCACTTTGTCACAGCACAACTGTGCTTTTAGCTGCATAACAGCATTCGCCTTTGAGACTGTCTTTGGCATTATTTCCAACCACTGTTCTCCTGAATACAAATCCCTTTGATATACACAATGGAAATCTTCTTTATATTTTTCGTAAATAGGAAACAACTTTTCAGGCTCATCTATGCAGGTAATATAGAAGCAATTTCCTTTGACCAGATCCTCAGTATTGGCCACAGGATTTCGCCGTATGTCTCCTTTTCTGCTAGCCAAGAACAGGTTTACTCCCCTTGTGCAGGCATGCTCTACAAAACTCAATTTTTCGTTATTATCAATATAGGAATATACTATTGGATATATGCCGTTCTGAAACAATTCTTTAAACAGCTTTTTTATCGAATCATCAAAATAATTTGCCAGCAAAATTTCGCCTGTAAGATTATCTATCACAAAGGTTCCGTTATATACAATAAGGGGGATCTTAGCACTTAGCCCTTTTGCCACTTTTTTTGCCGTGATATAAGAGCGGGCTGTTGCATATGAAAAGATCATTCCGCGTTCCGTTAGGCTATTGATCACCTGATTTGTATAATCGGATATGGTCTTATCGCTGTGAAGCAAAGTTCCATCCAAATCAGATATATAGAGTGTTTTCATGCTTTTTAGCCTCCATCTCCTTATATCATCAACACAACACGTTTCCATGCGGTATTGCTATAATGTGAACATATTGATTTTGCCTTACTGGTTTTATGAGAACGCAAACCGGCGCTTTGCTTTGCTATCGCGCTGTTCTTCCTCACCTGCTTTAAAAGCATGCTGTCAACGCCATTCGTAAAGCCTGTTTTATAGATAAAAATCGGTACAGCGGGCACAGGGGGCGTCTTTGTTTCTCTCTTCATCATACCTTCCTACAATAATTTTTTCAACTATGCTTTTTAAAACATATCTATCAAATGCGTCAAGCACTTTCTTCTGCTCAAGCGTCTTTCCATATTCAGCAAAGCGCGCTTCATCGCACCTTCGGTTTCCAACGCTCCCCCCATTCCCGTCAAGGGGCGTTCTAAACTGTTTTCGAGGTACAGCGATACCTCTTCGATACTGTCGTGCTCCGAAAAAGAGCGACTTTCATACACCCTATATTCTAATTAAAAAAGAAAACGGCGGCCTGAAATAATACTTTCAAATCCGCCGTATATTCCTACTTTTCAACCACAAAACAGTGGTTTTCAAAAGGTTCTTTATTCGCTTACAAACTCAATATCAATATTGCCGTTGTTGTTGGACACTGTCAGCGCCTTTTCGCCGCTGTCTTTATTGTCCGGCAGGTTGCTTTCCCCTTTTTTGATTTCGGACTGAATGGCGAAATCATCATAGCTCCCTGCAACAGCGCCGGAAATATTCCCGTTTTTAGCGCTCAGGGTCAGAGCGCTGCCCACATCCAAGGTTCCAAAGGTAATATCCCCTCCATTAGAAGAAATGCGGATGCTTCCGGTGACGGACAGGTCGGGAAGGGTTACATTCTCGTTAGTGGTAGACAGCGTCAGGGTTTCCAAAAGGGCGTCCGGCACCTGCAAGGAGATTTTCCGGTCTTCGGCGGCGGGTTTGCTCCCAATATAATCCGTCCACTCTTTATTGCTGGCGCTGGTCATGGTCAGCACCTGGTCGTCAGAAACGGAAATCTCGTAATATTCCTTGCTGTTTTCGGAATATGCAATGTGGACTTCCTCGTCCGGGGACAGGGACACTTCGATTTCCCGATCCTCTACGTTGAGTTCGATTCCGCTGACTGCCGTATCCGGCGTATAGGTCTTTTCTTCAAAGGGCTCGCTGTTGCTGGAGCAACCCGCCAGGACAAAACCGCTCAATACCAGGCACAATGCAAGGGAAATGATTTTCTTCATGGAAATTCCTCCATACTCTTATCAATTTCAAATTATAATGCTAATGCATAGCAGCATTCGTTATGTTCGCTCTTTCCCGTGAATTGAAATCCAAAAGAAAGAGAAAGATTCTTTGCCTCTTCATTTGCGTCGTCTGTGAGAAAGATGACGTTCCTCACGCCTTGGATTTTTAGCCCCCGCAGGATATGCTCGAAGGCTTTTTCCTCCAGCCCTTTCTGCTGGAATTGGGAATCGAGCATAAAGCGGCAAATGGTTGCGGTATCGGCCTGGGTTTCGGCCCGCTGATACAGGAAAAATCCAATGAGAACGTGGTTGTGATAAATGGCATTGGGGTGTATTTCCGGGTTGTATTTTGCTTCCGCGATGGAAACCGCGTTGCAGCAGGGGCATCCCTTGCTGTTTGCGCCCATGCCATTTTGGTGGGTTGTCAATTTGCAGA